>CAKSBI010000001.1 GCA_934437985.1 uncultured Lachnospiraceae bacterium
CCAAAGGAAAAATCTTACAAACTCCTTGTTCAGCAAAGCATTCAACAGTTGCGTTTGGCATCGGAACACATCGAAATCATTCGTAAAGAAATGAATGAGCTTGCTTCTACACTCCCCGAATACGAAACCGTAATGAGCATGTACGGTGTTGGTGAAACCTATGGACCTCAGTTGATTGCTGAAATCGGGGATGTATCTCGTTTTACACATCGAGAAGCTATCACTGCATTTGCCGGTGTTGATCCTGGTGTAAATGAATCTGGACAATTCAAGCAACGAAGCAACCGTGCTTCAAAGAACGGTTCTACAAGGCTTAGGAAGACCCTTTTTCAAGTGATGTCCACATACCTTCAAAACAAGCCTGTAAACGAACCTGTCTATCAGTTCCTTGATAGAAAACGTGCTGAAGGAAAACCATACCTTGTTTACATGACCGCTGGTGCCAATAAATTCTTACGAATCTACTATGGTAAGGTTAAGGAGTGCTTACGCAACTTAGAGCAATCTCAAATCGAAGAGTCTTAAATATCAAACGATTATCACCTCCGTTAAGCTAGCCGTTTTGGGTAGCCTATTTCTTGTGCCTATTTTTCAATTCTTAAATTTCTTCAAAAAGTACTTGACTTTTTATTAGTAGGCTTTCTTATCCCAAAGCTGCTCCCTTCAGTACTGCCTCTGTACTTTCCATTCAGCATTCAGCACTGCTTCTGTACTTCCAATGCTGCATTCATCCCGGCAGCCGCACCTGTTGCAAAAGCAAAATGCAGATTATATCCTCCACAGCTGCCATCTATATCAAGTAACTCCCCTGCAATATATAAGCCCATGCAGAGCTTCGACTCCATGGTATCCGCATTTACCTCCCCTGTTGCAATGCCTCCTGCCGTCACCTGTGCTTTATCAAAGCCACAGTCTCCGGTAATATCAATTGTCAGATTCTTAACAATCTCAGCAATCCTGTATAACTCCTTTTCAGAAAATGAACCTGCTTCCCTGTCAGGCCTGATCTTTACAGTCCCAAGAATCGCACCGGCAAGCTTTTGCGGAATCAGGCCATTCAACAGTTCTATAACCGTCTTATACGGATTACTGTCTGCAATGTCCCTTAATATCCTGACAAGCTCATTATATGTATACTCTGTAACAAGATCAATTGCAATTGTAACCTTCCTTTTACCTATGACAGCCGATGATGCATATCTGCTTATCTGAAATACCGGTATACCTGATATTCCATATTCAGTAAATTGAATCTCTCCGTCTGTCCATGCTATCTTATCACCATCAGCATATACTGTCAGACTGCCCTTTGCCCTTACCCCATAGCAATGTTTAAAATCCAGCCCGCGCGCTTTAAGACCTGTCAGTGCCGGAAACAGCGCCGTCACTGTATGCCCAAGATTCTTAAGAATAGCATATCCGCTTCCATCAGAGCCAAGCTTACTGTATGTACAGCCCCCCATGGCCATAATGAGCTTTGTGCATTCATAAATGTCATTATCACATAGTACCCTGTACCCTGTCTTTGTCTTTTTCACCCCGGATACATTAGCACCGCATATAATATCAACACCATATATATTAAGCTTACTTATAATACAGTCAGTAACGGTACGTGCCTGCAGTGACCTTGGATAGTAATATCCATTGACCGAGGTATGGACAATCCCGATATCACGCATTGTCTGAAGCAGCCATTCTTTATTATATTGTCCAATTATCTTATATGCAAATGAGCTGTCGTTTCCCCTGTAGCTCATCCCATCAATTACGTCATTAGTAAAATTACATCTTCCATTCCCTGTTGCAAGCAGCTTTTTACCGGCTGAATCCTTATGCTCAAGCACTGTAATCTTAGTACCCTCCGGTACATACGTTGCAGCAAATAAAGCTGCCATAAGACCTGCAGCCCCACCACCGGCAATTATAATATCACTTTTTTTCATATATCAGTCTCCATCCATCAGCTTGAATAGCTTTCAAGCAAAGCATATAACTCCTCTGCATCGGACACATAATAACCTATACCAAGTTTGATTCTGTCCGCGTCTGATAAATCCTCTGTAGGTATCCCTGTATATTCATATATGGTCTGCCTGTCACTGTAATATACAACAATCTCACCATTTTCATCGCGTATATAATACTCATCTTCATTCATATCCCCACTATATGTCTTACGCAAAATAAGTTCACCTTCATCAAATAATATGATTTCATATGAAATCATTCCACTCAGGTACTCCTCTAACGGCAGGTTATCCATATATCCATCAAGATAATCCTGAAGCTCATCCTCATTAAGCGCAATGATTTCAGCAGGAACCGGCATTTCCTCTTCGGTAAACTGCTCACCATCAGTCTTATCAACGCAGAACTTTTGAAGAACATACTTTGTATCCGGCTTTATCCTGATGTCAGACTCTGCCCCATCACTATCCGGCACAACAGTCTGGACCGGCGCTTTTGTACCGGTGGCACCGGCTTTATTTTCATCCCCTGCCGCTGATATTCTGTAATGAACACCTTCATTATCACTAATATTATCATCATTTTTAGAATATATCCAGAAGACAGATACAATAAGGATTATCGAAACCGCAGTAATACCGGTTATACACAATATTTTAATTTTTCTATTGTTCATAGTACCACTCCTGTGCATAGTTAATATTCCAATTATTAACCATATACAGGAAATATATACAAGGACTGTTCATATCATATGGAAATTATATCTTTCTCCATACGCCCTGCTTTTCAAAGTAGTCTGCATCTTCTCTTGCTGATTCCACAACATCCCTGTCATATCCAAGTATCTGGAGAAGATTAATAGCATTTCTTGTAACGGCACTTCCATTATGCAGGATATAATCAAACTCTATATTATCATCAACTATCCTTTCCCTGAAATGATAGTTGTCATAATATTCATTAAGTATAGAAGCAAGCTCTATATCATGTGTTGCAGCAAAACATAACACTCCTGCCTTTGCCAGCGACCTGAGTATCCGGCCTGATGCCGCAATTCTTTCAATTGTATTAGTTCCACGAAGCACTTCATCAATACAGCATAATACCGGAGTATCATTTTCACAGTCAACAATTCTTTTCAGTGACTGAAGTTCAACAATAAAATAGCTTTTATTATTAAATATATTGTCATTAAGAGCCATTGAAGTCATAACACGGTAACATGACGCCCTGTATTCAGAGGCACACACTGTCGCAACTGTCTGAGCCATTATCGCACTTATTGCCATGGTTTTCAGAAATGTTGATTTACCTGACGCATTAGAACCTGTGATAAGTGCACATCTGTCTGATTTATAGCTGTTATATATAGGATTTTCCAAAAACGGATGGTATATGTCTTTAGCGTCTAATACTTTATCATCTGTCAATACAGGTACACACCATCCGGTATCCTCCTGCATTTTCCTGAATGAAGCTGCTGCAATACAGGTATCAAGCAGTCCAATGATCCTGTGAACCTCCATGATAGAATCCCTGTTACTGTTAATTAACCTGATCATTTTGTTAAACTTAATCAGGTCAATATGCGTCAGCATTCTCACATAATCAACAAGGACATCAATAATACTGCCACCATTTGGATTAAGGACTATTCCTGAATTACGCCTGATACCCGAAAGTTTACGTATAGCAATTCTGAGCATTCCAAGCTCATTCTCTGCCCCCTTAATCTCAAGCCTGGCAATCTTATCAGCAGAATAAAGCATCTTCAACAGATAATTAATAATCGAATAATACGAATCAATCTGGAGTTTCCGTCTGTAATACGTACTTATTGCTAATAAAATATTCATTACGATTATCATTAATGCAGCTTCAACGGACACAAATACCATTCCTATTCCTATAAGCCAGACTGCATCAACAATATAATGTAATATATTGTTTTCTCTCTTCACGCTGTCTATATTCTGGAAGTACTCAAAAAACGAAAATACCCTGTTTCTTCCAATTTCCGCAAGTCTGCTCTGTAACGCCATTCTGTCAGCCTCATTTTCATAAAAAAAACTGATCAGCCTGTCACGGTATCTTATCTCTTCTTTATCAGTAACCGGACGTCTTAATATAGAGTATAAAACCTCTTCTCCCATCGCACTTTCAGTATGGTTAAGCATCATAAACAGCTCGTCCATGTCAAGATCATTCCATGTGATATCATCAACATCGGTTTCCGCATAATCCTTCAGATAAAACTTTTTTATCGAATCAATCTTACCCGGCGCATATTCTATGTCCTTAGCCCTGCCCCATTCATCCATAAGGCGTTCCATCATTTTCTTCCTGTCATTAACTGCATCATATACTGACTTGATTATAAGCAACACCACCAGCAGTATTACCACTGCCACAATAGTAATTCCATTCATAAACAACATTCTCCTGTTATATGTGAAAATTGGCTGTCACAGCAATATCTGCAACAGCCATACAGTACATATTATATTACAATATCTTATATGAAATATTATTATCAGTCACTGATAACTCGTCCAATCTTAACAGGACTACGGTAATAAGCATTAGAAATCTTAATTCCTGAGCTTGGATTACTTGCATGGATAACCATTCCGCTTCCGATATAGATAGCTACATGGTTAACATGTCCACCACTTCCATAGAAGAAAAGATCTCCAGGTCTTGCATCACTGCCCTTAATGCTCTTGGTTGATGATGCCTGGCTTCCTGAAGTCCTAGGAAGACCATATCCGAAATGTTCAAATACCCTCATTGAGAATCCTGAACAGTCAGTACCATTGGTAAGGCTTGTTCCGCCATATACATATCTGTTACCGAGGAACTGCTTTGCATACTCTACAAGAGAAGCTCTTGTTGATGATACTCCGCTTGAACCGTCTGTAGCCAGCTCCCCAATCTTAACTGCCCTGTTAAGCTTGTATGATATCTCAATATATTCCTTAGAAACAAATGCATAATCACTATCCACACTGATACATACCCAGTTATCAAAATCAGCGATCATACTGTCATAATCAACCTTCTTAAGCTCGGCCTTCTTAATGTGCTTCTTAATAAACTTATCCATCCATTCCTGATTAAGCTTCTCCTTGTGGATAACAAAGTCCTCATCCTGAGAAAGAACACTGTATATTGCTGAATCAGTTGAAGGGAGTGCACGTACTCTGAGACCCTGTGCAAGAACAGTGGCAACCTTTTTACCAACCTTCATAGCCATTGCTTCTGCTTCCTCATCCTTTACAAGATAAGATGCCTTAACATATCCCTTAACCTTACCGGATACGATCTTAGCCCATCCCTTCTTGATATTATATATATGACATCCTGCATTCTTAGTAAGCTTACCTACAACCTTGCTGCCCTTATCAGCCTTGGCACGGACATTAAGATACGTATCAACCTTGGCAATACCAAGCCTGTCATAATTAAGATTCAGCTTAACATGCTCATCGATCGGTTCGTCCTCATCACCCTCATCAACATCCTCAGGCTGCTGCTCTCCTGTCCCAGCCTCAATCCCCGCCTCAGGCTCTGCTGCTGTAATAGTTCCATCATCCGCTGCAGCAGATGCATCCTGCTGTGAAACCGCAGCCTCATCAAGTCCGATAAAAGGATTGATAACTCCTCTCTCAACTTCTGCCAGTACAAACTTCTCCAAAGATATATTAATACCTGCAACCGGTTCTTCTGTTGCCATCATACCGGCCCTTACCGAAGATAATCCCGTAATACTGAATGAAACAATAAGTGCACCTGCAGCTCCTGTCACAGCAAGCCTCTTTATAAATGAATTCTTAAACATAATATCCTCCAAAATTAACATCGTAACAGTAATCATTAAGAAATGTTACAA
Source organism: uncultured Lachnospiraceae bacterium (assembly GCA_934437985.1). Classification (GTDB taxonomy): domain Bacteria; phylum Bacillota; class Clostridia; order Lachnospirales; family Lachnospiraceae; genus V9D3004. Next base: position 5,867 of record CAKSBI010000001.1, read on the forward strand.
ATCTATTACATTGCATGAATAGTATAGCAATGATAACTATATTTGTCAATATAATAATTACAAAAGTGTTAACTGCCCTGAAACGTCCATTTTTCAACATTCCCTGAGCCTCAGGATATAATTTGTTAAGAATTATTTAAGTTTTTTCATCTACCTTAGTAGAACTGTTATATTATAATGCACACAAGACCGCCATTACTGTCATTTATAACCTTCTGTATCGTCTCCTGAAGTTTCACCTGGCTTTCATCAGTTAATTTGTTGATTTTTCCGTATATCCCATCCTCTACAAGCTGCCTGACCGTCTTGCCGAAAATATTAGTATCCCATATTCCGTCAGGATTTTCACTGTCATTAATATAATTGATAAGATCCTCCGCCTGCTCCCTCGTCCCGACAATAGGGGCAATCTCTGTTTCGATATTCGCCTTTATCATATGGATCGACGGTGATACAGCCCGTATCTTAACCCCATATTTATTGCCATGCTTAATAATCTCAGGCTCCTCTATCTGAACCTCCTCCATAAGGGGCGATACGACACCATAACCAGTTATATTAACTTTATCAAGTGCATTTTCTATCTTGCTTATACTGTTTCTTCCTGATGCAAGCTCCCTGAGGGTACTGAGAAGCTTATATTCCCCATCAATCTCAAGGCCGGTAATATCACTGATTATCTTATAATAATAGCATTCGTCAAATTCAATCCCTATATTGACCACGCCGTTTTCAGGGCTGTAATTCTTAATGTTGTACCCTGTTATGTAATCACCCTCATACTCAAAATTATAATTGCCCATATCCTTAAGTGCATTTACTTTTTTCATATTATTTTTTATATTCCCTACAAGGTTCTGCTTAAGCTCATGCTCCATTGAAAGCATTTCTACCCACTTTGGGATATAGTAGTTTATCCTTGTAACAGGGAACTCCATGAGAAGCTTATTCATAATGTTGGTTATATCATCCTTTTTTATCTGTTCACAGTTAACAGGTATTACAGATACATGATATTCTTCCATCATACTCTCTGCAAGGGCAGCCGTTTCCTCTGAATAAGGCCTTGATGTATTCAGTATTATTACATATGGTTTTCCTATATTATTAAGCTCCGTGACCGCCGGCTTTTCTGCCGCTTCATATGAGCTTCTTGAAAGTTCACCGAAGCTTCCGTCAGAAGTGACCACAACCCCGACCGTTGAATGCTCGTTGATGACCTTTCTTGTACCAATCTCCGCAGCCTGCGAAAATGGGATGCTGTCATCTGACCATGGGGTCTTTACCATCCTTTCATGTTCATCCTCAATATGTCCCGCTGCACCATCAACCATAAATCCCACACAGTCAATAAGCCTTACTTTCACCTCACAATCCTCATTCAGTTTAATTACTGCAGCTTCACTAGGTACAAACTTTGGTTCAGTTGTCATTATTGTTCTGCCTGATGCAGACTGTGGCAGCTCGTCAATAGCCCTCTCCTTAATATTAACATCTTCGATATTAGGGATAACAAGCAGATCCATAAAGTTCTTAATAAATGTTGATTTGCCTGTCCTTACAGGTCCAACCACGCCAATATATATTTCTCCACCGGTACGACTTTTAATGTCATGATAAACATTATAATTATCCATACACACTCTCCTTTTTGCTTAAGCTTATACATATATATGTACCCGGCTGAAACAATATGACCCCGGCTTAATTAATAATCATTTTTATTTTATTCATATTTTTATTGATAAATGATTATATTGTAATATAGTCATCCAAAGGGAGTATTCCAATGAACATTTCTTCCCATAAATTCAAAAAATGTATCGCGGTACTGCTTACCGCAGTCTCTTTTCTTGCTAATTCCCTAACAGCCACATGTGAAACTGCAGCCGGTGAAACGGAACAGCTTTCTTCAATTACCGCTGACGCATGTGTTGTTATGGAAGGTAAGACAGGTGCAGTCCTGTATGAAAAAAACAAGGATAAGGAGCTTGTTCCCGCGAGCATCACAAAAATCATGACATTACTGTTAATATTTGATGCTTTGGATTCAGGTAACATAACCCTTGAAGATACAGTATCAGTAAGTGAATACGCTGCTTCAATGGGAGGCTCACAGGTATATCTTGAACCCGGCGAAACACAGACGGTAAATGATATGGTCAAATGCATATCAATAGCGAGTGCAAACGATGCAGCTGTTGCAATGGCAGAATACATCGCAGGAAGTGAGGAAACATTTGTAGGCAAAATGAATGAACGTGCTGCCGGACTCGGCATGGAACATACTCACTTTATGAATTGTAATGGTCTTGATGATACAATAGAATCCGGGCATTATACAAGTGCCTATGATGTTGCGCTTATGTCAAGGGAGCTTGTAACAAAGTACCCACAGATATCTGACTACTCAACTGTATGGATGGATTCGATCACACATACCAATTCAAAAGGGGTAACAAGCGAATTCGGGCTGACCAACACTAATAAGCTGATACGGAGCTACAAAGGTATCACAGGCCTTAAAACCGGTTCCACAAGCAAGGCAAAATACTGCCTGTCTGCTACAGCAAGAAGGGATGGCATGGATCTTATATCTGTCATAATGGCTGCTCCTGACCATAAAGCACGTTTCAGCGAGGCAGCCAGGCTGTTAGACCTTGGATTCGCCAACTGTAAGCTCTATACAGATTCTATAGAAAATTTTGGATGTCATAAGATTCCCGTAAAGGGAAGTATGACAAAAGAAATAATAATACGCCCCGAAGCCTCATTTTCATACACATTTACCAATAACGAAGATACTACTGCTGTAGAAAAGAAATTGATCGTTAATGAAGCAGCTGCCGCCCCTGTCTGCAAAGGCGATGTTGTAGGAAAAATCGAATATTCCTATAACGGCAATACACTTGGCTCTGTCAATCTTATCGCAGACAGTGATGCACCCAAAGCAGCTTTTACAGACTACCTGGGTGCACTTTATAAAAATTACATATTGCTAAGGTATTCTTTGTAGCCAATTGCTTCGAGCCTGTCACATTTTGCTGCAACATCATCCCTCATGCCGGCTGAATATCCATTAAGCCTTTCAAGAAGGCCGCTGTCATTAATTGCAAGCATTTTAAGTGCGAGAAGCCCCGCATTCTTTGCTCCATTAATCGCTACTGTTGCAACAGGTATTCCTGATGGCATCTGGACAATTGAGTATAATGAATCAACACCGCTTAACGTTTTCGTATGGATAGGAACTCCAATCACAGGTAATGGGAATAATGCTGCGCACATACCCGGAAGGTGTGCGGCACCACCTGCCCCTGCAATAATCACAGACACGCCTCTGTCTTTTGCTCCCTTTGCATACTCAACGAAAATCTCCGGCATACGGTGTGCTGATATTATCTTCATCTCATACTCAATTCCAAAATCCTCAAGCACCTTTGCCGCCTGGCTCATTATCTGAAGATCTGAGTCGCTTCCCATAACAATACTTACTTTTGCCATTGTTTTATCTCCTTTTAAATTATTTAATATATCTAATCATTGTCAAGCACCTTATTAAGTTCTTCCGTTCCGGGCAGTACGAATCTGCCATTACTTATGATCAGGGTTTCTTTACCATCCTCTGATACTGCCGCAATCTTTCCAAGCTCATTATAAGGAATCGTGATATCCGTATGACACCCCCTGTAAGCAGCAGCCGGATTATCCCTGCGGTTTGCCAGTGTTATCTCATTATCCCTTGCAATTACTTCCTTTCCATCAGGATTATATACCGGCATATCCTCACACATGCTAAAGCATGTGTCACCTATTGCAATATGCGGCCCTGTCTTTTCCGCAATAAGGATAGGCAACTTATCAGCAATATCAAACTTCTTTCCCATAACATATGCCTGCGTATTGGTACCAATAGCAAATTCCCCCATCGGAAGCAGCTTATGATGCTTTATAAGATTATCGTCAACATAATTACGGTTGTCAATTTCATTATCATAATTATCGCACGAAAAATCAGTAACAAGACCATCCCGGAAATTAAGCATAAGATTTCTGTACTGCAGTCCGTTGATATACACCCTGTTAACATTAAGAACGCCATTGGTTCCCGTAAGCTTCGGGGATGTATATACTTCACCAAGCGGAATGTTGCAGTCGGCAAGGCAGTTATGAAACCTTGTCTGGCTATCCCTGTCAGTTATCTCTGCCAGGCTGATCTCAAGCCTGGTATTATTATCATCCATTCCCTCAATAAGAACATGGCCGCATTCATCAAGCGCCTGGATAATACTCTGCTGGATATCTGAATATATACCACTGTCAAGCGTATTAAGCTTTATTGTCTCACCAAATATCTCTTCGTATCTGTCACCGATAGATGGAAGTGGAAACGCAATAATTGTAAAGCTGTACTGATCATGTGGAATAAACTCATTGATCAGATTAGAAGCCTCTATCCCGGCAGCAACTACAAGTTTCTCCTGGCTCTCATCAAGCTTACACGCATCTGCACATAATACAGGGTCAAACTTTTCCTCCCCAAAATACTCAATCACAGCCGGACCTGCATATACCTTTGCTTCCTCTGAATATTTTTCATACGCCTGTCTTAATGTACTGAGCTGTCTGTCTTTAATTGCCTTATTATAGTATAAAGCATTGTCATATCTGTGGTCATACGCAAACTGTGGATTAGTATCAATACAGCCTGTGGATTCCATCTTATTGCCAAACCTTCCGGACCCATTCCTCATAAATACAGGCTCAAGTCCATTTTCCCTGAACAGACGTACAGCCTCCTTTACAATTCTGCCAAATCCGACAGCATACCTTACCTGCACTGTGCGCTTTGCAGACAAGTCAATACCGGCAAGCCTGAAGCTTTCTATATAACCGTTAACATATGTTGATGCGCATAAGTTAATCTCTTCTTCAGGAAGCGATGCCAGATATCTGAATGTACCCAGCTCATTATCTGATATATTCTCACCATACAGATAAAGGCTCCTCTCGTCTGACATGTCAGCATTATCAATTATATATTTTATATAATCATTACCTTTTCCAAGTGAATCCCTGACCTTGAATTCATTACAGTCTTCCATATAATCATATATAAAATAATATATCGAAGACTTAACCATTCCTGTAATCTTATCTAATGGTTCACTTTCAAGTATGCCATATATTTCTAGATACAATTCAGCAAATACAGTTAATTCAAATAATCTTCCCTCAAAGCATAACGGTCCAAGCAGGCTGGCCTGTGAAGCCAGGTATGAAAGCAGCTGACCATTTTCCCTGCCAAGCTGTGATACGGCAAAAGCAGGATTTGCATACGACTGTTCATAATAACCGGTGTCGTATCTGTAACGGTTTACAGCTTTATTAAGCTTATCCAGCTCCGCCTGCGGTATCTCTTTGTACCATTTGTAAAATGGTGCGGCATAATTATAGTTATTATCCGTTACATAGCGGTAGCAGCCATAATACGTATTAAACATATCTGCAAGACCCAGAAAATAGCTTTTATATTCCTCCGGCATCTGCATGTTATCCTGATTAATGGTTCTTATACGTTCATACGCAAGCTCAAATCTTTCATAGTCTATGTTATCGTAATCATTCTTGATATTGTCTTTTTTTACATTTGGCATAATACTTCTTGTAAGTGTATAGTCCCAAAGTGCACCTGAACCATCCTTTGTATATCTGTTACGTCCAAGTATCTGTGAAAGGTTCACCTCATGCTCATTCCACGACTTTCCACCCGATGCGTCATTAAGCATAGCCGGCTGGATCTTGTCAAGCGAATTAGCAAACCTTGCTTCCGGTGTTTTTCGCTCCTCGAATTCATCCCAAAGCCCTCTTATATAATCTGCCTGGTCTTTTGGAAGAATATTAAATATCCTGTCGGCTGCCGCAAGCTCCCGTGCACGCTTTGTCTCATTCCCTTTTTCATCATATGCATATGTGTCACCGGCATCAATCTCAATGATGTCGTGGATAAGTACCATTGCCATTGTCCTTAATACATCTATGTCCTCTGATGAATGTTCGGAAAGCAACAGGGCCATCATTGCAAGATGCCACGAATGCTCAGTATCATTTTCTTTTCGTGTGCCGTCAGCAATATAAGTCTGTCTTGTAATGCTTTTAAGCTTATCTATCTCCAAGATAAATTCCATCTGCTGTTTCAGACGTTCATTCATTACTACACCTCTCAATTATCCACTCTGTCTGATAGAAATATATAATAAAATGAGCAGCACTATAAGCCGAGTTCTGTCTTGGATGATCATCTATCTAAACCTGCTGTTACCAGCAGGCTCAAGCGACCTACCCGAAAGCACGACGGGCCGCCGTATAGCTCTCTGTTCGGTCTTGCTTCGGATGGGGTTTACATGTGCCCATACTGTTACCAGTATGGCGGTGAGCTCTTACCTCGCCTTTCCACCCTTACCAGGTAAAACCTGGCGGTATATTTCTGTTGCACTGGCCTGGGAGTCACCTCCACCGGACGTTATCCGGCATCCTGCCCTGTGAAGCTCGGACTTTCCTCACCTGCGGTCTTTCGACACCTGCAGCCGCGATCACCTGTGCTGCTCATAATATTAACTTAATGTATATTATAATGTTGGGGGCAAAAGCCCCAATCTGTACTGCCCGGCGCATAACCACCCGGCTTATACCGGCAGAATACTTCCGCCGATAAATTCCCTGAGGATTGAATTATGATTGATATCCTCACTGCTTACGCCAAGGAAGTAATCCAGGAACTTAAGCAGTCTCTTTGCTTCAACATATTCCTTTGAATCCCTGTCAACCTTAAATAATAGCGGCTCTGCATACTGCTTAAGGATTGCAAGCTCATATATGAGGGCAGAATTAAACATTGCATCTGCATCCTCCTGATATGGGAAAATGTATCTGTTCTCACCATTTCTTACAGACGGCCACATTGATATTGTCTTAGCAGCATCACTGCCACGTGTTCTTGCATCCCTTACAATTCTTCTAAGCAGCCTTCCATCAGTTGTAGGTATCCTGTTGTGTTCATCTATATTAAGCTGTGTCAATGCACTGATATATATCTTAAACTTGCTTTCTCTTGGCAGGGAATAAGTTAACTTATCATTAAGTCCATGAATTCCCTCAATAACAAGAATGTCATCAGGGCCAAGCTGCTTATATTTGCCCTTGTACTCCCTCTCACCGGTAATAAAGTTATACGCAGGCAGCTCCACACGCTCCCCACGGAGAAGCGCTGTCATATCCTTATTAAACTGCTCAACATCAAGTGCCTCAAGACATTCGTAATTATAACTTCCATCCTCATTAAGCGGAGTATTAGTCCTGTTAACAAAATAATCATCAACCGGAATCGGATGCGGTGTAAGTCCAAGTGTTGATAATTGTATTGAAAGCCTGTGTGAAAAGGTTGTCTTACCTGATGAAGACGGTCCTGCAATAAGAACAATCTTCTTATTACTGTCAGCAGCTATATGCGCAGCAATATCACCGATCTTTTTCTCATGAAGTGCTTCCTGTATCATTATTATGTCATTTATCCTGCCATCTGCAATTGCATCATTAAGCGCCCCGACAGTATCTATCTTCATTGCACGGCTCCAGTCATTGGATTCCTTTAATATAGTATAGAACTTAGGACTGTCATTGAACGGCTTCAGGTTCTCAGGCTCCTCCATCTCAGGTACTGTAAGCACGAAGCCGTCTTTATATGTGTCAAGTGAAAAATACTTCAATATACCTGTTGACAGCGGCATAGAACCATAAAAATAATCAATATATCCATCAAGATTATAAATATTAACCTTTGATGCCCTTCTGTATCTGAAAAGCTTTTCTTTATCCTTCATTCCAAGTGAAGAGAATAATTCAACCGCGTAATCAGTATCAATATTTTTCTTGGAAAATTCTATGTCCCTTTCAACGTACTCCTTCATCCTGTCTTCAACAACAGGAAGGAGCTTTCTTATGTCAATATCTTCCTTACCCTCTATCTCACAGTAATAGCCACGGCCGATGGAAGCCTCAACCCTTACTTTATCAATCACATCTGCGCCAATAACCTCGTATAATGCTTTTAAAAGCATCATTACGGTTCCACGCACATATACCTTATGGCCAACTACAGTATCTGTCGTAATAAATTCAAGGCTGTCAGCATATCCAAGAACCTTATTAAGCTCACTTACTTTTCCATTTCTATATACTGCAATAATATCATGTTCGTATCTGTCAGCATACTTTTTTGCAATCTCTGCAATCTTAATTGTCGAATCAAAGCATACGATCTCATCTCCGATTTTTACATCTGCATTACCCATAATAATACCCCCTCTTTTATATGTCGTACATTCCAAGTATAATCTCAATATCTGAAATATCTTTTTTAAGACTACCGGCCGTCTCCGATAACCTTACATTACTGTCAGCATGTGACCGGATATCAGCAATGATCTTCTTCTTTTTATCAAGCTCTGTCCTTAAATATTCATACAGGACACTGTCCTTCTTTTCTATTAATACTTTTCCATATCTGTACTCATATTCCCTGTATCCATGCGGACAGCCGGGCTGTGCACATATAACTGTATAGTATTTTCCCCCATCTGTTAACATTTTCTCATCATATATGTTATATCCGGAATTAACCAGATACTTCCTTACCTTATGTATATCTGACTGCGGTGAAAGAACGAGCTGCCCTATATTATTTTCCACATCAGGCTTATTCTTTAATTCCTTTAATATATCAATAATAAGCCTGCCGCCCATACCGCTGGCCAGTATAACCCGGACCCCGTCAGATCCTGCAAGATGCTTAATACCATCCGATACTGCCAGTGTTATATCCTGTCCTTCCGTCAGGCCATATCTTTTAATATTTTCCGCTGCCTGCTTTAATGGAGCTTCATTAATATCACTTGCTATCACATAATCTGCAATATTATTTTTCAAAAGATATATTGATGTCAGGCCATGGTCACAGCCAACATCAGCTACTACCGTTCCCCTGTGGACACATTCCGCAATAGCTTTTAATCTTTCTGATATCTGCATTATACAATATACTCCCTGCTAATCAAGATAATCCTTAAGCTTTCTGCTTCTGCTTGGATGTCTGAGTTTTCTTAAGGCCTTAGCCTCAATCTGTCTGATCCTCTCACGGGTAACCTCAAACACCCCTCCAACTTCCTCAAGGGTACGTGCCTTGCCATCATCAAGCCCAAACCTGAGCCGTAATACCTTCTGCTCCCTTTCAGTAAGTGTACCAAGAACCTCGGCAAGCTGTTCCTTCAAAAGTGTAAATGCAGCTGCATCGGCCGGTACAGGTACATTGTCATCCTGTATAAAATCACCAAGATGTGAATCCTCTTCTTCACCGATAGGGGTTTCAAGTGATACAGGCTCCTGCGATATCTTCTGTATCTCCCTTACTCTCTCAACAGGAAGTCCCATCTCTTCTGCAATCTCTTCAGGATATGGTTCACGGCCAAGCTCCTGAAGGAGCTGACGCTGTACACGGATCAGCTTATTGATAGTCTCAACCATATGGACAGGTATACGTATTGTACGTGCCTGGTCAGCAATAGCCCTCGTAATCGCCTGACGTATCCACCATGTGGCATAAGTCGAGAACTTATATCCTTTTTTATAATCAAACTTCTCAACAGCTTTTATAAGTCCGAGGTTGCCCTCCTGGATAAGGTCAAGGAACAGCATTCCACGGCCGACATATCTTTTTGCAATACTTACAACAAGACGCAGGTTTGCTTCTGCAAGACGCTTCTTAGCCTCCTCGTCACCCTCCTCCATTCTTTTTGCAAGCTCAACCTCTTCCTCCGCGCTAAGCAGAGGCACCTTACCAATCTCCTTAAGGTACATTCTGACAGGATCTTCAATGCTTACACCATCAGGAACAGACAGATCAATATTCTCAAGATCCTCTTCTTCCTCTTCATTTTCCATTTCAAGAATAATGTCATCATCAACGTCCGTATCGCCTGTTGTCTTCAAAATATCCACTCCATTTTTTTCCAGATATTCACATATGACACCCATTTTATCAGGAGTCAGATCCATATCCTTAAAATGAGCCTCAATCTCCTCCTGCACAAGAACATTCTTTTCCTTCTTGGCAATCTCCAGCAGCTCCGCGATTTTTTCGTTAAATTTTGTCATGTTCTCATCCATGTAACATGTCCTCCTGTCTTTTAATAAGTTAACCAACCTACAGAGAAATATGCATTTTTTGCAAATCAACCCTCATTGCTATAGCCTTTTGAAGCTCTTCAGGCCTTTTTGCACTCCTGGTAATATGGTCGATACTCTGTTGTCTTATGCGCTTTACTATTTCATTGATAACTCTCTCTCTCTCAAGCCTGTCAAATTCATCTACCGGCATTCCATTACTAAAAATTGCTGCAACCTTCTGCTGTTCCTGTGCTTCCTCAAAATGGTTAAGTATTCTCGCCGCTACTACTGTATGGTCCTGCTCATATTGCCCGAACACCATTGCCGCAATCGTACTGTATGGCTCTTCGGTAAAATCCTCTTTGCCTATATAAGGCTTTATCTTATCTATAATTCCGGGTTCATTAGCAATCCAGGTTAATAATATCTCCTGTGCCTGTGTATTGCCATCTTCCTTTACTGCCTTTTTCCTCTCCCGGGATACAACTGTCTTAACAGGCATCCCCGCATACTCGGCACTGAGCTTTATTACCAGATTCCTAAGATCCTCGGTTCTTACAGAATACCTTACTGCCACTGACTCGATATAATTCCCACGCTCAAGCTCGTCCTCAAAGGCAAGAAGCTTTTTTGCTGCTTCATTATAAAACTGTGTCTTCTGCTCCGGGTCACTGAAATCATACTGCGACTCCAGTACATCAAGTTCAAAATCAAAGCTTGAACGTGCATTGTCTATCCTCTTCTGATATTCTTCCACACCAAGTTTTTTTATAAACTCATCCGGATCCTTGTATGGTTTCATATTAAGAACCCTGACTGATATCCCTGCCCCTTTTAAGATCGGAATAGCACGTAATGCCGCCTTTATACCTGCACTGTCACTGTCATAAGTAATTACCACCTTCTGCCTGACACGCTTCATGCAGTTTGCCTGCAGCCCTGTAAAAGCGGTTCCAAGTGAAGCACACGCATTATCAAACCCTGCCTGGTGAAGTGCGATAACATCCATATAACCTTCACACAGCAGAAAATAATTCTGACTTGAATGCTTCGCATAATTAAATCCATACAGATTGCGGCTTTTATCAAACAGCAGTGTTTCCGGTGAGTTAAGATACTTTGGTTCACCATCACCCATGACACGTCCGCCAAATGCAATAACATTATTACCGGCGTCCATAATTGGAAACATTACCCTGTTCCAGAACTTATCGTATGCACCACGTTTTTCATCAAATGTTATAAGACCTGAATCCTTTAATTCATTATCATTATATCCCTGATTCTTAAGAAATCTGTATAACCCGCCTCTTCCGGTGAATCCAAGTGCAAACTTTTTCATTGTATCATCAGTTAACTGTCTGCTTTTAAAATATTCATACCCTCTGCTTCCCTGTTCTGATCTCAGCATCGAATAATAATACTTTGCAGCATCGGCGTGTATATCCAGTAATCTCCTTCGTCTGTCAGAACGCCTTTTATCCTCTTCAGAGGCTGTATGCTCCGGCAGGCTTATGCCTGCACGTTCAGCAAGCTGCTTTACTGCCTCCGGAAATGTTATACTTTCATACTCCATCAGGAATGTAAACACATTACCTGCAGCACCGCAGCCAAAGCACTTGTACATCTGCTTACTGCCGCTTACCGAAAATGAGCCTGTCTTTTCACTGTGAAATGGACAAAGTCCTACATAATTGGCACCTCTTTTTTTTATGCTTACATATGAGGATATCAGATCAACGATATCATTCCTGTTTCTGACCTCTTCAATTAATTCCTCAGGATAGTACAACATTACACCCCCATCACATTATATTCCATGTCTTAGGAATTGTAAGTTCTTTGTATATATTAGTTGCATACTGGTCTGTCATGCAGGCTATATAATCACATACTGCCCTTTCTGTGGTTGTGCCATTTTCAATCAGCACTTTAAATTCTTCCGGCATCTCATCAACATGATCCATGTAGTATTCAAACAGTTGTTCGACAACATGCATTGCTTTTTTCTCTTCGCCTTTTGCCACAGGATTGGTATATACCTCCTCAAACATAAATCTTCTAAGGCCAAGAAATGCTTCCTCAACATCATGCGACATACATATATCATTTTTCCCTTCACTGTTCAGGATAATATCATGTATTATCGTATTCAGCCTTTGCTTCAGGGAGCTTCCAAGCACATCTGTGTAGCATCCCGGTATGGCATCAGGTGTAAGTATATGTGCACGGATTGCATCATCTATATCTGAATTAATATAGGCAATTTTATCAGACAGCCTTACAATCTTACCCTCTAATGTAGATGGATTACCTGCCGTCTGGTGATTAAGTATTCCATCCCTTACTTCATATGTAAGATTCATTCCCCTGCCATCCTTTTCAAGAACATCCACAAGCCTTACACCCTGTTCATTATGCGTAAATCCATCCGGGCACAGCTTATTAAGTGCACGTTCCCCACAATGTCCATATGGGGTATGCCCAAGATCATGTCCAAGTGCTATTGCCTCCGTAAGCTCCTCATTAAGCCTCAGCGCCTTTGCAATAGTCCTTGCATTCTGTGATACCTCAAGCGTATGTGTAAGCCTTGTCCTGTAATGGTCTCCCTGTGGGGCAAGAAACACCTGTGTCTTCATCTTAAGTCTTCTGAATGACTTTGAATGAATTATCCTGTCACGGTCCCTCTGATATACCGGCCTTATGTCACAGGGTTCTTCTTCCCTTGCCCTTCCTCGTGACATATCACTGAATGCGGCATAAGGACTTAATAACTCATGTTCTCTTTCTTCAAACATCTGTCTTATATTCATATTGCCCTCCCTCTTTAGGAACAACACAAATTTTCACCCATATTATAAAGATACAACAAAAAAAAGGTATATCCTTTTTTTAATTAATAATTTTTAACTATTTTTTTATATTATTATTCTTATAATTGCTGGTTCTTAGAGAATATACACCCACAGTAATTCTGTCTGTACAGGCCATATTCGCCTGAAAGCTCAATACTTCTCTTATATCCTTCCTTTTTCTTAAAATCAGAAGGCAGCCAGCTGACTCCTGTTTCCTTTTCAAGTCTGTATCCGATTTCATTAATTGCCGCAGCATCCTTAAGAGGGCTTATAGACAATGTTGTGCAAAAATAATCACTGTTAAGCTTTTTTGCAAGCAATGCCGTCTTTCTGAGCCTCAGTCCATAACATTTCATACAGCGTTCTCCACGCTCAGGACATTTTTCAAGTCCTCTTGCAGCCTGATAGAATTCATCAGGATTATAATCCCCTTCAATAATCCTTACCTCATTTTCAAACGTATATTCTGATACGAATCTTTTAAGCTCCTCCTTCCGCATCCTGTATTCATCTGATTCAGATATGTTCGGATTATAAAAATAGACTGTTACATCAAAATACTGCGTAAGATATTCAAGACAATAACTGCTGCATGGAGCACAGCATGCATGCAGCAGCAAGGCAGGTCTGTTATTCAAATCAGCTATAAGCTTATCTAGCTCTTTCTGATAATTGATTGCCATATTTATACATTCACCATCTTAAAAAATATATGCCGGTCCATGCATTGCCATATCAGATGTTAAGGTACTTCTCAAGTGATACAAGCTTAACACATACCGTAAACAGTTCAGCAGCTGTCCTTAAGTCATCAACAGAAGGATACGTCGGGGCAATACGTATATTAGAATCCTTAGGATCATTATGATATGGGTACGTTGCTCCTGCCCCGGTCATTACAACCCCGGCTTCCTTTGCCTTTACAACTATTGCCCTGGCACAGCCGTCAAGTGATTCAAATGATATAAAATATCCTCCATTAGGCCTTATCCATTCCCCAATACCAAGTCCGCCAAGATTCTTATCAAGAATATCAAGAACCATCTCAAATTTTGGCCTTATTATATCTGCGTGCTTTGACATATGAGCCTTAATTCCGTCAAGATCCTTAAGGAATCTTACATGTCTTAGCTGGTTGAGTTTATCGTGGCCGATTGTCTGCCATTTCATCCTTGACATTACATCACTGATATTATTCTCTGATGCAGCAAGTGCAGAAATACCACTTCCCGGGAATGTAATCTTAGATGTTGAAGCAAGCATATATACCATGTCCGGATTACCGCACTTTTCACACTCTTCAAGTATATTCAAAAGCTCATCCTGCTTATCCTCATAAATGTGATGGACCACATATGCATTATCCCATATTATCCTGAAATCCTTTGCCGCCGGCTTAAGTGCAGCAAATCTTTTAACAGTCTCATCTGAATATGTTACGCCCTGAGGGTTAGAGTACTTAGGCACACACCAGATTCCCTTAACTTCAGGATCATTATTGACATATTCTTCAACCATGTCCATGTCAGGGCCGTCTGCCGACATCGGTATGTTGATCATCTCAATTCCGAAGTACTCTGTAATAGCAAAATGTCTGTCATATCCCGGTACAGGACATAAAAATTTAACCCTGTCAAGCTTACCCCATGGAGTTCCACCCATTATTCCCTTATTCATAGCTGTCGATATAAGGTCAAACATTATATTAAGACTTGAATTACCAAAAATAATAACATTGGAAGGGGATACTCCCATCATATCTGCCATCAGCTTCTTTGCTTCCGGCAAGCCTTCAGGTCCACCATAATTCCTGCAGTCTATTCCGGCATTATAGTCTGCATTACTGTCAACAATGTCCAGCATAGGAAGTGACAGGTCAAGCTGTTCAGGAGCCGGCTTTCCCCTGGACATATCAAGATTAAGCCCTTTTGCTTTGTATTCATCATAGCTTTTCTTAACCCTGCTGTATTCTTCTTCAAGTTGTTCTTTTGACATTTTTGAATATGGTATAATCATAACTTTCCCTCCGATAGAGTATTAATTGTATTACAAGTAGTATTTACATCAAAAGTTATTATATACCTAAATACCTGAAATATCAAGCAGTTATCTCATTTTCCAACACGGCGCCCTCAAAATATGCATTAATATTATTAATTGTACATTCAGCTATATTATTAAGTGCTTCCTTTGTAAGAAATGCCTGATGGGAGGTTACAAGTACATTTGGCAGTGATAAAAACAGCTTCAGGATATCGTCCCTGATAATCATATTGGAGCAGTCTTCAAAGAAAAGCTCCGATTCTTCTTCATATACATCAAGTCCGGCTGCACCAACCCTGCCATCCCGGATGGCATTATATAATGATTCACTCTCAACCAGTCCGCCTCTTGAAGTATTGATAATATATACACCCTTCTTCATAATCTTAATTGTCTCAGAATTAATAATATGCCTAGTCTCATCAGTAAGCGGACAATGGAGGGATATAATGTCGCTTTCCTTAAATAATTCCTCCCTAGTCATGTAATTTATTCCGGACTCTTTATCAGGGTATACGTCATATGCGATAACATTCATCCCGAAGCCCTCACATATCTCTGCAAATATTTTACCTATTTTTCCGGTACCTATTATTCCTACAGTCTTTCCGTGAAGGTCAAAGCCTGTCAGGCCATTTAATGCAAAATTAAAATCCCTCGTTCTGAAATATGCCTTATGGATCTTTCTGTTAAGGCATAAAAGCAGTCCCATTGCATGCTCAGCAACTGCATATGGTGAATATCCCGGAACTCTCACCACAGTAATCTTAGCCGCCTCTGCCGAATGCAGGTCAACATTATTGAATCCCGAGCACCGCATCGCTATCAGCCCTATACCCATTGCCGCAAGATTATCTATTACATTCTTATCTATAACATCATTTACAAATGCACAGATTGCATCACAGCCCTCCGCAAGCCTCACTGTATCCTGGTTCAGCTTGTTCTCAAGGTATTTTATGTCGATTCCACTGTGTGAAACATTGTCAAAGCTTTCCTTATCATATATCTTTGAATCATAAAAAGCTATTTTATGCATTAACTTTTCCTCCTCATATTATTATCATTAATAATTGAAGATAGTATCTGCAAAAAACAGCTTTTTATTCTCTCATTATATCCGGCTGATCTCCGTAAAAAATCTGCACACAGGAAATCCGACTACATTAAAATAATCACCCTCAATACCTTTTACATATCTTGAAAAATATCCCTGCACCGCATATGCGCCTGCCTTATCCATGCTCTCACCAACACCGATATATTCATGTATCTGGCTGTCACTCATTGGCACAACATTAACATTAGTCGTTTCAGCAAAAGTAACCTGCCTGCCTGAAATCAGTTCATTAACACATACCCCGGTAATAACCTGATGAGTGTTACCCTGGAGCATTCTGATCATATCAAAGGCCTGCTCATATGAGCTAGGTTTGCCCATATGTATGTTATTACAAAAAACCATTGTATCCGCGCCGATCACATATATATTATCATACCCTTTACCACATGGGTTATCCTGCAGCTTATTACGTATATCATTGCTCTTTAACGCGGCAAGCTCCATCACCATGCGTTCCGGAATAGTTTCAGTTATGACCTCTTCCACATTACCAGCCATAACCTCAAAGGAAATCCCGACCTGAGCCAGGATTTCCCTTCTACGCGGCGATGCCGATGCCAATATATATCTGTTATTCATTACAATACAGATATATTCTCACCCTTAAGTCCGTTGTAAGCACCCTCAATCTTTGCATCCGGATGTGCAATGAGCCACTTATTTCTCGCAGTAAGAAGTCTGTCCTCTTTTGCTGCCGAAGGAACAACCTCAAGATCATAATTAGTCTCTGCAGGAAGCACGATTACTACCCTGAAGCTCTCTCCACCAACGCCACATGGTGCATAATGAAGTGTTGTTGCATAACACTCGATCATTGTTCCTGCCGGAAGAAGGAATGCTTCGATCTTAGATGTATCATATGTATTATCTTCTTCAATATCCTGCTGGCATCCAAATAGCATTATTGCATCCGTACATGCAATATTGTACTCTGATGATCTGTGATACTCGACTGCATTAAGCAGGCTGTTATTACCATTGCAGTATCCGATCTCCGCAGGCATTCCACCATACAGGCTGTCATTGAACTCCTTTCCAATAGGAAGTGCTTCAAGCACAGGATCAGAAGCAATATATATAACTTCGTCACCAGGCATTGGTGTAGCCTCCATCCTGGCAATAAGCTCTGTACAGTCATAATCTGTAATTACCCTTGCGTACTTTCTAAATGCTGGATCTGTAATCTTTTTAACCTCAATTGACATAAATATAGTCCTCCTTCTATATTAATAAATTATATATTATGATGTCGGGGTCAAAAGCCCCCGACTTTGATGCCTACGGATTGTTCCGTGCTTCGCACTCCCAAAGTCCTACCCAATATTCGCATATCGTGGGATTATCATCCCACTTTTATGCTCATATGGGCGAAAGACCTTGGAACCCTGGCATCATATTATATTATTAATCAAATGCCAGCTTATCAAATGCGGCAACATTAACCGGCCTCGAATAATAATAACCCTGTGCAACACGGCATCCTGCCTCCTTAAGTGCTTCAACCTGCTCTTTTGTCTCAACACCCTCAACAACAATATCCATATTCTGACTGTTAATAAGGGATACAGTACCTGAAACCAGTAATCTGTCCCTCTCACTGTTACATATCTCGCTGATAAATTCCTTATCAAGCTTAACTATATCGAATGGTGCTGACTTTAATGTATTAAGCGAGGAATATCCCGAAGCAAAATCATCCATCAGCAATACAAAATGATTCTCTTTCAGCCGCTCCATCAGATGGTACAATTCATCTATATCATCAAGCAGTGCACTCTCCGTAAATTCAAGCTCAAGTAGTTCTGGCGGAATGTTGTACTTCTTCACAAGGTTAACAACCTTCTCAACGAAATGCTTATCATATATATGAACCCTTGAAACATTAACAGACACAGGAACCGGCTTCAATCCCATCTTAATCCACTTACTGATGTGCTTACATGTCTCTTCCCATACGAATTCATCAAGCGATATAATGAAACCATTTTTTTCAAATATAGGAACAAACATATCAGGTCTTATAAGTCCCTTTTCAGGATGTTCCCATCTGACAAGGGCTTCCGCACCTACAACCCTGCCTGTGACCATATCACACTTAGGCTGGAGCAGGATAAAGAACTGGTTCTGTTCAATTGCACTATGCATATTGGTCTCAATAAACTTAATATCAGTATTCTTTCTTCCTATCGCATTATCATAATATGAAAATGTATTGAGAAGATTACCCTTTATCACACTAAGCGCAACCCCGGCACGATCGCACATGAGATATACGGGGATATCCTTTTCCGCCTCAAGATATATTCCAAAATGCGGATTAAGTTCTACCATAATATCATATTTTACAATGTCTTCTTTTATATTAAGCAGAACCGACTCAAGCTCACACTTGTCAGTGTGCTTAATGCACATTACAAAAATGTCACCCGATAATCTTCCACATATACTGTCCTCAGGCAGGTACCTGTTAATGCAGTCTGCAATATGAAGCAGTATATTATTGCCCACATGCCAGTTATACAGATCGTTAATTATCCTGAAATGGTCAATATCCAGCCTGACAATGGCATACTTTCTTGCAGGATCAGCATTAGACTTAATAAGCCTTTCAGCCATGTTATAAAATGTAGATATATTATATACCTTAGTTGTATCATCATATTCCGCAATATGCTTAAGTGTATCTATCGTCTCATTGAATGCCAACGCAAGCTCGCCAAACTCATCATCACTGTCAACTGTCATCCTATTATCATACTTACCATCGGCAATATCCCTTGTGCTTTTCGTCACAAGCCTGACCCTCTCAACAAACCTCACAATAAATATGGTCATAACAACCGTAAGGATAACAGCCGCAATAAGAAACGTTACCAAAAGAGGCAGGGCAATCTTATTAACACTGCCGGCAACCTTATCACGGTCTATCATATAGACTATGTTCCAGTCCTTATCCACTGCCCGGACTGTTACCAGTCTGTACTTTTTGTCCCTGAAAGTTACTTCCTTCCTCTTGGTTATATCAGTATCACTGATAAACTTTTCAGCATATTCATACCTCTCACTTGTTACACCATCAGAAAAGTACAGCAGTTCACCGGACTGATCAAGAATGAATACAATTGCCGTATCATAACCTTCAAGTACATAAAGCTTATTAATATATCTCATTGATATGTCAATTCCATATGCACCTATTAATACATTAGTCTTCCTGTCAAAAACCGGGCTTACGACACTTATGACCCTGTCATTGTCCTCAGACCCGTTAATATCCGTAACATATGCCTTAGACTTATATATCTCACCCACATTAAGCATATTAACATCGTACCATGCATACTCTGAAAAATCCGTAACTGAATTATTCACGTAATTACAGTATTCATCACTCTGGAAGTAATGCTTATCGAATATGGATATCCACGATGATGTAATTATACTCTTATCAAATGCCGCATAATCATTCATCAGCTTAACAGCCTTAGTCTGAAAATAAATCTTTTGTCTGGAGTCATAATTAACCATATAATTATACATCACGTCATAGCCATCTTCAAAACCGATCATACCGGCAACGTTATCTATTGCTTCATTAACTTCGGAATTCTTTGCAGCCGCCTGCTCCTGTACCCCCTGATTGATCATACTGATCCTGTTCTGGGACACAACACTGTAACATACAACAGACGCAACAACGAGAACAAAAAGTGCCGGAAATAATGTACTTGCCATGTACTTAAGACCAAGCTTACTGACTTTATGCTTCTTCATTCCCGCACCTCTCTCTATCCAATACAATTTCACACACAAGCAAGTATACCAAAAAAACACAGTACAGTCAACAAAACAGGGCTAACTTTCCAGCCCTGTTATTGTTATTATATATTATCCAGACTAATATTATCTGCGCCTACGGTTCAATCCTTGTCTTGCCACCCATATATGGACGAAGTGCTTCCGGAATGTTGACAGAACCATCTTCATTAAGATTATTTTCCAGGAAAGCAATAAGCATTCTTGGAGGTGCAACAACGGTATTATTCAGGGTATGCGCAAATACCGTACCATCTTCACCTTTATATCTTATCTTAAGTCTTCTTGCCTGTGCATCACTAAGATTAGAACAGCTTCCCACTTCAAAATACTTCTTCTGGCGAGGTGACCATGCCTCCACGTCAACAGACTTAACCTTAAGATCTGCAAGATCACCTGAACAGCATTCAAGTGTTCTTACAGGGATATCCATGCTTCTGAACAGATCTACCGTATTCTTCCATAACTTATCAAACCACACAGGACTCTCTTCAGGCTTACACACTACTATCATTTCCTGTTTCTCAAACTGGTGGATACGGTACACACCACGCTCTTCTATACCATGGGCACCTTTTTCTTTTCTGAAACACGGCGAGTAGCTTGTAAGTGTCTGTGGCAGATCTGCCTCCGGAATAATTGTATCGATAAACTTACCGATCATTGAATGCTCACTTGTTCCAATAAGATACAGATCCT
This sequence comes from uncultured Lachnospiraceae bacterium, assembly GCA_934437985.1. Lineage (GTDB taxonomy): Bacteria > Bacillota > Clostridia > Lachnospirales > Lachnospiraceae > V9D3004. The sequence continues at coordinate 26,621 of CAKSBI010000001.1, forward strand.
CGCCCTCTATCTTATACATCATTGCATCCATTTCATCAAAGCTCATTACACCTGTTACGACATTACTTCTTATCATGAATGGAGGAATACAGTATGTAAATCCCCTGTCTATCATAAAGTCCCTTGCATAAGATATAACTGCCGAATGAAGCCTGGCAATATCCCCCATAAGATAGTAGAATCCATTACCGGCAACCTTTCTTGCTGAATCAAGGTCTATACCATGAAGCTTTTCCATTATATCGGTATGGTAAGGTATCTCAAAGTCAGGTACAACAGGATCGCCAAATCTCTCTGCTTCAACATTCTCGCTGTCATCTTTTCCTATCGGAACGCTCGGATCAATGATATTAGGAATTGTCATCATTATCTTCTTGACTTTTTCCTGTAACTGTGCTTCCTTTTCCTGGAGTGCAGCAAGCTCTTCAGCATTAGCAGCAACTTTTTTCTTCATCTCTTCGGCTTCGTCCTTCTTACCCTCTTTCATAAGCACACCGATCATCTTTGAATCAGAATTACGGCCTGCCCTGAGTGCATCTGCTTTCTGCTGGGTCTCCCTTGCTTCCCTGTCAAGCTCAATCACCTCATCCACAAGCGGCAGCTTATGGTCCTGAAACTTATTCTTTATATTCTGTTTTACTATCTCAGGATTCTCCCTGACAAATTTCATATCTAACATTTTATCTATATCCTCCTAAAATTATTTCAAAAAACCACTGACAATCTGTTCCTCTGCTTCCTTTTCAGTAAGCCCCAGTGTCATAAGCTTTATCAGCTGTTCTCCTGCAATCTTGCCGATTGCAGCTTCATGTATCAGGCTTGCATCGATATGGTTAGCGGTAATCTCAGGTATTGCACTGACACTTGCATTATCCATAATGATGGCATCACATTCCGTATGTCCGGCGCATTTGTTATTACCATTAATTTTTGAATAAAATACCTGATGTGAATTATCCCTGGCAACTGACCTTGATACAACATCCGTGCTGCTGTCCGCCCCATCCATATCAACAACAAATGATGTCTCCGCCGACTGGTTGCCATGGGTCATGATCTTCTCTTTTATAATAAGCCTGGCACCATCAGCGAGCCTGGCCTGTGTGGTACGTTTTGTAGAATCGATTCCCTTTATCTGTACAGTATCCATCTCCATACAGCTGCCGGTTCCAAGCTCTACAATTGTAGCAGGATTCATGATATTACCACCCTGTCCGTCACCTTCTCCATAATGCTTTTCAATATATCTTACATGAGAATTCCTGCCAATGAAAAAGCTGTGTATTCCATCATGTCTGGAATCCATGTCACCACCATTATGGATACCGCATCCGGCTACAATTGTTATATCACAGTCCTCACCTATGATAAAGTCATTATATACCAGATCCTCAAGCCCTGACTGGCTGAGAACTACCGGTATATGAACACTTTCATTCTTAGTCCCGGGTCTGATGATTATATCTATACCCGGTTTATCCTCTTTTGTCACAATATCAATATTGGCTGTTGTGGCTCTTGAATCAAGCCTGCCATTAGCTCTGATATTGTATGCACCGGCCGGAACTTCGTGCAGACCGGATACGGCTTCAAGAAGATTCTTCTGAATTGCATCCATCATTATACACTCCTTCCGGTTATCTCTTTTTTTCAAAAAATCTGCATCCGGAGGAATCATTAAGCATCTCCGGAAGTACACTGTTCCTGTCACCTTCTGCAGTTATCTTTCCTCCTGCAATAACTACAATCTTATCTGCAATATCAAGAATACGCTCCTGATGTGATATAATTATTATAGAACCATTTATCTTTTCATGCATTTTTTCAAATACTTCTATAAGATTATGAAAGCTCCACAGATCGATTCCCGCTTCCGGCTCATCAAACACGGTAAGCCTTGTGCTCCTGGCAAGTGCCATCGCAATCTCAATACGCTTTAGCTCACCGCCTGACAGACTAGCATTAACTTCCCTGTTAATATAATCCCTTGCACAAAGACCAACCTCTGACAGATATACGCATGCATCCGCTATTGTAATATCTTTTCCGGCCGCAAGCTTGATAAGGTCTATTACTGTTATTCCCTTAAACCTTACAGGCTGCTGGAATGCATATGATATTCCAAGCCTTGCCCGGTCTGTGATCGACATGTCAGTAATATCCCTGCCATCTAACAGTATCCTGCCCGATGTAGGCTTTATGATTCCTGCTATAAGCTTTGCAAGTGTTGACTTACCGCCGCCATTAGGACCGGTAATCGCAACAAATCTTTCATCAATATTAAGGCTGATATCTGAAATAATCTCTATTGTATTATCATTATCATTAACCTCATACGATACATTAATCAGTTCAAGCATTATACCCTCCAAATGGTCTGCTTATTCGCCTATCTTTTTAATATCTTCTGCTTCCCCATATACAAGAAATCCGTAATAATCCTGCTCCTCAAGTTTATTAAGGTACTTTCCAAGCTTTTTAGGGCGTTCGATCATACATACATCATATTCTGCGCGAAGCTCATCCGCCTTTACCGATGCATCGGCATACTCATCATTATTATAAAATAATGCCACTCTTTTTCCCGAAATAGCGGAATATTCATTATCCTGCCCTGAAAGTATTGCAAATATTCTCTCAAATCCGATTGAGAACCCTACCGCAGGCACTTTTTCACCAATGAACTTACCTATAAGGTTATCATAACGTCCACCACCGGCAATTGCACCTCTGAAGCTTGTACTCTCTACTTCAAATATCGTTCCGGTATAATAGCCCTGTCCCCTGACAAGTGAGATATCAAATACAACTTCATATTTTCCATCCGATACCTTATTAGATACATTAATTATATGCCCTACTTCATCTACAATATGGACATCTTCTTCCTTAATAAGCCTCTTGATCTCTTCAAGGGAAAATGACCCCTTATCCACAAATTTCCCAAATGCATCTACTGCTGCGGATGCATAGCCTTTTGCGGCAAGCTCTGCTTTAACCCCATCGCTTCCGATCTTATCAAGCTTATCAAATACTATACATACACTGTCAAGTACCTCTTCCTCAAATCCCATATTTAATAGTACGGCTTTTAACAGTCTCCTGTCATTAACCTTAATCCTGAATCCGCCAATCTCTATTGCAAGAAGTGCTTTTGCCGTAGTCTTAATAAGCTCTATCTCACAGTTAGAGGATTCTGACCCGAGTATATCAATGTCACACTGAATGAATTCCCTCATTCTTCCCTTCTGCGGACGTTCCGCCCTGTATACCCTGTCAATCTGGATTGCCTTGAACGGAAGTATGAGCTTTGCCCTGTTATTGGCATAATATCTTGATAAAGGGAGTGTAAGGTCGTATCTCAGACCCATATCTGAAAGCCCGTCATAATCTCCATCGGATATAGCCTTTGACAGCTTATCCCCTCTTTTTAATATCTTAAATATAAGGTTGAGGTTTTCTCCCCCCTCACTCTTATTAAGATTCTCGATATCTTCTATTACAGGAGTTATTATGTGTTCAAATCCACTCTCTTTATACACCTGTAATATCTTATTCTGAAGATAATCCCTAAGTCTTACCTCAGAAGGCAGATAATCATTCGTACCTTTTACTGTAGTTACCTTCATTGTGGTTATCACCTTTCATATTGTTTTGTAATATATCCGGTCTGCAGGCACATACACCAGCCTACGCGCCCATTATACCACATTTTTGTATTATTTCAATATCCTCTGTTCTTTCCCATAAAGAATACACACAGTGCGCCAGGTCCGACATGCGCCCCGGAACAACGGTCATATACCTTGTTTACTATCTCTATATCAGGATACTTTTCCCTTATGGCATCTTCTATTATCATTGCTTCCGCCTTACAATCACAGTGTGCAATCCCGACCATGTCATTAGCCTCAATATCGACATACGTCATAAAATCATTAATCAGTGCCTTTATCGACTTCTTTCTGCCACGTACCGGGCTGTGCAGCTCTATTGTTCCCTTATCCGTAGCATATAGTACCGGTTTGATTCCAAGGACACTGCCAAGCAGTGAGGCTGTGCCGGATATACGACCGCCCCTCTTCAGGAACTTTAGATCATCAACAGTAAAAATATGCCTCATCTTAAACTTATTGTCTTCTATCCACTTTGCCGCTTCTTCAATGCTGCATCCCTGCCCACGCATTTTGGCTGCCCTGATAGCAAGGAATCCCTCACCAAGTGATGCCGACATTGAATCAACAACTATACATCTTCTGTCAGGATAATCCTCTTTCAAATCATCCGCCGCCACTGATGCTGACTGGAATGTTCCTGTAAGTCCTGAGGACATACATACGAACAGCACATCCTTTCCATTATCAAATGATTCCGCAAACATCTCCATAAGTCTTCCAGGCTCAAGCAGGCTTGTCTTAATATCTGCCCCCTGACGAAGCTTGTCATAAAAGAACTTACCGTCCTCTTCATCATTCCGTCCCGGCTCATAGCACACATAATCCTGTCCATCTATGCGGCACATATTAGAGATTATTCTTATATTATATTTTGCAGCCAGATCCTCTGTAATGTTACTAGTTGAATCAACAATTATATCAAACATGTAGTTTCTCCTTCCATATCACGTAGTTTTTAATACTACATTATAGTATGTGTACAGTATATGTCAAGGGGAATAATTATATTTATTCGTTATCTTTTGTTTTTTTAAATGCAAAGAAGCGCTGTCCAAAATAATTAAGTCCGATGAACAAACATTTACCGGCAAGTAATGCTATATTATCCTGTACAATTTTCTTTTGGCCGCTTAATATAAACATTACTGCGTACTTTGCGACGCCATATGCCAGTACATAGCAGACTGCTATATTGATTATAAACTTTACCACTATCATAAGGCTGCGTTCCTTATTCTGGAATGTAAAATACTTATTGAGAAAATAACTCAATATACTTCCAAACACATAATCAGATATAGTGGATATCTCATAACCCAGACCAAAAACATTAAGCAGTACCAGGCTTAATGCTGTACCGAATACTGTATTGATTATCCCGACAAGTATAAACTTCCATAGGGTTTTATCTAAAATAAACCTATCTAATATTTTCCGTATCATTATAATTCTCCATCATTCTCTATTCAAATTGTATTATCAGATTACTTAAACAGCTTTTTAATCAGACTGTTGGATGTGTTGTTGTAGAATACCTGATTACGGTACAGTCTGCCGGCATATACGGCAGCTGCGGCTGTAAATGCAATCAGCAGCACAAAATACCCTATTCCGGCACCATATGCAACATTTCCAATTAAAATATCCGGAGCAAGCATAAATGCAGATGTAACCGGAACAATATGCAGCACAATGTTAACTACCGGATTATCCACTCCCATAACCGGAAGCATATAAGATGCCAGGAATCCTATAACAACTATAAACTGAAATATCCCTGTTGATGATGCAAGCTCCTCTGCTTTTGATACAGGTGATGCAATCAACCCTGCAAGAACACAGTAAAATATAAAACCGGTTATGAATACCAATACTGAAATGATTATTGCCGGTATTGAAAAAGCCAGTGCATCAGATTCCTTCATAAGGTTAACCACTTCAAATATAATGTTGCTGTAACCGGGATTGGAGCTTTCTGCAATCGCATCACCAATTACTATTCCAACAGTGATTCCTGCTATCCACATAATAATCTGTAAAACTGCAACTGCAACAATCGCAAGAATCTTTCCGGCAATAAGCTGATATGGTTTAACTGACAAAAGCATGGTTTCCATAAGCTTTGACACCTTTTCCGATATAACAATCTTCCCGATGCTCTGTCCAAAAATAATAATCATAAAATACATTACGAATATAATAAGCATCGGACCAAGCATCTTGACAATGCCTGCCCCCATGCCTGCTGCTTCATCACCAACCGTTGTAAACTCAACATTTACCGGCATCAGGGCTGTCATCATCGCATTTTCGTCTGCAGTCCCGGCACCCGATTTGATGGCTGCATCAATTATCTTAAGCTTATCTACATATCCTGCCACAAAACCATTAAGCTCCTCTGCATCACCACCTGTTATGACAGACCATTCAGGTATGCTTATATTGACAGCATATTCTTCATCCGTCTCTTCAATTGTAATATCAACAGCCTTCTTCCGGTCTTTTGCGGCATGTCCCCCTTCATAGAACTTAACCTTTGAAAACTCCTCACCGGCAAATAAAGCAAAATCCGAAAAATCAAGATATCCAATATCTGTCCTGTTATCAATATATACTTCTTTTACCGGGGAATAATTCACTTTATCTTTTTTTTCCTGTCTTGATGATGATACATATATTACCATTCCAAGGACAAAAGCAATTATCATGGGTACTATAAACGTTACAAATATAAATCCCTTTCCCTTTGTGTTCTGGCTGAACGTAAATCTGAAAACTGCGCCCATTTACTTTGCCTCCTTTACTCTGCCATAGCGTATAATATGAATTATATCCCTTATTTTAAGTGTTACACCATTGTAGAATAAAAGATACTCATATATCTTTGATGTGATAACAAGCATAAGCACGTTACCTGCCACAAGAATTAAAATAGACAATAATCCTGTAACAGCTGACACACTACCCATCATCAGATTAGCCGGAACCGTAAATATTGACGATATCGGAAGCAGACAGCAGACCATGGCAAATGTGCCGGAGAGCTGTCCATTTTCAGTAAATACATTGGACATTGACAGTGCAAGAGACATATATGCACCTACGATCACAAGCAGGGTAAACATTACCATGCCTTCATTCATCTCTTCCATTTTGCTGACCGACGCACCGGCTATGCCTGCAATAAACAGGAAGAATACCACTCCCAGTATTATTACAATTACTGCAATTATTACAGACAAAGCGTTAACACCGCCAAATGCAGATGTAATATCACCACCACTGATAAGATTACCAACTACTTTTCCCATATCAAATCCAAGCACCATACCCGACACAGCAATTGATAAAATTCCTGACAATATGACCGCACCAAGCTGGATGCACAGACTTGCAAGCGCTGCAGCCATCTTTCCTGTAATCAGCGCCATTGGCCTGATACTGAGCAAAAGATATTCTACCAGCTTGCTTGACTTTTCTGTTACAACGCTTGTAGCAAGACTTTGTCCTGAAAACGTAACAACAAATGTTAATATTGTTATACATGCAAGCCAGATAAAATACTTACTCATAAACCCTTCATTATCTGATTCTTCTCCACCGACCGTATACGCATTAACCTCTTTAACTGCCTTTTCCATAACAGATGGATCAATAACGCCTTTCATCTGAAGCTCCTTAAGGTCATCAGACATGCCATATGCAATGGTATCCATATCATCCATCATGCCGGCTGCATTCCAACCTGATATTACATCCGCAGAATATACACCATCCGTATAGCTAATCTCAATAACTATAGCTGAAGCCTCTGAATCATTAAATGTATCTGTAACTTTCCCAACCTGCTCCGGTTCAAGATATTGGACAGTACAGCTATACCTTTCAGACCATTTTTTCATCAGCTCATCTATATCTGTATTATTCTCATAGCTTATATATATCTTATCTACTTTTTCTATCTGGACATGCTCCTCCACAGAAACATCTGCCGCATCACTGCTCCCATCATAATTCATATAACCAATCACCGGTATTCCAATGAATAATACAAGGCATAAAATTGCAAGTGTTATGCGGTAGGACCTCGTTTTAACTGTCTGGACAAAAGTAAACCGGAACACCTTTCCCCAGCCTGATATATCAATTTTCTCCATTATTTCCCCCTACTTTTTCGACAAAAATTTCATGCAGGGAAGGTTCCCTCAGCTCAAATCTTACAATCTGATGCCCTGCTGCAATAAGTGCATTAAGGAACTCCCTTGCCTGTGCCTCATTTACTACCTTAAGCATAGTTCCGTCCGGTGTCTCATTAACAACCTTAAGGTCATAAGACTTAATAACATCACTAAAATCATCATCACATTTTATCTCAAGATTAACTCTTCCGTAACCTCTCTTTATCTCATTAAGATCTCCCTGTAATACAGCCTCACCATGGTCAAGGATTGTAATATCCCTGCAGAATTCCTCGACTGTAGCCATCTGGTGGCTGGACATGATTATGTACTTTCCACGGCTCATTTCCTGCCTGATAATCCCCTTAAAAAGATCGGTATTAACAGGGTCAAGCCCACTTATCGGTTCATCAAATACAAGTATCTCAGGATCATCAATCAATGCAGCCATAAGCTGTATCTTCTGCTGGTTACCCTTGGACAGCTGATCAGCATTCATTGGCTTTACCTTTTTCTTCCTTTTTGAAGATGAATGTGCCTCAGGATAAAGATACTCATCAAGCTCAAGCAGTCCTGACCAGTATTTTATCTTTTCCTTTGCTTTGGCTTTATCAACATTCTTAAGCTTTGCAAAATAGAGGAGCTGATCCATTAATGTGTATTTTGGATATAGTCCTCTCTCTTCCGCAAGATAACCAATCTTAGTGTGGCGTGCATCAAGAGGCTTACCATTCCACAAAACCTCTCCACCATCTTTTGCGATCATATTAAGCATCATTCTTATCGATGTTGTCTTTCCTGCACCGTTAGTCCCAAGTAATGCATATACCCCAGGCTCCTTCAATTCAAAACTCAACTCATTAACAACTACTTTTTCTCCGTATTTTTTATAAAGCTTATCAACTACAAGCGACATCATTATTCCCCTCTTACTTTTATTTTGAAAAATGACAGTTATTCACCCAACCTGCCATCATATGTTACAGTCTGCTAAGTAACCCAACTACCTTATTATATTCCCTTGATACTTCATCCATTAATGCTGCTCCCTCATCCCAGTCACCGGCACGGAATAATTCAACCTGTCTGCATACAGGATCAAGCAAGCTATTAATCGAAAGATTACCACACAATCCTTTTAACGTATGCGCCGCATCAAACGCTTCCTGCTTTTTACAGCTGTGCACCGCCTCCTCTAACTTTGTGAAATTTTGGTCTGCGATGAAACGCTTGAGAAACTTTTCATATAATCTTTCATTATTAAGCAGCCTTTTTAAAGCATCATCAACATCGAATCCCGCATCAGTCAGTTCCCTTCTCATCTCTTCTGTCATAAATATCCACCTCATAAATTTATTTGTTATTATCTGTAAAAACTTCAATTTCATCCCTGGCATGTACAAAGCAGTTAAACATCTCATCACTAAATACACCGCACTCACCATTCATTATCATTTCAAATGCCTTATCTTTATCGAAGGCTTTCTTATAGACCCGCTCACTAACCAGTGCATCATACACATCGACAACTGATACAAGCTGTGCAGATAAAGGTATCTCATCCCCCTTAAGCCCATCAGGATATCCCTTACCATCATATCTCTCATGATGATGTCTTACAATATCGTATGAATATTTATATTGTTCATCGTCCTGTACAATATCAGTAAGCTTAAGTATATCACATCCCCTGGTGGTATGGCTCATCATTATCTTACGTTCATCATCAGTAAGCTTTCCCGGCTTTAACAATATACTGTCAGAGATAGATATCTTACCAATATCATGTAATGCAGATGCCCTTACTATCATATCAATCTTATCTCCGGTAAGCCCTTTTTCCGGATACAGCTCCATGCATGTATCCGCCATTATCCTCGTCAGCCCTTTTACTCTTTTAACATGCTGACCTGATTCAAGATTTCTGAACTCAACAATATTACTTATGACGTCAATGAGATTATCACTGAATGTCTCTATCCTCCTGCGCTGCTCTGTTAATTCTTTCTGCTGTTCCCTGACAATTCCCTCAAGGTCATCAGCATTACGGTATAATTCAACAAGATTATTAACACGCTGCCTTACTGTCTGGGCAACAAACGGCTTAGATATTACTGCTGAAGCACCTAACGAATAACATACAAACTCTGTCTGCTCATCATTCTGTGAAGTAATCAATATTACCGGTATCTTATCCAATATCTTCTTAGAGCTAAGCACCTTAAGCACCTGATACCCATTAAGTACAGGCATGATCAGGTCCAGCAATATGACAGCAACCTCACGCATATGCTGTCCAAGCAGATTAATTGCCTCCTTTCCATCCTCTGCTGTAATAATCTTATATTCATGTTCGAACATATGTTTCAACATCTCTCTGTTCAGACCATCATCATCAACAATAAGTATAGCATTCCTCATATCTCCGTCCCCCATAAAATCACCAGTTGTTCACAATCCATTTTCCAGTATCAGACAGATTATTCTTTTTAAATCCTCCTGTCAGGTTACACTCAGACCTGATAAGTGATGCGCTTTCATTCTTATTACACACACTCCACGCAATTCTTCCAATCTTATGCTTCTTCAGATACCTCATCCATCTTGCGCCCTCTTTATAATCAATACTGCCATTACCGGAAGCATCACAGATTGAAAATTCGCTTACGATCACCGGCAATCCTCTCTTAACTGCAGTATCTAACTTATCACGAAGCCACCCCTTATGTGTGGCAGCGTAAAAATGGAAAGCATACATTATATTCTTATATTCTTCAATCGGATCATTGCTTACAACGTCAACATCCTGCGACCATGTAGGTGTACCAACAATTATGATTGCCTTTTTATTATATTTTCTAATAACCGGAATCATCTTCTTAGCATACGGCTTAATGTCATCCTTCCATGTTACAGCTCCATTAGGCTCGTTACATATCTCAAATATAATATTGGTATTATTCCTGTATTTTGAAGCAAAATGTTCAAAGAACTTAACAGCCTCAGCTGAGTGGGTATCAGGGTTACCATCTGACAGAATATGCCAATCCACGATCACATACATTCCAAGCTCGGTCGCCGCATCCACACCTTTTTCAACTATACCATAATCAGAAACCCTGTATCCACTTCCTGGGTCACTATAAAATGCAAGTCTCACAGTATTAGCGCCCATCTTCTTAAAGCTCTTAAAGCACGACTTATTGACATACTGCGGAAACCAGGCAATCCCATGCGTACTGATTCCCTTTAATGTTACATTCTTCCCCCTGCTGTTAACAATACCGGTTCCCTTAACCTTAAGTGCCGGTGCCATTGCCCCTTTTGCTTTACTTACATTACCTGATGTTATAAGTATAGCAAAAGCAAACATAAACATAAACACAAACATACACTTTTTAATATAATTATCCATATTATGTATCGTTTCTCCCATCTGCCACTAACAGTATCAAGTAGTTGTACTTTTACTATAATACATTAAGCGAATCCAGTTTTCAAGATTTTTATGTAATGATTATTCCGGTAATCCACCATGCCTTGAATTGATATTTTTTTATAACATAAAAACAGATCATAGCGGAGATATTGTAGAATAGACTCTTAAAGCACAACACGCAAAAAACCTTGAATTATCCCATTTTCATAGGAAATTCAAGGTTTATGTTGATTTACATGATAATAATATGATTCAAATTCTTATGTGAGCTGTAAGATTATGCGTTCATCTGCGCAGCAACCTCTGCAGCAAAATCCTCATTCTTCTTCTCAAGACCTTCTCCGGTCTCATATCTTACAAAATCAACAACTTTAAGTGTACAGCCCACTGCCTTGGCAACAGAATCAACATATTTGCCAACGCTCTCTTTTTCCTCAGCCTTAACATATTCCTGCTCAAGAAGACATACTTCCTTAAGCTCCTTATTAAGACGGCCTGTAACCATCTTCTCAAGAATGTTCTCCGGCTTATTAGCGTTCTTAGGATCATTCTTAGCCTGCGCAATAAGAATTTCAAGCTCTTTTGCTTTGTATTCCTCAGACACATCATCTGTTGAAACATACTTAGGAGACATAGCTGCAATCTGCATAGCTACATTCTTAAGAGCTTCCTTAACCGCATCACTTGTGCTGTCTGTCTGCGCCTTAACAAGAACACCAATCTTACCGCCTGCATGAATGTATGATACGATAATACCATCTTCAGCCGTAAGCTTAACAAATCTGCGGATATTCATATTCTCACCAATCTTAGCGATCATTGCAGCAAGCTTTTCATTAACTGTCATACCAGCTTCTGCCTTCCAGTCCTCGGCAAGAAATACATCTTTATCTGCTGCTGATGACTCTGCAGCCTGTACAGCAACTTCATTAACGAACGTGCGGAATACTTCATTCTTAGCAACGAAATCTGTCTCACTGTTAACTTCTACAATTGATGCTGTCTTACCATCTGCACTGATATGTGTGGCAACAATTCCCTCAGCCGCAATTCTTCCGGCTTTCTTAGCTGCTGTTGCAAGACCTTTTTCCCTAAGGAACTCCACAGCCTTGTCCATATCACCATCAGTTTCTGTAAGTGCTTTCTTACAATCCATCATACCTGCACCGGATATTTCTCTCAATTCTTTTACCATAGCTGCTGTAATAGCCATAATATTATTCACTCCTTATTATATATTCAAAACAAAGAATTACTCAGCATCTGCAACTTCCTCTGTTGCTTCCTCAGCTGGAGCTTCCTCAACCATTGACATTCCCTCATTAGCCTCAATAACAGCATCTGCCATCTTTGATACAATAAGCTTAACTGCACGGATAGCATCATCATTACCAGGAATTACATAATCAAGCTCTTCAGGATCACAGTTAGTATCTGCGATACCGATAAGTGGAATTCCAAGAATATGTGCTTCCTGAACACAGATTTTCTCTTTCTTAGGATCTACTACAAATATAGCATCAGGAATGCCCTTCATTGTCTTAATACCGCCAAGGTTCTTCTCAAGCTTATCCCATTCTTTACGAAGCTCGATTACTTCCTTCTTAGGAAGGACATCAAATGTTCCGTCTTCTGACATCTTCTCAATTGCCTTAAGCCTGTTGATTCTTGTCTGGATAGTCTTAAAGTTTGTAAGCATACCTCCAAGCCATCTCTCATTAACATAGTACATTCCACAACGCTCTGCCTCTGATTTTACTGAATCCTGAGCCTGCTTCTTAGTTCCTACAAAAAGAATCTTACCACCATCAGCTGCAATATTCTTGATCGCATTATATGCTTCATCAACCTTTCCAACTGACTTCTGAAGATCGATAATATATATACCATTACGCTCAGTATATATATACTCTGCCATCTTAGGATTCCATCTTCTTGTCTGATGTCCAAAATGAACACCTGCTTCCAGTAACTGCTTCATTGAAATAACACTCATTTTCTTTACCTCCATATGGTTAAATATTCTTCCATACACATCAACCTGTATAACCATTCCTGATACGGAACACCAGTTATACAATCCGCGTATGTGCTTTGTTACAAACACCATGACATAATATCACATATCAAATAATATATCAAGTGTTTTTTACAATCTAAATTCCGTGTACTTTTAGCTTCTTTACATACACTGTTTTACATACATATTTTGTTACAACCTTCTTATTGTGCCGGCACTGCTGTAATTATACGTCAGCTTTACCACCTGCAAATTCACCTTTGATAAGTGCAATTAGTGATTTTACGCCAATAATTACACCACACATTCCAAATATCAGTGAAACGGCAATAAGAGCCGGAAATGGCAGCCCATCACCTGCAATATAACCTTCCACCAGTTCTTTTACAATATACAGAATATATCCGCATATAATAACCCTGATAATAAGCATTACCTGTGAAATCTTATACTTAGGTTTCTTATTACTAGAATTATTATCTTTAGTAACAGTTACATTACTTTCAGTATCAACAGCAGTTCCCGTCTTCTCAGTCTCTGACATACACATACTCCATTTCATATATTATTTTCGGCGTGGATAACTAACCTTGCTTCATGACAAGACGAGTGCACAAGCACCCTGCTGCATGACATGCCCAGTCTCCATTACATATGATTTATCTTAATCCATAACAGAAAAAACGCCGGTATTCCATGTATATAATATCACATAAAACACCGGCTTAAAAGAGTTAAAATTAATCATTCTGTCTCTTAGACACTACATCAAATATAACAGCTACAAGAAGAACCGCTCCTTTGACAACCTTCTGCCAGTTGGCATCTACACCCATGATACTCATACCCTGGTTGATTATACCCATAAGCGTTGCACCTATGATTACCCCGGGTACTGTACCTGTTCCACCATATGCCGAGGCTCCACCTATGAAGCATGAACCAATCGCATCCATCTCATAGTTCTGGCCTGCTGTCGGCTGTGCAGAAACCATTCGTGCTATTGTTAAGAGTCCTGCAACACCGGCAAGGAATCCCATGTTAGCATATGCAATAAAGTAGATCCTGTTAGTATTGATTCCTGAAAGCTTGGTTGCCTTTTCATTACCCCCGACCGCATAAAAATATCTTCCGGTAGTTGTCTTGGAGGTAAGATATCCATATGCAAATACTACAAGGAGTACCCATACCAGAACAGTTGGAATACCTTTATGTCTCGAAAGCATAAATGCAAGTGCAATTACAACAAACCCGATAACGATTACTTTTATCAGATCAGACCGGAACTTAGGAACCGCATATCCCTTTTTCTTCTTTGATGCTCTTCCGTTAAATACAATAAATGCATACACTGCTGCTCCGGCAACTCCGAGGAGTAAGCAGAAAAGATTAATATACTGAACACCAAACATATTTATATCAATCTTAATATCAGGTATGTAACAATCAGCACCTCCACCGAATACCTTGACAAAAAACTTGTCACTAAGTGAAACAGTCTTACCTTCAAGAACAACATTGGATAATCCTCTGAACATAAGCATACCGGCCAGTGTTACAATAAATGGCGGTACACGTACAAAAGCTATCCAGTATGCCTGAAACGCTCCGATCAACAGACCAATTATCAATACAATAACCGCTGTAGGAATAGCACCCATTCCCCAGCTCTGCATAGCTACTGCACCAATAGCACCTACAAAACAAACTACAGATCCTACGGAAAGGTCGATATTACCTCCTGTAAGAATCGTAAGCAGCATACCTGTCGCAAGGACAAAAACATAAGCATTCTGTGCAATGAGATTAGCAATATTCTGTGGAAGAAGCAGTTTTCCGCCTGTTGATATTGAGAAGAAAACGATCACTGCTACCAACGCTAATATCATTGTATACTTTTTAACAAATTCCATAACATTAGTATTATTCATAGTTACCCTCCAGTTAAATTATTCTTACAGAACTTTATATACATTATTTCCCAGAGCTTACAATCAGGCTCATAATTTTCTCCTGTGAAGCTTCATTTGCGGATAATTCCCCAACAATTCTGCCTTCATTCATGACATATATTCTGTCAGACATTCCAAGTACTTCAGGTAATTCTGACGAAATCATTATTACTGACCTGCCTTCCGCAGCAAGCTGATTAATAATGCAATATATCTCATACTTTGCACCTACATCAATGCCCCTGGTCGGCTCATCAAGAATAAGTACATCCGGTTCTGCAAACATCCACTTGGCAAGAAGTACTTTCTGTTGGTTGCCACCACTAAGATTCCCAACAAGCTGCTCAACTGTCGGGGTTTTAGTATTAAGCTTAGTCCGGTATTCTTCAGCAACCTGATACTCTTTATCATGGTCAATAACAGAGTTTCTGCTTACTCCTTTCATATTAGCCAGAGTAGTATTCTCCTTAATGGATTTGCTTAATATAAGACCATTACCTTTTCTGTCTTCAGTTACATACGCAATACCATGATCAATTGCTGCCCTTGAATCCCTGAGATCAACTTTTTTCCCATTAATATATAACTCCCCACTAATATTCGTTCCATAACTTTTCCCGAATATACTCATGGCAAGTTCAGTTCTTCCTGCCCCCATAAGACCTGAAATACCGACAACTTCCCCTTTTCTTACATTGATTGACACATTATCAACAACCTTGCGTTCTATATATAAAGGGTGATGTACAGTCCAGTCTTTAACTTCAAGGCACACATCCCCAATATTAACATCTGATCCTCGCTTTGGAAATCTATCCGCAATCTCACGTCCTACCATTCCCTGAATAATTCTGCCTTCATCAATTTTTTCAGTTCTATTATCTAAAGTCTCAATAGTCGCCCCATCCCTGATAACCGTTATATGATCAGCAACATATGCCACTTCATTCAACTTATGAGATATAATAATCGATGTTACACCTTCCTTCTTCAATTCAAGCATAAGATCCAGTAACGCTTTTGAATCAGCCTCATTCAAAGAAGATGTCGGCTCGTCAAGTATCAGCAGTCTTGCATTCTTGGCAAGTGCCTTAGCAATCTCTACCAACTGCTGCTTACCAACCCCAATATCTTTAATCAACACACTTGACGATTCCTTTAATCCAACCTTTTTAAGATATTGGTCTGCCTGACCATACGTTTCATCCCAGTCAATTGCATATTTGTGACCTCTTTCATTACCCAGAAAGAGATTCTCCCCAATTGTCATATATGGAATAAGTGCTAATTCCTGGTGAATAATTACTATTCCTTTGTTTTCACTATCCTTGATTTTATTAAACTTACAAACCTCACCATCATAAATGATATCTCCATCGTATGTACCATATGGATATGTACCACTCAGCACATTCATCAATGTAGATTTACCGGCACCATTTTCTCCAACAAGTGCATGGATTTCTCCCCTTTCAACACAGAGATTGACATTATCCAGCGCCTTTACACCGGGAAAGGTTTTCGTAATATTTTTCATTTCTAAGATAATATCAGCCAAAAAACTTCCTCCTAACTTTTCAAGTAATATAGTATATGTACCTCTTTTGCTACTGATAATACCAAAAATGGACGGGCAGTCAGACCACCCGCCTATAAGAGCTTACATAAAGTTTTAAACAGACTAATTATTTGAGCTGATCCTCTGTATAATAACCTGAATCTATAAGGAGTTCCTTATAGTTGTTAATATCAGCAAACACAGGCTCGCAAAGATATGATTCAACTACATGATCACCATTATCATATGTCTTTGTATCGTTAATCTCCGGCTTCTCACCCTTCATGATTGCATCAACCATTCCTACAACCTTCTTGGCAAGTGTACGTGTATCTTTGAAAATCGACATTGACTGCTTGCCATCAATCATATTCTTAACTGATGGAATATCGCAGTCCTGACCTGTAAGTACAGGATACTTTCCTGTGTAGTTAGCAGCAAGTGCGGCAGCTACACCCTGTGCAGTAGAGTCATTTGATGCAAGAACCGCATCAAGCTGCGTTCCATCGGCATAGTTTGATGAAAGAATATTCTCAAACCTTGTCTGGGCTTTCTCAGATGACCATTCAGGAGTAGCAACTTCATCCTTTGATGTCTGTCCTGAAGGGCAGACAAGCTTACCTGAATCAAGATACGGCTGCAGTACCTCCATAGCTCCACCGAAGAAGAAATTAACATTATTATCACCAGGATCACCTGTAACAAACTCAATGTTAAATGGGCCATCCTGATTATCAAGATCAAGCGCATCCCTGATATACTCACCCTGCTTTGTACCAACCAGCTGATTATCAAATGTAGCATAGTATGAAACAGCTGATGAATTCATAATAAGTCTGTCATATGCGATTACCTTAATTCCTGCTTCTTCTGCCTGGCTCATAACTGTCCCAAGTGCCTCGCCATCAATAGAAGCAACAACAAGAACCTTGCATCCGTTAGCAATCATATTCTCAATCTGTGAAATCTGTGTTGCTACATCATTATTAGCATACTGAAGATCAACATCATAACCCGCTGCCTTTAGCTGCTCTTCCATGTTAGCACCATCCTGGTTCCATCTCTGAAGATCCTTTGTAGGCATCGCAACACCTACAAGCCCCCCCTCTGCATCTGATGAACCAGAGCCATTATCTGCATCTGCCTCTTTGTCAGTGTTATCTGCTGATGCAGGCTCATCTGACTTGCTTCCACATCCTGCAAGTAATGATGCAACCATAGCTACACTGAGAACTGCTCCTAAAAACTTCTTTTTCATAAATAAAACCCTCCTCCTGAAATATTAGTAGACCCCTATGTGACTTGCACATCTCCTACAGGTGCTATAATAACATATTTGGGATAGCACTAACTTGCAACCTTCTATAAATTTTTATAAGCATATGTTATTCCTACCCAAACCAGTTTAGCATTATTTTGTCATCAGCCAAATTAAGGTTAATTTTATGCTGCTACTCCCCCGAAACATTAAGATATACCTCTTCCCTCAGGTGAAAACCATCTTTTATTATCACATCATTCATATTAATATTATCTACTGCAACCGGTTCCAGGCTGATATAAGGGCATGAATACCTTCCATTTGACATCACTCTGTTACTTAATGATATACCTATATCACCCTTTGCGAGCATTACTGCACATTCAGCTGCCTTTGATGCGAGCTGCTCAACAGGCTTATATACTGTCATAAGTTGTGTTCCTTCAACAATATGCTGACAGGCCTCAAGGTCTGCATCCTGACCTACAACCGGAATTTTCCCGGCAAGCCCAACCTCTGACAGATACCTTATAGTCTGTGTTGCGAGATTGTCATTTCCACACATAATTCCGTTAGCAGCTTCAACAATCCTATTATGGCTTCTAAGATATTCATATACACATTCTGCCCTCCAGTTTTCTGCGTGCATAGTATCTGCTATACCTATTTTCCTGTTCACGATTGTATTTCTAAATCCATCTTCAATCATTTTCACATTATTATCCGTTGTCGGTCCGGTCAGCATAAGATAACTTCCTTTTCCACCGGTTGCGTTAATAAGTGCATCTGCCATCAATACACCCACCTTACTGTTATCAAATGAAATATACAGGTCAATTTCTGCATTATTGATCAGTCTGTCATAAGCAATTACTTTTATTCCTGCCTGTTTTGCCTCCGCCACAACATCAGACAACCCATTAGAATCAACAGCAATTATAACAATAACATCCATATTCTTTTTTATAAGATATCTTATCTGTTCAATCTGGTTCCCAAGTTCTCCATTAGCATTCTGGACATTGACCTTTGCTCCATAGGACACTGCCTTTGATACAAAAACTGATTTGTCTTTATTCCATCGCTCTATAACAAACGAATCAAAGCTCATGCCAATCTGAATCTCCTCTTTATCAGACTTCTTTTGGACAGTCTCTTTTTCCTTAACCGAACACCCGGACAATACTGACACCACCAATATTATCATCAAAAAACACATCATTCTCCGTATCATCTATAACATTCTCTCCTTATATTCTGTTGGTGATAATCCTTCATGCTTTTTAAACATCCTGCTAAAATAGTTCGGGTCTGAATAACCCACGTCTGCACAGACCTCTTTAATTGATTTACCTTCTGTTTTAAGAAGATACTTAGCTCTTTCAACTCTCAGATTGGTGACATATTCCACAAAGTTTACCCCTAATTCTTCTTTAAACAGCCTGCTGAAATAATAAGGGGTTACATCTACCTCCCTTGACACCTCGTCAAGGGATATGTCAGATGTATAGTTCTGGTTAATATAAACTATCGCCTTTTGTATTGTACTACTCGACCTGTCATTTTTTTTATACGCAACATTAGCAGCTGCCTGCTTTATTTTATCTGTGAACCATTCCTTAAGTCCATTCCTTAAATCCGAATTGAACAGGCTGTTCATATAACCGCTCCTTGATTTAAATACATAATTCATTCTTGTCTCTTCATACGCTATACGCTCGGCCCATAAAATAAACTCAATAACCTTAAGCCTTATATCATTTTCATCACCTTCAGATTCGTTGAGCAGCCATTCATAATAATTTCCTGCATAAATGACACTATCCTCAACATCCCCTCTTTTTATAGAGTCAAACATATTTTTTTCCATGTCTATGGGATAATTCTTTTCATATCCAATATTTACAGAAACATCATCTGCGTGGGCAACGCTCCGCTTCGACATAATAAGGGAGCTCAGTGCTTCCTGGTATGAATCTGCCATATCATTAATCGCATATACGCTGCCAAAGCCAATCCTCATACATATCTCATATCTGCTGTTAATCTCCCTTACAAGATTATGTGCAAGGTTAACAAGTTCAGAACGCTTTGTGTAATCAAGTGTCTTTTCTTTATAAGGCACACATACAGCTACTTTATTAGCCATACTGTTGCTTACAATCGAATCAGAAAATGTGTTCTCAATTTTACTCCGTATCTCCTTATAATGCCTCTGAAGATATACCGATGCACCCGATGCGTTTGTCATATGGTTACCTTCCTGACTTTCGCCAAATACACATGCGAGCATAAAGCCATAATTATCTGATATCCCTAAAAGTTGTTTGAAATTATATATATCCTCTTCAAAGTGTTCCTTAAACAATAGGTCATTAAGAAAACCATTCTGAATAATCGGCACAACATTTTCAAGCTTTTCCCTGATAATAAGATCTTCATTCCTTTTTTTTCGTAAGTTGGAAAGCTTTGACATAGCCTGTTCAAGGATATCTACAATCTGTCTCTGTTCAAAAGGTTTATTAATGTACTGAATTACACCAAGCCCAATTGCATCCTTTGCGTAACTGAACTTATCATATGCACTAATGATAACGAACTGAATTCCGGGCTGTGTCTTTTTTATCTCCCTTATTGCATCAATACCATTAATCCCCGGCATATGTATATCCATAAATGCTATATCCGGTCTGAACGATTCAGCAAGTAAAATCACTTCTCTTCCTGTCCTGGCAGACTCTACAATGCATTCTCCCGTAAAATTTTTTTTAATTATAAAATTCAATGCATCAACTGTAATCCCTTCATCATCTGCTATCATTATTTTATACATACTAACCTCCCCAAATCACCCTGTTGTCCACATTTACAGGGAATATGAAGCACTATCTTAGTTCCCATATTCTTTCCATCACTATAGATATTCATAACATTATCAACCCCATAAAACAACCTCATTCTTGCAAGTACATTTTTGAGTCCAACTCCATTATTATCTTCATTCCCCTCTGAATTATAGACTCTGTTCTCTGAATGCAATATGTCATCAATAACTGCTTCTTCAATACCTGTTCCATTATCAATAACGCTTACATGCACATAGTCATTGCCTGATTCTACAGTAACTGATATTTCTGCCCGTCCTGCAATATCCCTAACTCCATGCTTTACACAATTCTCAACTATGGGCTGCAGTATCATGGTTGGTACAGTTACAGACAAAAGCTTTGAATCTACATTTTTTGAATAATGGATATCACCTGAATATCTCACATTAATTATGTATATATAGTTGTCAACTAATTCTATCTCTTCTTTTAATGAAACTGAATGTTTATTACTTATATTATTTCTGTAAAACTTTGCTACGTTTTGGATGTAAGCATATGTCTTATCTGCCTCCTCCATCATTGCAAGCTGTGCGCCTGCATTAAGGGTGTTGAATAAAAAATGGGGATTAACCTGTGCCTGCAGATAATTAAATCTCGCCTCCTTAAGATGCGTATCCATAAGAAGTTCTTTCTCCTGCATATCTCTTTCGCGTTCCATATTCATTTTAATCCGATCAATGTATTCCCTGATACTTGACAACATCTGATTAAATGCTCTTGTTACAACTCCAACTTCATCCTCCCCCGATATCTCAACAGGTTCAATATCCAGGTTACCCTCCGCGACATTATTGGCAGCATGGGCGAGTCTCTTTAATGGACTTGTTATCTTGTTGGTTGCATACATAATTAGAATTACAGTGAAAATAATAGCAATAATCAATATACTTATCGAAAGCTGTTCTGTCTTATTCAGCACATTTACAATAATACGGTAGTTATTAGAATTGGTAACAAATAGTGAACTGTTCAGGCTTTCGATATAATCAGATAAGTACCTGTGAATTACCGTTGTCTTCTCATGCATTCTTCTATAGTTAACAATATCCCTGCCACGTTTATATTCAATACATTTATCTGTTAACATCATATAATTCCAGGAAATATTATATATATTTTTTTCCATTATCATAGCATTATTACCGGCTATATCAACATTAAGGCTCTCAATCATCTGTTGATAATCCTGTATGTGTTTGTAATAACTTTCCATCGAATCAGTATTTTTATTTTCAAGATACTCTGTCATACTCTTCTGTATCATTCCAAGCTCTTCATTAATTGTATTTAGTGTGAAATTCTTCTCATATACCTGATTCATGTTTGAAACAATACTGTTCACATTATAGTAAATATATATATTAATAAACATAATCATCAGTATTACTGACAAAAACATTACTATAAGCCTGAAGCTTATTGATTCAAAAAAATGTCTGCTATTTTTTCCCTTCATTTATAAACCTCCTGACATTTTTCTGATTAACAAGATTAGTCTCAACCATATAATATTCACTTACATATCCATTTTCAATATATTCAATAAGCGCGTCAACACAATCAACCCCCATTTCCATCTTATCAAATGATAAAACACAATCAATAAGATTTTTTTCAACTGCTTCATAAACATTCCTGGATGAAGCAAGTCCAATTACATCAACTATCTTAACTTTGTTGTACTCGACAGCCTGCTGATAAGCACTTTCAGTAATCTTGTCTGAAAGGCAGACCATCACGTCAGGCAGCTTATTCATATTAACAAGTATATCACGTATAGCTTCATCAGTACTGAATTCATTATCGTTATTAACAAGTCTGGCATCTATATTAATGCAGTCAGCTGCAGGCTTATTCTCAAGTATTGCCTGATACATTGTATGCTGCTCCTGATATCCGTCGCTTTCGTTCATAAGAACCATAACATCTTTATTACTGCTGTTATTACACAGATTACCTATCTGTTCACCAAATTCTTTTCCAATATCATAGCTTCCAAGTCCGACATAGCTTATTCTCATACTGTTTGGTGCATCAGTCATAACTGTTACAACAGGAATATGTTTTTCGTACGCCTGTTTTATGTACTCTGCCATTTCATAACTGTCATCGCCTTCAACTATTATACCATCTGCTTCCGACAGAATTGCTATATCAAGCAAATCAAGCTTAGTATAATTTTCCTGAAGATTATTACCAATAACATCAATATATGCATCATGCTTTATTGCATATTTTTTTGCACTCTCATATATTTCACCCCATTTTTCATTATTTTTGCTTTCATATACTAATGCAAAATGATATTTATAATTTGTAATCCCGGTATCATTACTAATTTCTGTTTTACTGATGCTGCTTTGAAATAGCACCATGTTAATTATTGTAAGAACTGCGCCTGCAATTAATACAATTATAGCCAGTATTTTTGCTTTATTTTTATTAAATACCATTATATTTCACTCCCAATTATAAATAAGAGCCACTAAGAAGGCAGATTCCTTCTATATGGCTCATAATATTCTTATACTTATTTTACTAATTCCTTGACAAACTGCTTAACAATCTCGTTAAATGGTGCATTTTTGGAAACGGAATAAGTTCCAACCCTAAGCTTACGTGCATATCCATTATCTGCAAGATACCTGTCAAATTCATGGTAATCATCCACAATTCCAAGACGCTCAAGCCTCTTTGAAACGTCTACTGACGTATCACCTGATTTAATAGAAAATTCAGTCATTTTGGGCTTTGATGTCGTCTTGGATTTTACATTTTTCTTATTTTTTTTAGAATCCGGTGCTGCTGTTTTCTCCGGATTACCGGTCATTTCCGGAATAGCCGTTATCTCCGGGATAACAGTAGTATCAACAGAATCTGTTGGCCCTGGTGTTGCCGGTGTTTCAGGCAAATCTTCAAAAACCATTCCGAGCTTCTTCGCTTTTAAAATAATTGCCTCATCAGACATTTTAGATTGATATGATACACCAAGAAGTATTGCTGTAATAATCATTCCAACTCCAATACCCCTAAGGAAGTACTTAAGATTCATATTCAGACCCCTTTAAACAAATCTATTACAAGCTTAACCTCACCCTGGCCAATACCAAGCTGTCTTGAAATATCAAGTACAGATTCACCCTGCTTCCATAATTCAAGAATCCTGTCATTGCGGCCAGGTCCTGCCTTTTCATCCTTTTCAGAAATGTCTTCACGTTCTTCTCCGGAATCTGATTGCTTCTGTGCCGCCTTTGCTGTCTGTCCGGAATTCTTACGTGATGTTCTTCCTGTTGTTTTTTTCTCTGTATTTACATTCTTAATATTTTCCCCGGCATCTTTTTCTTCAGCTTTTTCTCCTAATTCATTGAGCTTATCGGATAATTCAGCATATTTCTTATCAATGTCATTAAGAAGCTTTTTAGTGTTTTCTTCCTTTTCGTTAAGCATGTTATATAAAAACACAGCATGTTTATGTTCTTCTTTTACGTTTTCCATTACCTGGTCAGTATATTCCTTGAACTCCATTATCTTATCATTTGACAAATGGCAGAGCCTGTCATCAATATTATCTATCATCTCTTCCGACTTGTCTGATACAATGCTTTTTATCCGTTCTTTTATTGTTGCTTCTTCCTTCTCGCCCCATATCTCAGTAATTGCAGCAATATTCTGACCGGGATTATCCTCCGTAAATTTATCTGATATGTAATAGCTAATCACAACCAGCATAAAACCAATTATTATTAAAACAATATCAAGTACAGACATTAGTTTTTACCATCCTCATATCGTTATATCAAAGCCATTTGAAAATGGACTTTTAAGGCTGTTATCATCTTCCTTTGATTTTTTATTCTTCTTTTTGCTATTATGACCCTTATAGCTGTTGCCGCTGCCATCTTTTGCATCAAAATTATAATTATTTGTCTCACTTTTTGCAGATTCAATAGTACGCTGGCTGTTATGTTCTTCTGTCCGCTGAAAATTCTGGCTGACAGTGTTTTCGGCATGTTCACGTCCGCGCATTTCATTATAGTGTACCTGCGATACCTCCTGTGACTTAGGTGCAATAGTAATAATATCTATCGGTCTTATAGACATACAATCACTCCTTTTTAAAAAGATGCCAGTCTTATATCCGCCCCGTCTTTAATGTAACACGTGTGGATAGCTTCATCATCTATTTTCTTTCTTACGCTTGCGATCGTTATTGTTACACCTGAATATGTACTTCCCGAAATATATATTCTTCCATTCTTGCATATTTCAAGTTCTTCAACAATATCTGCCATTTCTTTCTTACATTTCTCAATATCATCGCAATATGACTTATATAATTCATTGGTCTCCTGAATCTGTCTCATCTTATCAGGAGCCAGTTTTTCCCTGTTCATAATTCTCTTCTGGAATACAGCAAGTGTCTGCTTCATTCTTTCTATTTCTTCATTTTTCAATGCAATTTCTTTTTCGTAATCATAATACTTTTCCATGCGTCCAGGTTCAATCCCAATCTCAATCTTAGTCAGGGTTCCCATTGTCGAGCCTGCTGTTTTAGCCCTGATGCTACATCCCGATATAATTGAACCGCCTGTAATAAGACCTCGTTTTCCTTTTACGGTTATTTCTCCCTTTGCTTTCACATTGCTATGCATGATTGCGTCGGTTGATACTGTCCCATCCGCACATATCTCCTCACAATTTTCAAAAAACTTAGATACAATATTGCCGCCGGCCTTTAACTTTGCCTTAAATATCCCCTGTACGCCCAGACCTACAATAATGTCACCTCCGGCAATAAGTGTTGCTCCCTCAACAACTCCATTAATGATTATATCTCCGGCTGCCTTTACTGTATAACCTGTATTCACATTACCATGGACCATAACGTTGCCATTATAGTCTATATCTCCGGTTGCCGTATCAACGTTGGCAGGCACCTCGTAAACATTTGAAACATACACAGTGTCACCAACAAGTGTAGCATGGCCGCATACGTCTGCATACATATCACACCCATCCTCTGAAACTGATATATTAATTCCATATCTTAAAATCTTTCTCTCCACTTTTTTTGCCGGTATCGGCTTACCATATACATTAGTTCCCGGCTTCCCCGGATCTTCCGGTGTCAGATGGGCCAGCTTATCACCGGCATTAACATGTGATATGTTACCCAGCTGATGAAAATCCACTGAACCATCATCATTAAGCTTAGGCTTCGCAACAGCATCTGTCTTAAAATAATACTCTATAGAAGCATTATGCCCATGAACAGGAGGCTCAGCCTTTGCAAGCAGTATATCTGTACAATACAGTCTTGCACGTACAAATATCTCAATATTCCTCATGACATACCCAAACATAATTCCATGATGCTTCAATTCATTAATGATATCAGTTTTGGACATCTTCTCACCGTCATTGCTTGGTGGATAAAATCGTCCAATTACCTTCAGGCCATTCTCATCTATATCAAGTTTCAGGTATTCATTCTGTCTGTAGCCTTTTTGTGATGATACCTTCATATCAAAAGCAAAATTTCTCTTAATCAGATACGCATTAATAGCCTTAACATCATAATTCTTGACAAGCTTCGTATCAAGATAACCTATGACATCATTAACATTAACAGGTGCGCCCTTATCAATAGCATCTACGCATTTTAAATAAATACCATCTTCTTTATTAACCAAGCTGAAATACCCATTCCTATCCATAGAATACCCCCCACCAATATCATTTACGAAAATACACTTAACAGTTCAACATCACAATTAAGATTATTCTTCATCTTATGCAACGCCTTCGTATGAAGCTGTGACACCCGGGACTCGGAAACTTCAAGCACAAGGCTTATCTCTTTTAATGTCAGTTCTTCATAATAATACAATAATATAACCTTTTTTTCATTATCAGTAAGACTTTCAAGTGCCACAAGCAGCATATCCTTCAATTCCTCTTTCGCTATGCCGGTCTCCGGATGTTCAAATACGGGCCTTACTGTTGTATCTACCCTCACTTCAGCTCCCTGCTCTATATAATCATCCAGCGAGACTATATTAGCATAATTTGACTGTTGTTGCCAGTTAATAAGCTCCTCCACGGTAATATCCAGTTCTGCCGCAAGTTCCTGATCCGTAGGTATTCTTCCATTCTTTAGCTCAAAAGCTGACATTGCAGCATCAAGCTTCTTTTGTTTCTGCCTAAGTGTCCTTGGTATCCAGTCCATCTTTCTTATCTGGTCAAGAATAGCCCCCCTGATTCTGAGACTGGCATATGTTTCAAACTTTACTCCTTTTCCATAATCGAACTTATCAATGGCATCTATAAGTCCAAAAATACCATATCCGACAAGGTCATCCAGTTCCACGGCATAACCAAGATACATATTCAGTCTTCCTGCAACAAGCTTCACAAGACCTGCATACTCTAATATCAGCTTTTCACGTAGTTCCGGACTATCCTTCGTGCTATATTCTTCCCATAAATTATCTCTTTCAGATTCCTTCAAGCAATACACCCACTCTCGCTACATGCTGTTCCTACCGGGCCATATCATCGTCATCCTCCCCGGCAGCTTCTTCATTATTGTTGTCCAGATCTTCAGCTTCTTCAGAATATTCAGCGGCTTCCATTAATTCACGCTCTTTCTCCTCAATGTCAGCATGAATCCGCATCATTATCCTGAGTATGATTTTTCCAATAATATAGAATATTAAAATGACACCGAGCAATATAACAAGAGCCCTGACAATATCAGTCTGGTCATTAAATACCCTGAACGCAAGTAAAATACTTGCTACAGCTGCTCCAAGCAGTGTCACAAACTGAACAATATATTTTTCATTCATATGCAAATACCCTTACCGTAATTATATTTCTTTTTCAGTCTTACCTACTATCTTAACATTTAATAATCCCGTCTCCGGATTAAATACTATGGTTCTTCCATATGTAGACCCTGTATCCTCAGCTATTATCGGAATCCTCAGCTGACTTAACTTTTCCTTCACTGCGGCTACATTATTTTCTCCGACACGCATCATACTGTTATTATTGCCAAACGCAAACATCTGCGCACCACCGGCTATTTTGGCCTGTATACGTGTTCTGTTAGCTCCCAATTTCAAAAAACCATCATATAATGCTTCTATTCCTGTATCTGCAAACTTTGCTATATTGGCATTGTTCAAAATCTTTGTACTGTCAGGAAGCATAACATGAACCATGCCACATTTCTTAATAGACATATCATATAAAACAACACCAACACAAGAACCCAAACCAATAGTCGTTATAAGATTTGGTGCTTCGCAATAATTCATATCTGCTATTCCTACTCTAATGATATCCTGCATCACAGCCTCCATACCTATAACTCATTTACATCCCAAGTGCTTTCATAATCTTCCCATATGACTCAAGTGATGGAAGCATAATAAAATGTCCACCAAGCTCAATTCCGTCACAGGCAATATATGACTCCATGAACAAAACATTATCAGTCTGCCTTCCCAGTTCAATTACCGGAACACTAAGAATTGAAGCCGCCATATCAACTGTAGCAAATGGTTCTGACACACGTATCTTAAAGCCTGTCATTGTTGCAAGTGAATTAATATATGCACTTACAATAATATTTCCAATCTCTTTGGAAGCTGAAAAATCCATCTCATCAAAAACTGTATCCTCAGAATATTCCTTTCCAAGAAGCGGTGATAGCATAACCCCGGCAGATGACTTTGGCATAATAAATATCATTGAGCCATCGATATCGCCTTCGAGCAAAAGCATGACACCAAGTACAACCATCTCCTCATTAACAAATGAACTCATAAGATCGTTAAACCCGACAACCTTTGCATTAGGCACATTCATTTCTACTTTTCTGCTGAGAATCTGCGATAATGAAGTAGCCGCATTACCGGCTCCGATGTTACAGACCTCTTTAAGAACATCAAGATGAATCGAATCTATATCAGATATATTCATAAATCATCCTCCTATTGATTATCACCCTCGTCAACCAAAATATTCATGTCAAGCACTGATATCAGTGCATCATCTTCCTTTGCAACACCGACAAGATAATTATCTATCTCACTATTCTTACGGAATGTTGGTTTCTCAAGTGTTGTCTCATCAATTGAAACTATCTGGAGCACCTCATCCACTATAAAGCCAACAAATGCATTAGTATCAAACTTTGCAATAATAATCCTTGTGGAATTAGTATATTCATCCGGCTCCATTCCCATCTTAAGGCGCATGCTCATGACAGGTACAACATCTCCCCTTAGATTGATGACGCCTTTATAATACTTCTGTGACTTCGGTACACGAGTGATTCTCTGCATTCTTACAATATTATCTACAATATCTATATCAATACCAAATCTTTCATTTCCAAGCTTTACTACAATATACTGTTTGCCATCAACAACCTTTGAGCCTAACGCTTCCATACGTTCTAATTCAATATTATCCATAATTATCTGCACCTCCTAGACCAATGCATTAACATCAAGTATTAGTGCAACTTCCCCATCACCAAGAATAGTTGCCCCACCAATCATCTTCGCATTATTAATATACTGTCCAATTGACTTAATAACTATCTCCTGCTGGCCAATAAGATGGTCGATTACAAGACCAGCCTGCTTCTCGCCTTTATTAACAATAACAACTGTAAGTCTTGACCTGTCTTCATCAGCATCCTCAACGTCAAGTACATCCCTTAACCTGACAATAGGAATAACGCTTCCCCTTATGCTGATAACCTCTTTGCCCTGGACATACTTGATATCCGAAAGGCTGATATCCTCAATTGTCTGGATACTTCCGAGAGGAATGGCATATTTTTCTGTTCCTACTTCTGCCATAAGAGCCTGGATAATTGCAAGTGTAAGTGGAAGTCTTATTGTAAATGTACTACCTACGCCAACCTCAGTCTTAGCCTCAATGCTGCCACCAAGTGATTCAACATTGGTCCTTACAACATCAAGTCCGACACCTCTTCCTGACAGCTCCGATATCTGTTCAGCTGTTGAAAAGCTAGGTCTGAAAAGCAGTTCAATAGCATCCTTATCAGTCATCTTTTCTGCCTGCTCAGGTGTTATATAACCTTTCTCCACTGCCTTCTGCTTAACCTTGGTAACGTTAATTCCGGCACCGTCATCCCTGACTTCAATAACAACATTGTTACCGTCCTGATATGCATCAAGGAATATTGAACCAACCTCCGGTTTTCCGGCTGCAATTCTGTCTTCATTTTTCTCAAGACCATGATCTGCCGAATTTCGGAGCAGATGCATAAGTGGATCCCCGATCTCATCGATTACCGTACGGTCAAGCTCAGTCTCCTCACCCGACATATACAGCTCCATCTTCTTATTAAGCTTCTTACTAATATCCCTTATCATTCGTGGGAATCTGTTAACAACACTCTCAATAGGAACCATTCGTACCTTCATAACTGATTCATGAAGATTGGTTGTTACTCTCTCAAGGTACTCAATCTGCTCCTTAAATCCTGCATCATCCCCCGACTCCCCGGCGGAACTGATTGACACAAGTCCATTCTTTGCAATAATAAGTTCACTTACCAGATTCATAAGGACATCAAGCTTTTCAATGTCAACCCTGACAGATCTTCCGGTATGCTTACCACCGCTTTTTGTATTTTTTGCAGCCGGCTGCGGGGTCTTTGCAGCAGGTTTGCCTTCCTGCGCCTTTGGTGCAGCCTTCTCTTCTTTATGTACCTGTACCGGGGCTTCAGTCTCCTGTGCCGGTGTCTGTTCTTCTGCCACATATATATCAGCAAAGACATCCTTTATCTCCGAAACACTTAAAACAGTTGCCTTTATGTCATCGACACTTAATTCAGTTGCAATTACCATACTGAAATCAAATTCAAATTCCTCGTCCTCTATCTCTTCAATTGTAGGAACGGCTTTGATAATGTCACCCTTACCCTCTAATGCCTTGAATACAAGAAAAGCCCTTGCAGATTTAAGGATACAGCTCTCCATAAGTACAACTGAAATCCCTATTATATTCTTTCCTTCGTTCCGGGCTTTAT
This sequence comes from uncultured Lachnospiraceae bacterium, assembly GCA_934437985.1. GTDB lineage: Bacteria > Bacillota > Clostridia > Lachnospirales > Lachnospiraceae > V9D3004. The sequence goes on from CAKSBI010000001.1 coordinate 57,678, forward strand.
CAATAAGGACATTATCCTCTTCACTCATTACAATGCTTCTAAACTTAAATCCATCCGAACTGCCCGGTGATACAGCCCCGGTTTCTGATACAGATGTCTGTACCACCTCAGACTGTGTTGTATTACCAAGTCCCTCGTTAAGAATCTCATTAAGTCCTTTTATAATATCCTCACAATCATCATCACCCTCATTAGATGTCTCCTGGATTGATTTCAGATATCCTTCAAGTGAATCCAGTCCACGGAAAAGAATATCCACAAGCTTTGAGGACACAGTCATGTTATCATTACGGATCTCCTGGAAAACATTTTCCATGTCATGTGTGAGCCTCTTCATACGCTCAAAACCCATAGTACCGGCCATACCCTTAAGTGAATGTGCCGCCCTGAATATCTCATTGATCGTATCTTTATTATCCGGTTCCTTCTCAAGTATCAATAAATGTTCATTAAGACTCTGAAGATGTTCCTTCGTCTCATCAATAAAAATATCTAAATACTGGCTTGTATCCATAATTATCGTACCCCCGTTATATTTGTAATAGCACCTGCAATTTCAGACAATGGCTGTACCTCATCTGTCACTCCGGATTCATATATCATCTTCGGCATTCCATATACGGTACATGAGTCTTTATCCTGTGAAATTACATATATTTTTTTATTACCCTTCAAATAATTAATTCCCTTAGTACCATCAGCACCCATCCCGGTCAATACAACACATATGATATTGTCATATGCTGATTCAGCAAGTGATTCATACATAATATCAGCACACGGTCTGAGTCCGCCTCTTGGTGGTTCCTTCACAAGCTTTATAACTCCTGATGAACCATGTTTATCAATTTTCAGATGATATCCTCCTTTCGCAATATATACATTACCCTTCGTAAGTATATCGCCATTTTCTGCTTCCTTGACATTAAGCATGCTAAGCTCATTAAGGCGTTCTGCCAGTGACTTTGTAAAACCTTCGGGCATATGCTGCACAATTACAATAGGGGCATCAATATTACCCGGAATAAATGGAATAACATCCTGAAGTGCTTTTGGTCCCCCTGTTGAACATGCAACAGCAATAAGCTTATTACCCTTGACATCCTTTCTTATTCCTGTCCCGATCATCTCACGCCTTTTAATAATCTCCGCCTGCGAAGGAATATTCCTAGATACTGTATGCGATCTTGATGAATCTATGGCACAATGTATAAGCTGCAATATATTCTCGCTGAAGGACTCACCCTTTATCTCACTCAGCCCTGCCGGCTTTTTAACAAAATCAAATGCTCCGTATTCAAGACACTGGATGGTCTCTTCACCACTCTCCGCAACAACAGAGCTTACAAGGACAACAGTCAGATTAAGACCCTTTTCATTGATCTGATGTAAGAACTCCACGCCGTTCATCTTAGGCATCTGAATGTCAAGCAATATACAATCATACTTATTCTTTTGAACCATCTCCAGCGCAGCTATGCCATTACTTGCATAATCCACAGCTTCCAATGATTCATCACTGTTAATTATATCAAACAATACCCTTCTCATGAGTGCAGAGTCATCTACAATCAAAATATTTTTTTTCATCTAAGCCTCCTTATCGCCTGATGCGGCGACGTTGTTCATCAAATATATATCTGACAATCATTTCTCTTATCCTGTTATCGATATTAATATATTCAGCCCTGACGTCATATCCGAAATTAGTCAAAGGGAAATCCCTAGTGCTCCTTATCACCCTTGCCTGTATTGGAATAATATAATTATCTGTATCTGTAACAACAGGTATCCTTAATACAATCACATTTTCAGGGGCGTACTCTGCACCGCACTTGAACCTTATGCCTCCGCCGCTGATATCTACAACATTTCCCGGCAGCCATTCAAACTCAAGTGACTCATAATCTTCAATACATTTTGTTTTTTCTTCTTCGTCCTTAAATTCATTCTTATGCATCATGTCACGCAATCTGACTTCTTCTTCCGTCTCGGCACGGTGCTCTACCGCAAGATCACACATAAGTCTGAAAAACTGTCTTCTCTGGTGCTTTTCAAGCTTTCCCATAAGCTTGATATCCATCATATACAAAGCTCCCTCTTTGTATCTCTTAATTATTTTGGACATACACTTATATAACCCATTGGAAGTATATACGACAATTCTGTAAGTTTCACCTATCTCAAGTGGAACCATTACCTGGCCCTCAATAGGCATAGCTACCTTTGCAATCTTATTAATATTGTCCAGATCAAGCAGCTGACTGACATATTGTTTTGGCTGTATCCTGACACCTGCTGAATCTTTGATCCTCAGCATACTTATTTTGCTGCCAATGTCCAGTTCTTTATAATCCATAATTCCCTCCGGTTATTTTTTTAATTTCAACCTGATAACATTTGAAAATAATGCCCTGATCCCACCCTGCTTTACTGCATCGGTTTCAGTGTCCTGGCTGGTCAGTTTTCCGGCAAGGGTTCTGAATGCCCTTGATGAAGGGGCTTCAGGATATTCAAGTGAAACCGGTGACTGTTTCATAATTGATAACTGACATTTATCGTCATAAGGTATAAGGCCAATAAGTTCAATATCAATATCAAGAAACTTCCGGACAACTACGCCAAGCTTTTGGAACAACTCTTCCCCATCTTCATTCTTACGCACCCTGTTGCCCACAACCCTGATCGCTGTGTTCTGCTCATCAAAATTAACTTTCCTCTTCAGTGTCTTAAGTAATGAATACGCATCCGTAATAGATGTAGGTTCAGGTGTTGCAACAACAATAACCTCTGAGCTTGCCACAACAAATTCCATTACCGTATCAGATATTCCCGCTCCGGTATCTATTATTATAACATCAGCCATATTATCAAGCTCATAAAGCTTTCTGACGAATACAGCAACCTGGCTGCTTGTCATATTGGCAAATTCTTTTATTCCGGATCCACCTGACAAAAATCCAATATTTTCAGGTCCGGTTGTAATAACCTCCTTCAGATCCATTCCCCGGAGTATTACATCGGCCAGCGTATATTTTGGTCTGATTCCAAGCATTACCTCAATATTGGCAAGGCCAAAATCAGCATCAAGAATAATTACCCTCTTGCCAAGCTTTGATAATTGTATAGCCAGGTTGACTGATACACTTGTCTTACCAACACCACCCTTACCGCTTGTTACTGTAATTACCCTGGCAAGGCTTTCATTTAAAACAGCATTTTGTTTTACAATATTTCTAAGATTTTCTGCCTGATCCATCAGCCCTACCTCCCAGTAACTTTTTCGCAATAAACTGTGTATCCAGTTTAGAAAAATCATCAGGAACATTTTGTCCATATGCAACATACGATAATGGCATTCCTGTCTTAATCTTCAGATTATAGATATTACCTACTCCGCTTGTTTCATCAAGCTTGGTGAATATAATGCTATAATCAGTAAACGATGCATAAGCTTCTGCAAGTTCAACAAGATCCCGGTATTTTGTTGTAATACTAAGCGTAAGATATACATCCTTTTCTTCTACTGCCCCTAGCAGGTCGATCAGATCCTGGCGCTGTTCTTCATTAAGGTGCGAACGTCCTGCTGTATCTATAAGAACATGGTCATAATCTTTATATTGTTCAATCGCAGCTTTCATCTCATCCGGTGAATACACTACACTTACCGGTATATCAAGAATCGCAGCATATGTTGTCAGCTGCTCAACAGCAGCAATCCTGTATGTATCAGCCGTAATAAGTGCTACCTTAAGCTTATGGTTGAGCTTAAGATCTGAAACTATCTTTGCAATCGTAGTTGTCTTACCTACACCGGTAGGTCCAATAAAAAATGTACAGTGGAGCCTGCCGTCATATTCTGTAGTGATCAGATGCGGCTGGCCAAGCTTAAGTACTATCTTCTGATATACAACTGCAAGTATCCTGTCAATCGCAGCATCCGGTGTTAATAAATCTTCTATTTCATCTATTATATCTTTTACATTCTCAGGTGACACCTCTGCACTAACAAGCTGGTCATATATAAGCTCCTTATATGCCTGTGCACGTTGGACATCCCCATTATTATCCACATCATCCATGTTATTCCCCTGAGACACGGCATTTAGTTTCTCATTTGACATATTTTTTATTCTGTCATCGATCAGATTTTTCAGACTATCCTGTATCGTATCAATCTTTTTTTCAAGCTTTTTTACTTCTTCTACATCATCACTCACATCTTTATCAGGATCTTTTTTGCTTTTTCTTGCATTATTTTCTGTTTTTTTTGACGTAACACTATCAAGCTCTCCGTTACGCATCGCCTTTTCAAGGGCTTCAAGCGTCCTGTCAGCAGGCTTTAACGAAAATGAATCTTCATTTCTTTTTTCGTTCTTTTTTTCTGACTTAAAAGTAACAGTATTGTTTTTCACATCCTCAGGAACAGCAGACATATTATCATCAACAGCTGCTGTCACTTCTACCTTTTCCTTCATAAAGAATCTGAAAAAACCTTTTGGCTCAATCTTCTTTATATTCATCACTATAGCACCACTACCAAGATCTTCTTTTGCCAGCATAATTGCATTCTGCTCAGAATCAGCCAGATACTTCTTGATGACCATCGCAATACGCCCCCATTCAAATTATTATCATGCAACATCAGCTGTCACCATTCCGACAGACTGCAGTTCCACGTCAGATTCTATCTCATTGTAAGAAATAATTATCAAATCCCTGAATTGTTCCTCCGTCAGCTTCCTAAAATACATTCTGACTATTGGGGAAGTAATAATTATAGGATTCTTACCCAGATCCTCAAGCTTTCCAAGTTCAGTTTTAAGAGAATCAAATATTTCCCTCGTAACATCAGGATCTATCGCAAGATAAGACCCCTGTTCAGTCTGTTTTACTGAATCCATAATCTTCTGTTCAATCTTAGGATCAAGCGTAATAACACTTGTCATCTCATTTTTTGAGAAAAACTTGTTAGAGATTGCTCTCTTAAGACTCTGTCTTGCATATTCCGTAAGTACGTCTGTATCTCTTGTAGTTGCTGCATAATCCGCAATTGTCTCAAATATTGTCACAAGGTCTCTTATTGATACACCTTCATTCAACAGATTCTGCAGGATCTTCTGTATCTCACCAACGCTGAGTATCTTAGGTACAAGCTCCGATATAAGCGTCTGGTTTGCTTCCTGGACATTATTGATAAGATTCTGTACATCCTGCCTTGTAAGAAGCTCACCAAGATGGTTACGTATAACCTCTGTTAAATGTGTTGCAATTATCGAAGGCGGGTCAACTACCGTGTAGCCAAGGGACTCTGCACGCTCACGCTGGCTTTCAGTTATCCATAATGCCGGCAGGTGGAATGATGGCTCAAATGTCGGAATACCTGATATCTCTTCTTCAACATACCCCGGGCTCATTGCCATATAATGGTCAAACAGAATCTCACCATCACTGACCGGAACACCTTTAATCTTAATAACATACTGGTTAGGGTTAAGCTGGATATTATCCCTGAGACGAATCATAGGTACAACGCATCCAAGCTCCAAGGCTATCTGACGCCTTATCATAACTACCCTGTCTAAAAGATCCCCTCCCTGGTTAACATCAGCAAGCGGAATGATTCCATATCCGAACTCAAGCTCAATAGCATCTACCTGGAGCAGGGATGTTACATTTTCAGGACGCCTTATCTCGTCTGCAGACGCCTCTTCCTCACTGATCTCACCCTCTATCTCATGCACTGCAATATTCTCATTCATCCTGTAACCAACAAATATAAACATTGCACCATATAATACAAATATATACCATTGAAGAGGTGTAAATATTCCAAGCCCGATCAGGCTCGCACCAACTATATACATTACCTTCGGTGATGCAAACAGCTGCGACAACATTATGTCGCTGATCTCAGCCTCTTTTGCCGACTTCGTTACAAGAAGGCCTGTTGCAAGTGAGATCATAAGTGAAGGTATCTGGCTTACAAGTCCGTCACCAATAGTAAGCAGTGAATACTTCTGCAGGGCATCATTAAATGTACCTCCGTCATTGATCATACCCAGGGCAATACCTCCGACAAAGTTAAGCACAGTTATGACAAGACCCGCCGTTGCATCTCCCTTTACATACTTGGTAGCACCATCCATTGCCCCAAAGAACGCCGCCTCATCCTGTATCCTCTGGCGTCTCTGCTTTGCCTCTTCATCAGTAATTGCACCGGTATTAAGGTCTGCATCAATAGCCATCTGCTTACCTGCCATCGCATCAAGTGTAAATCTTGCAGTTACCTCTGATACACGTTCCGAACCTTTATTAATAACCATGAACTGTACGATAATCAGTACTATGAAAATAATTCCACCAACAACAAGGTTAGAACCACCGACAAACTGTCCAAAAACAGCCACAACATTACCGGCATAACCATTCAGAAGTATATTACGTGTCGAACTGACATTCAATGACAGTCGAAACAGGGTAGTAAGAAGCAGTAATGTCGGGAATATCGACATACTGATTGCCTCTTTAGAAAACAAAGCATTGAACAGAACGATCATTGCAATCGACATATTGATTGCAATCAAAAAGTCAAGTATAACCGGATTCATCGGAATAATAAGAAACAATATAGGACACAAAACGAATAATCCTACTAAAGAATCCTGTCGCTTCATTTTCCAGACCTCCCTTCATCATATCATGTATTATTCAAACTCTAAGCGGTACCTTTAAGTCCCATTACAAATGCAAGAACCTCAGCAACCATCTGGTAAAGCTCCGGTGGTATCTCATAACCGAGCTCAACATTATAGTACAGCATTCGTGCAAGAGGTTTATTTTCAACAATCTCAATACTGTTATCCCTTGCCCGCGCCTTAATCTTCTCTGCAAGGTAATCCGCACCCTTGGCAACTACAACAGGAGCTTCATCCCTTTCCTTATCATATCTGAGTGCTACAGCAAGATGTGTAGGGTTAGTTATAACAACATCTGCCTGCTGTATACTCTGCATCATTCTCCGTTGTGATGCCTGCAGCATCTTCTGTTTGATCTGGCCCTTAATCTGCGGATCTCCCTCTGAATTCTTATATTCATCCTTTACTTCCTGCTTACTCATCCTCATATCTTTTTTAAACTTAATCTTCTGATATGCAAAGTCCACGACTGCAATAATGAGAAAAATAAGACTTATCTTAATTCCAAGGAGAATAATCAGATCCCCAATCATTCCAAGTGCTGAAACCAGGTCAACCCTATACATCTCAAACAGCATTCCCCATTCTGATTTTAATCCGTCAATAACTACATAGGACATTACAGCAATTTTGGCAACTGACTTAATCAGCTCAAATATCTTGTCCTTGGATATTAATCTCTTAAATCCGCTTATCGGATTAATGCTGCTCAACTTAGGCTTCAGGGTTTTTCCTGTAATCTTCCACTTTATCTGCAGTGAATTAGCAAGAAGAGCCACAATAAACACAAGCAGCATAACAGGTCCGGCAATCACAGCTATCTTTTCAAATCCATATCTTATCAGGACAACGGCTGTATTATGTGTAAATTCATCATTAACATAATCAGCCATCTTTCCATAGGCATCAGTAAACACATTTATCATATTGTTACCGATAATGTCTACGGCGGCCTTAAGCAGAATAAAAAATACAAACAACGTACATGCTACGGGAATATCCTTACTCTTTGCAACCTTACCATCTTCCCTGGCTTTTTCAAGCTTTTTGGTCGTAGGTTCTTCTGTCTTTTCCCCACCCTCGTCATTAGCAAAAAACTGGAGATTATAGCGTAAATACAAGTATCCTTCATCCATACCCTTCCATCTCCTGTCATTACGGCGCCAATGCCTTCATAATAATATTAATATACTTTTTCATCTCGACAGCAATAAAATCCGAAACCATCGGCAGGGTAGAAACAATAATATATAAAATAACCAGGCCGACAAATATCTTCAATTGCATTCCGACAACAAACATATTCATCTGCGGTGCAATCCTTGCAAGCACTCCAAGCACAACGTTTACAATAAGCATGGCTGCAAATACAGGAAGCACTATCCTGAACCCAATAACAAAAAAATCTACGAGAAAGCTTTGCATGATCTCGTATAATCCGGCATGAAATACAACGCCACCAAGCGGCACATGCTTAAACGAATCTACTATTGCCCTTAATATGTAATAATGCATATTGGTAATCAATAACAGCAGCAGAACCATCTGCGTATAAAATGCGCCGGTAATGGATGCCTGTATTCTTGTTGACGGATCCATCATATTAGCCATCGACAGTCCCATCTCCATATCAATAAGCCTTCCTGCACAATTAACAATATACATACATGCACTTATAATAAATCCAAGTATCAGCCCCACTATAGCTTCCTGCATTACAAGTATTGCAAATGATATAACATCTGAATACGCCGGCAGTTCAACAGCAACCGTATTATAGATTATCATTGAAATAAACACAGAAAAACAAGCTTTTACCTTTCTTGGTATCTGCGAATTACTAAATATCGGTGCCGCGAAAATAAAAGCACTTAATCTTACAAGTATCAAAAGGAATGATTCAATACTTTCAACAGTAATATTCATACTTCATCACATCTATCCAATATATTCAGGAAACATTGCACATATGGTCTGGAACAACTCCACAACATTGTTGATAATCCATCCACCACACAATATTAATACAACAAATATTCCAAGCAGCTTAGGAACAAATGTAAGAGTCTGCTCCTGTATTGATGTAACTGTCTGAAACACACTGACTACCAGACCTATCACAAGTGATACAAGTAACATGGGTGCCGAAGACTTAATGATGCACCATAAGACCTGCCTTGCAATATCAATAACAACATCCTCAGTAATCATAAGGCTCCCCCCTTATACTTAATAAAATGTCCTCACAACCTGTCCAATAACAAGATTCCATCCGTCAGCCAATACAAATAACAGAATCTTAAATGGCATTGAGATAGTCGTAGGCGGTAACATCATCATACCCATTGACATAAGCGTAGAAGCTACGATCATATCTATAACAATAAATGGAAGATATATCAAAAATCCCATAATCATTGCTTTTCTCAGCTCACTGATCATAAAAGCCGGAATAAGGGTACTGGTCGGTATCTCCTGGTAGTTATCAATACTCTCCTTATTGCCCGAAATATCAAGAAACAATTGAATATCTTTTCTGTTGGTCTGTGAAAACATAAACTCCCTTACAGGCTCAATTCCCTTTTCAATCGCTTCCTCCTGCGTTAACTCTCCACGTTCGAACGGCTGGATGGCATTCTCATTAATCGATGTCAGCGTAGGTGACATGATAAAAAATGTCAGAAATAATGCCAGACCAATTAACACCTGATTAGGCGGTGCACCCTGGGTTCCCATTGCGGTTCTCGTAAAATTGAGTACAATGATTATCCTTGTAAATGATGTCACCATAAGCAGCAACGATGGAGCTATTGTCAGAACAGTTATTACGAGAAGTATCTTCAATGTAGAAGAAAGCGAGGTACTTCCTGAATTAGTGGTAATATTAAGATTAAAATTACCATCCTCCGGATCAACCTCACTCTTTCCAATCTCATCAACCTCAGATGCGGAAGCATAAACAGGTTTCATCACACCACAAAAAAAGGTTAATGAACCAAACGACAACATAAAACTCAAGATAATAAGCATCTTTTTAAGTCTTACATTATGTATATTCATGATTTACCAACCTTTACTTTGTTTTTTTCATTCTGTTTAATACATCTGCAAAAACAGCTTTATCTTTATTCTTTTCTTTTTTTACAATCTCAATGTCTTCTTCTGTCAGATCAGCAAGCTTCGTAATACTATCTTTACAGACAGCAATAGCAATATACTTATTCATACCAACTCTGATTATCTGTATATGCTTTGCCTGGGATATATTGAATGTCTCTATCACTTCAATATTACCTGCCTGAAACTGATTATACGAATACCTGCCAATCAGCTTTGTGCAATAATAGGCTGCAAAAAGAATCAACACAAAAACAACAACCAGTCCAATTAATTCCAACACATTATCTAATGTAGAAGCAGCTAACATATCACACGGCATAACAATCAACCTACTGCCTTTTTAACAGCCTCTAATACACGGTCTTGATTAAATGGCTTTACAATAAAATCCCTGGCTCCGGACTGAATAGATTCAATAACCATCGCCTGCTGACCCATAGCTGAACACATAATAATATTAGCGTTAGCATCAGCCTCCTTAATCTTTTTAAGTGCCTGAATACCATCCATCTCTGGCATTGTTATATCCATCATTACCAAATCAGGCTTTGTTTCATTGTATTTCTCTACAGCTTTTATTCCATTCTCAGCCTCTGCAGCAACCTCATATCCATTCTTTGTAAGGATATCTTTAATCATCATCCTCATGAATGCTGCATCATCACATATCAAAACCCTTTTTGCCATAACGTTTCCTCTCCTATTCAACTTAGTATTCTCATATAATGAGTAAATTCATATAATAAACAAAAGGTTACGTATTCTTAACAATTTCGGTAACTCTGATACCAAAACTCTCTTCAATGACTACTACTTCACCTCTTGCAACAAGCTTACCATTAACTAACACATCAACCGGTTCCCCCGCAAGCTTATCCAATTCAACAATTGTACCCGGTGAGAAATCAAGAATCTCTTTAATTGACTTATTCGCCCTTCCAAGCTCAACAGTCACCTCTAACGGAACATCCATTATAAGATCAATGTTCTCCGGCTGTACAAATGATGTATTCACAGGTGCAAAATTCTGGAATTGTACCGGCTGTACATTCTGCACCGGAGCCTGATTGACCGGCATAGCCATCTGCTGTGGCGTGCTGCCCATCATATCCTGATGTTGCTGTTGCTGCTGCGTGGCACCTGTATTCACTGTGCTCTGCTGTGGTGCAGCCTGCTTGCTGCCTGATTCCACGGCTCCACTGTTTCCTGTCAGATCATCCCGGCTTACCTTTTTAAAGCTTTCAACCATCTCACGCGCAAACGACACAGGGAACATCTGCATTATCTCACTATTAACTAATGTTCCTATCTCCATCTTAAATGAAACCTTAACAAGTGTATCACTTGACAGCACTTTCATTTCATCCGACAGAACATCTGCATTAATATCATATTGACTTGCAACCGGCGGACTGATATCCACCTTTTTATTTAACATGGATGAAAGGGATGTTGCAGCTGAACCCATCATCTGGTTCATTGCTTCACCTATAGCACTCAGATGCATCTCTGTCAGTTCATCTGTAACATTAGTGCCATCTCCACCCATCATTAAATCAGTAATAACTTTAACATCTTCATCCTTTAATAACAGAACATTACTTCCGTCCAGACCTTCTATATATGAAATATGTATAAATACACACGGTCTTTCATATGATGAAGCAACCCTCTCTATCGTAGAATACGAAACCTGAGGTGTTGTTATACTGACAACATCATTAACCAGCATCGAAAGCGTAGTTGCCGCTGTGCCCATACTAATATTGGCAATCTCACCTACTGCATCTTTTTCAGCATCTGTAAGAAGCTCTACACCTGAACCAACCCCACCAGAGGAGTCTTCTTCTAAACCATCAGACTGCATCTCGCCTAACAGGGCATTGATTTCTTCCTGTGACAGCATACCATCCATAGATATTCTACTCCTCTCTTATTACTGATGTTATTCTCATTGCGTACGAATCAGATGAAGCACCCGGTAATGCATAAAACTTTTTCATATTACCCACATACACTTCAAGTTCATCCTCAACCTTTGTATCAAGCTTAATAATATCCCCCGGAGCCAGATTGATAAAATCATTCACCGAAATCATACTGTGCCCCAGCAAAGCCCTGACCGGTATGGCAGCCTTAGAGATTGCTGACTCAATTGCATCCTTATATACATTCTCGTCACTCGACTGTAATGTAGCATACCAATACTTTGTATTAAGCTTATCAATAACGTCCTCCAGGCATGAAAACGGAATACATACATTCATAAGACCCTCAACAGATCCAATCTTAATATTCATTGTAATGATTGAAGTCATCTCATTAGGAGATATAAACTGTGCAAACTGTGAATTAGTCTCAATCTGTTCCAGCTTCGGTTCAATATCCACAACACTCTGCCATGGTTCTACCAGATGCTCCGTGCATATACACATAATCTGCTCAAGGATTGAAAGCTCTATGTCAGTAAAATCCCTGCTCTTATCAAGAGGCATTCCACTACCGCCAAGCATCCTGTCCAGCATTGTGAAACCAATACTGTCAGCAATTTCAATAATGAAATTACCCTTAAGCGGTTCTGCACTGACAATGCCTAATATAACCGGATTAGATAATGCATTAGAAAACTCCGAATATGTAGTAGCCTCTGAATGCAATACTTCAACTTGGACATTCTTCCTCAGATAAACCGGCAAATTAGTCGATAACAACCTTGCATAGTGTTCAAATATGAATACTAGAGTACGCAAATGATCTTTCGAGAATTTGGATGGTCTGGCAAAATCATAATCCTTGACTGACTTTTCAGTATCATCAACAGTATCATTCACATCAAATTCACCAGTGCTTAACGCCGAGAGCAGATTATCAATCTCACTCTGTGAAAGCACGTCACCCATAATTCTCACCTCACTATCGCAAATAGCTTATCATTATAAAATTATATAATTACTTATAAAATTGCCAAAACAATTACAATGGTAATTCCTGTAATCACTCCCTTGGCATATACCTAGCAAAAAATATAATAACATATATTCCGGAAATAATAAAGTAATTTCTTAGATTACTGATACACAAATCCATCCAATGTAATATTAACTATACACTTTGAGCCATCAAGCCTGTCACTGATACGTGTTAACGCCTGTTCCTTAACTGCTGCTTCAGATATATTTTCTACCGAATATGATGCAATAACTTCTTTTACTATATCCGTCAATATTGAAGGTTTATTCTCAATCACATCTACAACCTCTTTATAATCATCAGCAGTAGTATTAAGCTCAAACTTCACTCCTGAAAGCCTGCCATAATGGGTTTTGCCATCTGATGATGCAACAAGATTAATAGTCTGGCTGTTACCATCTTCAGTGAATTGCACACTTTTAATCTCAATATCAGAGATTGAATATGACGGTTCATTATCCCCCGAGCTTTCAAGCTCCAGATTAAGTATTGCCGCAACCTGTGAAATAACATTATTCATATTAGAAAATGCAGGCATCATTACAAACATCATAATAGACGTCAGTACCATATTAACAACACATATTGCAATAACTATAATCGTCAGCATATTTTTTTTCATAGGTCATCCACCTCATATTTTTTATATTATATCATAAAATCTAATCCTCAACAGCTTCAGAATAGATTTTGAATTCAACTCTTCTGTTCCTGGCACGCCCCCTGGCAGTAGTATTATCTGCAACCGGGGCATATTCAGCTTTTCCCGACGGTTCAAGATGAGTAGGATCCAGATGCTTTTTATTAACAAGATAATCAAACACACTCTCAGCACGCGCCATTGAAAGTGTCATATTACTTTTATATCTGCTTCCTTTTACCGGCCTTACATTATCAGTGTGGCCTTCTATCCTGATCAGATGATTATTATATGACTTAAGTATATCACTTACCCGGGACATAAGCGGCAATGCTGCTTTTTTCAGTTCTGCATCACCGGAATTAAACAAAACGGCTCCACTTATTGCTATTCTTATGCAGTTATTATTCTTGTCGGCAACTACATCAACCTGCCCATCTAATTGTTCACGTTCAGCCTTATCTACTACTTCTTCATATAACTTTTCAGTCTGGATCTGTTTTTCCTTCTCATACTGTTCCTTATACTCTTCAAGATTTTCAAACTGCTTTACACCCTGTTCTCCACCATCACTGGTATATTCCGTAAAATAATCATTAATGTCTACCATCTGATTGGCACCACTTGCAACATACATATCGTCTCCAACCATACTGCTTCCGGAAGTAAATACGCTGAAATTTCCCGAAAGCGACGCCAGTAAAGCCTCAACTTTTTCCGAATCAACAGTTGACATTGCAAATAGAAGCACAAAAAAACATAACAGCAGATTCATAAGATCCGAAAATGTAGCCATCCATGCCGGCGACCCCTGGGACACTTCTTCCTGTCTGCGCTTTCTGGCCATTACTCCTCACCGCCTTCTCCTTCATCAGTTGTTGTCCTGCGTGATGTTGGTGGCAGGAATGACTTGAGCTTCTCCTCAATAACACGTGGATTCTCACCTGCCTGAATCGACAAAAGACCTTCTATCATAACTTCCTTCTGCATAGTCTCCAATGCATCCTTTTCCTTAAGCTTATTGGCAACAGGGGTGCACAGCCAGTTAGCAAGAATTGAACCATACAATGTAGTAATAAGGGCTATCGCCATATTAGGACCAACAGATGAAAGATCAGAAAGCTTCTTAAGCATGTTAATAAGTCCGATAAGTGTACCAATCATTCCCCATGCAGGGCCCATTGCAGCCATATTCTCCCAAAAACTGACAATACCTTTATGCCTGTCGTTAACACACATAAGCTCAGTCTCCAAGATATCTCTTACAAGCTCTGGATCAGTACCATCAACAATAAGCAGTATTCCTTTTTTCAGAAAATCATCTTCAACGTCAGTTGCTGCTTCTTCAAGTGCAAGAAGTCCCTCTTTTCTCGCTACATTCGATAATTCAATAATCTTGGCTATCATCTCAGCTTCATTTGAACCCTCAACCTTAGTGACAAGAAGAAATGACTTGAACTTTCTAATAAATTCTCCAATCGATCCTGTCATAGTCAGCATGCACATCATAGTACCGCCAATAGTAATCATTGCAGATGTTGGATCAAGAAAGTTTATTATGGCACTTACATCATCTTTCATAATACCGAACAATACCAGGCCCAAACATCCAACCAAACCAATAATCGAAGCAAAATCCAATCACTCCACCGCCTATCTGATAAATATGTGTCTCTTATATTCCTCAACAAGTCTGATGATATCCTCACGGCTCTCCCTGACAACCAGTTTTTTCCCTGAGGTTAACGTAATAACTGTATCAGGAGTCTCTTCAACCATCTCAATCAAATCCGAATTCAATGTATATGTAGAATCATTCATGCGAGTAAGATTAATCATACAAACCACCTTCAACTCTATTATATCACAAGATGCAACAATTAGCAATCAAATTAATACATAAAATCAGAACAAGACTCCGAAAGTTTTCACTTCCAGAGTTTTGTTCTAATAATAATCAATCTAATCCGTGTCCTAAATATCAGTACCACATTATCTCTTGAGATTAACAAGTTCTTCAAGCATTGTATCTGATGTTGTTATTATTCTTGAGTTTGCCTGGAAACCTCTCTGGGTTGTGATCATAGTTGTAAACTCATTAGCAAGGTCTACATTAGACATCTCAAGCGCACCGGTTGTAATACCCTTAACCGTAGATGGGTCAACACCTATCCCATCAAACTCTCCCGAGTTAAGCGACTCCCTGTACATACTGTTACCAACCGATTCAAGTCCTGCCGGGTTAGCAAATGTGGCAAGTGCGATCTGCCCAAACAACATCTTGTCACCATTACTGTATATACCATATATCTTACCATCAGTCTGAATCGAAAATCCCGAAAGGGTTCCTGCCGTATTGCCTGCTCCCCTTCCATCCCTGTCATCACCACGGACAGAATTGACTTTTGAAGAACCGCCTGATGAATACATTGTAAGATTATGAAAATCAACATCAATACCCTGTATAGGGAAAGGATTATTCTCCTGACCATTGTTAAAGCAAATATTAACTGTCTCACCGGCCTGGCCATCAGCTGTAACTGACATGAATTCACCATTTGAACCATTAAATGCAAGAACTGTCGATGAAATCTCCGGAGTCCAGGTTATCTCACCTGTATTCTCATCCACTGTATAAGTATATTCATCTCCACCAAGCTTTACATAATGATCTGTAGAGGTATAGACTTTATTACCGGTTGTCTCATCAGTTTTAACAGTATATAACACTGAATTACCCTCAGCATCAGTCAGATCACCCATAGATACTGTATACTTATTTTCAACATCTGCACCGGTCTGCATAAGATACAGCTTTGCCATATAACTGTTACCGACATTATCATAAAAGCTGATTGTAACAGGGTATCCGTCTGCTGTGTCATCATATGCAACCTGTTCATCTTTCTGGTCAATATTTCCTGACAAAACAGCCTTTGTTGTTGCCGTAGGCTGTGACGACATCTTATCTGCCGACATTACAGACAGTGCCGATACATTATCTTTAATGATATTACCATCTTTGTCTGCCTGCCATCCAAGAACAGTCGCATTGTTAGATGTATTGTAAAGAGTTCCATTAACATCAACACCAAGGGCACCTGAACGCGTAAAAAACTTTTCTCCGCCTGAATCAACAATAAAAAATGCATTGCCATTGATCATAAGGTCAAGATTACGTTCTGTTCTCTGGGTTCCACCGTTAGTAGAAATGTTCGTAGATATTGCCGCAACATCTGAACCAAGACCGATCTGCATCGCATTAGAACCTGCAGCACCTGTATCTGCATTAGGCCCCGAAGCATTAGCAGTTGTCTGATAATATACATCGGAAAAATTAACTGTACTTGATTTAAAAGCAATAGTGTTAACATTAGCAATATTGTTACCTATTACATCCATTTTTGTCTGGTGTACCTTAAGCCCTGAAACACCAGAGTAAAGTGATCTCATCATAATGAATCATCCTCCATTCACGCAGGACACCCATCAGTATATTAAACAATCCGTTCCGTCTGTCAGTCAGGAACGGTGCACCTCCATAAGGTCCGGCACTATATAACCGATGACCGTCCAATCAATAATAAACTCATAATAATCAACTGATAATAATTACCATCAACTGATAACTGCTCCATCAATATTGGTAAATACAGCTTCGTTAACATCATTAACCGCTGTTACAACAGTATTACTTTTAATATTAACAATAAATGCTATATTATCTACCATTACCAACGGATCTTTCATACCTTTTTCTTTTGCCCTGCTCATGCCCTTTTCGAGCCGGGCCATCTGTGTATTATCAAGATTAATATTCCTGGTATTAAGTCTTTCATTAGCATGCTTGGAGAATCTTACAGAAGCACTGTCCATATATTCCCCAAAAGACTTTTCAGACCTGCATCCTGCTTCGTCGGCAGTCTTATTAACAGCCGCCTTGCCATTAATCCGAGCCGACATCTGTTCTATTGATGCTGACATGTTACCTGTAATATTCATAATACCGACCTCCCTGTCTGAATATATTAATCCTGCTTTGGTTCCGGCTGCTCCGTTTCCTGTCCTGATCTGATTCCCTTAACGGTAATATATACCTTATCAGTTACGGTTGTATACAAAGCATTCGAGAACACAAACGCTGTTCCATATGTACCTGCCTCAAACTCTGCAAATGCTTCCTTATCAATTGTAAGGGTACCATCCTTGTATTTGAGATATTTAGAATCAATCGTCTTATCACCAACCATAACAGCAACACCTGAAGCCTCGTATTCATCTTTTCCAAGAGAAAGTTCAATCTTAATATCCTCAGGGGCAGAATGGTCAAATCCTACTGATGCTGCTTCAACTGTAGGAAGCTTCTTTGATACAAGGTATACATCATCAAATACCTCTGATACATCATCCGCGGAATATGTACTGCCATTAATAGAAACCCTTGAATTGCCTTTGCTGTCTCTTGTAACAAAATCAACAACGCCTGTGACCGTATGTGACTTTCCTGATGAATCAGTCTCTGTTACCGTAACAGTCTTTCCAACAAGATTAAGTGCAGAAGTGTTAGAAAATGTTTCATTAAGATTCTGCATCTGCTCAAGTGACGAGAACTGTGCCAGCTGCGAGATAAATTCCGTATCCTGCTGTGGATTAAGCGGATCCTGATACTGCATCTGAGTTACCAGCAACTGCAAAAAAGCCTCTTTTCCAAGAGAATTATCTGCTGATGACTTTTTGCTTTCTGATGTAGATTTTGTACTTGCGTCCTTATATACACCATCAACTATCTTATTAACATCCTTTGCATCGATATCCATCATAACACCTCCTTTTTATGCCCTTATATTAATACTTCCTTCTTCAGCGTTCTCTGCTTCGTCAAAATTAACAATAAAATCTTCACCTGCTGTCAATTCATCATCAGTTCTGAATCTCCTTCTTCTGCTGTCACCATCCTGTTCCTCACCAGTCCATGAATTATCATCCTGCTTAAACGAGAAATCCGATACTGTGACTTCGACAGATTCCACTTTTAATCCCTGGTCTTCAAATGTATCCTTTAATGTCTGTATCTGGCTTTCAAGGGCTGCCCTTGTCATCTCATCTTTAACCACAAAGTCTGCAACAGCAACTCCGTCTTTCATCTGGATAGACACATTAACTTTACCAAGATGTTCCGGGTTAAGCTGAATCTCAAAACCTGTTGTATCAGGTTTTACATTAATCCTGACACCTTCAATCACCTGACCGGCAATCTCCCTCATGTTATGCACATCGCTTATAGTACGTGACACATCCGCATCAGCTGCCGACTCAATCCTGTCCATAAACTGCGAAAACAGAGATTCCCCTGCACCGCCTTTTGATACGTCATCAACCATCCGTTCTTCCCTGATACTTTCATAATCAGTACCCCGGCTGTCACCATCAGCACTATCTCCTTCATTAACAGAAGCAGGCTCATTATTGACCACAACAACCGGCTCATCAGTAACCGTTCCATACTCAGATATTCCATCCGCCACATCAGCTTTTGATCCCGCTGGCATGTCAGCCTGGCTGCCACTGTCAGGTTCATCACTCTGCTTCATTACACTCTCAATGAGCCCTGCAAGCTGTTCAGGGTTTATCTGTATATCCCGGCATATCATTGTATTCAGGTCATTAACAGCACCTGATAACTGTGTCCACAAATTATTGGCAGCAGCATCAGTCAGTATATCAGAAAACTCTTCCATGCCCTGAAGCTGCATAAACAGCTGCTGGAGATTCTGCGTTACAAGCATATCCAGCATAGACATACCATTCTGCTCCAATACATCCTCAATATCTTCATCTGATACATTCAGAATATCAGAAATCACTGACCTGAGCCTTTCAATATATGAGTCAATATCCACTGCAGCCGTATCATTATCAGCGGCACTGCCTGTTAATTGTACACGGAGCTTTCCATCTTCAATATATATATCCATTGACTCAATATCTTTTGCCTTAATATCGTCTGCAGCAGTACTCTTTCTGATTCCTGTCTGACTGTTGTTGATAACATTGACTTTGCCGGCAGCCATCACGTCACGCACACCACTTTCACCTTTTGAATTACGTGTCTGTCCGCCTATGATACTGTCAAAACCGCCTTTGCTGCCTGTACTGCTGTTAGTATCAGACTGCTTAACACCAATACTCTTTGAACCAAATACAAGTGAAATATTCTGTGTCGTCATGCTTTTACCTCCTTTCCCTGATAGTTGCTATCTTTCCTTATATAATCCATAGCAACTTTTATATCGTCAGATAAAAGCATTTACTTTAGTAAATTATTCAACATAAGTCATTTTTTTTGTAACCTGTGCAGCAGCGTCAATGTCCATTGCCGCAAGAATCGCCGAACTTTTTGCCGTACTCATTTCACTTAATATTCCTACGACAAGATCAAGGTCACCCGCAGTCATCTCCTGTAAGATTGCCGCTGCTGATGCAGCTTCCATCTTACTATATGCCTCTGCCTGCTTCCTTATCTTTTCACTGTATCTGTTCTGCTCAAGCACCTGTTCATAAAGCTTTTGGGCATTATCGGGGCTGATCTGTTCATAATATTTTTTATATTCATCAATACTCGGTGCTTCTTCACCGAATACTACATTTTTATCAAACTCAAGCACCCTCTGTTCAAACGCATCCTGGTTATCCTTATAAGTCTTAAGGTTATTAACTTCATTTTCCAGCTGTGTTATATAATCGGTATCAGCTGTATTACCTGACTCATATGCTTCCAGCTTTTTTTCAAGCTCCGCAATCTTTTGCTCTGCCTCGGCAATGCTGCTGTACTCTCCACCGGTACCGGACGCCCCTGATTCGTCCTTGACATCAGGCAATATCATATTCACAACAGGCACATCCTTTAATACAGGATACAGCACTCCACTTCCAAATCCACCAACGTCAAACTTTATAAGCACGCCAAATATAATAAGCCAGACAAGAATTATCACAAGCACAATTATAAAAGATGTAATCTTTCCACCCTTTTTTTCTTCGTTATCTTCTGCAGCCATGTTTTTTGCACCTCCTGAAAATTATGTGTATCATACGTCAGCCTGTTTCTTTGTCGGAGAATATGTATAGCTGACAAGCTCATCAACTTCTTTCATCTCCTGGGCATTTATTTCATGTTTAAACTTTTCAAACTCATTTTCCTTTAACTTTTCAAATATTTTTCTTTCCTGTATGGCATTATCAAGCTTTTTTCTTGCTTCATCCGTATTGCGTTCTTCTATTGCTACTATTTTTTTCTGGTCATTAATCTTAACCTTCATTATCCCGACAGCTTCCGACACCTGATTGAGCTCTATTGCTTTAGCCCCGGCACTCACAAGACCTTTAAGCTTTTCTTCATAGATGCCACGTTTTTTACATAATATATCAAGTTTATGTAAAGCATTATTAAGACGTTCCATGGCATTCCCGAATTCTATCTTGCTTTGTTCCTCAAGCTTGTACTTAATCTGAAGAATATTTTCAAGCCTGAATACAAACTTAGCCATAATATTTCCCCTTATTTATGATCATTCATCAAATATTGCACTAAGTAAAGCGATTACATCATCAAAATCAAACTTTTCATCTGTCTGCTGCTTCAAGAAATCATTAACAGGACCTATCTTTTCTATAGCATAATCAATCGAAGGATTAGAGCCAGGCTTATATGCACCAATGTTAATCAGATCCTCTGCATCTGCGTATGATGCAAGAACCTCTTTAAGCATTCCTGCATTTTTCTTATGTTCCTCCGCTGCGATCCTTGACATTACCCTTGATATACTCTGCAGGACATCAATTGCCGGATAATGATTCTTCTGCGCTATTTTTCTGGATAAAACAATATGGCCGTCAAGAATACCTCTTGCAGTATCAGATATAGGTTCATTAAAATCATCTCCATCTACCAGTACGGCATACAGGCCTGTTATCGAACCAACATCACTGTTGCCGGCCCTTTCAAGCAGCATTGGCATCTCCGAATATACACTCGGCGGATATCCTCTTGATACAGGCGGTTCCCCGGACGCAAGGCCGATCTCTCTCTGTGCCATGGAAAAACGTGTAAGATTATCCATCATAAGAAGCACATCCATCCCCTGGTCCCTGAAATACTCTGCAATTGCTGTTGCTGTCTTTGCTGCCTTGTTTCTGATCAGTGCAGGCTTATCCGAAGTTGCAACTACTACTACCGACCTTGCCATACCTTCCGGTCCAAGATCCGATTCTATGAATTCACGTACCTCTCTGCCTCGCTCTCCAATAAGGGCAATAACATTGATATCAGCCTTTGTATTGCGGGCAAACATTCCCATTAATGTACTTTTTCCAACACCACTACCTGCAAAAATACCTATTCTCTGTCCTTTTCCAACAGTCATAAGTCCGTCAACCGCTTTAACACCTAATGGCAGGACAGAATCGATCAACTGCCTCGACAACGGATCAGGCGGTGTATGCTCAACAGAATAATAATCCTCACACTCAATCACGGAACCATCAATCGGATTACCAAGTCCATCCAGTGCATGCCCCAGAAGCTTCTTCCCAACAGCTACCTTAAGCGGCTCACCTGTATTCTCCACATAACTTCCCGGTCCTACTCCTGTAGTTACTCCATATGGCATTAACAGAACTCTGTCATCCCTGAATCCGACCACTTCCGCATCAACAGATATACGTCCATCACCTGATATTATATGACATAAATCATTAAGCCTGGCAACAGGACCTATGGACTCTACCGTAAGCCCAACGACCTTCACAACTTTACCAAGCTTTTTTTCATATGATTTATTAAGTATGATCCTGTATTTATCAATTGGAAATAATTGTTGCAAGCTACTACCACCTTTACTGCATAGATATCAGGCGCAGCTCCTGCCTGAGATTATCAAGCTGGACATCAAGACTGCAGTCGATAACATGCGTATCTGTTTCAATTATGCATTGATCATGTGCCAAAGTGACATCTTCTTCAATGTCAAATACAGCATCATATCCTATACAAGCCTGTAACCGGTTCTTTGCCTGCATAACATCAGCAAGATTTACTCCTGACACATGTAATGTATATGTATCGGATGGCGGCAATTCCTTAAGACTTTTTTCAATAATATATATTATTGCATCCTTCTTATCCTCTACCACAATTCCGGTGAGCCTTTCAACAATACTGCATATCAGCTCTGCTATCTGTGGTTCAGCCTCAGCTACCATCGTATCAAACTGCTCCCTGAGAGCTTCGCACTTGTCCTCATATTCACGCCTTGCTGCATTAATCTCATTATCTGCCTTAAGAAGTCCCTCTCTATATCCCTGTTCCATTCCGGACTGCCTTGCTTCTGACAAGATACGTTCCGCTTCCTGCTTTGCATCTGCAATTATGCTGTCAGCCTGCCTGCGTGCCTCAATCATTACATTATCCGCATTCTCCTGCATTGCCTCACGCTGTTCTTCTATAATACTGTCAATGTTAACCACATTGATTCCCGGAACAAACTCAAAGTTCTCAAGTGGATCTTCTTTTTTAAAGATCGGCATCTGCTTTATAATGTCATTAGTATTAACTACTACTTTATCATCTTTATCAACATTAAAATATACAGACTTTATAAGATTAGACAATTAACTCGTCACCTCCACCCCTTGAGATGATTATCTCTCCTGAATCCTCAAGCTTCCTGATAATATTGACAATCTTCTGCTGTGCATCCTCAACATCCTTCATACGTACAGGTCCCATGAAGTCCATATCCTCTTTTATCATGGTTGCAAGACGTTTTGAAAGGTTATTGAATATAACATTCTTAACCTCTTCATTAGATGCCTTAAGCGCAACAGCGAGTTCATTGTTATCAACCTCCCTGAGAACACGCTGAATCGAACGGTCATCAAGAGACAGGATATCCTCAAATACGAACATTTTCTTTCTGATCTCATCAGCAAGCTCAGGTTCTTCAATCTCAAGGGTCTCCATAATATGTTTCTCTGTTCCACGGTCAACAGTATTAAGTATCTCAACTATGGAATCCACACCACCAACAATCGTGTAATCCTGATTAACGAGTGATGCCAGCTTCTGTTCAAGAACATTCTCAACTTCCTTGATCACATCAGGCGACGTTCTGTCCATCTGTGCAATACGTCTGGCAACATCAGTCTGCTTGTCCGGTGCAAGTGCACCTATAATTGCAGCTGCCTGATTGGCTGACAAATACGACAAAATAAGTGCTATTGTCTGTGGATGCTCCTCTTGGATGAAGTTCAGCAGCTGGCTGGCATCGGTTTTACGGACAAATTCAAACGGACGTACCTGCAGCGAGGCCGTAAGTTTGCCGATAACCTCGTTTGCTTTTTCTGCGCCAAGCGCTTTTTCGAGCAGATCCTTGGCATAGCTGATACCACCCTCTGATATATACTGCTGGGCAAGACACACTTCATAGAATTCATCTACAACATCATCTTTTATCTGCGGAGATACACTTCTTGTATTCGCAATCTCCAATGTAAGTGCTTCTATCTCATCCTCTTTTAAATGCTTAAACACAGCCGATGCTTTTTCCGGCCCAAGCACGATCAACAGTATGGCAGCTTTTTGCAGACCTGTTATCTCCTGTATTCTGGATGCCATAATTAATTACCCCCAGTCCTCATTAAGCCAGTTTCTAAGCAATTGTGCAACTGCCTCAGGCTTCTCATCAACAAACTTCTCAATCATTGCCCTCGCTTCAGACTTATCACTGAATTCAATATCCTCAAGACTCTGATTCTCCTTAGTGGTTGCAAGGAGCTGTTCAACAGAAAGCTCAGGCTCAAGCTCTGTCACTTCAACAGGTGTGGTTCCCTTGAAGATAACAAAGACAAGTAATGCCACTATAAGCACGGCCAGCACGATCATAAGAATATTCTGGGCTGATATCGGTTCTGACGGCTCCTTAGCCTGGAACATCGGCTGCGTATATGCCGATATGGCTATATTAGCTGTCGCAATACCAGTTGTCTGTCTCACAAGATCATATATACTATCATCAACAGCAACCGAAGTCTTCTGACTGTTATTCTCACAGTATTCTTCAAATGTCATATTATTAAGAGCTCCCTGCTGCTCAAGCGTCTCCTCATGAATGATATTATATGTAGTAAGAACGATTGCCATTGAAGACTCAGCGGGTTTTACTGCACCAACCTCAAACTCACTGTTAGTCTGTCTTTCATTAGGAAGATAATCCGCCTTATCAAGTGTCACCTGGGTATTGGATGCATTACCATTCTGGATCATTGTATCTGTCTCATTATCATTGGAATCTGTTCCCGGTATTCCACCGTCTGACTGGTTTCCAATTGACTTATAATTATATGTTGACCCATAATAACCCTGCTCCATACCGTCCGCAACAGAATATTCTGTATAAAGCTCTGTTACCTTGTCCATATTAAACACAATATTACTCGAGCCAATCTCCACATCACTGTATCCACATTTTAACAGTACCGTCTCAACGTCATTGGCAATCTGGTTAGACAGCTTAAGCTTATATTCTGCAGCACTTTCAATATCACCGCCAAGACCACCATCGTCAAGGCCGCTAAACAGCTTATTGCCGGCTGTATCAATGATCACAACATTATCAGTTGTACTGTTGCCTACTGCATTCGCAAGAAATAAAGCCATCGAATTAGCTGCGCTTGAAGAAAATCCCTTATCCTGATCCAATGTAAGCGTAACTGCTACAGATGTCTCTTTATTCTCAGATAAAACAGTATAATCTTCTTTTGGAACATAGATCATGACATCTGCATCCTGTACCCCCTCATATTGGGTAAGCGCTTTCTTCAATGTAGTCTGTAAAGCAAGTGTATTCTTTGTTCTCTTCTCAGCGGTAGTTGTTGACATATCATTGTTAAGAGCCTCTGACCATGTCATGCCGCTTGCAAGCGCATCACTGCTCCCTATCAAAAGCATAGCCTGGTCAAGACTTCCCTCTACAACATCTATTCTGGTTAACTTTTCATTTGACTCATACTTATAATCAATACCTTTTTCCTCAAGTGCATCTATAATCTCACTTGCATTTTTTGCATCATCAAACTCTCCAAGACGCACATATGTAGGGATTGAAATAAAATAACATACCAGAACAAGGGCAATTGCTATTCCACCGATAAGTGAAAATACAATAACCTTCTGCTTTAAAGTGTACTTATTCCAAAATTCTATTATCTTATCTTTAATTTGTTTTAATCTATCAGACATCAGTCAACATCCTCCACTTGTATATAATATAATCTCTTATATACTAAAACTGAAGATTCATTATCTCTTTATAAGCATCAAGAACAGTATTTCTGACTGCAACAGTATATTGCAGGGACATATTTGCTTTTTGCTGGGCCGCCTGTAAATCAACAATACTGTCAGACATTCCCATAGCAAACTTAATTTCTTCCTCTTCTGCTTTGTTAGAAAGACTGTCCGTCTCCTTTACCATGCCAAGTGCAGACTGAAAAAGACTTTCAAACGATACATTAGAAGATTCATTATTATTCTGCACCTTATTAACATACCGGCTTACCGGCTCAATTCCGTTAATTGAATATACATTCATAATCCTTACCACCCTGTATTTTTAATTATTTGCCTAACTCCAATGCTTTCTGGAGCATT
The DNA here is from genome assembly GCA_934437985.1 of uncultured Lachnospiraceae bacterium. Lineage (GTDB taxonomy): Bacteria > Bacillota > Clostridia > Lachnospirales > Lachnospiraceae > V9D3004. The sequence goes on from CAKSBI010000001.1 coordinate 83,815, forward strand.
GCCTTTGTTGCATTAAATGCTGTAACATTAGCTTCATACGATCTTGTTGCATCGATCATATTAGTCATCTCTGTAACAGTATTGACATTAGGATATGTAACATATCCTTCTTCATCAGCATCCGGATGTGACGGATCATATACCATACGTGGCTCCGTCTCATCATCAGTTACAATCTCTGCAACCTTGACACCCTTTCCAATATTGGCTGTTGCTCCACCAAGTACATCACCGAATGCAGTAAAATCCTTTTCCTGGAATACGACAGTCTTTCTCTTATATATATTACCATCAGCATCCCTTGTACTATTAACATTGGCTATATTCTGTGAAATAACATCAAACCGCGTCTGCTGTGCTGTCATTCCTGTTGCACTGATATCCATTGTTCCAAATACTGACATACCATATCCCTCCGTTCATATACTATCAGCTTCTGCTGAGAGCAGTCTTAATCCTACCAAATTCCTGCGTCATTGAATCAAGCAATGTATAATACCGCAGCTGATTCTTGGCAAGCTCTGACGACTCTGTATTAATATCAACATTATTACCGTCAAGTCTGTAACTCAGATTTGATTCATCTACATATGTAGTCGGCTCCAGCTCATCCAGTTCAACATTGGCAACATTAGAATCAAGCGAATCCCCTCCGGCAAGAGATGACATCAGATAGGTCTCAAACTGTACATCCTTCCTCTTATAATTAGGGGTACTGACATTGGCTATATTATTAGCCAGTATGCTGTTACGATACCATGAAGCATCAGCACTTTTTTGGAGAACATTAATATAATTAAATGCTCCTGACTGTATCATATTCTCTCCTCCTATCACTTACAAGCAAAAGGATTCATGAGAAAATCGACTCATAAATCCTTTTATATTCACACCCGAATCCATTCAGGTTCTTTTCAACTTATCCAGCTCCGAAAACACTGCATCATTAAGTACCTTAACATAAGTTCCCTTCATGCCGGATGAATGAGACTCAATCACGCCGGCACTTTCAAACTTACGCATTGCATTAACAATAACCGACCTTGTGATTCCCACTTTGTCGGCAATCTTGCTGGCAACCAGTATTCCTTCCTCGTTACCAAGCTCCTCAAATACATGGACAATTGCTTCAACTTCAGAATATGAAAGGGTATTAAGGGCCGACTTTACAATCTGCCTTTTCCTGGCATTCTCAGCATCCTCTTCCTTAAGCGCACGAAGCATCTCAAGACCAACAACAGTTGCTCCATATTCGCTTAATATTAAATCGTCTATATCATACTCTTTATCAAGTCTGTATATAAACAGGGTGCCTAACCTCTCACCAGCAATATCTATAGGTGCAATAACCGCCTGGTAAACCTTTGACATGGCATTATCAAACCCGAGCATGGCCAGATTGGCATTCTCCATTGTGGAAAGAACATTAAGAAATCTCTCATTAAGGTATCCATCTATCATCTTGCCGACTTCATTCTCAAGCAACTCGTCAATAACAGAAGCCCTGTCAAAACTCCTGACGCCAAGCACCTTGCCCTTCTTACTGATAACAAGCGTATTAGATTCAAGGACTTCACAAAGAACTCCGCAAATATCGTTAAAAACAAACTTACTTGAAGAGTTATTATGTAATAATTTATTGATTTTTCTTGTCTTGTCCAACAACTGAACGCTCATATTACAATCCTGCCTTATTAAATATTAATCAGATTATAACATGAATTTTCAGATAATTCAATAAAATATGGAGACAATTTATTATTCTTTATATCCACAGGCTGCATCCATACATGCCAGCTTATTTCCCTTGACAAGCATCATTTTTCCACAGACCGGGCACAGCTTTCCTGATGGTTTCTGCCATGACATAAAATCACATTCCGGATTATTGATACATCCATAGTATCTCCTGCCTTTTTGTGTCATCTTAATCACAATATCCCCACCACAGTCCGGACATTTTACACCAATTTTCTCATAATACGGCCTGGTATTGCGGCATTCAGGGAATCCCGGGCATGCAAGGAACTTACCGTGTGGTCCATATTTTATAACCATGTTCTTGCCACACAGCTCGCACTTTTCTTCTGTTACCTCATCCTCTATCTTAATCTTCTCAAGATTCTTTTCAGCATTCGTAACGGCCTCATCAAGATCCGGATAAAAGTTCCTGACAACCGTTTTCCACTGCACTGTTCCATCTTCAACACAGTCAAGCAGTCCCTCAAGATTAGCCGTAAAGTTAACATCTACGATTGTAGGGAAAGCCTTCAGCATTATCTCATTAACAATCTCTCCTATCTCCGTTACAAACAGATTCTTCTTTTCCTTCGCAACATATCTCCTTGCTATGATCGTTGTTATCGTAGGCGCATAGGTACTTGGTCTTCCAATGCCAAGCTCTTCAAGTGTCTTTACAAGAGATGCCTCGGTATAATGGGCCGGTGCCTGTGTAAAGTGCTGGCTCTTCTCACTCTCAGCCAGCTTTAGCTTCATGCCCTTTTCAAGCGATGAAGATATAACATCTGATTCTTCCTTATCATCGTCATTCTGATATACAGTCATATAACCGGCAAAAAGTACTTTTGAAGCAGCAGCAGTAAATCTGTATCCGTTACTGTCAAGCTTTACACTGGTAGTCTCATACACTGCAGGCTCCATACGGCTTGCGACAAATCTTTTCCATATTAACTGATATAACCTGAACTGATCCCTTGACAGCTGTTCTTTTACAACTGCCGGGGTAAATATAGCATATGTCGGTCTTATTGCCTCATGTGCATCCTGTATCTTATTGGATGTCTCAACCTTTTTCATACTTTTGAGTACATATTCTTCCCCATAATTCTCAGCAACATATTGAAGGCATGACTCATTGGCCTCATCTGATACCCTTGTTGAATCAGTACGCAGATAAGTAATAAGACCTACTGTACCATGTCCTTTTATCGAAACTCCTTCATATAACTGCTGTGCTATCCTCATGGTCTTCTGCGTAGAGAAGTTAAGGTTTTTAGATGCCTCCTGCTGCAATGTACTTGTTGTGAACGGAACCGGTGACTTTTTGGTACGCTCTGACACCTTAACATCGCTTACAACAAATTCGGCATCCGTAACACTTTCAAGTATCTTATTCACCTGTTCCTCACTGTCAAGTGTCAGCTTAGTATCAGGTGTTCCATAAAAATGGGCCGTAAGAGGCTTTCTTTCACCGGGAACCTCAAATTTTGCATCAATATTCCAATATTCCTTTGGAATAAAAGAGTTAATCTCCTTTTCCCTGTCACATATAAGTCTTAATGCAACAGACTGTACCCTTCCGGCACTAAGGCCTCTCTTAACTTTGTCCCACAGGACAGGACTTATCCTGTAACCAACCATCCGGTCTAACATCCTCCGGACCTGCTGTGAATCAACAAGGTTCATATCAATATCCCTTGCTTCTTTTATAGACTGCTTAACGGCATTCTTGGTTATCTCATTAAATGTAATCCTGCTTGTCTTCTGCGGATCAAGCTTAAGCGCCTCAAGCAGGTGCCACGATATTGCCTCTCCCTCACGGTCCGGGTCAGTTGCAAGATACACTTTATCAGCCTTTTTTGCTTCCTTCCTGAGCTTTGCAAGCAGTTCTCCTTTCCCACGTATAGTAATATATCTTGGCTCGTAATCATTTTCTACATCTATACCCAGTTTACTTTTTGGCAAATCCCTTACATGTCCATTAGATGCCAGTACCTCATAGTTCTTTCCAAGAAACTTCTTAATTGTCTCAGCTTTTGCAGGTGACTCTACAATAACCAGATACTTACTCATATCTACACTCCCGATCTTATAATGTGCCATTTATTGCAATGCATTAATAACATAATAATTAGCAGCCGTCTGTCTTATCAGATGACGAAGCTCCAGCTTCATCAATGCCTGAAGCACTGTAACCGTAGGCAGATCTGATTCTTCAACGACGCTGTCAACATGTTTTGGCTCTAAACCTAGTTTAGCATACACTATTTTTTCTTCAGTTGCAAGCGTATTATTATCACTTACACTGAGAATATTATCACAGGAAATATCATATCCAAGTTCAGAAAGTATATCATTAACGCCAGTGTATATACCTGCGCCATTCTTTATCAGCCGGTTACACCCCACACTTCCTGCATCAGTAAGTCTTCCCGGAACAGCATAAACATCCTTTCCCTGTTCAAGTGCCATATCTATAGTGATCAGTGAGCCGCTCCTGTTCCCCGCTTCGACAACGGCAACAACATCACTCAATCCTGATATGAGCCTGTTGCGTTCAGGAAACTGCCCCGGTACCGGTCTGGTTCCCGGAGGATATTCTGACATTATCATCCCCTTCGACTGTATATCCATATATAATTCAATATTGGAACGTGGATAACATATGTCCACACCACACCCAAGGACAGCACATGTGCATCCATTATGGTCAACCGCCCCCCTGTGTGCAGCACCATCAATTCCCTTTGCCATTCCGCTTATAACCGTTACCCCATGGGATACCAGTTCCTTTGCCATATTATATGCCGCCGCATATCCATAGTCAGAGCAATTTCTTGAACCGATTACTGATACACATGGCTTATCAAACATCCCAAAAGCACTGTCATCACCACACTTAACATAAAGGCAATATGGTCTGTCCGGTATATTTTTCAATGCTTCAGGATACCTGTTATCCTCATAATGAATAAATTGTATGCATTTTTCATGATATGTATACAATTGATACAAATATAAATCCGTGTCCCGCTTTTTTAATACAGACTTTTGACCTGCCGACAGATTATCCAGGCTGTCTATAACATTATCCGATGCATAATATATCTCCTCAGGTGTTCCAAACAGCTCAAGCAGCCTCGCAATACTTTTTCTTCCGATGCCAGGCAGATTGCAGAGCCGGTACCATGCAGTCTCCTTATCAATCCTCATCTCCCATCACCATCCATTATTCTGTATGTCTTATCAAGCGTGCGGTAATATACTGCTTCGGTAAGGTGTTTACGGTTAATTGACCGTTCTCCTTCCAGATCAGCAATTGTGCGGGCAACCCTGAGAAGCTTATAGTAGGAACGTGCAGACATTCCTGCTTCCTCGTATACCATTTTTATATACCCACGGTCTTCCTCCGATATATTGCACCACCTTGCTATACCTTTTGAACCCAGTCTTGAGTTGTTACTTATTATAGTGTCCTTATATCTTTTCTGCTGAACCCGGAACGCTTCAGAAACCCTTATGCGAATGGCCTCCGAGCTTTCATTATCATTATCAGATCCCAGCTGGTCGTATCTGACAGCTTTTACATCCACGATCATATCAATTCTGTCAAGAAACGCCTGGCTTATTTTTCCAAGGTAACGTTTTATCTGCAGCGGACTGCAGGTGCATCTCTTTTTATCCGGATAATAGCCACATGGACAGGGGTTCATAGCCGCAGCAAGCAAAAATTCACATGGGTATTTTATTGTTGCATTACTCCTTGCGTGGATAATATAATCGCTTTCAAGCGGCTGCCTTAACAGTTCAATTATACTTCTCGGGAATTCTGTCAGCTCGTCAAGGAACAGCACACCCTTATGTGCAAGGCATATCTCCCCCGGAAGCGGATAACTGCCACCACCAATAAGCCCTGTCCTTGGAATAGTATGATGTGGGGAACGAAACGGTCTTGTATACATATATCCGGTATTTTTTAATTCTCCGCATACACTATATATCTGTGATACCTCAAGGCTCTCTTCAATAGTAAGCTCCGGCATTATTCCTGCAATCCGCTCAGCTATCATTGTCTTTCCGGCCCCGGGCGGCCCTATCATCAGTATATTATGGCCTCCGGCTGCAGCAATCTCAACTGCACGCCGTATCAGATGCTGCCCTGATACGTCAGAAAAATCTTTAATATCATTATATTGTATCTCAGGTCTCCATTCTGTCTTTTTACATACATATGTATCAAAGCTGCCATCCCTTATAATTGAAACTGCATCCCCAAGGGTATCAACGCCTATTATTCCTATTCCATCAACAAGTGTCCCTTCGGTAACATTCTCCTGTGGCACCATACAATATCTGAATCCGTGCTTCTTCGCAGCAATGACCATGGGAAGCACTCCATTGACCCTGTTAATATGTCCGTCAAGACTCAGTTCACCTATAAACATTACATCTTCATTCCGGCATACAGGAACATATTCAAACGCTCCCATTAATGCAAAAGCTATTGACAGATCAAAGGCCGTGCCTTCCTTCCTGATATCTGCCGGAGACATGTTAAGTGTCACCCTCTTAGGTGGAAATCTGAAGCCGAGATTCCTGATAGCACTCCGTACCCGTTCCCTGGCCTCCTTCACTTCTGAATTCAATAGTCCCACAAGATTAAATACAGGCATTCCTTCGCATACATCAGCCTCTACCTGGACAATAGATGCATCCACGCCGATTATGGTAGCACAAAAAGACTTACAAAACATATAAGTTCCCCCATACACCATATTCAGATAATGGACAGATAATGATTAAAACCATAGAAAAAGATCATCCGATTAACAGATGACCTTATTATACCACAAGTACTACAAAAAATCAAGCATCTAATATCTTTTTTATCTCATCCATAAATGTATTCACATCTTTAAATTCCCTGTAAATCGATGCAAACCGAACATATGCAACAGCATCCAGCTCCTTCAGCTTGTCCATTACCATCTCTCCGATAGTATTACTTGAGACCTCCTTGCTTTCAAGGTTAAACAGCGCTGTCTCAATACTGTCGATCAGTTCTTCTATTTTTTCTGATGGAACAGAAAGCTTATGGCATGATTTGTATACACCTTTTTCAATCTTAGACCTGTCATATAATTCACGGGTCATATCCTTCTTCACAACAACAAGAGGAATAGTCTCAACCTTCTCATACGTGGTAAATCTTTTTGAACATTTATCACATTGTCTGCGCCTCCTGATCGAACTGTTATCATCTGCCGGACGCGAATCAATAACTCTTGTACCCTCCTGACCACAAAATGGACATTTCATCTGTTTATCCCCCTAATTATAATTTAATGATACCGGGTTTATACCTTTTGGCACTGGCATCATTTAGTTCTTTTTAATACATTTCTCAAGGTCGATATCGACAAGCACTGCATCTGCGCCTATCTTCCTGACACATTTTACCGGAATCACATAGTCATCCTCTCTCCCAAACATCCCAAAAAACTTACAAGGACCCGGAATGATGAATTCCGTAACACACCCACTGCATGTATCAAACCCAATATCTGAAATAAAACCGATACACTGGCCATCACATATATTAATTACCTGTTTCTGTCTTAATTCACATAACCTCATCCTGGCAACACTTTCACATATTATCTTATATACAGTATATGCGCCGGTACAGGATTATTATTTTTGTCCCAGAAAATTCTTCATATTCTTAAGTGCTATCTTCTCAAGCCTTGAAACCTGGGCCTGCGAGATACTGATTTCATCAGCCACCTCCATCTGGGTCTTTCCCTGAAAATACCTGAGCCTGATTATATTACGTTCCCTGTCATTAAGATGTGACAGCGCCTCTTTAACAGATATCTCTTCAATCCACAGCTCTTCCCTGTTGTTCTTGTCACTGATCTGATCCATTATATATAATGTGTCACCACCATCAGAACAAACCGGTTCATATAATGAAACAGGGCTCTGTATCGCATCAAGTGCGTATATTACATCCTCCGGCGGAATATCAATCTCAGCTGCAATCTCTTCTATCGTAGGCTCCCTGTCATTTTTCTTCCTCAGATTCTCCTTTGTATATACAGCCTTATATGCGATATCCCTTATTGATCGGCTGACACGTATACTGTTGTTATCCCGCAGATATCTTCTTATCTCTCCAATAATCATTGGCACTGCATATGTTGAAAACTTAACATTCTGGGTAATATCAAAATTATCAATTGCCTTCATTAACCCGATACACCCTATCTGGAACAGATCATCCACATCCTCTGTACTATTCGAAAATCTCTGTATAATACTAAGTACCAGCCTGAGGTTTCCCTTAATATACTGTTCCCTGGCAGCCTCATCACCTGCCATAATCCGCTCAAACAATTCATCTTTTTCTTCACTTCGGAGTAATGGAAGCTTAGAAGTATTAACTCCACATATCTCAACCTTATACTGTGCCATAGTACATCCTCCTAATGTTATTACATTAGAAATGATGTACAGAACACAGCATAATTATACTTGATATTTAATAAATTGTTCTTCCATATTTATCCGGAATACCGGACATTCTGTAATAATATGTATTAATTCTGTCACGCCACTCTACGGCACATTCAAGCTGCATCTGAAGTCTGTCACTTACTCTCTGATAAATATGCGGTTCAATCCTATCCTCTATGCTGTTCCACAGTTCTATCATCCTTTCAACATCCTCCACGCCCTCAAAATGGGTATCATATATATGCTGGATTATTGTCTTACCGGAGCTGAGTACATGGTCATAACTCATATGATGGAAAAACAGCAGCAGCTCATCCGGCGTTGTCTGCGGACTCTCATACATGCTTTTAAGCGGTTCATTATACTGTCCTGCATATCCTGTTCCCGTTGCAACGCTTCTGTCTACACCAAGCCCCCTGCAATCCGAAAAATGATATGTTCCCCATCTGTCATATTCATATCCGTCAACGTTAGGTCCATAGTGGTTAGCAGGATTACACATCCAGCCCACTCCAAGCGGGGCATTATACTTTTCGTACGTAAGCCATGATTCACCAACAATCTTATAGACTGTATCATTCACCACGCTGTCATTACCAAATGTTGCTCTTATCCATTCACGTGCAATATCCTCAGCAGATATACCTGTATCAAAACACATTCTTCCGTAACCATACAGATTAGCGGCTGCCATATCATGGCCGGTCCAGTTCGGATCATTACCGGTGTTAGTTACACCTGCGATACCACACAGCTTATTACCATAAGCCTTACCGGATACTATATCCTTCATCAGTCCATGCCCTGCAGCAAATGTATTGAATTCAAGTATCTCCTTCCACATCGGAATAAGATAGCAAATATGCCGCTGCTGTCCTGTATACTCCTGGGCAAGCTGTACTTCAAGAAACATGTTAGTATTCTTTAACCCGCCAAATAATGGTGATACAGGTTCCCTTACCTGGAAATCCATCGGTCCATTTTTAATCTGTAATACAACATTATCTTCAAACTCCCCATCAAGACCCACAAAATTATCATAAGCAGCCCTTGCACGGTCTGTCTTTCTGTCACGCCAGTCCTGCCTGCAGTTATATACAAAGCACCTCCATATTATATTGCCACCGTACGGCGCAACGGTTCTTGCAAGCATGTTAGCACCGTCAGCATGGGTTCTGCCATAAGTGAATGGCCCCGGTCTTCCCTCAGAATCTGCCTTGACAAGATATCCTCCAAAATCCGGTACGACCTCATATACATGTGCAGAAGTCTTTTCCCACCATGATATCACATCAGGAGCTAACGGATCTGACACCTCAGTATCTCCTAACTCAACCGGTGCAGCGTAATTAATACTTAAATATAACTTAATACCGTATGAAGTAAATATATCGTTAATCCTTTTAACTTCATCCAGATATCTGTCTGTAATAAGCAACGTCTCTGTCTGATGGACATTAACATTATTAATTGCTATTGCATTGATACCTATTGAAGCCATCATTCTGGCATAAAATTCTGTCCGGTCATCTATGATGATCCTGTAATCCTCATAGAAAAACGAATTACCTGAATAACCTCTTTCAATATCACCTTTCATATTATCCCAGTGGTCTAACATTCTGAATGGTATATCCGGTTTTTCACTCAGGCTTACCTTGTCCGGGGAGGCTGCATTCTGAAGCTGTCTTATAAATGCAAATGCACCATACATTATTCCCCTGTCAGTATCCCCGGCAATAACAACACTGTTAATGTCATTATCGTAAAATACAACATATCCCTCTTCCCCGGGTTCAAAATTATCACACCCGGTCTTAGCCTTATTAACATTTGCATAATATTCCAGCACTATACCATCAGAAGGGGTAATATCCACTAATGTACATGTCCGTGGTTCATTACCACCGATAATTCCTGTAACAGCAAGCTTTAACTCCTTAATAGTATTGTCAACACATTTACCGCTAATCTTAGAATATACCGCCTTGAAACGGTTCTTCCATGATGCAAGCCCGGACACCTGCGGATACAAAAGCCAGCTTTTTTCATACTTTGCCATTATACGTTCTCCAATCATTAATTAATTATTCACTCATCTTAATATATCATCTATTCTGCAATCATTACATCATCAGACTTGTAACACAGCCCAAACCTGACAGGCGGCTTGCCTGTAAGCTTAATGCTCCTTGAATCAGGCTGGCATGTACCAACATATACTTCGTAGCTTCCCTTATTAAGCACCTTAACCCCATCATCATTGTATAAGCCAAAGTCTTCAGGTTTAAGCTCAATGCTTACAGTCTTACTCTCTCCTGCTTCAAGGTATACCTTCTTAAGTCCCTTTAACTGCCAGTTAGGTGCATCCGGGATGTTAACCTTAACATATACCTGAACAGTCTCAGCCCCTGCCATTTTACCCATATTTTTAATATCAGCCGTAACTGTTATATTACTATCTGCTTCTATTGTGTCAGAACTGATAGCAGCAGATACTATGTCATAATCAGAATAACTAAGCCCATAACCAAATGGATATAATGCCTCCCCGGCCATGTATCTGTATGTCCTGCCTTTCATTGAATAATCCCTGAAATCCGGCAGTTCCCCAGAAGTCTTATAATATGTAACCGGAAGCTTACCCTCCGGATTAATATCACCGAACAGCAGCCTTGCAACAGCCCTGCCACCCTGTGCTCCGGGATACCAGCCCTGTACGATCGCAGGAATATTCTCATCAGCCCACCTTACGGCAAGTGCACTTCCTGACAGAAGCACAAGTATTACAGGTTTTCCGCTTTCGTATACAGCCTTTAATACATCAAGCTGAATCCCCGGAAGCTCAAGATCAGGCTTATCACCACTTGCAAATTCATTACCCTGGTCTCCCTCTTCCCCTTCAAGGCTCGGATCAAGTCCAAAGCATGCAATAACGACATCAGAATGCGCAGCAACCGCCCTTGCCTCCGCCGTTCTGTCATTATCCCCTGATAATCCAGATATCCTGTCCCTGCATATATGGCAGCCTTCTGAATACATTACCCTTATGTCATCAGCGGCATATTCTCTTATTCCCTCAAGAATAGTCACATACTCTGATGCAGTTCCCTCATAGTTACCAACAAGTGCCCTTCTGTTGTCTGCATTAGGTCCTATCACCCCGATCGTCTTAATTTTATTCCTGTCAAGCGGGAGTATATTATCCTCATTCTTAAGAAGACATAAAACCTTCTCTGCAGCTTTCAGGTTCAGCTCACGATGTTCCCTGCAGTCTACAACCTCATACGGGATATCACTGTACGGAATATTTTTGTCAAATAATCCCAGTTTCATTCTTGTTGTATATAAACGTGCTACAGACTGTTCAATTGTATCCTCAGTTATAAGCCCCTGTTTGACAGCTTGTATAAGATTACCATTAATATTGCCACAATTAAGATCACAGCCATTGTTCATGGCAAGTGCTACTGATTCAACCGGCCCCGACGTAACCATATGGAACTCGTGAAAATCTTTAATAGCCCAGCAGTCAGATGTTACATGCCCCTTAAACTCCCATTCACCACGGAGAATATCCTTAAGAAGTGTCTTGCTCCCACAGCATGGTTCACCATTGGTTCTGTTATATGCACCCATTACAACTTCAACATCTGCTTCTTTTACACATGCCTTAAATGCTGGCAGATAAGTCTCCCTCATATCCTTTGCAGTTGCGACCGCATTAAAGCTGTGTCTCTCATCCTCAGGCCCTGAATGGACGGCAAAATGCTTGGCACACGCTGCCGCCTTAAGATAATGCCCATCATGACCCTGGATACCATTAATAAACCTTACCCCAAGCCTTGAAGTAAGATACGGATCCTCGCCAAACGTCTCATGTCCACGTCCCCATCTCGGATCCCTGAATATATTAACATTAGGAGACCAGAAAGTAAGACCTTTATATATATCAGTATCATTATATTCCTGCTGCATATTAAACTTAGCACGTCCCTCAGTGGATATACAGTCGGCGACCTCTTCAATAAAGTCTTCATCAAATGAAGCTGCAAGCCCAATAGCCTGCGGAAATACAGTTGCAACACCTGCCCTGGCAACACCATGAAGTGCTTCATTCCAATAATTATAGCTTTTAATTCCGTACCTTTCTATGGCAGGCGCACCATGGATCGTCTGATACACCTTCTCCTCTAATGTCAGCCTTGAAGCCAGATCCTTTGCCCTTTCCTCAAATGATAATGATTCATCTTCGTACCTTTCCATATTAACCTCCATCAAAATCATATTCAAATGCCAATAATTGTATTGCCTCCCCGTCACATCCATATCATAATGGGATTATAACAAAAAATACAAGCACATAAAAAATGTACTTGTATTATAACATATATATATTATTTTACCAATGTCATATTACACATTGTATATTGCATTATGTTAGAAATCCATTACTCTGTAATAGGCCTCTTTTGGCTGCCCATTAACATCAAATAACAACGGCCAGTTCTTCCTGTTACGGACAGGGAAGTAATCCAGCCATGTATAGTTATCAGCAACTCCCCATAATGTAACACAATCAATATAATCCTTATATTCCCTGAACAGTGCAAAATACTCACCGTATAATCTGGCATGCTCTGCCTCCATTTCAGGGGTAGGCTTATCAAGCTTTGTCTGATCATCAAAAGCAAACATTGACAGATCCATTTCTGTAATATGTATTCTGAGTCCAAGACCTGCATATGTCTCAATTGCCTTACGCATAAGGTCAATATCAGGATAATGCAGATTAACATGACACTGCATGCCTATTCCATCGATAAGCTTTTCCTCACTGTTCACACTTTTTATCATTTTCACAATCTTTTCAAGTTTTTCGGGAACATATTCATTATAATCGTTATAAAACAGACCTACATTTTCAGGTATAATATCTGACGCTATCTCAAATATCTTTCTGATATAATCCTCACCGAACTTGTCCTTCCATGGACTGCGTCTTAAATACTCTGAGCTTTTATCCTCAATGGCCTCATTAACTACATCCCATGCAGTAATTATATCTCCGTACCTGTCATGCATCGTCCTCATATGATCCGCCAATGCCCTGGCAACATAATCTTCATCTTTATCAAATATCTGCAAGGAGGTCTGGTTATGCCATACAAAATTATGGCCCCTCATTTTCAATCCATTCTCTTTTGCAAAATCATATATCTTATCAGCATGACCAAACTTGTATGTACCATCAGACTTCATAACTACTCCGTACTTCATCTGATTCTCACATGTAACAGAGCTGAAATGCTCTTTGATAAGCTCTGCTTCCCTGACAACAGTCATATTATTAACTGCAGCACCAATATCAAAATAATCCTTATATTTTTCTTTAAGTGACATATCCTTAATCCACCATTTCTTTATATATAAAACAGAGATTGCATATTAAAATCAGATAATATGCAATCTCTATAATCTTAAAAATAATCAGCTACAAACATCTGGCATTCTAATATTACTTGTTAGCATCCTTAATACGTGCATCCCACTTTGGAGTCATCTCTTCAAGCTGCTCCTGAGGAGTCTTGGCACGCGCATATACAGAATATGCAAAATCACCATAATCTGTACGTGGGATCATTGACTGGTAATCAAGAATTCTATGTTCTTCCTCTCTCATAAGTGTAAGAGTCTCATCTACAGCCCTGTCATCACGGAACTGTGGATAATATGTCTGCTTCCATGATTCGTCAATAGTATATCCAGGAGTCGGCTCTGTATACAGATCATAACCAAACATAAGCTTCTCAACATAATCCGGCTCATAGTTATAAGGAATAACGATAATATTATCAAGTGGTACTGTAGCCATTGTTCCATTAGGTCCGGCCGGGAACATAACAAATCCATAATCATCAGTCATTGACTCTGAGAATGAGCTTACAGTATAAACCTCTGCAGTCTGCATAGCAACTTCACCATCACGGAATGCTGTAATAAACCAGTTCCATGCAGCACCCTCCGGATCAGGCTTGATATACCCCTTATCAATAAGGCTTACACCCCAGTTAGCTGCATCAAGGAAGTTCTGTGTACCTGTCGCATTAACATACTTGCCATCAGCATCTCTTGATACAAACTGTGCACCATTAGTTGCAGCAAGCATCTTAAAGTAATCCTTATTAAATGATGCCATAGCATAGATATCAGTCTGGCCATCATTGTCAACATCCTGTGTAAGCTTCTTACAATACTCTTCCAGCTTATCCCATGTCCACTCACCCTTTGCCTGAAGGTCATATGGCTCATCTGCAGAAATACCGGCTTCCTCAAACAGTCTCTTGTTATAGAAGATACCTGCCCTTGGCTCCATCTCTGTTGACATACCATATATTCCATCCTTATATGTCATAAGCTCTGTAACCTGCTTATTCCACTTCTCCTCACTGAAATCAACAGACTTAACAGTGCTGAGATCATAAAGAAGGTTGTTCTTAAGCGGCTCTGATACTGTTGTCTGGTACAGATACCAGATATCAACTGAAGGATCATTACTCATAACCTCTGTTGTGAACTTCTGTGGCATATCAACCCATGAGCTGATATTCTTTCTCTCTACCGTGAAATTATACTTATTAAATATATCCTGTCTATAGTTATAAGTGTCTTCAGCATACGTAGTAGTAATCTCTTCATCTTCAGTAGAATACCAGTCACCAATCGTTATATTCATTCCACCAAGATCATCAAACCTTACTTTGTCTGAACCACCATCACCCTCATTATCCGCATTACCATCTTCTGTCTTCTGTTCATCATCAGTACTTGGGGTATCCGGGGTATCATCTGAACCACCACAGCCTGTCAAAGCTGATACAGCAAGTGCTGTTGATAAAAACAACGCAATCCATCTCTTATTACGTCTCACCTTTAATTACCTCCTTAAAATAATAATATACTGTATCTTATCATCAGTATGGTATCATAATTATAACACAAGTATAACAAATTACAAGAACAATCTTATAATTCTTACATAAAATTGATACCTTAATAAATATTCCCGATCCTCCTTTCAATAATAATCTTCTATAATTATAACGATTGAAGCGCACCCTATGATGCAGAACGGGATGTAACCATTATATGGTCACATCCCGTAAATAATTATAGTTAAGTACAACATCCGTCTTATCTATATGCAGGTAAAATTACATCTTGATTCCTGACTGCGATAATGACTCAACGAATCCCTTCTGGGCAAATACATATATTATCAACAACGGTACAATAGTCATAAGTGTACCTGTTGCCACAATAGCAGATGAATATGCCTGCTCAGCCTTCTCAGCAAGTCCTGCACTCTTTACAAATGCATCAAGTGAACCTGCAAGTCCGTTAAGCTTTGTGGAAAGCAGTGTAAACTTCCTGAGGAACATCTGTGTATAGAACTTATCCGTCCACTGCCATACAAATGCAAAGAGGAAACAAGATGTAATGATCGGCTTTGCATCCGGTAACATGATACGGTAGAATGTCTTAAACTTACCACATCCATCAACATATGCAGCCTCTTCAATATCCTTTGGCACATTTCTGAAGAACTGTCTGATAAGATATATATACAGACCACTCTTAAGTCCCATACATCCGATACAAAGTAACAGATATGGTACAATTGTATTGATCATGTTGATCGACTTACCTGTAAACAGCGAGAACAGGCCGAATGGATCAAAATATGTAAAGTTCAGATATAATGATGTCATAATTGTCTGTGGTGGAACAATAATAACAAGAATAACCATAAAGAACCAGAAGTTCTTAAGTGGGAACTTATATCTTGCAAATCCATAACCAACCAGGGTTGCTGCAGCAACCTGAAGCACACTGACTATCAAACTTATATATGTTGTTGTTCCAAGTGCCTTCCAATAGTCCATAAGCTTAGCGGTCAGCTTATAATCACCTGTTGAAAAATGACGTGGAATATTAACAATTGTTGAATCATATAAGTCCTGCTGCTCCATAAAACTAAGCGAGATCTTATTAAGGAGTGGCTGTATAATAAGGAAACACAATCCGAACAATAATACTGCCCTTACGATCTTATATCCGATATTAAATACAGTCTTACGTAACAGATATCCATTAGACTTCTTATTACGTTCCCAAAAGGTCTGCCATTTTTTATTATTCTTACTCATAATAGTACACCCTCTTCGATATAATTAACGAGATGATTCCAATGATCACCAAACAACATACAAAATATATCCACGACATCGCCGAACTAAGATCATAATTCATTTCATTGATCATCATGCTTGAAATATAATCCATTACCTCATTATCTGAGCGACAGAAGAAATCAATAATAGTATATATAATATTAACAAGGATCAATGAACTTACCATTGGTAATGTAATCTTCCAGAAACATTCCCAGGCAGTACATCCCTCAATCTTAGCGGCTTCAAACATGCTTGAAGATATAGTCTGCAGACCTGACAGGAATATAATAATCTGAATACCTGACTGTATTGCAATATCATATACATGGTCGATCATGTCAAATACATAGCCAAAGAACTGTTCTGTCTCTGACCCTTCTTTAACAAGCATATCCTGCAATACCGTCGTAATACTTGATGCATTGGAAGAATGTGCTATTACATCTTTCATGCTTGCCAGTAATTCATTGTTGTATTCAAGACCAACAATTACACCTGACGAAAGTATAACCGGCATGAAAAAGATAGCTCTGACAAATCCTCTTCCCTTAAATGACTGATTCAGCAACAATGCAACAAAGAAACTGAATATCAATGTACTTGGCAGATCAAGTAACATCTTCTGCAGATTCTCTAAAAGAAGAATTTTGAACTGTGGATCAACATTAATAGCATCATTGAAATTCTTAATTCCAACAAACTGCATTGTGAATCCACCAGCCGCAGGATTAACCGTAACTTCTGAAAAACTCATCCTTAACGACTGAAATAAAGGGACAATCATGAATGCAAGCAAACCTATTATAAATGGAAGAATAAATAAATATCCCGCAATAGCATTCTTAGTAGCAAGAGTCGCTTTACCCTTTTTCTTAGCCATTAGTTAACTCCTCCTTCCACTATATAGTCCCTGGCCGGAATTGTTTTTCCATTATAATCAAATGAATTATAATTATAATTAACAATTACAGCAAGACCACTTTCATATTCTGTTCTATATACATTTGAAGCAATCTTCTTATGGTCAACAATGAACTCATCATATACACCTTCAAAATCCTTTGAAAGTCTGTTGTAATCTTCTACAATAGTATCTTTCCATTTGCTGTAATCCGTAGCAAAATACTCGGTATATTTTGAATCCTGCAATACCTCTGCATTTTCTTTTGTAACCGTATAATACAATCCCGCACCATACTCTACAGACTTAAGGAATGTATCCTCTGAATTCTGTGAAAGGTTAAGTGCTTCGGCTGTGTAATTAACCAGGCCATGAAGTGCAATCTGGTAGAAAGGCACTGCCTCATCAATAATATTAAACTTCTTATTATTTAGTATCATTCCTGTAACAACATCTGAATATGGAATGTTGTAGAAGAAATCCGAATTAGTCATTACCTTATGCTCTCCCGAAGCAAGCTCCTGATACTTATCAGTGATCATATTCATGGCAGCTTCCCTCGATACAGCTTTTTTATAGTTGTAATCCGCACTAAGCTCTTTGCTGATATCACCGAAAGAAATATTCTTAGTTCCGATACCTTCAATATAAGAAGCAACACTGTCAACATTACCCATTGCATATTCAGGTCTTGCAAGATAATACTGGTACTCATCCGGCAGTTCAGCAAAATAGATCGGGCTGTAGTATGGAAGCTCACAGAGTTCACGGCTTACAAACTTAGATGTATCCCTGTTGACCCTGTATTTATCAAACATACCATTCTTATATACATACTGGAAGTTTGCATCCATATATACATCATAACCCTTATCTGTAGCATTACTTACAAAATCCGTCAACTTCTTTTTACTTCCAAGACGACTTGATAACTTAACCTTGCGCATTGTGGAGTTATGTACACCATTATTACTCCAGCCTGTGTACTTAACGTCCATCTTATCAATACCACTCTCTGAAAGATCAGATACAATACTGTCTGCATCCTCATATTTTGTAAGTGGCAGATCTTTAGTTACCGGAATACCAAGCACATGTTCCTTACCATCAACGCAGCCTATCATCTCAAGTACCATGGTAAGATTATCATCTGATCTGTCGGCAAGGGTTGGATATTTGTCCATTAAATACTCTCTGTATGCAGCAGCCATATCCACATAAGAATCCGACTCCACAAACATAAATCTCTGGACAATATCTTCCTGTGGAAGACCTTTTTCGTATGTTCTTACCGTAACGTCAGATTTACCCGAAATATCCATGTCTTCACCATGAAGCATTGTATATGAGAACTTAACCGAATTGTAACTGTTAAGTCTTCCTGATACATCACCTTCAACTATCGAATATGAGCTGCCACTCTCAATTGTAGAAAGGTATGAACCACCATCTGTAGCCATTCCGATAACAGGATATGATACATGGCTTTCATCAACAACAGCATCCCTGGTTATAGCAAGGTCGTCACCATACATCTGGTTAAAATAAGATGCCTGATTGGTCTTACCATTATTGAAATTAATAATTCCGCCAGGACCATCCGGTACAAATATAAAGCCATCCTTATCAGTACCGGCCGCACCAAAATACGGAAGTGTAGTCAGTCTCACAATAGGATATTGCTTATAATACACTATCTCATTCATCGGTACTTTAACAACTAACTGGTCATTCTCAAGAGTATAATATACCGGAATATTAAATGCAGCCTTATCATGAGTCTGGGTTACATTAACTCTCTCTTTATCATACGCATAATCTTCTGCTGTATATCCGGCAGCCGCAAACAGCTCCTCAAATGCTTCAAGCTTGGCACTGGCCTTGACATCACGAAGAACGTATAACTTCATCTCCGCAAGATCCGGATACTGTTCAAGAAGCTCACTTTTATTATCATTTGGACGAAGATTATTAATATCAATCCTTCTGTAGAAGTTCTTTAACTTCCTTGCATCTGATGAATCCATCGCTGAACAGAACTTCTCCATTCTCTCTTCTGAAATAGCAGTAGGAATCTTATATTCTTTCTGGATATCACCGATGGTATATAAAACCTTCACACCATTAACTTTACCGCTGTCATCTTTTAATTCTTCAATAGAATATCTCTTCTCTTTTATTGAAGATGCATAGTTATCAAATGTAAAATCCTGCCCCTTTTCGTCACTGTATTTTACAACAAGCGTTGAACTCAATACAGTTTTATTTGAGCCGTTGGCAAGTGCATCATTTTCTGCATTCTGTGGGTTGGAATACCACACCTGGCCATTCTTCCTGTTAGTTACAGAGAACTGTGTCGTGTCTGCATTAAATGAAAAATCAAGATTACCATTTGATATCTCTATTGTTTTTCCTTCCGCTTCCTCTGAGTAATCCTGTACATCTATAAATGCATCATCACCCTCAGAGCTACTGCATCCGGCAGCAAATAATACTGCAATAGCTATTGGAAGCAATCGTTTAATCTTAATCATTATCTCTTATGCCCTCCCTTCGCAACTTAGTAGAACCTGTAGGATATCTCTTTGTACAGCGAAATGAAGAACGATATTGCATCACTGAACAAACTGAAGAACAGTACCAACAGGAAAACAATTACAAGCATTCCAACAAGGATACATAAGATTGAAAGAAGTGCCTTTCCAAAACTAAAGTCATGAATCTGCATAACTGAAGCAAGGAATAAGAATCCACACCATATCATTGAGAATGATAAAAAGTATGTATAGAACGCACCCTCTTCATATGTAACAAAATTACTGAAAACAATCATTGGAAGCTGGATAAGTACATAAGGTGTAAGTGCATATGAAGAACCCATAAATATATCCTTCATAGTACCTTTACCATCAAACAGCGTCGTCAGACACCAGTTTGACAATATCCATATGAAAAATGGAAGAAGAAATGTACATACATTAAGTATAATGTTGAAATACTCCCACTGAACTCTGATAAACACAAAGCTTGTGTATCTTGTTTTCCATATACTTGTTAACACAGTCAATATCACAAGAAATACTGAAGCACTTACAGAGCCTCTCTTTTCATGTGTCAAATCCCAGAATCCGTCAAAGGGACTAACAATACAATGTAATGAATACTTAAGGGTCTTACCAAAATGAGAAAACCACTCTTTTACTGAGTTTTTTGTTATTGCTTTCATTCCTCACTTACCTCCCTTCTGATTTTCTTCACTGTATTCTTTATGAAAACTATTAATATCAACGCAACAATTATAAAGAATATATATGTAATGTTATTTTCAACCCATTCCTTACGATAAAGCTTATAAGCCTTTGAATAATTCTTATAATCAAGCTTAAGCTTAAAATACTTCATTGCCTCCGTGAACTTATCCTGTCTTAAAAGCGAACGGCCTATTCCAATATAAGCAAGGTCATAATTACCATTAAGCTTAAGTACCTCACGCCAGTAATCAGCTGAAATATCATACTCACCAACTTTGTAAGTATTAAGCGCTTCATTAATAAGTGTACCATATTCAGTAAGAGTCACCTGTGTGATTGTTCCAAGCTCTTTATCAAGAATCAGCAATGAATCACCCAGATTCTCAATTGCTACAGGTGCCTTGAAGTTTCCTTCACGATATCCGATTCCACCAAAAGCATATAACATATTACCCTGGAAATCATATCCGAATATTCGTCCTCTTGTCGAATCAAGGCAATAATAACAGTCATTATCAAGAACCGCTACATCAATAAGCTTTGATGGTCCGGAATATCCGCCACCTGTTCCATACTGGACATCACCCTCCGGATTATAATATCCGTTTCTGATAAGTATATCAGTACCCTTTGCATTAAGCTTACGGACAGGATCTGCTGAGTTAGATGCTTTCTCATCGAATGTACTTATTGTTGCATATATGAATCCCTCGGAATCAAGTGATATGTTGTTATACTCAGTAGGAACAAATGCTTCCATCTGCTCTCTCTGTGCCTGTGTTGATATCATTTTATAGAAATAATCTACAAAATTGAATGAAACATCAGCAGCACCAATGTAACCAACAAACTCACCATCACCTTCAAACTCCATGAAACCTTTGTTAACATTCTGCGCCTGGACAAAAATTCTCTTGGCTGAATCAACGACCAGCTTCATAGGCTTAAACTTAAAATCAGCTTCAATAGTCTCTTCATCCTCCGGTTTATATATTGCCCCAAGATAATTCTGCGAACTATCGGCATATATAATCCTGTCATTACCATAATCAGCTATATACCATTCATCGTCATCAGTTACAAAGATATCATATGGCTGCGATAATGTCTCTTTTTTATCGCCATTGTTGATCTCTTTAACTTCCTTTACTAATGAAAATGTATCGTTTTCATACTTAAGCTGAATGATCCTGTTATTAAGGGTATCACACACATATATATCGTTGTCCTTAACGAACATTCCCTCAGCACCGTTCAGGTTACCAATACCAAACTGACTGGCTGTAATAACCTTATTCATTGCATATGCATCCGGCGATTCACGTTCGATGCCCCAATAATCATATGTATATGAATAAAACAAATCTTCTTCTGCTGACGCAATACCCGGCTTAACAAGGAGAGCCGCTGTAAGCATCAGACCAAGTGAAGCAATAATTGTACCAAATCTTTTCTTCATTGTCTCTCTCCTCCTTAATCCTTAATACCAGAGCTTGCCATTGTCTCAATAACGTTACCTTCACAGAGAAGGAATATTGTGATCGGCACACTCATCATGAATAATGTAACTGCAGCACCAACACCGGCACGGGATACACCACCAAGGATCAGCTGCTGTAATGCATATGGTAATGTCTTAAGCTCCTCTGAATAGATAAATGTTGCTGCCCTGTTGTTCCAGATAGCAATAACAGAGAAAATAATAAGTGTAAGCCATGCAGGCTTAACCATCGGCATTACAATTCTGATGAATATCCTTCCCTCTTTTGCACCATCAATCTTAGCTGCCTCAATAAGCGCATCAGGAATACCTTCCATGAACTGTTTCATAAGGAACAATCCCATAGGTGTTGCAAATGCAGGAACAATAATTGCAAGATAAGTATCAATCCATCCAAGCTTTGTCATAATAAGGTAGTTAGGAATCTGTGTAACATATACAGAGAACATAAGAGCTGTCTGTACAAGGGTAAAGAAGCCCTTACTACCCGGGAACTTATATTTTGCAAGAACATAAGCTCCCATTGAACAAAACGCAAGGTTACCAAATGTACCTACTGCTGTCATAAATACTGAGTTGAATATGTATCTTGAAAATGGCACAAATGACTGGCCCATAATATTGAACAAATCAGCAAAGTTATCAAGAGTAGGATTCTTAACATAAAACTTTGGTGGGAATATATATATCTCATCCAGTGGCTTGAACGCTGTACATATAGAATATACTAATGGAAGCGCAAAGAACGCACCAAACAATATCAGCAGAATATAAATTCCAATATCTCCACCTACAGATCTGTTAGGTTTTCTTTTCTTTAAAATTTTCTTTCTCTTCTTCATATCAGCATCTCCCTTTACGTTCCAACTTTTCTAAGCAATGCATGTACCGCCTTGTTACAGAGAATCATAACAACAAACAATACAGTTGCGATTGCAGAAGCATATCCCATGTCGAAACGGAATTGTCCATAGTCAATCAAGTGAGATACAACCGTCTCAGCAGCATAATCAGTACTTGGGAAACCACAAAGAACCATAGTAACATCAGCAACACCGAATGACTGTGTGATTGCCATAACAGCACCGAAAAGCAGCATAGGTTTCATGTTTGGAAGTGTTATGTACCACAGCTCCTGCCAGCGGTTCTTGATTCCATCCACATAACCTGCTTCAAACTGCGATTCATCAATACCCTGGAGACCGGCAACGAATGAAAGGAATCCGTTACCAAGACTCATCCACAGTACAACAATAATAACAATGCTCATCATGTAGTTAACATCAGTCAGCCACAGAATTGGTTCATCAATAATTCCAAACTGCATCAGCCATGCATTGAAGTATCCATAAGAGTCACCGCTGAAAAGAAGTGCCCACACCATGTATACATTACCTGAAATCGTTGGTGCATAGAATATCAGCACCATGATTGCCCTTAACAATCTTGGCAGCTCATTAATGAACCATGCGAACAGGAACGACATAATATAGCCGATCGGACCTGTAATTGCTGCAAGCAGGAATGTATTCTTGACCGATATCAGGAATACATCATCTGCAAGAATAAGATTAACGTAATTCTGAAGACCGATAAAACGTGCCGGCTCCAAAACGTTGTAATAAGTAAAACTATAATATATTGACATACATACAGGTGCTATTGTAAACAACGTAAACAGCACTGCATACGGAAGCAGGAACAGATAGCATATCTTTGACTGTTTTGCCACTTTAAGGCCATGCTTAAAGTTCCGCTTTTTAACATCAATATATCTAGCTACAACTGAACTCATTTACTTACCTCTCCTTTCAATTATTTATAACATGACAGATCAATTCTTTTCGTCCGAACTGCTGTTAACAGGAAGACCAAACTCAATACGCTTCTTTTCAATCTCTTCATTAATTGTTCTTGAGTAATCAAGAATAGTCTCACGCGGGTCATCATTATCATTCATAACATTTCTGATAGCATTAGTTATGTGACGTGATGTATAGTAACCTCCGGCAATCTCAGGGATACCAAATGCCCACTCCCACTGTTCTTTAAGTACATCAAGATCCTTCTTGCTCCATGAAAGCTGGTCAAATGCTACCCTGTTGGCAGTAGCGTATCTTGCCGATGCACCCATTACACTCTCAAGCTCCCTTCCGAAACGGACCTGTGTATCTGAGCTTATCCACCATTTAAGGAACTTCCATGCGAGATCGTACTTCTGTTCACCATCACGTTTGTTAAGGATCATTGCACACTGTCCCCATGACTGGACTGAACGGTCAATATACTTATTACCATCTTCATCAGTACGCTCAAAGCCCGGAACAAGGGCAAAGTTCCACAATCCCTTAATCTCAGGAGCAAATACAACAAGTGTATTGTAGTTCGAGAAATCCTGAATACCAATCGGCATCTCTCCTGATCTGAATCTGTTTACGAAGTCGTAACTTGTAGGAAGCTTGTAGTTGGTAAATAACTTCGTAAAGTATTCAAAAGCACTGATAGCTTCCTCTGTATCAATCGCAACCGACTGCTGGTCATCTGAATACAGCTTTCCACCCCTCTGATACAACTGGCAGAAATAGTTGGCAAGGTCAGGATTGGCAGTATTACCAACTTTACGCTCTGTACTTGGAATACCAACCTGAAGGTTGTTATTGGTAATTGTAGGAAGAATTTCAATAAGCTCTTCCCATGTCTCCGGCACCTTAAGTCCAAGTTCATCAAGTATGTCCTGTCTGTAGAACAATACATTGTAGTTCTGTGTCTCAGGAAGTGCATATACACCACCATTAAACTCATATGAAAGATATGAGCTGTGATAATATTCTTTTTCAAGAACATTCGTCTTCCACTCTTCCCAGTCAGGGAACTGTGTAAGATCCACCGCAGCATTACGTAATGCATAGTTAACCGGTTCTGTCTGTGCTACCGTAAGCGCAACGTCAGGTCCTGTACCAGCAACTACTGCCGGAAGAAGTGTAGCTGCTTCAATAAGCTTAACGTTAACACCTATTCCACATTCCGGAACGAATGTATCATCAATCATCGTCTTAAGGATTGTACTCTGATCCCTACCCGAAAGAATCCAGCAGTCAATCGAAGAATCCGTATCCTCATAGACATTACCAAGTGATGTGTAATCTACAACGAACGATGAAATAAATACCCTTATCTCATGCAGTGCACGGGTTGCAAATGTTTCACTGCACTCAGGCAGCTCCTTGCCGGCAGGTGTCAGCACAATATAGTCAATATCAAGCGGTGCTTCACTGAGCGAATTAATTCCTGTACCAATAGCACTGACATTTTCTTTAAAGTTTGCAAGTGACTTAGGAATCTTATCCGGACGTTTAACAAATCTCTCAAGCTGTGATGCTACCGTAAGGATTGAAGAAACCTGTGAGCCCCTCTCTCCCGAGTACTCAATAAGCTCATCAACAATCTTATATAACCTCTTACATTCAACGTCCATACCCTGTATAACCTCAGGATATACCTTATCGATCTTATAATCCCTGAATTCATCAGGATCTGCACCTGTAAGCACGAGTATCTTCCTGTACATTGCATTAAGGCGGAACACACTGTCATTGAGGTCTGTAAGTATACTTCCAAGATCCCCAAGTGTTACAGCCATCCTTATTGTATGTTTTCCCGCTGTAAGTCCAAACTCATAGGGATTACCATCTTCGTCCTGCAGGGTATTCATCTGCCAGTCATTGTCAAACTGGAACGACATAACCTGTGACTCCTCAAACGGACATTCACCATCGATCAGTACCGAACGGCTGGATACAAATCCTCTGTTATAGTTCTGGCGTCCTTTGACGGATATTGCATACAATCCATCCTCCGGAACTTCAAAATCCCATTCTATCCAGTCACCGGCTACCCTCCACTGGTTACCACCTATCTTATTCATAAGGATAAGCGATGGGCTGTATGGTTCTGTAATACCCGATGCACGGTCGTTGTTAGGATACAGTGAAGGAGAAGAACGTCTCTTTGATGCCTCACCCTGTACCTTTATAGGCTCAACATCAGTAGTCTCTGAAAATTCTCCATCAATACTGCTTATGTATGTTTCATATGTTGGAATCTCTTCCTGATTCCTGATAGTAACCTTACGGATTACCAAAGGCTCGTTAACACCCTGAAGCTTAAGCTTGTTAGTTCCCTTTTTAAAATAAAACTGATATGGGTCAATGTAATAGCCCATATAGTCCTTAGCATAAGAAGCCTGCCATATTGGTGCTTCTCCCTGTGTGGGACGTATGTCGTTACCACGGTTATCCTTAACAATCTCAGTGGTGTCAGACCATACTCTGCTGAATGTTATGGCATCAGCACCATAAAACGGCATCTCATCATTTATATATACAGCCCGCTCAATATCAATTCCACGTGACTCTATAGGATAATACTCAAGATAAATGCCATACATTCCCTCTTCCGGGACATCAACCTCCCATTCAATGAATCCGGACTCGTCCGACTTAACAACCTGATCTTCCCCATCAATACTGTTGAGAACTGATACTCCGGTGCTTGCGTCTGTGTAATCAAATATATCAACATCGATCACAGCATCAGGGCTCGCCTTATCTTCGTACTTTTCAAGGTACTTGGCATATGTATCATCTCTTGCAATACCGTCAATATCAACAGAAAGATCCTGTCCCTCATACTTATCCGCATATGTACCCGACTCGCTGACAATTGCCTTCCATGCAGCAATAACCAGGACAAATGCGATAATAATAAGAGGAATCATGACAATCTTTTTGCTTAATACTTCCTTAACTTTCGACATGTCTGTCTAATGCTCCTTTCTAAAAATTGTACGCATTACCCAAAAAACATTATTATTTTAGCATATAAAACAATATATTTTGTGAAAATTGCATACTTTTCCGTCTGCTAGTATATCATCATTTTGTTCAAATGTCTACATAATTATCTTGCATATGCGTATTTTTTTGTTGCAATTGCTAATTTTTATATTTTCAACCCTATCACATTTTTTTAATATGGTGTTATTTATCAATATAATTTGATAGATATGCCGGTAAAAATATTGTATAATTTTTAAAAAATAATTACAAAGGAGCATTATGGCAAATATGGTAAAATATAACAACCCTATTCTTCCAGGTTTTTATCCTGACCCTTCGATCTGCCGTGTCGGCAGCGACTACTATCTTGTAAACTCAACATTTGACTACTTTCCGGGTGTACCTATATTTCACAGTACGGATCTTGTCCACTGGACACAGATAGGTAATATCCTTGACAGGCCGGAACAATTACCACTTGATAATGATAATTTCGCAGGTGCCGGAATATATGCACCTACATTAAGGTATCATGATGGGACATTTTATATGATAACCACTAATATAGGAAGCAGTCTTGGTAATTTTATTGTTACCGCTTCTGACCCGGCAGGACCATGGTCAGATCCGATACCGCTCGGAAGCGATGGTATCGATCCTTCATTATTCTTTGATGACGACGGCCGCTGCTACTATCACGGAACGCAGGGCAGACGTGAAGGCTCAAGATTCTTTGGTGACCAGGAGATATATGTACAGGAGCTTGACCTTAAGACTATGAAGTTAACCGGCGAATCCTGGCCGATATGGAACGGTGCACTACGTGGTGTTGAATGGGCTGAGGGTCCACACATATTCAAAAAGGACGGCTGGTATTATCTTATGATATCCGAAGCAGGCACAGGACATATGCACTGTGTAACTATGGCCAGAAGTAAGAATATAAGGGAACGCTTTGAAGGCTATAACGGCAATCCTGTACTTACCCACAGACATCTTGGCGTTAATTATCCTATCGTTAATGTCGGACATCCTGACATTGTCGAGACGCAGAACGGAGAATGGTGGATGGTTCTTCTTGCATCAAGGCCTTACGGCGGTTATTACCGTAACCTTGGACGTGAGACATTCCTTGTTCCTTTTGAATGGGAAAACGGATGGCCGCTTATTAATCCGGGTATCGGTCTTGTTGAGGATACATTTACCGCACCTGACCTTCCTGAATGCACATCAGAAGTAATTCCTGAATGTGACAGCTTTGATTATGATAAGCTTCCGCTCCATTATATGTATATACGTAATCCACATATGGAGAATTATTCATTAAGCGAACGCCCGGGGCACATGGCACTTACACCTTCCGCTGTTAAGGTAAGCAGCCGTATAGGTTCGCCAACAGCAATATTTACAAGACAGCTGCATAAGAGCTATTCATTTGAAAGTACACTGGAATTCGCACCGGCTGATGGTGAGACTGCCGGAATAACACTCTTCCAGAGTAATGACTTCAACTATCAGTTTGGAATCACTAACCATGATGGCGGATATTATCTTGAAGTATTATGCTGCAAAGGTATGAAAGATGAAAATAAGGATATCGTGATTGCCCGGAAGGAGCTTAATACATTTGACAAAGATACATGTATCAGCCTTAAAGCTGTCCAGACGGAACAAAGCATTGATTTTTCGTATTCATTCAATAATGCAGAATACGAAATACTTTACAGTGGTGCAGACGGACGTATATTAAGCACTGATTCTGCCGGAGGTTTTGTTGGAACATGCCTCGGTATATATGCCCAGTCAGAATCCCCATCTGCAGCTAAAGCTTACTTTGATTCCATAACTTACAAGGGCTTATAATTATAATCTTCTATTGTTCAACCTTTTATAGTTTAATTCTTCTATAGTTTTAAAAAGAACCTTCTCCCACCATATGTGACAACCGGCATCAGTGGGAGAAGGTTTTATTATACAGGCTGTTATTAATGATTCACCTGTGATTCCATTCTAAGTATATCCTTTTTTAAACGTTTCATAATCTTCTTTTCAAGTCTGGATATATATGACTGTGAAATGCCAAGAATATCAGCAACCTCCTTCTGGGTCTTTTCATTTCCCTCCTCTTCGCCTATCCCGAATCTTAACTGGATAATGAGACGTTCCCTGTCATTAAGCTTTTCAAGTGCCTTACCCAGTATATTTCTGTCAACCTCATTTTCAATGTCACGCGAAATAATGTCTTCATCAGTTCCAAGTATGTCAGACAGCAAAAGTTCATTGCCATCCCAGTCAACATTAAGCGGCTCATCAATAGAAACCTCGTACTTTATTTTGCTTGTACGCCGCAGATACATAAGTATTTCATTTTCAATACACCGGGATGCATATGTAGCCAGCTTTATCCGTTTTTCTGCCTTAAATGTATTGATTGCTTTCATAAGACCTATTGTCCCAATTGATATCAGGTCCTCGACCCCAACCCCTGTATTGTCAAACTTTTTTGATATGTACACAACAAGCCGCAGATTATGCTCAACTAACTCTGCTACAGCTTCATTTCTTGTCTCCTCTTCCTCAAGCTTTTCAAGCCACATTTCTTCTTCATCCGGCTCAAATGGCGGTGGCAGCACCTCTGTTCCGCCTATATAATGAATATCTCCTCCTTTTCCCAGAAGTACATCCTTAAAATCCTGAATCATTCTAAACTGAAAACAATTAGGTATTGCAATCCTGAACATATAACCCCTTCCTCCATTTTTCAATCCGACTATTAATACATATCCCTGTGCAGAATAAAATCATATTTTTCATTCAGCGACAATTTATCAGTAGATATTCCCACATATATATTGTTATATGTCTTCTGCTTATGTTTTCTGCGGACATCAATCCGGTCAATTTTTATTCCCGGCAGCATTCCTTTCCCATTACCAAGTGAGTTATACGGAATACCACGTATATATGTCTCTCCGTCCCATTTATCCGGCAGTCCCGGAAACAGCTTTATGTAACGCTTCTCACCCTCTGTAAGAAACTTATCCATACCGGACAGGTATCCAATAATAACCGGTGCTCCGGACAGCGGCTCCCTTGCCCCATTTCCACTGTCATAATACCCGGTTCCTTCATATCTGTTATTCTTCCTGTACAGGGTCACTTCATATATATCAGAGTTATACTGTCTGAATCTGCTTAAACCACGTTCCCCAGAAACAATGTATACAACACCGGAAACTACTGCCGCAGATATGCCTAGCATTATTATTCCACACCCATTCACTGCAAGGCCATTTAAAAGTCCGCCAAGCATAAATCCTATGAAGTAAAATAGCACAACCGACTTCATAAGATATTCCACGGTAAATCTCTGCCTGCCTGCTATTATAAGCAGCATTATTACAGCAATTATCACATTAATGGTATACCGTACAATATCCTGTATGTTAAATGCGGTCATCATGCAATCAGTTACTGACCCAAATACCGAAGCAGATATAATTCTATATAGTCTGGTCTGAAGTCTCATAACAAAGCAAAACATAAGAAGCACTGCAGCGTCAGCAATAATATTACTTAAAAAATATACATCCAGATACAGATACGTATTGTACATCCCCCCAAATCTTTTTCTTCAGGCTATGATGCAATTATATATCCATCCGGATGTAAAACTTGTCAGAAATGCACGAACTGTAATAATTTTACATCGCATTTTCAGACAAAAAAACAGCACCAAAGATAATTATCTTCAGTGCCATGTAGAAAACTACCGGTCAATTTCCTCAAGAAACCTGTTATACTTCTTATAATATTCCATCCACAGGCTTTCAAATTCATCCCAGTGTTCTTTTGCATATGCTGCATTATCCTGCTTTGCTTCAAGCTCATGCCCTTTTGCCACTGCCGATAACGCTTCAGCACCAACAAGCAGCGAATCACTCTTGGTGCTGTGTGCAAGAATACTGTAATTAAGCATGTCACCATTAGCAAGATATTCCTTTAATTCGCCTATTCTTTCAGGAGTAATCTCAACGAACAGACGCACAAGGTCGACATAAGAATCAATATCATTACCAATGACATCTATTGCAGCCATTGCTGAAATCCCCTCATCTTCGAGATACTGCCGGACGGCCTTCTCCAGTTCATCTTCATATACTTCCTCTTCATCCCCGCCATCCAGGAAATCCAAAAAACTATCATTATCCATAATTCTACCTCCCTTACCAGTAGTAATTGTATATTATAATTCATTATCGGTATTCATATCTGACGGTTCCCCTTACGCCATCATACGATATCTCACATAACGCTCCGTTGATCATTGTAAACTGGGGTGGTTTATGGCCAATGTCTGCATCCAGTATAACAGAAACATCATATTTTGCCAATGCATTCATAACAGCTTCCTCATATGACGTATCTGTATATGAATTAAAGAATGCAGGTCTCCCAAATATAAAGCCTGCAGCATTCTCAAACCATCCCGCTTCACTCAGCTGCCACAGCCCCCTCTCAACAGCTTCACTGCTAAGGCTGAAGCTTTCCATATACCACAGGATTCCGTCACTGCCGTATCTGCTGACAAATTCCTTTACATTGTCAAACCTTGTACCGACAATATTAAGAAGGACATCCAGGCAGCCCCCGATAAGCCTTCCCCCCATTTTAACAGGTGCTTTTCCATTTACAACTCTCCAGCCGGCCTTATCATTCAGGTTATATCCTTCATCACCATTCTCACCATCAAAATAACCATTCTGAAACTTTTCAAAGCTTGTCTGGATTATAGCCTGTCCGCAAAGCATGTTCCAGTTATCGTCAACAGACTTATGCCATTCCTTCATTGCGAAGTCATTGAAGTTATTGCAGTACACGGATGCAATGTCACATAAGGTCGTTATTGTAAATGCAAGTCCCGTATTATCAGAATAACCCTGAAACCATTTCGGATTATTCCTTATCCTGTCAAAATCCGTATATGTAAGCATTTCCATAAGAAAATCCCCACCCTTGGCGGATATTACTGCTGACACCTCCGGGTTGTCCCACACTTCCATAAACTGCCTTGCTCTATCCTCAGCACCGGAGCTTCTGCCTTTACAGCTGCTCCGTACATTAGCAGTCTCAATTACTTCAACACCTTTATTTTTAAGATTAGCTTCCGCAAAGTCAAGTCTTCTGTAGTCATACTCCTTACTGTTGCCATCAGAAGGTGCAGTAACAGCTATCTTACTTTTACCAGGTACAATAAACTCCGGATATATCATTTATAAGTACTCCTTCCCATGTTAATAATTACCAAGTATTGCCATTTCATCAGAAACAGCATTTACGGCAGCAAGTGCCTTGTTGACACACTGCATACTCAGGTTGCCGGATATATCAACAAAGAATCTGTATTCCCAGTTTCTGCGCTTAACAGGCCTTGATTCAATCTTCTCCAGATTGATTCCGTAATTGTAAAAATGCGACAAAATCTTATATAATGCACCACTTTCATGTCGGGTCTCAAAACTTATGCTTATTCTTCCGGCATTGTGTACATATTGCTTCTTGCTTGATATTATTACAAACCTTGTACTGTTATTGCTGCTCTCATTGACTACAGGTTTCAAAACCTCAAGTCCATATACCTTAGCCGCCCTTTTTGAAGCTATTGCGGCATGGGTGATATCCTGCTCATCCATAACTCTTTTGGCACCTGTTGCAGTACTTCCGACTGTAATGGGATGCATATATGGATGCTGCTCCAGAAATGATGAACATTGCCTTATTCCCTGCGTATGTGAATACACGGTTCTTATACCCTCAATCGTGCTTCCCGGAAGTCCCAGAAGTGCCTGCTCAATTCTTACGATCTGTTCTCCGACAATATATATATTATACTCATGCATATGATCGTATATATCAGTTATCCCGCCTGTAGAGGAATTTTCAATAGGGAACACACCATAATCCGCAGCGCCATCATTTACAGCCTTCATAACATCTGTAAACTTTGGAAGTGGAAATGACTGATATCCGCTCTCACCAAAGAAATCTTCCATAGCCTGCTGTGAATGGGTTCCCTCAACCCCGAAATAGGCTATTCTTGTGTGCTCATTCACTTCAAGCATGTCTATGGACGTAAAGCCCGACTCAAATTCTCCTGCATCACAGCCTTCATCTGCCTTCTCAATTAACTCCTTATATATCTGATAGATAGTCTTACGGTATACAGGATGCATCGCATAAGGTGCGATCTGTGCAAGCGGTTTCAGTACAAACTCACGTTTTACCGCCTCAATATGTGGCACAACAAGGTCGGGATCACCAATTATCATCTCATCATATAATATTATATCTATATCTATGGTACGTGGACCCCAGTGAATCTCACGTACCCTGTCATCATCTGCCTCTATCCCATGTATTACCTCAAGAAGCCTGTGAGGTTCAAGAAGTGTCCTGATCATAACGGCGGCATTGATAAAATCATCCTGTTCAACATTACCAACCGGAGCGGTCTCAATATAATCAGAGACCTTGACCAGCTGTATTCCAAAGCAGTCGCCAAGTGCTGCAACAGCCTTGTCAAGATGCCCCTCTCTGTCACCCATGTTAGAACCAAGACTGAGATAGACAGTGTGCCATCCCCGTTCTATCCTGACTGAAACATCCTCAAGCGGCATATGGACAGGTGCCCATGGCTTTTTTATCTCCAGCATGAGCTTTTCAACATCATTATACTCAAGTAATAGCTGTTCAGCCAGACGCTCTGCAAGTGTTTCAATAAGATTATATGTATTCTCCTCAACATATTCCTTTACCGTCCGGCATACATCTGCATAATTTACTGATTTTGAAATATCGTCCTCATCAGCTGCTGCGGAACAGTCAGTATACATATCTACAGATATATCAAACTTTTGTCCGACAACATTTTCTTCCGGCATCACACCATGATATGCGAATACTGACAGGTTATTTATACTTATTATGTCCATTGTATCTCCTCCAAAAATACCTATATACGGTATTTTAACAGTTCCTCTGCCATCATTATTGCCCTCTTATTGCTTTTAACATTATGGACACGCACATAACTGCATCCATACATAACGGCCATAACGCTGGTTGCGACCGTGCCCTCAAGGCGTTCACCGACCGGAAGGTCAAGGGTTATGCCGATCAGTGACTTTCCCGAAGTCCCAAGAAGCACAGGGAAGCCCATATTATTAAATCTGTCAAGATTAGCGGTTACAGCCATATTCATATAATAGTCCTTAGCAAATCCCACTCCGGGGTCTATCATTATTCTGTCTCTTCCAATCCCTGCCTCAAGTGCCATGCCAACAGATTCATTAATACCCTCAATAACGGAATCAATACCTGCAGGCACCATACCGCAGTCATATGCCCCCGCCCCATCAGCTGCATGTATTGTGTTAACGGAATTATGCATTATACATACTGACGTATCAGTCTGCTTTACAATATCTGCCATCAATTCGGTATTACCTTCAAACTTAAGCCCCCATATATCATTTATCAGGTCAGCACCCGCATAAGCTGCTTCCCTTGCAACACGGCTGTGATATGTATCAACCGAAACCGGAATATCAAACTTACTCTTTATCTGTTCAATGACCGGAATGATTCTGCGCAATTCCTCATCGTCACCTACAGGCGTATAACCGGGCCTTGTTGACTCTCCCCCGATATCAATAATATCAGCACCCTCGTCAATCAGGCGCTCACACCGGATAAGTGCCCTGTCAACATCATTATACTTCCCTCCATCCGAAAATGAATCCGGTGTAACATTAAGAATTGCCATAATGTATGTCTTTCCCTTATCTTCAAATGTCCTGTTTCCTATCTTCATATTATCTCCTTCAAAAACCTTATATCACATTACAAGCCCAAGAAATGTTTTCCTGAGCGATTCATCATTTTCAAAGCAGCCCCTGTTAACAATTGTTACAGTCTTAGTTCCGGGCTTTTTTATTCCCCTCATACTCATGCACATATGTTCAGCCTCAATCATTACAACAACACCCTTTGGTTCAAGAAATCTCATAATATCATCTGCTATCTGAGCTGTAAGCTGTTCCTGTATCTGTGCACGTCTTGCATATACCTCAACAGTTCTTGCAAGCTTGCTTATTCCTACAACCCTGCCATCCGGAACATATCCTATATGAACGCTGCCATAAAACGGCAATAAATGGTGCTCACATAACGAATAAAATTGTATATCCTTTTCTATTACTAGTTCATTATTTTCAGCAGTAAATGTCCTTTGCAGATGCTCCTTTGCAGTTGTATTCATTCCCGCAAATAATTCCTCACACATGTTTGCAACTCTGGCAGGTGTCTGCACCAGTCCTTCCCTGTCAGGATTTTCACCAATGCCTTCGAGCAGCATGTATACTGCCTTTTCAATTTTTTCTTTATCCAATTTGATATGCCTCCGTATTACTATTATTCTGACTTATATATCTTAATCCCATGATGGATATATCTCCTTTAATCCGCCTGCCCTTCCTGACAAACAGCACGCTGGAGAATATTAACCAGATGACCATCTATCTTACCCTCATCTGCCATATTGTGAAGAATTTCAAACGACCTGCCGGGCGTAATAGGTTTTTTATATGGTCTGTCAGCAGATGTCAGGGCATCATATATATCTACCACGGTAAGTATCCTGCTTTCAAGCTCCAGTTCATCTGCCTTAAGCCCCATAGGATAACCTGTTCCATCAAGATACTCATGATGTGTTGATGCATACTTATTAACATTGCTGTAATGTGAATTAAAATGCACCTTGTCAAGAATTGTCTTTGTCATTACAACATGGTTTTCCATCTCTATACGTTCTTTATCAGTCAGTGTCCCCTTTCTGATTGACAGGCATTCTGTCTCATATTCAGTAAGGTAACGGATGCTTTCGCCCGACTGCGTAATATATACCTTTTTTGATATATCATGCACCCTGTCAATAATATCTTCCCGCAAAACTCCCTGACCGTCAATATTCCTTATAAATGTAAGTATATTCTTTAACTCATTATGTCTGTCCCTGAATTCATCTTCAGTTATCCTTCCCTTAAGAAAGTCAATCTCATAATATGCATCTAAAAGCTTGTAGCGTTCCTCAATAACGGCATCTCTTCCATCAAGCCTTGTAGCCTTGTTCATAATCTCAAGTGGAACAACCATCTTTCCAATATCATGTACCGATGCAGCAAGCTCCAGCTGCTCCTTACGGTTCTCGTCAAAATATTCCTCTTCTTTACCTTCTCTGTGGAGCCTGTTGATCATATCCGCTATCATAATTGCATAGCGTGTTACCTTTCTCGTATGTGAGCCGTTATATGGAGTTCTTTTGTCAACCGCCATCGCAAATGCATCAACAAATGAATGCATCTGGCACTTCACTTCCTCCATATACATCATGTTAGATACAGAAACGGCAGCCTGTGAACCAAGCGAACGCAGTACAAATTCCATATCTTCGGAAAACGGAACTATACTGCCTTCATCATCCATGGCATTGACCAGCTGTATAACCCCGATTATATTATCATCCATATCGACCATCGGGACAACCAGCATTGACTTTGTACGGTAACCGTTCAGCTTATCATATGCTCTTGTTCCCTCAAAATTATACCTGTCACTGCAGTAAGCATCCTCTATGTTAACCAGTTCTCTGTGTATGGCTGAATATGCACAGACATTTTCTTCCTTCATCCCAATGTGCGGAAGCCCTATAACATCATCCTTTTCACCCCGGCTTACCCCTTTTGATATTATTTTCATGATATTAAACTCAAGCGAATCACCATTATACATATAAAGTGTTCCGCCATCACAGTTAGTAAGCTCCATGCCTGTAGATATTATATTGCTCAGTAACCTGCCACGGTCCTTTTCTGTGGTAAGTAATATTCCAACTCTGACAATCTCCCTAAATTCCTTCCGGGTAAGCATTAATTGTATCCTCCTGTAAACACAATGTACTAATTCCAGTCTATACTTCCATCTCCAACTGCACCATACAGTGTATCGCTGTCCCTGTCTCTGTCAGGCTTCTTATAATAGTATCATATACATATCCATAAAGTCTATATCTTTTATTCTACTGTACAAAGTGACAATGAACCAAATATTACAATAACGGTCTTCTCCCTCTCTCCATATACTGTTTTATTAATTATATCCTCTGAAACCTCATGCGCAGACATATTTTCATGAACTATCGTGCCTGTATCAGTTATTATCCCTATCTTTTCTGCAAGCGCTCCTGCATCCATGCCTCTTTTTCCCGGAGCTGTCACTGTATGTATAATCTCAAACAGACCTTTTATATTTTTCAGCATTCCATCAGTGTCCTTATCAGCAAATACTCCCATTATTCCTATCCTTCTGTAGACATCTGCAGGAAATAATGTATTAATACTCTCTGCAAGCACCTTAATTCCGGCAACATTATGCGCCCCATCAATAATAAGATATGGTTTTTCAGATATAACCTCAAACCTGTGCGGCCACACAGCCTTTCTTAGTGCATTATTAATCATGGTACCGGACAGGTCAGCCTTATCTGACAGTTCTTTTACTGCCTTAATTGCAACAGAAGCATTATCAGGCTGATAGGTACCCGGCATATTAACCGTATATTTCTCTCCACTTATTTCAAATATGGTATCTTTAATATTATATATACATCCCTGCGGTACATCACAGTAACGTACAACCGCATTATTCCTTCCGGCATATTCTTCAAGCACCTTACTGACAGCCCCTGACTGTACAGCACTTACAACCTTAACACCATTTCTCATAATACCCGCTTTATTATATGCAATCTCTGCTTCCGTATTACCAAGAATGGCAGTATGATCCTTTGATATAGATGTAAATACACACATATCTTTATTATCTACCGCATTAGTTGCATCTTCACTTCCACCAAGGCCGCATTCAAGTACAACATAATCACATTTCCATCTCTCAAATGCCATATATGCCATCGCTGTCTCTATTTCAAACTGGGTAAGCTGTCTTAAATCTTTCATATTTTCTTCGGATATGCATCTGATCCTGCTAATGTACTCTGCCACTTCTTCCTTACTTATATAGCTCTTTTCATCATTAACAAGCTTTTGTACCCTCTCTGTATAACCATCAAGTGCAGGTGATACATATCTTCCGACCGTATAGCCCATTTCATTTAATATGTACGCAATAAATGTGGATACTGAACCTTTGCCATTAGTTCCCGCTATATGAATATTTTTAACTGTCTTTTCAGGATTACCAAGCTGCTTCAGCAGCGCCCTCATTGGTTCAAGCCCCATAACCATTCCATTTTTTCTGTTAACCTCTTCAAGATATTCCATACACTCGTTGTAATTCATAACAATTGGTCTCCATCGAAAAATAAGTGCCAGCCATACTGACCGACACTTATGAATTGTTGTATTGCAATAATTATTATCTGACTATTCTCGCCCTTAACACTCCGTCAATTGCTTCAAGCTTATCTATCATATTCTGTGTTGAAGGTGAGCCGATATCAACGATCGAATAAGCATAATCCCCACGGCTCTTATCAACCATATGCTCAATGTTAACACCTTCAGAAGAAAATACACTTGAACAGTTTGTGATAAGGTTAGGAATATTACGGTGGCAGATTGTAATTCTTCCGGCAGATGTGCATACGCCTGCATCACATAACGGATAGTTAACAGAATTCCTTATATTACCATTTTCGATAAAATCCTTAATCTCATTAACTGCCATTACCGCACAATTATCTTCTGATTCAGCTGTTGAAGCACCAAGATGAGGAGTAATAACTGTATTCTTCATCTTAACTGATGTAGGATTGGCAAAATCCGTCATATACTTTGCAACTTTTCCTGATTCAAGTGCTTCTGCAAGATCATCTTCATTAACAAGGACATCGCGTGCATAATTAATAATTACAACCCCATCCTTCATCTGTGCAATTGTGTCTTTGTTAATCATACCCTTTGTATCATCAAGAAGCGGTACATGGACTGTAATATAATCACACTGTGAGAATATCTCTTCCCTGTCTTTTACAATGTGGACAAGTCTTGAAAGGTTAAGTGCGTTGGCAACTGAAAGATATGGGTCGCATCCATAAACTTCCATTCCGAGGGCGCTTGCAGCATTGGCAACAAGAACTCCGATTGCCCCAAGCCCGATTATTCCAAGCTTCTTTCCCTGAATCTCGCATCCTGCAAAAGCCTTCTTAGCTTTTTCAGCTGATTTTGCAATATTTCCATCTCCTGAATTATCATTAACCCAGTTAATTCCACCAACAATATCTCTTGATGCCATAAGAAGACCTGCTATAACAAGTTCCTTAACTCCATTGGCATTAGCACCAGGTGTATTAAATACTACAATACCCTGCTCTGCACACTTATCAAGCGGAATGTTATTAACCCCGGCACCTGCCCTCGCAATTGCCTTAAGTGACTTAGGAAGCTCCATGTCATGCATTGCCGCACTTCTTACAAGAACTCCATCAGCCTCATTAATATCTTCACATATCTCATAGTTATCACCTAACAGATCCAATCCTACCGCAGCAATTGGATTAAGACAGTTAATCTTAACAGCCATTACCAGCACCTCATTTCTATATTGTACAATTTACTTATTCTTTTTCTCAAAATCACCCATGAACTCAACAAGCTTCTCAACACCGGCCTTAGGCATTGCATTGTAAATACTTGCACGCATACCACCTACCGAGCGGTGTCCCTTAAGACTCTCAAGTCCTGCCTTCTTAGCCTCAGCTACAAACTTTGCATCAAGGTCAGCATCACCTGTGATAAATGGAACATTCATAAGTGAGCGGTCTTCCTTAACAACCGTTCCCTTGAATAATTCACTTGAATCAAGGAAGTCATAGAGAATCTTAGCCTTCTCTTCATTACGCTGCTTCATTACTTCAAGTCCGCCCATTTTCTTAATCCACTTAAATACCTTGCCACAGATATATATACCATATGCCGGAGGGGTGTTGTAAAGTGAATCGTTATCTGCATGCGTCTTGAACTTAAGCATTGTAGGTGTTCCCGGAAGGACATCCTCTGTAATAAGATCTTCACGTATAATAGAGATAACAACACCTGCAGGTCCGATATTCTTCTGTACACCACCATATACTATTCCATAATCTGAAACATTCATAGGCTCTGAAAGGAAACAGGATGATACATCTGATACAAGTGTTTTTCCTTTTGTATTAGGCAGCTTTTTAAACTTAGTGCCATATATTGTATTATTCTCGCAGATATATACATAGTCAGCATCCTCACTGATCGGCAGGTCCGAGCAGTCAGGAATGTATGAAAATGTCTTATCCTCTGATGATGCAATAGCATTAGCCTTACCATATATGCAGGCTTCCTTATAGGCCTTCTTAGCCCACTGGCCGGTAATAATATAATCAGCAACCTTATTCTTCATAAGGTTCATAGGAATCATTGCAAACTGTGTTGAAGCTCCACCCTGCATAAATAATACTTTATAGTTATCAGGAATGTTAAGTATATCTCTTAAATCCTGCTCAGCAGTCTTAATAATATTATCGTAAGTCTTGGATCTGTGGCTCATCTCCATAACTGACATTCCTGAGCCCTGATAATCCATCATCTCATCTGCCGCTTCTTTAAGTACTTCTTCCGGTAATACAGCCGGTCCTGCTGAGAAATTATATACTCTTCCCATCTTTTCCTCCTTCTATGGATATGTATCCATCAATAAAAATATATATAATGTATATCTTTGGTCTGACACTATTATTCATTGTATGAGTCTGTTAAATAATTGTCAATCCTTTTTGTCCAAATCTTCCTGTGAGAATACATTTTCAATTGAATCTCCAGGCGCAACCATTGGCCATACCTTATCATCATTATCAATTACACATTCAATCATTACAGGCTCATTAAG
Source organism: uncultured Lachnospiraceae bacterium (assembly GCA_934437985.1). Classification (GTDB taxonomy): domain Bacteria; phylum Bacillota; class Clostridia; order Lachnospirales; family Lachnospiraceae; genus V9D3004. The sequence continues at coordinate 124,800 of CAKSBI010000001.1, forward strand.
CGTAAGTGCCTCATCAAATGCAGCCTTAAATTCATCTTTTGATGCTGCCTTGTAGGATTTAACGCCCATACCCTCTGACACCTTAACAAAATCCATCTTGTCATTAAGTACCGTGTTGGAATATCTGTGTCCGTAGAAAAGCGTCTGCCACTGACGGACCATTCCAAGCACATGATTGTTAATTACAATCTGAATTATCGGTATGTTGTACCGTGATGCTGTTGCAAGCTCGTTCATATTCATTCTGAAACAGCCGTCACCTGCAATATTAATTACATGCTTATCAGGCCTTCCCATTTTAGCACCTATACATGCTCCAAGTCCATATCCCATTGTTCCAAGTCCACCCGATGTAATAAGTGTTCCGGGCTTTCTGTAATTATAGAACTGTGCAGCCCACATCTGATGCTGTCCAACGTCAGTTGTAATAATTGCATCTCCCTTAGTTGCCTCATCTATGTATTCAATAACCGCCGGACCTGTAAGTCTGTCAACCTCATATGTCATTGGCAGTGCACTCTTACGAGCCATTACCTTATCCATCCACTCTTTGTGATACTGGTTATCAAGGTTAGCGTTGATCGCATTAAGAACCGCTTTTACATCACCGATTATACTGTAATCCACATGTATGTTCTTGTTAATCTCTGCCGGATCAATATCTATCTGCAGAATTTTGGCATCATGTGCAAACTTCTTAGTATTACCTGTAACACGGTCTGAAAATCTCGCCCCAATAGTAATAAGGAGGTCACACTCTGATACACTTAAGTTGGCTGTTTTAGTTCCATGCATACCAAGCATTCCGACATAATTATCCTTAGTACCGTCATAAGCTCCTTTACCCATAAGCGAATCAGTTACAGGCGCATTTACCTTATTAACAAATTCTTCTAGTTCTTTATCAGCCTTTGATATTACGGCACCTCCGCCAACGAAGATCATTGGCTTCTTAGACTTTTTGATGGCAGCCACAGCACGGTCAACATCTTCTTCGCATATTACCTCCGGTCCTCTTGTAACAGGTACAGGTGTAACTCTCTCAAACTTACACTTTGCAGCTGTAACATCCTTGGTAATATCCACAAGCACAGGACCCGGTCTTCCGGACTGTGCGATTGTAAATGCCCTTCTGATAGTTGGGGCAAGCTCGTTAATATCCTTAATAATAAAATTATGCTTTGTTATAGGCATTGTAACGCCTGTAACATCTATCTCCTGGAAGCTGTCCTTACCAAGGGCTGCAACATTAACGTTACATGTAATAGCAACAAGCGGAACGGAATCCATGTATGCGGTTGCAATTCCTGTTACAAGGTTTGTAGCACCAGGGCCACTGGTTGCCATACATACACCGACTTTTCCTGTAGCTCTTGCATATCCATCAGCAGCATGGGAGGCTCCCTGTTCGTGTGATGTAAGAATATGGTTAATTCTGTCCCGGTATTGATATAATTCATCATAAACGTTAAGAATTGTTCCACCCGGGTATCCGAATACCGTATCAACTCCCTGCTCAAGCAGGCATTCCATTACAATCTGTGCACCTGTTAATTGCATATACATTCTCCTCACTTATGTATTATATATTATCTATATTCTTATATATCAATAACTATTTTTATTTGCCAGTCTTAAGTATTGCCCCTGTATTGGCTGATGTAACAAGCTCCCTGTACCTTGCAAGGTAACCGGTAACATTGTTATCCTTCTTAGGCTTCCATGCAGCCTTTCTCTTTGCAAGCTCTTCATCAGAAACAACAAACTCAATTGTATTGGCAGGAATATTTATCTTAATAATATCCCCTTCTTCAACAAATGCAATCGGGCCGCCAACAGCAGCTTCCGGAGATACATGTCCAATTGAAGCTCCCCTTGAAGCACCTGAAAATCTGCCATCTGTAATAAGGGCAACTGTAGAACCAAGTCCCATTCCGGCAATCGCAGATGTAGGATTAAGCATCTCTCTCATTCCTGGTCCACCCTTAGGACCCTCATATCTGATCACAACTACATCTCCCTCTACAATCTTTCCACCCCTTATCGCTGAAATTGCATCTTCTTCACAGTCGAATACTCTTGCCGGGCCTTCATGGACCATCATTTCAGGAACTACTGCAGAACGTTTAACAACACATGAATCCGGAGCAAGATTACCCCTGAGAACCGCAATTCCTCCGGTTTCACTATATGGATTATCAATCGGTCTGATAACTTCAGGATTCTTATTATCGCAGCCCTTAATATTGTCAGCAACAGTCTTTCCGGTAACAGTAATTATATCTGTATATAACAGGTTCTTCTTGTCAAGCTCATTCATTACCGCATATACTCCGCCTGCTTCATTAAGCTCCTCCATATATGTATGTCCTGCAGGTGCAAGATGGCACAGATTAGGAGTCTTTGCACTGATATCATTGGCAATATCCAGATTAATCTCTACACCTGCCTCATGTGCTATTGCCGGAAGATGAAGCATACTGTTGGTTGAACAGCCAAGCGCCATGTCAACTGTCAGTGCATTCATAAATGCTTTCTCTGTCATAATATCTCTTGGCTTGATATCTTTTTCAAGAAGCTCCATAACCTTCATACCTGCTTCTTTTGCAAGTCTTATCCTGTCTGAATATACAGCCGGAATAGTACCATTACCTTTAAGTCCCATTCCAAGTACCTCTGTCAGACAGTTCATGCTGTTAGCTGTATACATTCCCGAACATGAACCACATGTAGGACATGCATTCTTCTCAAAGTTAAGCACATCATCCTCTGTCATTGTTCCTGCCGCATAAGAACCAACCGCCTCAAACATACTCGAAAGGCTCGTCTTACATCCGTTAACATGACCTGCAAGCATTGGTCCGCCACTGACAAATACTGTAGGAACATTAATTCTTGCTGCTGCCATAAGCAGTCCCGGAACATTTTTATCACAGTTAGGTATCATAACAAGTGCATCAAACTGATGTGCAAGTGCCATACATTCAGTTGAGTCTGCAATAAGATCCCTTGTAACAAGTGAATACTTCATTCCTACATGACCCATTGCAATACCATCACATACTGCAATTGCCGGGAACATCCTTGGCGTACCCCCTGCCATTGCGACTCCAAGCTTAACTGCCTCCACAATCTTATCTATGTTCATATGACCCGGAACAATCTCATTATATGAACTTACAATACCAACAAGCGGTCTTTTCATCTCTTCACCTGTAAGCCCAAGTGCATTAAACAAAGATCTCTGAGGTGCCTGTGCAATACCTGCCTTAACATTATCACTTCTCATAATAATAACATCCTTTCTAATAATTAAAGCCCCAGACAAACCTATTAAGGTCTGTCCAGGGCGAACTGTACAAGTCCGTGTTACCACCCGGCTTCAGAATAATAATTCTGCACTCCGTCAGTACTTAACCACCTATAGTCAAGGTGACATATTTCTTCATGAATATGAGTTATACTGCTTCTGCTGTAACGTGCAGAAAATCCGTTGAAGTCTACTGGGTATATTCATATACATACCGTTCAGTTCAAAGCTCCAAGGCTACCTTCCATATCCGCTTCACTAAGACTTGCACCAACCGTCTTATCTCTTGGCTTTGGCAGAAATGTACTCCTCCTCTTCACAGCCTGTAAAATCTATTTATAAGCAAGTATAATATTATAGTCCGGAAGTGTCAAGCAAAATTATAAAGCAGTCTTTAAAACTTAATGCAGCCTGTAAAACTTATTCTTCGTTAATAAACTTATTATATGCCTTAATATTGGCATCAAGATCTACTCCGAGTACCTCCTGCTTCCCTGCATACTCATTAGTATATGATCCATCAACCGGAATCCTGAACTGCTCAAATTCCGTGGCTCCCATAAGGACAACACACTTCATATAATCAAATATTGCATCTGTGCCCATATCGGTTGTCATCTCAGGCATAACTGCTTCTGCCATCTCATACCACTTCCCAAGCGGTTCCTTCTTCATTGCCGCAAGAATCTGGCTTATCACATATCTCTGGCGTTCAGTCCTTCCGAAATCTCCCTTAACGTCCTGCCTTATACGGCAATAAGCAAGTGCCTGTGTCCCATTCATCCTGTTATTACCCTGTTTAAGTTTTAGAACTGATGTTCTATGGTATGCCTTCATAAGATAATTGTACTCATCCGACGTAAGCTTTACATCTACTCCTCCCAGCGTATCAATAACCTTCTTGAATGCTTCAAAATCAACAAGTACATATCCCTTAACTGTTATCCCGAAATTCGCAACTATCGTCTTATACATAAGCTCAACACCGCCATACGAATACGCTGCATTAAACTTATGCTTTCCATACCCCGGAACTTCAACATACATATCCCTCATAAGAGAAGTCAGCTTAAGTTTATTATGTTTCATGTCTATAGTCGCAATCATACAGGAATCTGAACGTCCTGACTCCTTCCATGATGCCCTCTTATCAGCCCCGATAAGAAGAAAACTGACCACATCATCATTTTTAACGCCTGTATCCTTAAGCATCTCCTCATTGATCGAAGCAAGGTCAGTCACATTATCCCTGTTCATAAGGTCTAATGTATTCTGAATCCCCCACCGAAACGCCGCCGCTCTATTTCCGAGTACAGCCGATATAACAAGCAGCACAGCAACAAAAGACCAGAAAATACGCCTTTTCCGCCGCAGCTTCTTCCTATGCCCAATCCGTGCAAGCCTTTTTTCCCTGTTTTCATTTTCCTGCATCTACCCATTCTCCCCACTCCTACTGTTAACCCAGTATGATTTATTCATTGTCTTCCTGATAATCTTCTTCATTGAAAGCTTCTCATACCTTTTACCGCATCTGTATCCCATATACTTAAACGCACTCTGTATAATAAGATCAGGTATCAGATATACCTTTCCCATATATGTTAATTGCCTCATTGTTGAAAGCACAAGCCTTATCCCCTCTCCCTCAGACGGCACACTGTCAAACACCTCTGAATACTGCCTGTGAGATACCGCAAGGTCAAAATTACGTCTGTACTGCTCCATATATGAGTAATGATGTGAATGTACCACCTTTGCTTCTGCCACATATCTGACTGTATATCCTGCACCTATAAGGGCTGACGCCATAAGCATGTCCTCATTAAATATGGTTTTACTTACAAATCCACCAACTTCATTATATCTGTCAAGCCTGTACATTGCACAGACATCCGAACAAAAATATGTCTTGATACCATATCTGTCAAAAGAATCAAGATTCTGGACTCTGTCTTTATCGGGATAATTAAAATCTCTTGTTATCTTCTCTATGGCACCCGCATCCTCTCTTGGGAGCTGTCTTGCATATACTGCCGCCGTAACATTATGTTCATTATCTTCATCATCTTCACATTCCATGGCATTAATCAGATTCTCAAAAAGTAAATTATCATAAGGAACTGCATCCTGTGTCATACACAAAGCATAATCCGTCCCGGCAAGTGACATACCATATCTTCTTGTTCCACCATGGTCAAAATCCTGCTGCCTTATATAATGAACCTCAACACTCCCACCTGTAAACCGGCCTGCACTCTTTCTGACGTCACTTTCATTAACGTCATAAGGAACCGTCCATAAAAGAAATACACGTTCAGGCTTAACCGTTTGTATTCTGATTTTATCAAGTAGTTCCCCAAGCTCTTTTCCAGGTTTGTAAACAGGTATTATCACAGAGAGTTTCCCCATAACCGTTCCTCTTTTCCTTCAAAGTCAACATCAAAAATTATTCGATGTCCTTAACTATATATCATTCGTTATCAATTGTAAAGAAGCTGAATGATAATTCCCGATATCACGGTAGACATATATATGCTTGGAAGCAGCGGGTAACCTCTGTCCATTTTCATACGTCTCCAGTTCACATGCTTTATATGTCTGAGAATGAATAACAGCATTGAAAAATATAATAATATCAGATTATATAATAAAAGTGCCACAGCAGATATTATCCCATTTTCTGTAAGATAAACAGTGTTGACAACAGATGTTATGACTAACACATCTGAATCCCCTCCACCTGCCAGGTTAAAATGTCCTGCCAGCCTGGCAAGCAGTATCATTACCAAAATACATCCAAAGGCGTCACATATATTATCCCGGTAATCCGTTATTAATCTGACAATGCATATACACGCCGGAATAATCCCTGCCACACTCATTCTGCTGTACACATACCCCGTCTTATAATCTACATATGCAAGTGACATAAGCCATATAATATACAATACATATACCCACATTTATCTTCTCCTGATCCTCGTTCTGACATTATATAAGCTGCTCCTGGTTACACTAAACCTCGGTTCAGAACTACAGACTGCTGCGTCTCTGTATGCCTTCACCTTTACCTTATATTTTCCGTTATAATCAGGCGGTATCACAAATTGTATCGAATGGTTAAAAGTATATTCATCTTCCGGGGTAATTACTTCATTATACTGCTCAAGTCCCTTAGGAAACATTATTTCGACTTTATCAGCATATGCCCATGCTGATAAGCTTAACAGGGCATTTTCGTTACTGATAAACTCAGCTGTGCCATTATCATCTGCCCTTACCACCTCAGCCTTCACCCATAATGGTTTTTCGGAATGTGAAGTCTGCACAGGATAATCATAACTGTTACCTGCCACATCTGTTACATGCAGATATGTAAGCCTGCCTCCTGTATCATATGAACTCAGGTCACAGTACATAACATATTCATTTGAGCCAACGCCATATACACTATCCACAATTTTGACACCGGCCATAAGCTCAACAGAATCTATTCCCGAATGGGCATCATACACATGAAAATTACCTTTCTTTTTTTTAATACTCCACGGCTTGGATACATCAGTATTAACAACCGGGGCTTCTTTATCAACATTCAGATATATATGCACAAACCTGACATTACCTACTTTGTCCTTCGCTTCAAACCGGAATCTATGCCTTCCGCTTGGTATGCTTTTACTATATCCTGATTTAAACATTACCTGTGCATTATTATTATCACTAAGCACAATATCATAATTCTTTTTATCATCCTCCCACATGCCGCTGCTGTCTCCACGGAAAAAAATAAACTTAGACGCATCGCCGAACCCACTCATACGATCCCAGAAAAATACCTTTCCATTGAGTCCGGCAGCATTAACCCACTTATTCTTTACAATATCCATTCCCATAAATTCTTTAGACAACAGACATTCCGGTTTTGTAGAATCAACCTTAAACATCAGCTTACCGGTCGAACAATTATGTGCCTTATCATATACCTTTACATCAACTGTACTGTAGCCCTCCCTCTCCAGTTTATATTCTTTATTAAGTTGATAAAATTGATTATTAAATGTTCTTCCGCTAATTACTTCACCATCACACACAGCCTCAATGCAATCCACTCCACTATAGCCATCTGTCGCAGAAATTGTAAAGACGGCCCGGTTTCTGGACCAGCCATCATAAGCACTGCTATTATTAAAATAGCGGAATATTGGAGGTGTTGTATCTTTTTCAATGCAATATCTTTGTGGCTCTGAGCTTGCATACCTTCCTCCTGAAATAACATCTATCCAATATTTCCCATCCTTAAGTCCCCGAATCCTATCCATTGGATTATACTTATATGTCAGGCTTTTAAGTCCGGACGCAAGTGTCCTGTTACCAACGTCCATATTAACATACACAATTCTGTTCCTGTCAGGATTATCCTCTGCCTCAGACATTATAAGCAGCCTTGCAATATCAGAGTTACCACCATATACATTGGCAACCGCCTCTTCACAATTATAACCATTATACCCTGTCACATATGAATGCTTTATTACATGTGCTTTAGGTACAGAAAATTTAAAGTTATTGCTTCTTGTCATATTCCCCACATTATCATACGCTAATATATAATACTCTTTTCCTTCCTCTGCTTTAACCTGATAATCATTATCTGAACATATATACGTTGTCCTTGATCCGCTGTAATCATTTGATATAAGCCGTCTTCCATCCTCACAGTATACATCTATGCTCCTTATGCCGGCACCACTGTCAGCTACAGTAAACGGAACTGCAAGGAACCCATATCCCACGAGAACCGGCACAACACTTATTTCGGGACCCTTTCCATCAGAAACAAGCTTCCTTTTCTGTGCGGAATTGCTATCCTGTTCACATAAATTATCGATATCAGATAATTTATCAGGATATATCCTGCCATAATATATCCGTGCCTCAGGAATAAGGTTAATATACTTGCCGTCAGGGACATTATAGCCAAGTCTCATACAGCTCTTAAAATCAATAATACTGTTATCAGTTCCATTACATTTTTCTTTAATAATCTTTTTATAGGTCAGCGGGCTTCCCTTTTTTCCCTCCTCACTAATAATTCCTGCCTTACACTTGGCGCCGGTTTTCATCTTTGCCATATAGAATATCTGCTCATTACCCCAGCCTGATGCCTTTATCATATTATAATCAGGCTGGTACTCTTTAGCTGCACTTTCAGTATTGTACAGCTGTGATTCAACATACACATCTATATCAGAATCCTTTCTGACATAATACTGATCACCATAGTGATACACATTATCTGATGCTTCTATCCTCAGCGTATCAGCCTTCAGGCTTTCAACCGGATCAAAAGATATATATTTATCAAAAAAATTATTAAGGTCATCCGGATTAGCCCATTTTCTAGCATTTTTTATTCCGGCCGCATTTCTAAAAAGATAAGTATTCCTTTCGGCAGATATCCTCCTGTAATTTTGCGTTTCTGTTATTTTTCCACATAATGACTTATCATTTTCAGCTACTGTCATTATTGCATTAAACTCATATGTATTTTTATATCTGAAAATCTGATTCCATGTTATATCAGCATTCCCGTTAAATAACAACTTGAGCTTGTTCAGATTCACCTTTCTAAGGACATATGTATACTTACCCTGGCTTTTTACAGAAACAGTCTTTATATATTTACCATCTAATTTGACCTCTACCGCATCCTTATGGTTATCTATACATATCTTAATCGTATAACCGACTGTTCTGTAACGCACCTTACTTGTAGCCGTAGTTCCCTTTGACATAAAATATATACATCCATCGTCAGTATTGAGCCTTGCAATATCTGAATTACTTCCACCATATTTTTGATAATAAGTGTATGCATTATCATAAACCCCTGCATATGCAGTGCTTCTTGAATGTATAAAAGATATGCACGCTAATACGAACACCAGTATCATTCTTTTATTCAGAAGTACCACCTGCCTTACATATCCTCAGCTCTCCCAGGGACAGCATTTCATTAATATACTGCTCATCATTTTTCTCTACAATAACCGTAATATAAGTTGCGCAGCCCTCATCCGTTATCATTGAACCATCCGAATTATAACATTCTGACACACGTACATTCCTTACAACATCCATACATTCATTGTTCTGTGAATTAATTACAGATATATCAATAATATCATTCTTTCTTACCGTTCCACATACCATCTGCGACATATCAAGTGCCTTAAGTCCCATAATAACCGGTTCCTGCATCTGCATAATGTCCTTTTCAGGATTTTTTACAAATCCTTTCTGCATCACTGTATTATCATCAACCCCTATCTGCAGATAAGTTCCCGCCAATCCTGCTTTATCTTTTATAAAGTGCTCTGGAACAGCCCCTGCATCTACACATCTGTTCTCAAATAAATTATCTACATTATACTCATCTATCTGTGTGCCGGCTGTTATGTCCGACTTTGCCACTACAACATTAACTCCGTCTTTCCGACTTCCGATATAGTAAACAAATGCCAGTATAACAATGCTAAGCAGTATTATTATACAATGTCTTTTTTTAGATTTCTTTCCTGTCATATACAGCCTCCTTTCACTTGTCCTCTATTACATCCACGCTTGTACCAAGATGAACATCGCTGCTTATTCCAAAATATGATGTGATTCTCATTCCAATCTCAGCATATATAGTACCCGACTGAATCAAAATTCCATCCGGTGTCTGTTCATCACCATTATATCTGGACTTTTTCAACTGATACTCTCCCTCTCCACTACCCTCATAGGTATACAGCATGCCCCCTGCTATGCTGTACACATTAAAGGCACTGACCGTTACATCATCATATATTGCTTCCTGCAGCGGATGGTATTCATCATTGAGCCCGATGTTCTCCTTTAATGTCTCACAAAATATTTCTCTTATCCTGTAATAATTATCGATTACAATTCCATTACCGGCAGCATATTCATCCCGGTCTATCAGGGCTGCCGCAAGGCACGCTCCATCAAGGCCATCCCGTATAATACCCTGACACACTTTTAATTCCTTAGCGGCAATCCCATATAATAGTATTATTCCTGACAATGATATAAGCATCAATGCACTTAAATACTCAATTCCACCTTTTTTCTTAATAGCACTGTTCCGGGACATATCATTTCCCCCAATCTGTTAGTTCTTCGCCGTTGACCTGATCATAAAGTGATAATCTGTCTCTTCTTTATCTATTACAGGCTGAAGCGTTCCGGAGACATCAAACCTGGTCACAGGCACTCTGGCATTAATAACAAGCGCTATCTCATTCCCATAGCCTGGAGCTTCCATGGTAGTTCCTGACAGATTAATGCTGTTCATACCTATTGCCCTGAGCCCGTCTATCAGTTCTGTCTGCGCGTCAGCCGTAAGATAACCTGTACTCTCCATCTCCAGCATATACTGCCTGGCAATCTGTCCGGCCTGTTCCCTTATATCCATATCCCTTACAAAATGAATATACATAAGCGAAATAACCGTAATCGTAATTATCCCCAGAAATAACGGCAATATATTAAAAACACTGCCAGATTTCTTTTCAGTCATATTACCACCATCAGCCTAATCCATTAAATAACGACGTTATTTTGCCTGAAAACGAACTTCCAACATTCAATATCACATCCTGAAGCTGTTCTCTGAACACTAAAGCAAGCACAATTGCAATTGCCCCAAGTGCAAACTCCATAATAACCTCTTTTCCCCCATTCTTCTTCTTTTCCCCTAAAAGTAATCCAAGTCTTTTCATAGTAATTCCATTCCTTTCATATGTTAAAATAGTCACCTTAAAATTGAATCATATTAAGTATCTCACTTCCCATCGAATAGACCCCGATAGCAAGTATTCCAATAAATATCAGTAACTCCAGTATCTCAATTTTTCTCTCAAGCTTTCCTTCTGCTTTAAGCGATACCGTATGGCGCACCTGTCTTATCTGTTCACTCATATCAGACAATATCTGCACTGTCTTACCGGTTGTCTGTGCCTGGCCAAGAATTATACATAAGACATCAATATGCCTGTTATTAAACTTCTGTCTGAATAATTCAACCTCTTCTTCAAGTGTAGAGCTGGCCCCAATACCATTGCATAATTCTAAAAGAGCCGACTTTAACCGTGCATTTTTGGTTGACAGGTAACAATCCATCAGGGAATCCTGAATAAATACACCTGCCCTGGCCTGAATCCGCATAATGTCATATATACTCTCTATATCAGTCAGCATTGAATCATTATCAGCATTATTAGATATATTGATCAGAATATCAGGAACAAAAAATGCAATTACTGCAGACGGCAAAGCCAGTACAGGCATCTTAATTACTGCCAATATCAGAAACAGCAAACCCAAAACAAGCTTTAGTCCTAAAAGTATGTATGCATTAACCCATGGGAACATATATGCGACACCATTTTTCTTTATATATACATTCATTTTTTCCAGCATAATCATCCCCCATTCTTATCAAATAAAACCATCATGACAAGACATACAATAAAGACCACTGCGCAATACAGCAAAATACAATTTCCAATAAATGTATCAAGCAGCAATGACCACATTCCATCAGTTATTCCGGCATAAAGCATAACAATTATCCCTGCACTTACAAGAAGAATTGCAACCTCTATTCTTCCGTTAGATATAATTGCCCTGCGTTCTGCCTTAATGCTCAGGTAATCCGTCATACTTATCCTGCAGTCATGAATTACCTCTGCATAATCAGAATCATACCTTGAACAGACTTCAATATTTCTTATCAGCTCCCTGCATTTATCATGTTCCAGCTTCCCCTCAAGATTCTCAAATGCTGCCCTTGTATCACCAAGAAGCTTGGCATCATTGCAAAAATCCCTCAGAAGCTCTTTTAGCGGATTATCAACATAGCCCACTGTTTTTCTTATTATCTCAACAATGTCATCCTCTGATTTGTTAAAATTATCAATAAGATTCAGAAATGTCATTATATTCTTTTCAAGAGATATGTAATACACACCTGACATAATATATATAACAAGAAAAACCATAACAAAAGCCAGTGCTGCCACAGCCATTGAAACTATAAGCTTTCCCGACAGGATATACCCTGCAATACCTGCCACAGCCGCAAGCAGTATTACAAAATACAGGAATACTTCAGCTGTCAGGAATCCCATGTGTCTCTTAACCCCACTGTACTCAATCATTTTGTCGATATGATACAGACCCTGTTTATGACTTCTGTTGCCAACAAGTAACTGCAGGCCGGCTTCCTTCTGCATTCTTTTGTTATACCTCTTATCAAGCCACCCTGTTATACTCTCTACGGCACTTTTATCCCTTTTAAAAAATTCTTTCATACACAAGCCCACCATCCTTGAAATCCTTTACCTCAGATATCTCTTCAACCTTGAAATCCTTAAGATATACAACTGTTTTCATACATTTAAGCATATTAAGAATATCGGAAAGCGCATAATCACTCTCATATCTTACATAATCAGCCAGCTTATTGATTGCCTCGGTACTATTCATTCCATGTACCGAAGCCCAGCACCTGTGTCCTGTGTATCCTGCATTAAGAAGGTATAACGCCTCCCCGCCTTTGATCTCACCGATAATAAAGTAATCAATATCAGTCAGCAGCCCATTGCGTCCAAGGTCTTTCAGGTCATACTGTATCTTGCCTTCACCATGAGTGCTTACAATATGCTGGAACATCATATCAGGGTGGGTATCCGTAAACAGCTCTTCATTTTCCTGTATTACAAGTCCGCTGTACTCATGTGGAATATATTCCAGAAGGACATTCATCAAGGTAGTCTTGCCACTCGCGCCCTTTCCGGTAAATATTATTCCACTGGATAATACAGCTGTCTTTGTCAGATACTCTGCCATCTGTGCTGTCAGCATTCCCACTTCAATCAGTTCATCAACCGTATATTTTTTCTTTGGGATCTTACGTATATGCATATATGGAACGTCTGTAGAATTAACAAAATCCGTTGCAATATTAAACCTTAAAATAAAATTCTCATTACTGTCCTTATCCGTAAATGTCTGTATAGCATTAACATCTGACAGATTGGTTTTATTTTTTACAGCTACCATTGAAATGAACCTGCGGTAATCAGACTTTCCCTGAAATGTTATATCAGAATTCATCCGCCTGCCCTTACGCTTTATCCTTACCCTGTCCTCTGCAAGCACTTTAATATCTGATATATCCTTGTCATTAATTGCCTCTTCTAAAACATAATATCCCCATATAAACCTGCTGAAATGATTAGTAACTATCCTGATGGACTCGTTATCCAGACCTCTTTGTTTAAGATACACTTTTGCTGCTGATATTAAAGATTCTTTTGACTTGACACCCCTCTGCACCTGCATAAGTGTCTGACGCTCAATATGTATGAAATAATTGATAAGCTCATCAAGCATGATCTCAAGCTCCTGCTTATCATCCGCCGAAATACACATCACTCCCCTGCCAACATAATAAATAATTAAAAAGATACTAACTGCCGAACGGCAAACTGATACATCCTGCGATGTACAAAAACTGTAGATTCTTAATAAATGAATTACAGAACACTCATGAATGTAGATATACAGTAACACAAAAAGCATATTGTGTCAATATGTTTTTGTAATTCGTTTTGAAATTATATTTCATAATCCTGTTTATAATTCCCAAACCACAATAATATAAAACCCATTACTAATATCCCGGACATTCCTGACATTAATAATGGGTTATATTTAATAGAATAAGCATACCGGCAAAATCTTTTTATGAACTATACACACCCTGGCTTTTTGAGTAGGCCTTCATGATCAACTTTGCCATCCATTTAGGCCAAAACCTTGAGAACATTTCATAATCTTCACAATATCTTGGATCATCAGATGAATCATTTACTAACCTGGCTGTTGCCTGTTCGGAATGCATTCTATGATAATGCAGCACCTCATCCACATAAACAAATGTGCCTTTATTTTTAGATAATCTTTCCCAAAAATCCCAGTCCATATCTGCCCTGTACTCATTTCTAAAGCATATATCAGGCATCTTAGCAAGTACATAAGTAACAGTAGGATGTGATATAGGATTACCAAAGCACTGAATAAGCCTTTTACCAAATACCGTATCACCCATCCCTTTTATTTTCAAAGGAAGTAATAGTTTCTTTTTGACTCTGATAAGCTTTGAAGGCTGATTATCTATGACATCATTATGGATTTCAAGATAATCAGTAAATGCTATTATAGGATCCTTTGACTTATTAATATACTCAATACTTTTTTCAACAAATCTCTCATTTAACAGATCATCCTGATGTGCCATCGCACACAACAAAGTATCACATTGCTTTAACGCAAAATTGTAATCATTAGCATGGCCCCCATTTTCATTGACCCTTATCTCTAATCCATACTTATCAGCAAGACCTTTAATATAGTCGTTTGGAGTAGATGTCGACACGATTACTTTACACTTTACAGTCTGATTAATAACAGATTTAATGCAGGCTTCAAGGTATGAACATTCCTTATATGCACATATAACAATAGTTATATCATTTTCAGTGTACCTTCCCATATATATAACACTCCTTTTAATCAATTTTGATGAAATATCAGTCAGTACGCTTTTCCTTGCCTTTTCAGATCAAAACATATTACAGCCACATATCCCACTATCATAATGAGCTGCGAAGCAATTACAGCATATGTTGCTCCATTGGCCCCATGAATTCTGATTAACGGCTGTGTCAAAACAGCACATAATGCAAAACCGGACATAGTAATAAAAAGTAGTATTTTAAGCTTTCTGATAACAATTAACACAGTAGATATAAACCATGAAAAAGCAATAACACATGTAGAAATTATTATTGGAACTAAGAGGTATATATAGTCAGCAATATTATCACCAAGTATCATTGTAAGTGCATACTCTCCCAGAAAAAAACTTCCTGTCACTGCCAGAATACAGATAACTGCAATAATCATACATACACTTAATATCATCTTAATATATTTTTTATAGCTTCGTTCTGAATAATATTTGCTAAGCACCGGTACAAATGGTGAATATATAAATGTTGCAGCAGTCTGGACTATTACTGCCGGTGTGGCAACTGAAGTATAATAACCAAACAAGTCACTTCCAAGCTTCTTCTCCAATATATATTTTGCCACAGATACATTACCATTCATAAAAAAATTATAACCCACAAGTGGAATACATACAAAAAGAAGCGGTAATATTCTGTTCATATCAAACGAAGGTTTTACCGGCATAAGCTTTGAACACATGGGTATATCATAGATGATTATAACTGCATACACCACAAATATCATTCCGGTAATTGATACAATAAGGTCATCTGTAAAACGACATAATAAAACAAACGAGGCAAATGAAAGAATTCCCCTCAATGCAAATGATATTCCGACATAATCCATTTTCATAAGCTTCTGGTCTATACCATGATAAACGTCGACAACTGCCTCAGATAATTTGAATATCATATACAATATTATACATATTTTCTTATGTGTGTCGTAACTGTTAACCATAACAAACGCAACACTTACAATAAATGTAACTATTACTGTAATAATTCTACTGCCAATATATTCCGAGTTGCGATATCTGTCTTCCACATCTGATATCTGATAATTTCTCATCCCGAAAAGAGCTACACTTACAAAAACGGCAGCAATTGTCATACAAAGCTGAAACACGCCTGTCTCATATGCTCCCATCATTCTGAATAGCAATACTGTAATCAGCCACTGCGTTCCCCAATATATCAAACTTCCTGTTGTATTCCATACAACATTAGCTTTTAATGAAGGTACTGAATAATTCTCTTCTATGTTAATCATCTCCACACATCCGTTTATTCTGCAATATCTGACATAAAATCTGAAAATAATCTAACCGGCTTTACGCTTACAATAGCCGCACAGATTCTGTCATTAATTCTATCAAATACAAACAACCGGACACTTTCCAGCAACAGCGACAAACAATACACCAGACAAAGAACAATAATAAAATTAAGCGCCCATCCGCAAATACCTGAATCAACATTATTAAGAATACCAAGTCTTTTCAGATATATGTTCTTAATAACAGGATGCTCATGAATAATATATATTCCAAGTGAACTTTTAGCCAATACATTAACAGCACTGCTTTCAAAGCTTACTTTACTGAATATATTAAAGAAACATATTGATGCCGGTATTATAAATATACTGTTACTTTGGAAAAACTTAATCCCCCATGTATAAGGCACGTTTGAAAACTCATGCAGATACCAGTCTCCGACCGCTGAACACAATGAGAATAATACATAACCTATTATCCAAAAATATACCGGATACAAGTTATTAAAGTGTAATCTCAAGTATCTTCCAATAATATACATGAATATAAAGTTAGAAATACCACCGCCAAAATCATAGCCTGCCAAAGTAGCAGGAACAGACAAAATAACATACATCATAACAACAAGTGCAAGCAACCAGCCTTTACTGATATTATTAACCAGCTTATTAATGTATGGGGCAAATAACATAAGTACAATATAATACGCAATAAACC
The DNA here is from genome assembly GCA_934437985.1 of uncultured Lachnospiraceae bacterium. Classification (GTDB taxonomy): domain Bacteria; phylum Bacillota; class Clostridia; order Lachnospirales; family Lachnospiraceae; genus V9D3004. The sequence continues at coordinate 141,761 of CAKSBI010000001.1, forward strand.
ACCAGTGTATCGGTATGGCAAAATAAATACAATCAGCAATTGTCAGCTTCTCCAAACCACATAAAGCTGAAATCAGATATATGCTTTCACCTATAATAACCATATCCAGAATAAGTCTTATTATCTTCTTAATACTAATCCTTATTCCAAAATATCCACTAATTATTATAAAACAATTAACAGCAACCTCAAGAAATGTTCCAAGGCTCCCTACCTGGGTACTAATATCATAAAATCCGGTTCCGTCCTTAGATAATACCCCATTATTTATAAGATGCTGGGACACAATCATCAGCATAAGGACCAGTCTCAATAATTCAAAATTTGATTGTCTTTTCTTTTCCATAACTACACCTTTTCAAGCTTTATCAGCGTGTGTAAGAAAATGCGTTATCATTTTATAATGAACCTTCGCATATAACTTTTTCGGCAGGACAACATACAATATATACTGTAAATGCCCTATTATACCACGCTTCATTTTTCCTTTTTTCATATCCTTCCATGGGGTTTGTTGTAAATAACTATCAAATATTCCTGTTAAAGGATGATGATTATTAGAAAACCAAGGTCTGCATATTGCACCATTTCCCACAAGATGATATATAACAGGGTTCTCCTTTGCCTCTTTTATCTCCGGTTCACTAAATGATACTTCATCATATAAATGATATATTTCCTTTAATTGCCAATGAGGATAAAGAAAATATGTCGTATGCAGGTTATATTTCAGTGGTAATAACTGGATTTCATTATGAAACATAACATTCTGAAGCTCTTGATCTGCAAATAAAAAACTTGGGTGATTTTCCCGCATATATTCCAGCAATCTTTCCTCGTATTTTCCTTCTCCCCATTTTTTTCTGTTAAATAAAATAGCTCCTCCATTATAGAATGTATCATTTTTCTTAAGACCAAGATGTTCCTTATACACCTCGGGAACCATCTCCCATGTCATTGCCATTGGAGCACCATTAAAATCCCAGTCAAGCAATTCCATAAGCGACCCACATACAACAGTATCTGAATCAATAAAAAATACATATTCTGCATCCTCCGGGAACATGTTAACCGCAAATAACTTATAGTAAGTAGTGTAACTGCCTTTATACATTGCAACACCTGCATCGGAAAGAATTTTTTCCATAGGTGATGAGTCAATTAATGTCAGATTACGACCAAAATCATCTGCTACCTTTCTAAATTTTTTAATATTATCATCAGAAATCCCATCATTTATAAGATAAACTTCAAGTGATTCGATATCTTTATTATTTTTATATAACGAATACAGGGATGTACCCGCAATCGCGGCATATGCATCATTCGTCTCCAGAATCATATATAATGTCTTCATTATTATCCTCCTTACCCGGATTATCACGCATATTAGCATCTATGGCAATCTTTTGTGCAAGCTCCCTTATCCTGTTCTCAAGCTGGGACATTCTGACAGACATCATAAATACTTTAATAAGCAGTATAAAGATAAAAAACAGAAAAAGAAAATTAACAGTAGAATATATACCTACAACATTAGCCAATATATCCGGTAATTTTGGAACAATTGCAAACACGACCAAAAGTATTGAAAACATGAGCCAGAACAATGAATCCTCTATCTGCATTCTTGAACTTCTTATCTTTTTAACAATATATATCATTGTGGTCAATGATACGGCTATTAATATACACCTTAAAACTATTGTCATCATTTTATATCAATTCCTCCCAAAACATCACTACTTCATATATACCTTTTGTCCCTTTTCCTCATAAACTGGATAAAGAAGATTGAACAGAGCATTCTGACCATATACGAAATTGATTTGGTAAAATTAAGATAACTCGTCCCCTCAATTCTTTCATCCATTTCAACCTGAACCTCTGACACCCTTGCCCCATTCTTTAACAGATAAGATATTGTATCCGGCTCCGGCCCATAATTCATATTAAGAGCAAACTCCGCAATACTCTTTTTGTTAAACATCCTCATTCCTGATGTAGGGTCACTGACCCTTTTTCCGGTCGTAAGCTTTATAGCAAACGATATCAGCCTTGAACCTATCATTCTGGCACTCATATTCTTCTTTTCAGTAACAAATCTTGAACCTATAACTATATCATACCCTTTTTTTATCTCATTCAACATATCCCCAATATATTCTGCCCTGTGCTGGCCATCAGCATCATACTGGATTGCATACTTATAGCCCATATGATGGGCATACTTCAATCCAGCCTGAAATGCACCACTAAGGCCCAGATTAACAGGCAGATTCAATAAATTATACTTTTTCTTTAAACAAATATCAGCAGTTCTATCCTTAGAACCATCATTTACAACAATATAATCATATTCACTGTAATTTTCAATAATATTTTCAACTACTCTTTCAATATTACCTTCTTCATTGTATGCAGGTATTACCAATAGTAATTCTTTCAATTTTCACACTCCATCTTATTATTCACTTGCATTATTCTACTATAATACAATGTGTATGTCAATTTACGCACTTTTCATGGTTTACAACAGCCACCGGGTACTATCTCCCATTCATAATCTTATTAATGTCAGTGGCATCTCCCCAGACTCCCGGTGAATCATATGGTCTGTCGGGGAATTTACCATACTCAAGCGTGATATCAAATCCATGATCATTAATATATTTTTCTACCTGCTCAGCAAGAGATACCGGTTTCCCTGTACACACATTAATAATACCCTTAATCTTATCCTGCGTACTGGCAGCAACAATCATCCTGGCAAGTTCATTAACATGTACAAAATCATACAGATTTTTGCCGGATGTAAATGGGAATGTTTTCTTACCATCTTCAACCGCCTGAACAATCTTTGCAAAGACTGAACTTCCCCTTGAATCATCACCAAATATATAATAGGCTCTTAACCAGTCTATAATAACTTCCTTATCTCTTCCATACAAAAATAACGCCTGTCTCAACGCATTCTTAGCAATTCCATACATTGACTGCGGATTACATGGTGTATCAGCCTTAATCGCACCTTCATAATAACCGACCTCATGCATGCTTCCCATAACTGAAACCAGCTTAACACCACCATCTATCATATGCTTCAGAAAATCCATATGCTTTGACAGATCATGCATATGTGAATCAGCATTATGGATAAATCCATCCCTCCATGCCATATGGATAACAACATCCGGACATCCAAACTGCTCATATATATCCTTATCTCCACTAAAAAGGACTACATCAGAAAAAACTGCCCTTTCATCTACACCCTTATAATTCAGATCACTAGCTATAACATTGTATCCCTGGTTAAGAAGCTCCTTAACTACATGTCTTCCAATATAACCTGAAGCACCTGTTACCAATACCGTTTTGACTTCCATTATAACTTTCCTTTCATGTTATTACAATCTTATCGACCTTGCTGCAAAAATTAACTATATGTTATTTCCTGTTACTCCATGATGTAAGCAGTATACGAATCTCCTTTACAACACTCTCCCACTGCATTGAATCTGCAACCTTAACATAATCAGAATCTAACATACATTTCCCATCTTCGCCATTACACAGCTCATGCAGCCTGACCGATATCTCCTTAGAGGAACAATTCGTCATTGAAATTATATTCTCATTAAAGTCACTCAGATCTTTATTACCGTAGCAATTCGTTATGACCTTCACGCCAAATGTTGACATCTCCAGCGGTGGATAACTTGGATGCGGTGATACCATCAATGAAATGGCAGCCTTCGTCTCATACATTATTTCTGCATATTCCTTAAGACTTACCTTTCCTATAGAATGAAGTACTTTTCCCTTGCCAAGGTCTATATCTTCAAATGATTCTCCTGCAGATATTATACTCCACTCTCCAATATCTTCCTGTAGCTGTACCCAACGCTTCAATGAGTCAACGATAAGTGCAAATGCATTACGTTCTACCCCCGGGCGGCCATATATTAAAACCTGTTTTTTTCTCTTACCCTGTGCCTTTTTTGTCAGCTCAAGCAAATATTCTTTTAATTTATTGTTCAATACCGGTCTGTAACAAAAAGAGCGATAGAAAGAATAGCCGTTAGCATCAAAGAAATCCTTCAGCTCTTCAGAGTTAATAACAACAATTGTAGGTATTTCAAGACGGTATGTGCTGTCTGCCATCATATATCTTGATGACCACGGATAAAATCCCGGTTCATAATCCTGCACCATATATATAAGTGGATTTTTAACATTGTACGTATCCTCCTGCCAGCGTATAACATCAGCAATCGTATATGCAGTCCACCAGCCTGTTGCAACAAATATATCATTTTCTGAAACCGCAATTGTTTTATCCGCGCGATCCGAAAATGGGATTATCTGACAATTTTTGCATGTGTCATCTGATGCATCTGATATATAATATTCCGGCAGCTCCACCATAGTTTCCTTAAATACAGGTGCATCTGTTACTATAATACGTCTTAAGCACTCAAAGCCGGATGTAAGTTTTTCAAAAAACGCAAGGGCTGTTGAAATACCTCCAAAAACATGTTTGATATCAACTGACGGAACAATGATATTAATACGTAATGCATTATCCTGCAGTGACACCTTTCTTGCCCTGATCTCCTGAACCTCTGCAACAGCAGACTGTGCAACGGCCGATGGCTCAGTTAATTTTTTTTTTAGATTTTCATACATTCCCGCAGTAAAACGGTTAGCTCTTAAATGATTCTTAACCTTTGTCCAATCCACAGGTTCACCCTCCCTAGGTCTTACTGAATTAATATCAAGATTAATATTATAATATGGATCCCCATATTCTCTATATATTCCATAACATTCATAGGACTTTTTAAAATCAATTTCAGGAATAAAAGAATCTCTGCTCTTTGATTCCAGATGATAAAGTTTACTGTTTGCACAGTATACATTATTCAAACCATGTTCATATGCACGTATACATATCTCCACGTCACTTCCACATATAATAAATTCATCATCAAAAACTCCGATATCTTCTATAGTTTTTCTGGAGATTGCCATACATGCACCTGTAACTGCCAATACATTTCTCGAAACCACAGGTGAAACATATGGTGAAGAATAATGCACCGGCATCATCTCTTTGAACAGATGGTCTGCCCAGCCGCCCATTCCGACAATTATTCCGGCATGTTGCAATGATCCATCTCTGTATAACAGCATTGGTCCGACAACACCAACATCATCACGTAGCGCATTATCACACAGTATATCAAGCCAATCCTCAGATATTACAAGTGTATCATTATTCATGAACACAAATACATCACCTTTAGCATTTTCAATACCATAATTATTAAGCTTTGACCAGTTAAATTCAAAATCAGCATTAATTACCCTGACCTGCTTATAATCTCTTTCTACCCGGTTAAGCCATTGTAATGTTGCATGCTGCTCTGAACGGTTATTAAGTATAATAATCTCATATTTACTATATGAAGTCTTTCTTATTATACTCTCAACACATTGCTTTGAGAGCTTGTACTGATCCTTCATCGGTATTATGATCGACACAAGCGGTTTCATTTTTTTAGTCATCCCATAATTGGCACTAAATAAAAATGTATGTTCTGTCGATACAGCATATGCATCATTACCATATACACGTTTAAGATGTGCATCTAATGCCCTGCGCCCAGCCTCGTCTGCATATGGTTTTGCATCTGCATTAGCAGCTGTTGACGTCTCTATCTCTCTCCACGAATATAGAACAAGTGGAATATGCACTATGTTCCGGGTCATCTCTGAATAGCGAAGCATAAGATCATAATCCTGGCTTCCGTCATATTCCTTATTTAATCCCCCTGCCTCTTCAAACAGGCTCTTCCGGAATACAAAAAGATGACACACATACATCTGGCTGTGGAGCAGGTCAGGAGACCAGTCAGGTTTAAATAGTGGTACAAAATGATTGCCCTGCATATCTATATGGTCCTCGTCAGAATATAAAACATCTGCCCCTGTATTCTGAATCATCCACGCATTTGCCTGCAAAGCTTCCTTCGCAATAATATCATCATGATCACATAATACAAGATAATCTCCTTTAGCCATCCTTGCGCATTCATTAGTGTTCTCAGAGATTCCATTATTATGTTTAATACGGAAATACCTTATCCTTGGATCCCTGCTCTGATATTCAGTACATATATCCTTAATTGCATCTATATTCTCTGTGCTTGCATCACCAAGACAAAGCTCCCAATTTGTGTAGGTCTGTGCAATGATTGAATCAAGAAGTTCTTTAAGACATGTTATATCGGTATTATATAATGGAACCAGTATACTGAACAATATATTCTCTTCCACAGGCTCAATCTCAATATTATTATTATAATACTTTGGTTTTTCAGTCTTAATTATCTTGTTCTTAACCCTGTGTAATGTATGTCTTATTCCATCCCTGAATATTCCACGTACAAACTCACTGCTATAATCTATAACCTTACTATGATGGAAGGCATCGGATATATAGCGTACCGGTGCTGTCATTTTCCATGAAGTAGAGCGAATTACCATATCATAATCATATTGTAAATGATTACATCTGTCTTCCATAGCCATCAGTTCCAGGTTAACATTATCAATATCTGAGTGTGCATTATCCAGCTTTTTATTAATCCGGTCCATACGCGCGAGTATATCACATTTGTTTAATAATGCCTTCTTCTTAGCCATATTATCCTTCACATCCAAATAGAAGGATATGATCACCATGTCCACATTCTCAGGCAAAACTATGGTCATCTGTGGATCAACTGATTTAAATATGAGAGTATTATCATATTGTTCTGTGGCGTTTGAATAGAACTTTAATTCGTCACCGGACTTCTCCCTGACGACCAGGTCTATAACTTCGCACATATATTTTTCAACAAAGTCAAATCTTAATTCAACCGCTTTTTTTTCATGCAGATCAGAAAGCACATACTCATTATATTCATCCGGTGAAGCAGGTTGAAGAATAACCCTGTTATCTTCCAGATACCCATTGCCGGAATCATAGTAATAAGAGGTAACAATGTCCAGATCTTTCTTTTTAACATTCCGTTGAACCTTTGCAAAATATATATTATGCAGATCATTACATAACAGCTTAATCTTCTCATATCCGGCAATTCTGGTATCAGGATTATCACAAAACAGTTCCGACATTATCTTATCAGCAGCCTTTTTATTATCCTCACTCTTAGTCAGCATGTAAAACATTCTATAGTTATCTTCACTGACATCATATTTATATACATATTCTTCATATAATCTGTCTATATTAACCCTGTAATCAATCAATTCTGTTACACCGGCAGCGTAAAAATGGGCTTTCATCATTTCTTCCCATATATCAATTGAACCATGTCCACATGAAGAATAATATATTTTACATGCATCCAGATACTTATTAATCAGATCCAGCTCCGGAAGTCCGTTATATATATGTTCATTAAGCCATTGGTAGTCTTCACCATATATAGTTTTATAGTATGAATTCACCCTCTTCTCAACATCATTTATAATATCCTTTGAATATGGAAAACATACTATTGCATATTCCTTTGCAACACGATTAAGTTCTGACAAAAAGTCCTCACGTAATTCAACAGGAATATGCTCAAATACATCAGATGCTACAACAATATCAAACTCATTATCCTTTATTCCCTCAAGATTAGTTGCATCAGCAACAAAAAAATGGTCATCATCTTTAAACTCGTCAATTTCTACGATGTCCGTATAGAATATCTCCGCATCTACAAATTTTTCAAGATTACGCTGGGCATTAGATCCAACTTCTAATATTTTTAATCGTTTTGAATCATTACGGTCATTACAAAATAATGAAACTATCCTGCCTATGGTCGCATACCTCTGATACTGATCAAAACTAACCATTATTATTCTCCTCTCTCACATCCCAATCATGTTCCATATAAAACATTCCTTCAGAAAAATACTGGTTACTAACGGCAAACCTTACCACGTCCATTTTATAATCAAGATTAATTATACCTTCATTATTGAACAAACCAACATCAATCGTGTATTCTCCCGAAATAAGCGAAAGATGAGGTATCCTGTATGTCATTACATATTTTCCGTTTTTACCCGGCAATTCCTTCTTATCAAGATAAGTATTAGGTCCAAATATATAATTTTTTCTGTCTTTACTATATATCGCTACCCCTAAAAGAAAGCCATCCACTTCACTGTCAACAATCCTATATTCTACCCTGACAGAAAGCTCATCAAATGTATGGAATATATTTTTATTAATTGACACCTTACTTATATACGCAAGTGTATTTTCATCATACACTTTTTCATCATCAGCCATTGAATCACTATTGCCGCATACGAAGCCATCTTTATTATCCGGGACAAGGACAGATTCACCAAATCTCATAAAATTATCATATAAATCAACAATCTGGCTTGCCTCCCCATCCTGAAAGACAACACCGTCCTTTAGCCATATTGTCCTACTGCAGAACCGTTTAATCTGCTCTGTAGCATGAGACACAAAAAGAATGGTAGTTCCCCTGTCTTTCAGCTCCTTCATTTTTTCAATACACTTCAGCTGAAATCTTGTATCTCCTACAGATAATGCCTCATCTACAATAAGTATGTCCGGGTTAACATTAATTGCAACAGCAAACGCCAGCCTTGCAAACATACCGCTTGAATACATCTTAACAGGCTGGTCAATAAAGTCACCAATATCAGCAAAATCAATTATCGGCTGTACCCTCTGCTCAATTTCTTCATCAGTATAACCCATCATTGTACCATTAAGATAAATATTCTCCCTGCCGGTGTAGTCGGGATTAAACCCTGCTCCAAGTTCCAGTAAAGCAGCAATCTTCCCCGTAGTGACCACGCTTCCACCTGTAGGAGTCAGCACTCCTGTTATTATCTTCAACAGGGTAGATTTACCGGAACCGTTAACACCAACAATTCCAACACTCTCGCCCTTTTTTATATTAATTGATATATCGCGAAGCGCATAAAATTCTTTATGATATATCTTCCTTCCCCTTCTTACTGCTTCTTTTAACCGGTCAATAGGTTTATCATACAAATCATACACTTTTTTTAAATGTGTTATCTCAATAATATTTTCCATTAACTTACCTGCCTCTATAATACATCTGCAAACTGCGTTTTCATTTTTTTAAACAATACACTTCCACAAATAAGAAGTATAATTATTACGAGCCAAAAATATAAAGTCCAGAGCGGACTCTGCCAAAATCCAACCTTATATACAAAGCTATTACGATATCCATCAACAATATAATAAAATGGGTTAAGCTTCATTATCCATCTTATATTCTCCGGCAATACATTAATATCCCACATAATAGGTGTAAGCCATACTCCTATCTGTAAAACTATATTCATAATCTGCCCAAGATCTCTGAAAAATGGCATGATACTACATGTAATGTACGACAATGAAAGTGCAAAAAACAAAACACAGCACAAATAATATATTAATTGAATCCAATACAGATCAGGATAATATCCAAAGCATATAAATAATAAACACATGAACCCGTGAAAGAAAAGGCTTACAAATATAGCAGAAACAACCTTCACCATAGGCAATGTATTAATCTTAAATACCACTTTTTTTACAAGATAACTATATTCCAGCAAGCTACCTGTAGCACCATTCCAGGCCTCTGAAAAGAAAAACCACGGAACAAGCCCTGATGTAAGATATAATACAAATGGACAATCTGATACGGATGGGGTCTTAAAGCCAACTGCAAATACAAAAAGATATATCAATATTGTGATAACCGGCTGCACAAAAGCCCAGAATATTCCAAAAAAAGAACCTGCAAAACGATTTTTAAAATCATTTTTAGCAAGTTTGTATATAAGCCCCCTGTTCTGAAACAATCCGGAATATAGTTCAACACATGTCTTTACAAATCTCATCTGTTCATCCTCCAATAATATAGCCATCAACAGCTAAATATATATTGACGCACATAATACATCCATTGAATGAAAAATAACAAGCGACAATATTATTACAGGCACAAGGAACAACCTTCTTCTGCTAAATGATACATTAATACTGTCCGGTACAAGCAGATATAATGCAGGAAATAATACCGGCACGATATAACGCGGTGAACATCCCGCAATTGTATCTGCCCCAACAGGCGTAAATGATGCATATAATGCGGATGCCACAAGCACAATAGTACCAAACGCCATTACCAGTCCGGCTATTCTTAAAACTTTATTCGCTTTCATTTCACTACTTCTGTCAAGAAATGCAACAACTATCAGCACGACACCTGTAATTCCCCAATATTCACCATTACCCACATAAGCAAACTCTGTCAGATAGGACATATTTTCAATTGCAAGATATGATTTAAGAAATGAAAAAAGTGTCTTCGCATAAACCAGTGGATTATTAATAACATATTTTATCTGTCCAATTGCATCAACCCCTCCGCCGCCTCTTATATCCGAAGCCGAAGCCGGCGAATATATCATAGGAATAACGAAGGTAGCTAATACAAAAATACTTGCCACTACTGTTACTAACAAAATTCTGAACACATCTTTTTTGCTGCTGCCAAAATTAATCATAGCAATAAATACTGCAATTAAAATAAACGGAAAATATACCTGCTTTACCAGGCATCCAACAGCAATAAATATAATTCCTCTTATCATATCTGTATTGCATATTTTCTTATCATTATCATACATTGAAGAGATTAAGTAAGAAAAACCCAATACAGAAAATGCTATAAGCCATGAATCATATGAATATGAAGAAGCTAAAAAAATAACAACAGGAAGCATTCCAAATACTGAAGTAAAAACCTTACCAAACCTTATCTTCTTTATTGCAAAATACATCAATGCTGCGTACATAATAAGATTGCATATCTTACCTGCCACGAATATATGTGAATATGACAATCCCATTCCTCTTGCCAGGGTAATTCCAATGGCTGCAGGAATGTATGCAACGAAGCTTGCACTAAATTGCGGAACCCTGAGTTGATTTACTTTTTTATTATCATAGAGTCCTGTAAGCTGATTAACATAATCCTCCCTTGACTGCCTGTCATACCCTATCCTCTGTACAGAATTTGTTTCGCATTCATAGATCATTTTATCGTCTGCGGCGTATGATATCCCATTCAATGCATTAGCAAGATACAGAGTTCTCTCATAATGTATCTGATCATCCCAGGAAAGACCGACAATTGGTGGAGTAACCTTAACATATGTTAAACCAATAATCATAACAACTATAAAAAAAACAAGTTCAGGCCTTGTATGAATTATCCCACGCACCAGATAACATACATAAACAATCGTATTAAATGCAGTAATAATATAAAATCTCATTATATTAAATTCTGTGTGATAGATTAAACTATCTATACATAGCTCAAATATATAAGATAAAGCGGGAACAACCAAATAAAGACCTATAACCAAAGCAGCATTTACAGCGTTATTATTAATATATCTGACAAATCTGATACATACCACACTAATCCTGTCAACAATATTATTAAACAATGGTACCTCTACTACTATAACAGGTACTGCAATTACCCCTATTAAGATAATCAATACTTCAACAATCTTTCTCATCCCAATCTCCGGGCTTGTCCAATAAAAAGACCGATGGTATAAAAACATAAGAATTGTCATGAAAATTAATGATATCTTGTAATTTTTACTTTTTAGCTTTGCAATCATATTCCAAATCCCACTTTACCTCTATAATTATCTTTATAATTCACACTTTAATTCTTTCAAATACCTTGCAAGTGCATCCTTCCATTCCGGAAGTCTTGAAAATCCATTGTCATCAAGGCTCTTCTTTGACATCCTTGAATTCTTTGGACGTGGAGCCTTTGCACCATACTCCTCAGTCGTAACACGCTTAACCCTGGTAGTATAGCCTGCCTGTCTGAAAATCTCCTCAGTGAAATCAGCCCACGAACAGATTCCCTCGTTAGTTGCATGGTAAGTACCGTATTTTTCCGTTACAATCATATCACAAAGAAGTACTGCAAGATCAGCTGTATATGTCGGGGACCCAATCTGGTCAGCAACGACACTCACTTCATCATGCTCCCTGCCAACCCTGAGCATTGTCTTGACAAAGTTATTACCATTAATTCCGAACACCCACGAAATTCTTACAATAAAGTACTTATCAATCTGTGACCTGACTGCGTTCTCACCACCAAGCTTGGTCATACCATACTGTCCAAGCGGTCCTGTCGGATCATCAACCTCATAGAAATTCTCACCAACTCCCGGGAATACATAATCTGTACTTATATATATCATCTTGCAGTCAAGCTCACGGCAGACTTTTGCAATATTGCCCGGTCCCTCAACATTGACCGCACGGCATATGTCAATATTTTCTTCAGCTTTATCTACAGCAGTATATGCTGAACAATGGACAACAGCATCAGGATCATATTCTGTAATAAACTTTCTTGTCATATCATAATCAGTAATATCAAATTCTTCTATATCCGCTCCAAGACAGTCTATTCCACGGCTTTTAAGAACCTTCATAACATCAAATCCAAGCTGTCCTTTTACTCCTGTAACAAGAACCTTCATTCTATATAACCTCCCTGGAATTATCTGTTAGAATACATCTTATCATAATAGTTCTGGTACTCTCCGCTAATAATCTTCTCCCACCATGACTTATTATTAAGATACCAGTCTATTGTCTTCTTAATTCCATCATCAAACTTAGTTGTCGGCTCCCATCCAAGCTCATCATGGATCTTGGTAGGGTCAATAGCATATCTCATATCATGTCCCGGTCTGTCTGTTACATACTGGATAAGGTCACGGCTCTTGCCAAGTGCATCAATAATAGTCTCAACGACCTGGAGGTTAGTCCTCTCATTGTGTCCACCTATATTGTAAACCTCACCAACCCTGCCATCGTGGATAATCATATCAATTGCACGGCAATGATCCTCAACATAGAGCCAGTCACGTACATTTTCACCCTTACCATATACAGGGAGAGGCTTGTCATTCAGACAGTTAGCTATCATAAGAGGGATGAGCTTCTCAGGGAAATGATATGGTCCATAGTTATTAGAGCATCTTGATATAGTCACAGGAAGCTTAAATGTCCTGTGATATGCAAGAACAAGCAGATCTGCCGAAGCCTTAGACGCTGAATATGGGCTTGAAGTATGAAGCGGGGTTGTCTCTGTAAAGAACAGGTCAGGCCTGTCAAGCGGAAGGTCTCCGTATACCTCATCTGTCGATACCTGGTGGTATCTCTTAATTCCATACTTTCTGCATGCATCAAGAAGTACCCCTGTACCAATAATATTAGTCTGGAGGAAAATTCCAGGATCTGTGATTGAACGGTCAACATGGCTTTCAGCCGCAAAGTTAACGATCACATCAGGCTTCTCCTCCTCAAAAAGCTTATATACAAACTCCCTGTCTGCAATATCACCCTTAACAAACTTAAACTTAGGGTTATCCATTACAGGCTCAAGGGTCTCAAGATTACCTGCATAAGTAAGCGCATCAAGACAGATAATGTCATAATCCGGGTACTTATTAACCATAAAATGAACAAAGTTGCCACCAATAAATCCGGCTCCGCCGGTTACTATAATCTTCATGTTATATCCTCCAGGCATATTTAGAAATTAATATAATCAGTATCGTTCTCTATCTCGCTAAGCTTAGGCGCCTTTGCATCCTTTTCCGAAAGAATAGGATTATCAATGCCCCAGTCAATCGCAATCTCCGGGTCATTCCATATGATATTACGGTCCTCTGCCGGTGCATAAAGATTGTCCTCTTTATACACAAATTCAACCTCATCAGTAAGTGTAAGGAATCCGTGTCCACAGCCTCTTGGAATCAGAAGCTGGTTAAAATTCTCAGCAGAAAGCTCTACCGCAACATACTTTTTATAAGTAGGTGAATTCTTACGGAGGTCAACTGCAACATCAAGAACTGCCCCCTTGACACATCTCACAAGCTTTGCCTGTGCACTGTCACCATACTGGAAATGAATACCTCTGATAGTACCCTTTACAGATGAAAATGACTGGTTGTCCTGTACAAAATCATAAAACAGGCCTGCGTCCTCCATCTTCTTTTTAGACCAGCTCTCCATAAACCAGCCCCTGTTATCGCCAAAAACCTGTGGCTTCAGAATCTTAACATCAGCAATTGCTGTATCTATTACCTGCATTATCCCTGTTCCTCCTAATATCTGTATTTTCCTTCCGCAACATTTTTAAGATGTGCGCCATATGATGACTTACCATACATCTTAGCTGAATCAAGAAGCCTTTCCTTATCTATCCAGCCATTAACATACGCAATCTCCTCGACAGCAGACACCTTTATTCCCTGTCTGTTCTCTATTACTTTAACAAACTCTGCTGCTTCCGCAAGTGCATCAATTGTACCTGTATCAAGCCATGCATTACCTCTTCCAAGTGTAACAACATTAAGTGTACCCTCCTCAAGATACATCTTATTAAGATCTGTTATCTCAAGCTCACCACGGGCTGATGGCTTAACCTTCTTAGCAAGCTCACACACTCTGTTGTCATAAAAATATAATCCTGTCACACAGTAGTTTGACTTTGGATGCTCAGGTTTTTCTTCTATGGATATTGCTTTTCCATCCTTATCAAACTCAACAATACCAAACCTCTCCGGATCCTCAACATAATATCCGAACACCGTTGCACCATTTTCCCTTGCAGCGGCTTCCCTGAGGTGCTTCTTAAGTCCGTTACCATAAAATATATTATCACCAAGCACCATTGCACATGAATCACCTGCAATAAAATCCTCACCTATGATAAATGCCTGGGCAAGACCATCAGGTGACGGCTGCTCCCTGTAACTTAAGTTAACTCCAAACTTGGAACCATCCCCCAGAAGTCTCTCAAAGGCCGGGAGGTCTGTCGGGGTTGAAATGATCAGTATATCCCTGATGCCCGCAAGCATAAGCGTTGACAAAGGATAATAGATCATCGGCTTATCATACACAGGCAGCAGCTGCTTTGAAGTGACCATTGTTAACGGATAAAGCCGTGTACCTGATCCTCCGGCTAAAATAATTCCTTTCATACTACATTCTCTCCTAACTAAAGTATTGATCAACATAATTATAATAATATTACCACATATCGCTTATTTTGACAACTATTACTAACATACCCTGTCCGGCACTATATATGGTTCATAAGAAACAACAGCTTAAAAATAAGGTTGTCTACAGTTCTCTGGCGGTATATTTTACTGCTGAACATACATTTTATCCTCTGTCTGAAACCGGTTTTATAGTCCATGACAAGATGCAGTATATCATTATTCTCCCCTGATATCCTGCTGCCATGTATATTATTAAATGATTCCATCTGTCTGTATAACTTATTCCTGTTACCCGAAAATCTCCTCACGCGCTCCTTAAATTCATCTATATAATTAGTTCTTGAACCCATTGTATTATTACCATGCTGTCTGTAATACATATGTGGTTCAGGGTCATAGTAAAAATCTCCCATTGAGGATGCCAGCATATACAGCCACCAGTCATGCATAATGGTATATTCCGGTTCTTCCTTAGCAAGCCAAAGAAGCTTTCTGTTAATTACGCAGGTACATCCTGTAGCAATATTTTCAACTACCGCATTACCAAACCCGGGTCTCATGGTTACGCTTCCCATACTGACATCAAGGACATTATCATCGGCATCGATGAGCGTCTGTGCCGAACAGTACATGCATGGCCTGTCCTGATTCATTGTATTAAGTCTGTCCACAGCCTTTTCTATCTTATCATCAAACCAGATGTCATCCTGGTCTGCCAGTGCATACATATCCGCTGATACATCAGCCTGGCCTAGCAATGCAAAAAAGCTATGTATAACACCAATATTATCTCCTTCAATATGGGTAATGAAGTCATATCTTTTTTCGTACTCCCTTATAATGTCAAGCGTGGCATCAGTCGAACCGTCATCCCTTATATATAACGAGACAGGATAAGTCTGTCTTACTATACTGTCAAGCTGCTTTCTGATGAACCTTTCCCCATTGTAGGTAGACATAAGTATCTGAACCTTTTTATATTCCATCGTATATACTCTCCCGGCTAATCAAGTAATGATATATATATATTACGCATAATTTCATTAACAGAAGCTATGTCATATTTTCTGACACGCCTTCTGTTTATTTTGCCCATTTTATGGCATATTGCTTTATTGTCAAGCAGCTCCTCAAGTCCCTCACTGAAGCCCTCCACATCCTTAGGGTCATACATATATCCACATACACCATCCTTAACCAGGTCAGTATTGCCCCTGATACGCGAGCAGACAACAGGAAGCGAGCATGCCATTGCCTGCATGAGCGCAACCGGAAGACCTTCCTGCTTTGATGTAAATACAAATATGTCAGCTGCCTTAAACATCTTAATTATGTCATTCCTGAAACCGGCAAATATCACCCTGTCATTAGCTCCCGCCTCTTTAACATACTGCTTCAGCATCTCTTCCTGTGACCCTATTCCGCATAACACAAGGACAGCATCACTGCGGTTCAGACGCAAAAATGCTTTAACTGCAACAAGGCAGTTTTTACGTTCACTTAACTCGCAGACTGAAAGCACTATCTTCTTATTCGGTGCAATCCCTAATTCCTTACATACTTTTTTCTTTTCGTCCGGAACAGCATCAATTTCTCCTATATCAAGCCCGACACCCGGAACAAACTCTACCCTTGCATGAAAATGCCTTGAAGCCCTTTTGTAGTCCTCCCTGTTAAGCGTCAGGATGCGGTCTGTAATGTGTGAACACATTTTCTCAACTGTATAATATATCATCCAGTTTTTTACAGGTGCACCCTTGTAAAAATGAAATCCGTGTGCATAATATAAAACCTTTGTACCATGCTTTCTCGCACGCATCGCGGCAATCCTGCATAATACACCACCAATAGGTGACTGGCAGTGAACAATATCATAATGTCTTTTCCTTAACTCTGAAGATAACCTTATAACAGTTTTTACCATGCCGCCAATATCATATACAGAACGTGGTACAGGTACATTTATTACATCATATCCTGCCAGTTCAAGTTCATTCATAAAATGTTTTGCCTGTTTTTTTGAATATACACTGCCTTCCGAAAAATTACACGCTACCGTAACCTCACATCCAAGCCCCTCAAGTATCTTAATATTATCCCTGTTGAACAGATCCACCATTGAAGCAACAGAAGCAAACATCAAAGCTCTTTTTTTCGCCATATTACCCTCCATCATCTTATTCATTATGTGTTGTTATTATCATTTGTTTCCCCAACAAAAACCATTGTACAGCCTGGCCTTAACGATACTCTCATAATCCCGGTCAGTCTTTTCTCAATGGCATACTGCCAAACTTAATGATCAGCACCTCTACACCAACCCGGGCTCCGAGCCGCCCCTGTTTGACTGCCTCCTCAGTATCAATACATTCAAGTACAAGCTTCTTCAATTGCAGCTTATTATATGCGCCGGATTGTGCTTTATACTTTCTCACTGCAAATGATGGCACTCCAATCCTCTTCGCAATATTTCCATCTGTCTCACCCTGCAGTTCCTTAAGCTGCAAAAGTATATTGTAATGTCTGGTAAGCAGTGACATTATTGTAAGCGGGCTTTCCTTAAGTGCAAGAAGGTCTTTGTACATCTTAAGCGCTTCCCTGCTTTTCCCTGACACAATATTATCTATCATAACAAATATTTTGTTGGAAAGCTGTGTCGTAACAATGGCCTCCACCTGCGGTATATCTATCTGCTTTTTCTCTCCGGCATAAGCGATAAGCTTGTCAAGCTCATTAACAAGCTGCTGCATGTCAACCCCTGCCTTTGATATTAATAGTTTTGCCGCCCTCATTGTAATTAAACATTCTTCTCTTTTTAAATATGCCGCCACCCAGTTTATAAGTTCATTGTCATTTTTATGCATAAGCTCTGCTGCTGTGCCCGCTGATTTAACATACTTATATAACGAGTTACGTTTATCAACTTCATGTTCAACAAATATTATCTTTGTTGACTGCGGTATGCCTTCAAGTGATGATGCCAAATCTGTTGAACGCCTAAAAAAGCCGCTGTTTTCCACAACTATTAATACAACATCAGAAAAAAAAGGCAGCGACTGCGCCTGGTTAATTATATCATCCGCCGTCACGGAACCGCCTTCATAATAATGATAATTAATATTACCATCTGTACTTCCATGAAGAATTCCCTGTGTCAGCCTGTCTCTGTAATACCTGATCAGATAATCCTCTTCACCATATAAAAGGTATATACCCGAATATTTTCCCTGTGCAATATGCCTGTTAAGATTGTTCACTTTATCCCTTCTTCAAAAATATATCTTGATTTAATCTCCTGATTAATGTATAATTCATAATGTTAGTGCTTTGGAGAGTTATCGAAGTGGTCATAACGAGCTGCACTCGAAATGCAGTTGTCCTTTTGGGGCACGTGGGTTCGAATCCCACACTCTCCGCTTGACACCCTGCACATGATGGGCAGGGTGTTCTTTTATATGGAATTATTCATTACATCAACCGGAAACACTCATGGTACGCTGTATGTTATGCTTTTTTTACAATACCATCATTGGCAAGTGTTTCAAAGAATTCCTGAAAATGTACCGGTTTTGCGAATATTCCATCAACGCCGGCCTCAAAAGCAGCGTTACAGTCTTCCATTGCCGTATTGGCTGTAACAGCATATATCGGAATATGTCTGCAATGAACTTCTTTTTCCATATCCCTGATAATCTTTGTTGCTTCAAATCCATCCATCACCGGCATCTGAAGATCCATAAATATAACACCTATTCTGTCAAATCCAATCTTCTTAACCTTTTCAACAGCTTCAACCCCATTTTTAGCGACCAGGACTGCCGACCCGTTACGTCTCAATGCCCTTGAAAGGATTCGTATATTAACCTCATTATCCTCAACAATAAGTGACAGTATACCTTTCATTCTCAGCTTATCGTCTTCCTCAATTACAGCAGGTGCATTTAAACCCTGTTCTTGTGTTACGCCGGCAGCATTGCCCGGTTCATTACCATCTTCCGGTTTATTATTTACAATTCTTCCACCCTTTGCAAACGAGAACCTGAGACTGAATCTTGTACCTTTTCCCATAACACTCTCCACATCAATATCAGCATTCATGGCATCAACCAGCCGTTTTACAATCGCAAGCCCAAGACCGAAACCTTCAATCCCGCTTTCCGTTGACGTATGTTCCCTGTGGAATGTTTCAAACAAATGGTCCAGGAACTCCTGCTTCATTCCCATGCCTTCATCAACAATATCAAATATATATTGGATATTACCATTATCAAGTTCAGAAAAACTCACATCAAGAACAGCCTTCTTGCCGGCTTCCATATAATTACTCGCATTACTGATAATCTTGATAAGAATCTGGTCTATCCTGAGTACGTCAGCCATAACATAATACTTTTCTTCTCCGGCAAACCTTATCTCAAATACCTGGTTCTTTTCTTCAAACTGTGGTCTCATCATTGCTGCAAGCACTTCTATTTCATTTTTCATTATTACCGGCTTCGGATCAATGATAACCTTATCATTGTTCATATCATTCAACTCAATAATATTATTAATAAGTGCCATCAGATGCTGCGCGGAAGTCAGCACTGTATCAAGGCACTGCATAGCCTGCTCCCTGTCTTCTAACTCCTCCTTTGCGATTGAACTCATTCCAATTATAGCATTCATAGGGGTCCTTATATCATGCGATATCTGCGCAATAAACCTTGCCTTAAGCTCATTAGTGCGTTCTGCAACCTCAGCTATCTCCCGTTCCTTCTTAACCGCTTCCTCAAGCATGTTGGTATTCTGTACAGAATAATGGATTACCAGCAATAATATCGTCATTCCCGAGCACTCAACCAGATACTCAGGCATATAATACTGTATTGATGTTGATACAATTGCAATAATTATGTATACATAATATACCAGCTTCAGGTCTGTCCTGACATCATTCCAGTTCTTCAGCATTACAACAGATGCCCATACAAGATAAACTCCGATCATGATATACAAAACCGATATCAGCGGGCCTCTTTTAAATACACCATCAGTTATTGTAAATGCAAATCCGGTAATCGGATTACTGAGAACCAGGAGCTCACCTATGATAGTCGGAATACAGATGATAAGCATATCCTTTTTACTTAACAGGTCATGCCTTATATACGCATAAAAATACATTGTAAGGTATGTAACACCAAACATCTGCGTTCCATAAAACCCAAGTGTAACAACATACACAAATATATTATATAAAGAATTGCTGTGGGGATGCATAAGGCAGTAACTGGAAGCTATATCAAATATACAGCACAGCTCTACAGCCATAACCATATGGACATATATCGAATTATACAATGTCTTTATCTTAACAACACTAAAATTCGCAATAATAATAGTCAGCAATACTAATGATGACAAAATATCAAAATGAATTATATAGTTTATAACAGCTCACCTCCCGGGAGTCCTGATAATAATATTAATCCTCTCTGATTATCTGCTATTGTAATATACCTGTCGTCTTTTATTATATTTTATATTCAGCTTTACCACAAGTCTAATATATTAAATTTATCACATTCTTTCAGACCTCAGCAATTCCTGAAACAGCCGCCGGTTTCAAAAGAACTAAAGCATTAAACCCAAATTTTTTTATATAATCTACTTCATAATTTTTATAAAATGAAACATCTCATCAGGGCCTTCATCAGACATCTCATCAGATATAGGTTCACTTGGTTCAAAATATCCACACCAAAACTCATCAATTTTGAAACCACATTTATTTACGTAAAAATGAATATTTCTTTTGTCAAAATATGGTGTGCAAGTCTTCCATACTTTTGTTTCCGGATACAGCTTTTCAATTGCCAGCCAAGTTCCGTATCCTATTCCTTTGCTATGTTCTTCCGGCAAAACATACAGAATATCAAGTTCATTTTCATAAGTCTTTCTATCAATATGAAGTATTACTCCTCCAACAACCCTTCCGGACTCTACTATCCAATATGTTTCTGCACCTTCAGCATCCATACACATTTTTATTGTTTGGCAGGATATAACTTCTCCACTTTCATCTATGTGATTATCACGTTCTCCAAACTCAATCAAAGCACCATGTTTAAATGACCATTGATTGTCTCTTATGAACTGTTCGCGCTCCTCCATTTTTATGGGGATAAGTTTAACCTCTGAAAATCTCATCATTTACACATCCTTTACTTGTACAAAACCATATTGACCGAATGCGGAATATTATCTCCTCATTCCATTGAAATCTAATAATTACACCTTATATTATAAAATCCATTCTTATTATTGACAATATTGATCTGATAATTATTATAAGCATCCACGCTTATAACAAAAAAAGATATCCGAACCGGATATCTTCCACGCAAGCGCGAGACGGGGATCGAACCCGCGACCCTCTCCTTGGCAAGGAGATGCTCCACCACTGAGCCACTCGCGCATTTTTTAATTTTTCGGTGCTGTCATCAGCAACCTTTGTTATAGTACAATACAATCAGTTAAATGTCAATACCTTTTTTTAATTTTTTTCAACCTTTTTTTCAATTAATATTCCGGAATGCAGGAGGATTATGGGTAAGGTGCATAGCACGGAACGACCCGCAGGTATCATTTCATCGTCTTAAGCAATGCGTATGTCTTAGCCGCAATATCACCAAGCGGAACCTGATACTTTACAGCCCCAAGCTTATACGCTTCCATTGGCATCCCATATACAACACACGACGCTTCATCCTGTCCTATAGTCTCTGCCCCTGCCTGCTTCATATGAAGAAGTCCCTTTGCACCATCTCTTCCAAGTCCTGTAAGGATAATCCCGATTGCGTCCCTGCCTGCAACCTTCGCCACAGAATCAAACAGAACATCAACTGACGGTCTGTGTCCATTAACCTTATCCCCCATATTACAGTCAACCATCATCTGTCCATTGCAGTTTACAAGGCGCATATGCCTGTCTCCAGGGGCAATCAGCACATGCCCCTGCTTTACAATATCCCCGGTCTTCGCTTCCTTACACTCAAGCCCGGATTCCCTTTCAAGCCTCTCTGCAAACATCTCTGAAAATACAGGTGGAATATGCTGTGATATGATAATTCCGGGTATATCATTATCAAATGAGCTTACAATCTCACTTATAGCCTCTGTTCCTCCTGTCGAAGCACCTATGGCTATAATTGTATGTTTTGAATTAAGAACCCTTTTTTTATACACCTGTTCCTTCCGGTTATCGTTACGTATACGGACATTAGCCCCTGCCGCACCTCTGACTCTCGGCATAAGCTCATTACATATAAAATCTATGGCCTGTCTTTCATTACTGAATACCGGCTTTGCAAGAAAATCCACGGCACCGGCATCAAATGCATCAAACACTCTCCCGCTCAGCGTACTGAATATAACAACAGGCACAGAATACTGCGGCAAAAGCTGATATATAAAATCAAGGCCATTCATACGCGGCATCTCAATATCACATATCAGCACATCCGGTTCTGCACCCTTAATAACAGCAGCAGCCTCAAAAGGATCACCGGCCTCAGCCACCACTTCCATATCTTCCATCTTTTCAACACCAATTCTAAGCAAACGCCTTATGAACATGGAATCATCAACAATCATAACACGAACCTTTCCCATCCGTGTAACCCCCCATATCTGTCAGACAATATATACTATCAATTCAGCTATGCATCAGCTGATCATACCTTTTAACTGTTCGATCTTAACAGGATCAGTCTCTTCACTTACCAATTCATCAATCACCTGTCTTGCTATATCTTCCATACCAGAATCAATAAGTGACTGTATCTCAAGCTTTGCCTCCTGATAATCCCTGTCCCCCATAAGATCATCAGTATCCATCACCTGCATCTGTCCGCAAGCCCCATCACCGGCTATAGCTTCAAAATTATCACCTTTATCAATATTCATAGCCTTAAGATATACTGCCAGGTAACTAAGTGACCTGTTCCATTCCCCGATAAGCCTGTCCCAGTTATCACGGCAAAATGCCATATCACCGTCCTTGCTCTTAAGCTCATGCTCATAAGCCATATCAGCAAGCCCATTGATGCCAAGACTTCTCGCATTGCTTTTAAGGGCATGTACATTAACAGCATAATTTCTGGCATCATCATTATCAAGTGCGTCCTTCAGGGCATTCTCCATCTCTGCCTTCATATCATAAAAGATATCTGCGATCTCACAATAAGCTTCATTGGAATTACCGCAGAAAACATATCCACCGGCATAATCAATATTATATCTGCCAAGTAATCCGGCCGCCCTTTCCCTGATAACACTTTCCGGATATCCTACAAGGCTCTCAATATACATTATTAAAATGTCCCCCTTCAACCAATCAGAAAGTTAATATAAATATCATAAAATTTATTAATGAATTATATCATTTTCCTTAATATATATCAATGCCTTAATCAGAGTTTATTAAATACAGTTTAAATACTTTTAACAATATGCTCGATCAATATCTTAAGTCCGATAACAACAAGGACAATACCACCACAAAACTCCGCCTTCTTTTTATATTTTGTTCCAAATACGCTTCCAACCTTCACTCCAATACATGATAACGAAAATGTAATAGCTGCTATAATCCCGGCTGCAACCAGTGTGTTGACAACCTCCGACGCCGAATTAACTATCTGTACTGGTACACATGCAAACGTAACCCCGACTGCCAGTGCATCAATGCTTGTTGCGACAGCGAGGACGAACATTACCTTTATACCCAGTGACGAATCTTCCTCTTCTTCATCACCGATTACCGCTTCCCTGATCATATTAGCACCTATAATTGCGAGAAGCCCAAAAGCTATCCAATGATCAATGCTTACAATGTAATCAGAAAACCTGTTACCAACAAGATATCCTATCAGCGGCATCAGCGCCTGGAAAACACCAAACCACAGCCCGCATACCGCCGCCTTGCCAAATGAAATCTTTTTCAACGCGAGCCCCTTACAGACCGACACGGCAAATGCGTCCATCGACAGGCCTACTGCTACTGCAATAATTTCAAAAATACCCATTTTAGCATCCTCCAATTACAATATATGTATATTTAATTGATAATATATTATACATTTTCAGATGTCAAGAAAGTTTGACATCACTAACAAAGAATGATATTCTGATAAATGGAGTAAATGCATGAAAGGAGTACTAGAATAATGTTTCAAATTAATGAAAACTACAATAGTTTAAAACAAAGCTATCTTTTTGCAGAGATTGCACACAGGGTAAATGACTATTCCGCTGCCAATCCCGACAAAAAAATCATTCGTCTTGGTATTGGTGATGTAACAAAACCACTTCCACAGATCACGATCGAAGCCCTGCACCAGGCAGTAACCCATATGGCGTATGCTGACACATTCAAAGGATATGGTCCTGAACAGGGTTATGACTTTTTAAGGGAACGCGTTGTGGCATATTATAAGAGCCATGGTGCTGAAATAGATATCAAAGAAGTATTCATATCGGATGGCGCCAAGAGTGATACCGGTAACATTACAGACCTCTTCGGGCCTGACAATATAGTCCTTATTCCAGACCCTGTATATCCGGTATACATGGATACCAATACAATGAACGGACGCAATATCAGATTCATGGATGCCAACAAGGAAAATGGTTTTACACCTATGCCTTATGATGGCCTTGAAGCTGATATCATATACATTTGTTCACCTAATAATCCTACCGGAGCTGCTTATACAAGGGAGCAGTTAAAGATATGGGTTGATTTTGCACTTAAAAATAATGCCCTTATTCTCTTTGACGCTGCTTACGAGTGCTTCATCGAAGATGACATATATCCACGCAGTATCTTCGAGATTGAAGGTGCAAAAAAATGTGCTATTGAGTTCTGCTCACTTTCAAAGACAGCAGGCTTCACCGGAACAAGATGTGGTTACACAATCGTACCTGCTGACCTTGTTGCTTCATGTGCAGATGGCAAAGAGATGTCATTAAACGCTATGTGGACAAGGAGACAGACAACCAAGTTCAATGGTGTTCCATATATAATACAGTATGCCGCAGCCGCCACATTAAGCCCTGAGGGAATCAGGCAATGCCGTGAGAACATCTCGTATTACAAAGAAAATGCCAGAATAATCGCTTCTCTTTTTGACAAAAAAGGAATTACATATTTTGGTGGAATCAACTCGCCATACATCTGGTTTGAATGTCCTGACGGAATGGAATCATGGGATTTCTTCGACTATCTCCTTACTAACGCACAGGTTGTTGGTACTCCTGGTGCAGGATTTGGCAGAAATGGTAACAACTTCTTCAGGCTTACCGGATTTGGTGACAGGGATAATACAGTCGAGGCTGTGGAGAGAATTGATAAGCTGCTTGGTTAATTATAACTAACTTTCATTCCCATAATTACAGCAATCACCCGGGTAATCCATGTGGTACAAGATAACCACATAATTATCCGGGTGATTTTATATATGATACATTTCAACACTTTTATTACTTCTTATTCAGGCTGATGCATCCCATCTAATTAAGCACATCTGACATATCATACATTCCTGCCGGCTTTCCTGCAAGGAACTTGGCAGCTGTTACAGCCCCCTTGCCAAATATAGCCTTAGAATGTGCAACGTGTGATATAGTGATAACTTCATCAGTTCCGGCAAATATAACATCATGTTCCCCAACTATGTTACCTCCACGTATTGCCGATATTCCAAGCTCCTTCTTATCACGTTTCTTCCTTACCCGGCTTCTGTCATATACATATTCATATGAATTGTCCATAGCCTCATTAATTGAATCAGCAAGCGCAAGCGCCGTTCCCGAAGGTGCGTCCAGCTTCTGGTTGTGATGCTTCTCAACAATCTCTACATCAAATCCCTCAGGTGCGAGCTTAACAACCGCATCCTTAAGAAGCTTCATAAGGAGATTGATACCAATTGACATATTGGCAGACCTCACTATAGCAATCTTCTCAGATGCTTTCTGAACCCTGGCAAGCTGTTCTTCACTGAGACCTGTTGTGCAGAGAACCACAGGCTTACCAAGCTCTACAGCTGTATCAATAAGCGAATCAATTGCTGTTGCATTTGAAAAATCAATAATAACATCATAATCTACAACACAATCCCTGAGTGTAGGATATACCGGATAATCATTTCTTATTCCATCCCATGTATCGACACCTGCAGCCATACATGCATTCTCGTCTTCCTTTACAAGACCTGTTATAACCTGCCCCATCTTTCCGTTGCAGCCATGCATTAGTATATTAACCATATTAACATTCCTCTCGTACTTCATTAAGACCGGAACGGCAGTCCCTATTGTACTCTGCCGTCCTGCTTTTATATTATACCATCATTAAGCAAGCTTAATTCCGGCGTTCTTCATTGCCTCTGCAAGTAATGCAGCGTGGTCTGCTTCCATCTCTGTAAGCGGAAGCCTGAGTGGTCCGGCCTCGTATCCCATAAGGTTCATCGCCTTCTTAACAGGAATCGGGTTAACCTCACTGAACAGCTCATGGATAAGTGGAAGAAGCCTGATCTGAAGCTCTGAGCTCTCCTTAACCTTACCTTCAAAATACAACTGGCATATATCATGCGTCTCTTTTGGCATTACATTGGATAGAACTGAAATAACACCCTTTCCGCCAAGTGATAACAATGGAACGATCTGGTCATCATTACCAGAATATACATCAAGCTCCCCGCCTGACAGATACATAAGGTCAGCAACCTGTGAAATGTTACCACTTGCTTCCTTAACAGCAACAATATTCTCTGCCTCTTTTCCAAGCTCAGCCATTGTCTTAGGTGTAATATTAACACCGGTACGACCCTGGATATTGTAAAGGATAATAGGAATATCAACGCTTTCAGCCACTCCAAGGAAATGAACCTTAAGTCCCTTCTGTGTAGCCTTATTATAATAAGGTGATACAAGTAAAAGTCCGTCTGCCCCACGCTTCTGTGCTTCTGTTGACAGATAGACAGATGTCTGTGTACAGTTAGAGCCTGTACCTGCAACTACAGGTATTCTCTTATTAACTGCAGCTACAACAGCCGAAATACACTCAAGATGCTCCTCATGCGTAAGCGTTGAAGCCTCACCTGTTGTCCCGCATACAATAACCGCATCTGTTCCGCCTGCAATCTGTGCATCAACAAGCTCCTGAAACTTCTCATAATTAACTTCTCCATTTTCCTTCATAGGTGTAACGAGTGCTACACCTGCACCTGTGAATATTGACATATTCTATTCCTCCTTAAAAATTATGTAATACTGCCGTATCCTGCGGAGTGTTTTTAACCTTATAGTATGGACTTCCCTGTAAAGTTAAAAAGCCGGCACTATAAGTGCCGGCCAAAACATCAAAAGAAAACTGGTTGTATGTTCCAGATAGCACTCCATCAAATTACGATGACAGTCATAAGGCTATTAACCTTATGCCCAGATAAAAAAGCTACAGGGCTTCTCCTCTTCGGCGTCATTTCCTTTCTTCTATCATCATATGCACCTGTATGCATCAGACAGTCTACTGATAAATAACGCACCTCTATCAGACAATATATTAATTATAATACTCTCAGCATATTCATTTGTCAAGTGTCATTATGCTTCAATCTCTCCATCCGCTTTTTCAGTGTCAGAAGGGGTATCCGTACCAGATACATCATCCGGTACTGCAGCCCCAACCGGACCAACCGGTTCAACCATACCTGGCATTTCTGCTGCCCCGGCGGAATCCAGGGAATCCTTAACCAATTGAATCTCAGATACAATATCCGTATGCTGCACTAATTCCTTAGGCATATATTTTCCTGTCATAATAAGGTCTATACAGTCATCACAGTGCTCAATAAGCCTGTATATATCCTGGACACTTATCATTCCAAGGTCAAGCATTCCAAGCACCTCATCAAGGACCAGAAGATCACATTCCCCGGTCTCGACCACTTTATTGGCAAAATGAAACGCATTCATCAGATTATACTTCTCTTCCTCCTTACGGTCATCCGGAAGCATGTCATAGCATTCCTCTTCCTTCTCAAAACAAAAAACCTTCATATCAGGCTCAAGTCTTGCCGTGCACGAAAACTCTTCCAGATTGCGTCCCTTAAGAAAACTGATGAATACCACTTTTCTGCCAAGGCTGACAGCCTGAATACACTTACCCAGTGCCGCAGCCGTCTTGCCCCTGCCTTCACCAAATATCACCTGAATAACATTACCATTCATTATAGCCTCCATCCAATCCTATAAATAATCTTATAGCAAATTGATTTTAGCATATCCTTACAAAAAAGGCAAATCATCCCTCGGAAACCTTTTCTTCAACATACTCAAGCTTGCTTACAGATACCTCGTATGCAATCCTTTTTTCAACCTCTTCTTCATTGATTTTTTTCTGATACTCACGGCTTTGTATGCGTCCCCATATCTGTATATGGCCTCCCACTTCAAATGTCTCAGCATATCTGGCATTACGTCCCCAGCATATACACGGAATATAATCTGATTTACCATACGGTCTGTTAACTGCAAGCAGTATATCGGCAATTTCCCTTCCAAGCGGAGTTTTACGGTATACAGGCGGCTTACAGATATACCCGTCAAGAAATATCTGATTAGGCTTATGCATATCCGCTTCATCCAGATACTCTTCCACAACATGAACCTCCCTTACAAAGACAGACAGCACCAGGCGGTTTCTTGTCTCCTCATGGCGGTTATAAGACCTGAACTGCCCTGTTGCTTCGAGATAACATCCCCTGTAATCCTTTGTAACATCCATAAGTCTTTCTGATACAAGAAGCGGTATAACGTCATATGTATCGCTAAGCCTCGGAACAGACAGTTCAATCATATAAAACCCTTCCCCATACACCTCATGACTAAATGAAAACTCGCTTACTACTTCTCCAGAAATGTCCACCTGATTATTGGTAAATACTTTATCCGGCATAAATCTAGCTCCCTTCTCTTCAATAATTGTACTTTATTGATTTATTATGCTTTCATTATATTCCATTTTCTGTCATTTGTAAACCTATATTTTGTAATTTTTTTGATAAAACAGAAAATAGACCTATCCCGGCGCCGGATATACCGGAATATGTCCATTACATAATCTGTCTATATATGTGCTGTATCCCTGTATTATCAGTATATCTCTGCATTATTGCTATAAGCTTTTTATCATCTCCAACAGGAGCTTCACGGAATTTCCAATTGCTTTCCGCTCAAACTCCGGATAGTCCATACTTGCCGAATCGTCTGCCTTATCAGAGATGGCCCTTATTATAAGGAACGGAATACTATTAAGATATGCAGCCTGTGCTATCGCTGCACCTTCCATCTCTGTACACAGTCCACCAAAGTTCTTAATAATGTTATCTTTAACAGACTTATCTGCGATAAACTGATCCCCACTCACAACTCTTCCGGTAAATACATTAATATCCTTGCAAACCCTCCGGCAGCATTCCTCCGCCAGATTAACAAGTCCCTCATCTGCCGCAAATGATAATGTATCCATTCTCGGAATCTGCCCCGGCGGATAGCCAAAAGCGGCTGCATCTACATCGTGCTGAAGTGCGTCAGTTGACAAAACAATATCACCTATATCTATTGCGCTGTCAAGCGACCCTGCAATTCCTGTATTAATGATCATATCAGCACCAAACTCACATACAAGTATCTGTGTACATATTGCGGCATTAACCTTACCAATTCCCGACCTCACAACTACCAGCTGTTTTCCTGCTATCCTGCCTTTGTTAAACTTCATCGCAGCTTTTTCTATAACTTCGACATCATCCATTGATTCAATAAGCCTGGATACTTCCTCATCCATGGCTCCAATAACCGCTATCATCAGACCAACATTACTCCTTTCGTATCATTTACCACTCAAAGCATTAACCACATAATTGGTACTGCCTATTTGCCTTCATAACATATAACTGATTCAACATCATATCCGGCAAGCTTTTTACGGCCGCCAAGCCCTGCAAGCTCAATAAGAAATACTATCTTAACCACTTCCCCGCCAAGCTGCCTGACAAGATCAGTTATTGCCTCTATAGTTCCACCTGTTGCAATAAGGTCATCTATAATTACAACCTTCTGCCCCGGCTTAATTGAGCTCTTATGCATCTCAATAACTGCCGAGCCGTACTCAAGGTCATATTCTTTCCCAATAGTCTCACAAGGGAGCTTACCCTTCTTTCTGACCATTGCAAAGCTCTTATTAAGCGCATATGCAACCGGCATCCCGAATACAAAACCTCTTGATTCCGGTCCTACAACTACATCAAAATCAACACCCTCAAGCCTTGATATAATCTCATCAATTGACAGCTTAAGGCTCTCCGGCTGCTCTAACACACTTGTTATATCCCTGAAAATAATTCCTTCCTGGGGAAAATCAGGAATACTTCTTATATAGCTTTCCAGCTTATCCATTACCATACCCTCCGATATTCTTATTTTGTATACTATTTTATACCATTATTCTGTATTTTTCCAGTACAACGGATAACATTATCCGTTCCGGGGCAGACATATCAGTCATATGTTATATTTTCAGATAAGATATTAATACCATCCGCAGTTATATCCAGCAGGGTAACACCACAGTTACTCTGCACCCCGCCCTTCCAGAAGTCCTTCAGGGCAGTTCCCTTAACATATGACATAATACCTCTTATCACCGCCCCATGCACTGATAAAAGTATCACTTCATCCGTGTCAGCATATGTATCCTTCATGTACTCCATGAATTCTGCCGTTCTGCCACAAAGCCCTGCTATAGATTCACCGCCATCGGCAGGCTCATACACATCAGGTGAATCAAAAAGCCTTGCAAGCTCAGGATACTTATCACGGTTATCCTTATCATACTCGCGTCCCTCATAGGCTCCAAAAGATATCTCTGCAAGCCTGTCATCCGTAATCACCGGAATATCCCTGTCACGCCTTATTATATCAGCAGTCTCCAGTGCACGTCCAAGCGGACTTGAGTATATCATTGTGAACTTGACATCCTTCAGTCCCCTGGCAGCCGTACGCGCCATGCTTCTTCCATTCTCATTAAGCGGAATATCAGTCCTTCCCTGGAGCTTCAGCAGCCTGTTCCAGTCTGTCTCTCCATGTCTTATTACATACAAATACATATTAATTCCTCATTTCATTTTTTCTGAACCATTAATATGGTACTCTACATTTATAATGCTGTCAAACAACGACTTTTAACGACATATAAAAACATAATTGCATATATATTACATATAAGCTATACTATCATGTATACGGGGGTGATATATATGGATTATTCCTTAGAGATAGAAGGTATTGATGCCGATACAGCATTAAAAACCATGTCCTGCAGTTATGAAGACTATATGGATATCTTAACTACATACTACCGCACACTTAACAGCAGGATTGACGAGATAAGACAGGCATATGTGACAATGGACATACCAAACTACATAATACTTGTACATGGCCTGAAGTCATCTTCACGCGCTATCGGCGCATATAAGCTTGGTGATATGGCATATGGGCTTGAGCTTGCAGGAAAAGCCGGAGACACTGATACTATCAGACATAATACGGATGCCTTTCTTGATTACGTTACTGATATATATAACAGGCTTTCACAGGCATTTGAAACTAACGGTTACCTTGAAGATGCTTCGGAGGAGGAACTCGTATACATGTTAACAGAACTTAAGGAGTATATGGGCAACAACGAT
The DNA here is from genome assembly GCA_934437985.1 of uncultured Lachnospiraceae bacterium. GTDB lineage: Bacteria > Bacillota > Clostridia > Lachnospirales > Lachnospiraceae > V9D3004. The sequence goes on from CAKSBI010000001.1 coordinate 173,767, forward strand.
ATCATTATGGTCAATGATATTATGGAACAGCTTGAGTCTGTGTATGTCAACGATACGGCTGCCCGGTTAATTAACCGGATTTCCGAGCTGTCTCTTCAAATGGAGTATGGACAATGTATTGAATTAATAGATGATTATCTGATATAATTATAATAGAATAAAACATCGGTTATGGGGGGCGCGCTACATGGCAAAAAGAAATATTGTACTTATGCACAATAACACATCTTTATATAATTCTTTATACGATACAATCTCATCCAAATATAATTGTATCGTTTTAAAACCTATTGTCAGTGATTTCAAAAAAATACCTGATAATATTATTGTCGATCTTTTTATAATCGACCTGAAAGACCTTGTAAAAGCAGATATATTATACTTATGCGATAGGTTAAATACAAAAAGGTTTGCCCTGACACCGGTGCTCTACACCGGTTCATATGTTTCCAATACCGTTTTTGCATCAAAGGTATCCCAGCTTCGCAGGACCAAGTATATAACAAGTACTGATTATGGAACCATGACTGATGATATTCCAATGATATTGGGGGAAACCTCCCATTTAGCAGCTTTTGATAACAATAGCATTACTGATAATATGCCTGCTGATGCTGCCGGTAATCCGGTTACTGATACTGCTGCACCACAGGCTTCAGATACACAGGCTGCACAATCAGCAGTACCAAAGGCTGCAGCTGCTTCCACGAAAGCACCTGAAGCAGCTGCAATACCAAAAATGACAACCACTACCACAGTTAAGACTTTCCCTGGCAAAAAGACAATACTAGTTATTGATGATGATGTTAACATTCTTACAACCGTTGCCAAATATCTTGGCAGGGAATATACTGTCATATCCGTAAGGACAACCGCACTTGCTTTTATGAAAATAGGCGTCAAAAAGCCCGACCTTATCCTGCTTGATTATATGATGCCTATATGCAATGGCATGCAGACCCTTGAGATGATCCGCAGGCAGTTTGAGACAAGTAAGATTCCTGTTATCATGCTCACATCATTTACGGAAAAGGAGCGTGTTCTACAGTGCTTTGAGCTCGGTATAAGCGGCTTCCTTGTCAAGCCTGTCAGCAAAGAGGACATGCTTGAGGCTGTACATAAAGTCCTGTCATAGATTTTCAGACCATATATTTTACTCTGGATCTCAGCTTATTTTATTTGCTATTGAATTTTTTCTCCAACAATATTATAATGGTAACCGCGTTTTATCGCAGATGTGTTTATTGTTATAGTTTCAGATTGGAGTTTTAAAATGATACAGACAAGAGATGATATAAGAAATATCGCCATTATTGCCCATGTTGACCATGGCAAGACTACTTTAGTTGATGAACTTCTTAAACAGAGCGGGGTATTCCGTTCTAATCAGGTCGTACAGACCAGAGTTATGGATTCTAATGATCTTGAACGTGAACGTGGAATCACGATTTTATCCAAGAATACCGCCGTTATATATAATGATGTCAAGATTAATATTATTGACACTCCCGGACACGCTGACTTTGGCGGCGAGGTTGAGCGTGTCCTTAAGATGGTTAACGGTGTTGTACTCGTTGTTGATGCATATGAAGGTGCAATGCCCCAGACTAAGTTTGTTCTAAAAAAAGCACTTGAGCTTTCATTACCGGTCATTGTATGTGTTAATAAGGTTGACCGTCCGGACGCACGCCCAAATGAGGTTGTTGATGAGATTCTTGAGTTATTCATAGATCTTGATGCTGATGAATCACAGCTCGACTGTCCATTTATATTTGCATCAGCAAAAGGTGGCTACGCTTCCCTCTCGGCTGACGAACCGGGAACGGATATGATACCGCTTTTTGAACAAATCATTAACTACATCCCGGCTCCTACAGGCGACCCTGATGCCGGAACCCAGGTACTTATCAGCACAATCGATTACAATGATTATGTCGGAAGAATCGGAGTTGGGAAAGTCGACAACGGTGTGATCAGGGTTAACCAGGAAGCAGTCATCGTGAATGCACATGATGAATCCAAGAATAACCGTGTTAAGATAAGCAAGCTGTATGAATTCGACGGTCTTAAGCGTGTTGAGGTTGAAGAAGCCGGCATCGGCTCTATTGTTGCAATTTCAGGTGTTGCAGACCTCCATATCGGAGATACGATATGTTCACCGGAGAATCCTGAGGCGATTCCTTTCCAGAAGATTTCAGATCCTACTATATCTATGGATTTTATAGTTAATGACAGCCCACTTGCCGGACAGGAAGGAAAATACGTTACTTCCAGGCATCTTCGTGACAGGCTCTTCCGTATGCTTAACACTGATGTCAGCCTTCGTGTCGAAGAGACAGCCTCAACAGAGTGTTTCAAGGTATCGGGACGTGGAGAATTGCATCTATCTGTCCTTATTGAGAATATGCGCCGTGAAGGTTATGAATTTGCAGTCAGCAAGGCAGAAGTATTATACAAAGAAGACGAAAAAGGACACCGGCTTGAGCCGATAGAGCGCGCGTATGTTGATGTTCCGGATGAATTCCAGGGCTCAGTTATAGAAAAACTAAGTACACGTAAGGGTGAGTTACAGGGAATGACCCCTCTTGGAGCAGGCTATACACGTCTTGAGTTCCTTATCCCATCCCGCGGACTTATCGGCTATCGTGGCGAATTCATGACAGATACCAAGGGAAATGGTGTTATCAACACGGTATTTGAGGAATATGCCCCATACAAGGGTGATATTGCATACAGAAAGCAGGGTTCACTCATCGCATTTGAATCAGGTGAATCTGTTACCTACGGACTGTTCAATGCACAGGAGCGTGGTACATTATTCATAGGTGCCGGAGAGAAAGTATACAGTGGAATGATCGTCGGCCAGAATGCTAAAACTGACGATATCGAGGTAAACGTATGTAAGAAAAAACAGCTTACTAATACACGCGCTTCGGGCTCTGATGACGCACTCAGACTTTCACCACCTACAATCCTCAGTCTTGAGCAGGCGCTTGACTATATTGACACAGATGAGCTTCTTGAGGTAACTCCTAAGTCACTCAGGATCAGGAAAAAGATACTTGACCCGACACTCCGTTACCGTGCAAAGAAAAACAGTTAACCTTTTAGTCAGATACAATTGTATGATGTCTGGGTCAAAAGCCCCCGGCTTTGATGCCTGCGGATTGTTATAAAAACGCACACAGAGTTTTAATCTCCATACCCTGTGTGCGTTTTACTGTGCATTATCGTATATTAATATTCATTATTTTACAATGCATTTCTTCTTAAGCCCACCCTTTGCAAAAAGCTTTCTGTATACTTTAAGCTTCTTTGCAGGCACTTTTACCTTAACCTTTGCATTAATCCTGACAAATGCCTTCTTGGCAACTCTTGTAATGTCTGCAGACTTAACTACAATCTTTTTAAGTCTTGGCAGCTTCTTAAATGCATTCTTTTCAATTGCAGTTACCTTATATGACTTCCCGGCTATTTTTACAGAAGCAGGTATGACTACTCTTGTTGCTATTGCAGAGCTTGTCACATTCTTCCTGACAATACCGGTAACGCTTACGGTAAGCTTATCAGTTGATGTGACCTTATATATGACTCCTCCCCTGCTGCATGTATAACCTCTGGCAATACTGTCCGCTGCAGATGCATCAGCTGCCGGCTGTGGCGCAGGTGCTGCCGATGGTGCCGGTGTTACTGATGGTGCCGGTGTACTGCTTACTACTGGTCCGAGCTTCTTAATTGCAGCGTCAATGTCTGATGCAGCTTTTACAGCTTCTGCTTCCGTACCATTGGCTGCCAGTACTTTTTCACCAGCCTCAATTGCACTCTTAAGCGCAGCAGCTTCGGCTGCTTTGTCACTTCCATACAGATTAGTATCAACAGCCTTTCCGGCCTTAATCTTATCTGCAAGCTCCTTAAGGTATGCCGGAAGCTCCTCAAACCGTGCAGTTACGTTAAGGTTTCCTGCCCTCATAATGAATGAATCATTATCAAGCTCAATCTCTTCTCCTGCCTCGTCAGTTACCTTAAATGATCCTGGCACAAAACGGTATCCATCATCAGGAACTGCCGTAAGTGTTACCTTCTGTCCGCCATAAAGCTGCTCACCACACTGCCTGATCTTACCATGGGCGGTCGAAGCATCTGCCGTCAATGTATAAGGTGTACAAAAATACTTGACAACTGCATCTGACCATCTCTTTCCATGTTCAATAAGTCCTTTTTCGCTCATATGAAGATGGTCGATGCTGCTTCTGTAATCATCAAGCATATCATCAGTAGTTGGTCCGACAAATATATTATAGTTATTGGCAAGTGATGCCTGTGTCCCGGTAATCAATTCCATCTTTTCCTTGTTATTGTATCCGTTCCATGCATACGAAACCCTTGCTATGATCCAGTTAAGATCATATCCCATATCTTCTCTTGTTTTATTGATCAGCTTCTCGTAATCCGCTTTGTACTGAGCCATATCAGTTCCCTCATCAGCCTCGCCCTGATGGATAAGGAAAGCCCTGCAGCCATATGGCTTAACTGCCTCTATAGCTTCTTTGATAGTATTATAATATGTATCACCAAGCTCACTTATCTTAGTATTACCGCGGCCTGTACATACAAATCCTACAGGCAGTCCGGTCTCTTCCGAAAGCTTATCACCCATAGCCGGCCATGGTGAACCTCCTGTTCCCGCATAACCGCTGTTATTAGGCTGTACATCCTCACAATGCACCCACTCTCCTGTCTTTGCATTAAGTGATGATACAGTATCATTATCCGCACTCATCTTTACCTCTGCAAAGTTAGCTGAATTAGACTGCCCTCCGGTAATGAATACCTCTCCTACCCCGATTCTTTCAACATCACCGGTTCCTATGGAAGCCCCGCCTGCATCAAACGCCTCAAATTCAACGTTATACCATCCGCCTGCCGTAATATCAGGAAGCACCCCGGTAAATACATCTCCATCCGACACTGCAAGCTCTGTCCACCCGCACAGTGCCCTGTCACCACTAACTACCCTTGCCTTAATCTTTGCGGCACCATTACACTCCGCTTTAACATTCATGTCAGCCGTATTATCATAATCCCTCTGATACACTGCACGTTCTGCAGGAACGATTACATTAATATCTGCGGCAGATACATCTGCTGATGCAAGCCATGCTCCGGCACATACAACGAGCGAAGATACAAAGCCCTTAATTAACCTGTCCTGAAACCTCATTTTACAACCCCTTTTCATAAAATTATTGTTATGTATAAAACTACATAATCACATTATAATATAATACTGACCAATTAACAAGAATAATACGTTGACCATATTAATAATAAACCGTATACTGTTACCGGGAATATAACTGTATATTAACCATTTTATGATAAAAGGAGAGGAACACTGTTGAAGGTAACCGGAATTATTTGTGAATATAATCCATTCCATAACGGACACAGATACCATATTGAAGAGACAGGGAAGCTTACCTGCCCGGACTATATCATTGGTGTAATGAGTGGTAATTTTACCCAGCGCGGCATCCCTGCAATTGTTGACAAATATTCCCGGACACGCATGGCACTCCTGGGCGGCTGTGACGTCATAATAGAGCTTCCTGTCAGATATGCAACCTCCAGCGCCGAAGGCTTTGCATGTGCCGCAGTAAGCTTACTTGAAGCTACAGGGGTATGCGACAGCATATGCTTCGGAAGTGAGCACGGTGACCTCAAACCATTAAATACAGTTGCCGGTATCTTACGTGACGAACCCATGGAATATTCAAAGCATCTGGCTACATACCTGAGAAAAGGAGAATCCTACCCACGGGCACGTGAACTTGCCCTCACAGATTATTGCGGACATGATATTGAGGTTTCATTTGAGCCAAATAATATTCTTGCAATCGAATATCTCAAAGCATGCACCGGAACAGGTATTACACCTTATACAATAAAACGGACAGACAACGGCTATCATTCTGATACCTCATCAGAAGATATGTTATCAGCCGAAGCAATCCGTAACAATATATTTGCCGGTTCGGACATAACTGCGGTATCTGATTTCATTCCCGATTATACAGCAAAACTGCTGAATGAGACTGTAAACCCTGAACAGTTTAGCAGTGTTTTGTATTATTCATTATTGAATAATCTGAACTGCCTTGAACAATATCTTGATATATCCGGTGATCTCGCTGACAGAATACGCAACAATATCAATAGTTTTACCGGATTTAATTCATTTATAGAACTGATAAAGACAAAAAATCTGACTTATACAAGAGTTACACGTGCCCTTATCCACTGTCTTCTCGGGATAACCGGGACGGCCGGCAATACAGAAAAATACCCTGTACCATATATAAGAATACTTGGATTCCGCCGTAACTCTTCCGACCTTATGAAGGCAATACAAAAAAATGCTTCCGTTCCTGTCATAACAAGGCCTGCACGCCCACAGATGCTTAGCAGTACCGGTATGGGGCTTCTCGCTGAAGACATAAAAGCAGCCGAATTATATAATCATATCAGATATCTTGGCAGGGCAGTGGCTTCACAGAGATTACAGAAAAATGAATACACACATGGCATCATAATATTATAAATCATGCATATATTTGTTTTAAATACAGTCAGGATACTTTAACATTGTGAAATGTCCCGAAATTAATAATCGTCAAAAAAAAGACTTTTATAGTACCACACATATATTCACTATTGCATTACTCGCATTGCTGATACTCATATTAATGCCTGAAACATGCCTTGAAGGGGCCCGCAGGGGCTTAATACTGTGGTATAATACACTATTACCAACACTGTTTCCATTTTTCCTGATAACAAGGTTAATAATTGAGCTGGACTTATGTCCAAAAGTGCTAAGGCCATATTATCCTGTATTCGTCGGTCTTCTGGCAGGATATCCTGCAGGTGCCCTGACATGCAGCGAAATGAGTAAACGTGGTCTTTTAAGCCGTTCTAAGGCCCAGTGCCTTCTTATTGCATGCAACAACGCAAGCCCCGCTTTCCTTATCAATTACGTAAACTGCTGCTGTCTTGACCTGACCGGGCATAGATTCATTATATGGATGAGCGTTATATCATCTTCCTTTATTATTGCTATATTTTACCGTATGTTATTCTGCAATACTGATAATACAGAATATACGCCCACTGCTTCGCCGGTATCCTCTACGCCTGATGATGTTCCCCTGTCATCTGTAGTAGAAGCAGTTATGATGCACTCATTTGAGATACTGGTTATGATAGGTGGATATGTAATCATCTTCTCAATACTCGCAGCCATACTAATGGTCTTTCCTGTATCGGGATTATGCGCAGCTGTCCTTTCAGGAATACTGGAGGTTACAACAGGCTGCGGCCTCATTGCCGGGCTCACTCCGGATATCCCATTATATATTAAAAGCGCTGCCGCTGCAGCGCTCTGTGGTTTCGGTGGATTATCAGCCATATTACAGACTAACAGTGCAATACGTGCTTCAAAATTATCCATCAAAAAATATATATTGCATAAATCAATATGCGGAATCCTAAGCGGAATAATATGCGTAATAATACTATCTGTTATTCATCATCACCCATAAGTCCATCAAGGTCAGTTTCAGGAATATCAGTCTGTACTGCCGGCTCTGCTGCCTCCGGTACCGTATCTGCGGCAGCGTTACCCACAACCTCCTTAGGCATGTCCTTCTCAAGTTCCCTCTTATTCTCCGCTATTACCTCAAGATCCTCCTTGAGTGCGTCAAATACAAGATCATATCTTGCTTTTGTATTCTTATATGCGTTCTGGATAATCCCTTCTGCATTAGTCAGCAGATCATTGGTATACGTAATCGCACCAACCCTTATCTGCTCCGCAGCATTATTAGCCTCTGAAATAATCCTGTCACCCTCACTGACTGCCTCATCAACAATCTGCTGTGCCCTTGCATTGGCCTGATGTACCATCTCGCTGTCATCAACTATCGCAGAAGCCTTATTGTTCGCCTGGTCTATGATAACAGCAGCCTTCTTCTGTGCATCCTCAAGAATGGCATTGCGGTTATTAATAATCTTCTGGCACTTCTTAATCTCCTCCGGAGTTGTTATCCTGAGTTCATCAAGCATATCATATAACACATCTCTATGTATAGTGACCTTATTCGGGTTGGTAAACGAAGGTTTACTATTCTCCACAAAATCAAATATATCCTCTATTAACTGTTCAATCTTACTAGCGCCCATTGCATATCCACCTTCCTGATAATATCTGTTACGATCGGCTGTTCCATATTACATATCAAAACAGGAATCATTCTTCATTATACGTCAAAAAAATGTGCTGATTAGTCTTATATCTCTTAATTCTGGCAATACTGAACCCATACATATTAAAATCCTCAGGATCGGTTCTTAAGGAAGATTCCACAATTACCATCGAATCCCCATCAATTATTCCCGACCCGGCCAAAGCTTCTAAAGTCTGTAACTCTAATTCCTGCTCATAAGGCGGATCCATGAATACAATATCAAAGTACTTCCCTCTCTTTGACAAATTCCTTATTGCCTGCAGTGCATCCATAGGAAGGACTTCCGCATCCTCACTGAGTCTTGTATGCTTAAGATTATATTCAATACATCTTAAAGACTCCTTACTCTTATCCACCATTACAACTTCTTCTGCACCTCGGCTCAAAGCCTCAATTCCTATACCGCCACTTCCGCTATATAAGTCAAGAAACGACGAACCCGCTATATAATTCTGCAATATATTGAATAAAGTCTCTTTTATCCTGTCCGTTGTCGGGCGGACACTATTACCCTCCGGGGCAATAAGCGACATTCTCCTAACCTTACCAGCTATAACTCTCATCTGACACATATCATCCTTTTCAAAACATAATACAATAGTAGTATAATTGTTTATAATAAAAATATCAAGCTATAATATGCAAAAATCTGAGCAATAACCACCAAAGCACATACTATGCTTTAGTAATTATTGTTCAGATAATGTGGGAAAGAACCAAAAATATGTATATTGCCCATACAGGCAGACGTTACTTATTTATTTGCTTCCGGTAGACCCAAAGCCCCCATCACCGCGGACTGTATCTGACAGCTCCGGACGCTCCTCATACTCACCATATATATAAGGTGCAATAACAAGCTGTGCAACACGCTCGCCGGGCTCAATATCAACAGGCTCATCCGAATGGTTATGTATCGCTACCATGATCTCACCCCTGTAATCTGCATCTATAACACCGACTTTATTAGCAGGCGCAAGCCCCTTCTTACAGGCAAGACCGCTTCTTGCATACACAAGCCCAACCGTATATTCCGGAAGCTCTATGGCAATACCGGTATGGATAAATTCCGTATTGCCCGGATTAACAGTTAACGCACTATCAAGGCATGCATACAGATCAGCCCCTGCTGCATGCTCTGTTCCATAAGATGGGGTCACTGCCCTGCCATCAAGCTTTTTAAAAAACACCTTACATCTGTTCATTTTCCATTCATCCTTCCAGGTAAAATTGTAATATCCCCATCAATTATGCCGGCGGGGTCCACAGCTTTACTTCACCGGACTCAAGTGACTCCGGCACAAGTATCGTCCTCTGGTTAGAAGAGCCTTTAAATATCAGCTTCAGGTTCTTCTCTTCCTCATGGAATTCTCCATCTACAAGAACATCTATATAGGATAACATCTCCGGTGTTTCAGGCCATTCCTTACACATCCTGTCCAATATATCGGACTCAAATGTATACCCGCTGAATGCCCATACATCTCTGTGGTGCACGTCATGCTTCTCCCTCGGGTACTTTTCCCTGAATCTCCTAAGCAGGGGAAGTATTCCCTGCTGGTTACCATGTTCAAACGGCTCCCCACCAAGAAGGGTAAGTCCCGAACAGTACCCGGGTTCAAGATATCCCATAATCTCATCAATTGTATCCTCCGTAAATGGCCTGCCATATTGAAAATCCCATGTCTCCTTATTAAAGCAGCCTTTACAATGATGCGTACACCCGCTTACAAACAATGTCACCCTTATACCTGTTCCGTTTGCAATATCATACTTTTTGATATCTGCATAATTCATATATTTTCACTCTTCTCTGTCAGATATGAAGAACTCTTGCATTAATCTCCTTTGTCTTACCGACGTTCCAGAAATTCTCCCCAAGATATCCGCATGTTCTTCTTGTTACATTCATTTTGGAATGGTCTTTGTTACCGCACTGCGGGCATTCCCATTCCAGATTATCATTAATCTTAATCTCCCCATCATAGCCGCATTCATGGCAATAATCAGACTTGGTATTGAACTCAGCATACTGGATATTATCATATATAAATGATACTATATCCTCAAGTGCCTTAAGGTTATGCATCATATTAGGAACTTCCACATAAGAGATGGCTCCGCCGGAGGATATATTCTGGAACTGGCTCTCAAAGCTGAACTTCGAGAATACATCAATCTTTTCCCTTACGTCAACATGATATGAATTAGTATAATAACCCTTATCAGTTACATCCTTAATCTCTCCAAACTGTTCCTTATCTATTCTTGCAAATCTGTAACATAAGCTTTCTGCAGGCGTGCCATATAATGCAAATCCTATACCGGTCTCTTCCTTCCATGTATCTGTCGCATTCCTGAGACGCTTCATAAGCTTGACTGCGAACTCAGTTCCCTCAGGCTGTGTATGTGATACTCCGGTCATAAGCTTTGTAACCTCATAGAGACCGATGTAGCCAAGCGAAATTGATGAATAACCATCATGAAGAAGCTTATCAATCTTTTCGCCTTTTTTAAGCCTTGCAATAGCACCATACTGCCAGTGTATCGGACTGACATCCGATAATGTTCCCTCAAGTGCATTATGCCTGCACATAAGTGCCTCAAAGCAAAGCGAAAGTCTCTCTTCAAGCAGCTGCCAGAACTTCTCCATATTACCCTGTGCGATAATACCGATCTGTGGAAGATTAATGCTTACAACACCCTGGTTAAATCTTCCTTCAAACTTATAATTGCCATTCTCATCCTTCCACGGACTCAAAAAGCTTCTGCATCCCATACATGAGAATACATTTCCCTCACATGCCTCACGCATCTTCTTGGCAGAGATATAATCAGGATACATTCTCTTGGCAGAACATTTTACAGCCAGCTTTGTAATATAATCATACTTACCGCCCTTAAGGCAGTTATTCTCATCAAGTACATATATCAGCTTAGGAAAAGCCGGGGTAACATATACGCCCTTCTCATTCTTAATACCTTCAAGCCTCTGTCTTAATATCTCCTCAACGATCCTTGCATTCTCTTCAATATACTCATCACCATCTTCAAGATACATAAATAATGTAACAAATGGTGACTGTCCATTAGTAGTCATCAGAGTATTGATCTGATACTGAATTGTCTGGACACCGGATCTTAACTCATCATTAAGTCTGTCATTAACAAGGTTCTCAATAATGTATGGATCCATCTTGTCACCATACATCTCCTTATATCTGTCTTCATACTTTTTCCTGCTGATCCTGAGATACTTGCCCAGATGCCTTATATCTACAGACTGTCCGCCATACTGGCTGCTTGCGACAGCACTGATTATCTGTGTCATTACCGTACACGCAACCTGAAAGCTCTTAGGTGTCTCAATGTACTTACCATTCATAACAGTTCCATTTTCAAACATATCCTTAATATTGATGAGACAGCAGTTAAAAATTGTCTGTACAAAATAATCCATATCGTGAAAATGTATTGCACCTTTTTCATGTGCCTCCACAATATGCTCCGGAAGTAAAAGTCTCTTGGTAAGATCCTTGGAAACCTCCCCGGCAATAAGGTCCCTCTGTGTTGATGCAATATAAGCATTTTTATTAGAATTTTCTTCCATAACATCCTTGTTACTGTTCTGGATAAGGCTCATGATCGAATCATCAGTTGTATTAGCCTTTCTTACAAGCTCTCTTCTATATCTGTATATAATATACGTCTTAGCCAGCGTGTACTTTCCCTCTGCCATGATCTTCTGCTCGATCATATCCTGGATATTCTCAACATGCATATTATCCCTGTGCAGCCCCTCGATACTTGCAACAATACCTTCAATCTTTTCATCACTGAGCTTATCATATCTGTCAACTTCAGCATTAGCCTTTCTAATAGCCGTAAGAATCTTATTCCTGTCATACTCAACTATTCTTCCATCCCTTTTAATAACCTTCATTGCACACACATTCCTTTCATATCAGATCACATTCACAAAATACCCCAAAACGCTACGTTCCCAATTATAGCACTACCATTTTGATTTGTCCATATATATTGTTGTTAATAAAAAATGCGTACACAATATATTGTGTACGCTGCAACCCTATATATTTCTAAGCACCACATTTGTAGTCCGTTTTTTTTCTATAGTATAGTTTATAATATTTTTATAATTATTTATTCTTTTCCTATCTCAATCGACCCGGCAGACAGCTTGACAATATCCTCTATTTCGTCAACTGATATATGTGTATATTGTGACAATTCATTCAAAGTGGCAATTCTTCCATATTCCTTTGCCAGAGTCTTTACAGCCTCATTTACAAGCCCTGCCTTGGCAGCTGCTGCGTATAAAGCTGTCTCACGTTCATTACTGTCATCTATACAATTAATTATGCCTGCACGTATTCTGTCACGTATATATTCCCCACAGATATCACGCGCATTCCTTTCAATCTCCTGTTCTATATACTCACCCATAAGCAGCTCTTCAATAGCCGCCACAAGTGCCATATTACCTTCTTCAATAAGCTCATCCGAAGATACACCCCTGCCCGTATATTTTGAAGCAATGTTCATAACAGTAGATAAATGACTTTCAATAACCATATGCTTGTCCTTAACAACTGCACTTCCATCAAGCAGACGTATACATGCTGCTTCTAAAATCTCATCTTCAGCAACAGACAACTGCCTGACACTCCTTCTATAATGCTTAAGCCTCGCCGAGGATGGTGTGCCTGAATCTGACTGCTTATCATCCACCTCATTCTGCTTTGTAAGATTATGCCCTGTAAGCCTCTCTTCTGCCTGTCCGGATGATATACTGTCAACATATCCCCTTACAGTTATCCCACCCTTACATATATAATCATATACATATTCAAGCTGTGCCCCTGACAGCTCCATATCGCTAAAATATGCGTCTATCTCTGCTGTACTTATACTGTTATCATTAGTCCTTGCAATATCTACAATCTCACCTAACAATTCAACAAACTTTCTCTGGTCATTCATACAGACATCTCCTTACACATAAAATTCTTACACATAAAACCGTCCACGAAACAGTTATCTATTCCGTGGACGATCAGATTATCCTTACATTATTGCTTACTATCGGATTATAAATTAGTTGTTGATAAGCTTATCTTCGCCATTCCAGCTGTAAAGCTTACGAACTTCCTCTCCAACCTTCTCAGCAGGATGCTCAGCTGCAAGCTTACGCATAGCATTGAAATGAGCCTTTCCGCCTGCTGCAGACATATCAAGAAGGAATTCCTTAGCAAATGAACCATCCTGGATATCCTTGAGGATCTTCTTCATAGTCTTCTTAGTCTCATCTGTAATGATCTTAGGTCCTGTTATATAATCACCATACTCAGCTGTATTGGAGATTGAATATCTCATACCTGCAAATCCACTCTGATAGATAAGATCTACAATAAGCTTCATCTCATGGATACACTCAAAATATGCATTTCTCGGGTCATATCCTGCTTCACAAAGTGTCTCAAAGCCTGCCTGCATAAGTGCACATACACCACCACAAAGAACTGCCTGCTCACCAAAGAGGTCTGTCTCTGTCTCTGTTCTGAATGTAGTCTCAAGAACACCGGCCCTTGCACCACCGATTGCAAGTGCATATGCAAGTGCATTCTCAAGTGCCTTACCCGTAGCATCCTGATGAACAGCTACAAGACAAGGAACACCCTTACCGGCCTGATACTCGCTTCTTACTGTATGTCCAGGTCCCTTAGGGGCAATCATTGTTACATCAACATTTTTAGGTGGAACAATCTGTCCGAAGTGAATATTGAAACCATGGGCGAACATAAGCATATTGCCTTCCTCAAGGTTTGGCTCAATATCCTTCTTATACATATCAGCCTGGAGCTCATCGTTGATAAGAATCATGATGATATCAGCTTTCTTAGCAGCCTCTGCAGCAGTATAAACTTCAAATCCCTGCTCCTCAGCCCTCTTCCATGACTTAGATCCCTCATAAAGACCGATAATTACGTTACAGCCTGACTCCTTAGCATTAAGTGCATGAGCATGTCCCTGACTGCCATAACCGATTACTGCAATTGTCTTATCTTTGATTGCTGAAAGATTGCAGTCTTCCTGATAAAAAATTCTTGCCATTTCTTTTGCCTCCTAATAACATAAAATTAATATATTTAGTCGTCTAGGGAATTAAAACCTCTTGTAAGTCCTGTAATACCGGTACGAACAAGTTCGTTAATCTCGAAGCCGTCTAACAGCTTAATAAATGCGTCTACCTTACTTGTAGTTCCTGTAAGCTCCATCATCATAAATTCTTCTGAAACATCAACAACCTTTGCCCTGAATATATTGGCAACCGTGTTAATCTCTGTCCTCTGGGCACGGTTAGCTGAAACTTTAACAAGTACAAGCTCCCTGCATACTGATGAATCAGGAAGCAGCTCAACTATCTCCTTAACATCTTCAAGCTTGGATAACTGCTTGGTTATCTGCTCAAGAATTGCTTCATCACCGGTAACGGCAACAGTCATTCTTGATACCTGTGAATCCTCAGTCTCACCAACTGTAAGGCTGTCGATATTGTAGCCTCTTCTACTGAATAATCCGGCTACACGGCTGAGTACACCCGATGTATTATCAACCAATATGGATAAAACCATTCTTTTTTTACCATTTTTTAACATATATAATACTGACCTCCCATTCATTACTATATTTCAAGTCGACTACATTGTAGCAATCCATGTTTTTTTTGTCAACTACCGCAGTCAACTCTTAATCAAATATTTGCTCATCACGACCTTAAGGCGCTCCATGTCAATAGGCTTTGATATAAAATCCGTAAATCCCGCATCAATATAAAATTCTTTCATTCCTGCAATGGCATTAGCCGTCATTATTACAACAGGGACGTTACGGTTAATATTACCCGGCTCATCATTAAGCTTGTATAATGTCTCAAGACCATCAAGCTCAGGCATAAGATAATCCATGAAGATTATATCATACTGCTGTTCGCATGCCTTTTTTATACATGACATCCCTGACATAACGGTATCAACCACACAGCCAAGATTCTTAAGCATCTTTGACGCAACCATAAGGTTAATCTTATTATCATCGACTACAAGCACCCTTGAGCCGTCATAGCTTGTTGTATCATTAATTATCTTCTCAAGTGCCACATCATCCTGTTCATTTATATTAACCCTGCTTTCAGGATCAATGATCTTCTGCGGTATTCTGACAAAGAATGTTGAACCCCTGCCATATACACTCTGTACAGATATCATGCCGCCCATCATATCAAGCAGTCTGCTCGTAATCGTCATTCCAAGCCCGGTTCCCTCTATAGAACGGTTCTGGGTCATATCCAGTCTTTCAAACGATTCAAACAGACTTTCCATATTCTTTTCCTTTATACCAATTCCGGTATCAGTAACCGCAGCTATAAGCTCCATGTTATCATCACCCAGCAGCTTATAACTCATATCAAGTGTAACCTTGCCCTTTTCCGTATACTTGACTGCATTGGTAAGGATATTGGTAACTATCTGCTTGATTCTGATATCGTCCCCATACAATCTGTCCGGAATATCAGGATTGATCTTAAGCTCAAATGCCAGGCCCTTAGCCTCTGTCCTCACTCTCGTCATCGATATAAGATTGGCAATAACCTTTGACAGAGAGTATTCCACTTCTATAATATCCATCTTCCCGGATTCAATCTTAGAAAAATCAAGTATATCATTAATAAGTGCCAGCAGAACCTTGCCTGAAGACAGCACAACCGAAGCACTCTTTCTTGTCTCTTCTTCACCTGTCTCCCTGATTATCATCTCATTCATGCCGATAATTCCATTAAGCGGCGTCCTGATCTCATGCGACATATTGGCAAGAAATGTACTTTTTGCCGCATTAGACCTCGTTGCTTCTTCAACCGCCTCACTAAGAAGCTTCATGCTGGCAAGCTCCTTCTGCTTATTAACATCATTATCCTTGATGATAATAAATATCTCCCTCTTATCATCAACAATTGTAAAATGGAATGTTATAATATACCACTTTCCATCAATATTACGAAGCTCTATTGAATTTTCATTGTTCTCTTCATTATACTTCCTGAACTTATCCAGGTCAAAGGCTTCAGATATAATATCAGTATCCTCAGGATGACACCCCGACTGTAAGTGTGCGACTATATCATCAAATGTGTCAATACGCTTTCTCTCAAACAGGATACCAGAACTCTCAAGTAAGTAAAACTTATTATCGTCAAGATTCACTTCATAGATATAATCAAAATACTCCTTAAACATAAGACCGACAACACTGCTCAGATGCCTGCTTCTTCTGTCATTAATCACTCTTTCGGTAATATCCTGCTGCATAATTACAACTCTGTTTGAATTGATTACCATTATAGTAATGCCCATCCAGACTGACTTGCCCTTATATGGATATTTCACTTCAAAATATTCCTTTTCGCGCCCCGACCCACACAATTCCTTCAATCGGTCTAATGACAGAGCCTGCATGTACTTTCTTTTGCCCCCGGCATCAACCAAAGCTGCCGCAACTCTTTCAACGCCGTTTTTATAATCATCTACACCAAACCATCTGATCATGGAATTATCAGGGTGCTTAATGGTTTCGAGGGTTGCTTCTTCAACATCGACCAGATATACAGCCTGATATGCATCTGTAAGCGCTACAAGAATATCGGCATATTCCTCTCTTCTGACCCAGTCAAATACACGCTTCATCCAGTTTTCTTCATCAAGTGCTACTACAAGACTAAGTGCATGGCGGTCCTCATTGCCTTCTGTCCTGATAGACTTGACAATCATAATGCAGTTACACCATTCACCAAACTCGTCCTTCATCCTGAATACAAACTTGAATTCCTCATCAGTTCCTTCAATCTTCTTAAATCTGCTTACTATTCTGGAATAATCATGAACATTAATATGATCAAATAATGCATCAGAAGCCGGCTTAACCAGTTCCCCGGACTGCACAATACCTTTGATATAATCAAATCTCTCTGCACAGTTAAGTATCTTTATCGTTTTATCAATATAATTATAATCAAAAAGAATATTACAGAACTGATTAAGGTTACTTCCTCCCGGTAAAATATCACTAAGCCTCTGTTCCATTCCGGGAACGGAATATGTAACCATGCCAAGAATACCTTTCACTTCATTATTCTCATCCATACAGGGTATCTTACATATATCCATATATTTGACGCTGCCGTTATCAAGACGCGGATTGATATAATGAGTCTCCATTCCGGATTCTATTATCTTCCTGTCAGCATCAACATGTTCTTTTGCATATATTCTTGCTTCCGCAAAATCAAAATCTGTCTTGCCTATCATATAATCAATATTAGTATGATTATTCACAGCTGATGACCTGCTTACAACCCTATATATAGAATTGGTATCCTTAAGAAAAACATTGACCGGAATATTATTAAGTAAAAGCTCATACTCCCTGATCCGCTTCTTAAGCTCAGCATTCTCCTTCTGCAAAATGCTTACCTGCCTATCAATACTGTTATGATCCATGCCATCAACTCCCACTAGCAACACCCAATATTAAAAATCACTAACCGCTATAATATTATCATAAATCAATAAGATAAACAAGCAAAAAGCAGAGAACAGGATGGACATTGCATACATCACAACATCCATCCTGTTATATTAATTATTACCCTATATAATATTAAGCTGTACTGCCTTATTACTTAGGAAGTTCTCCTCCAAATGCCTCATAAATTGCATTGAATGATCCCTTAGCTGTATACACCTCATCAAATAATCCACTGTATGGTGTATAGATGTCATATTCATATGTGTCATCTGTGTAGTTAAGTGTCGGATCATCTATGAATGCCCAGAGTGACATACTTGTAAATGCACCATTAGTTGTATCATTAATCTCAGCAAGCATTGAGAACATCTTCTTGGCAAACTCCGAATGTGCATCCATATATTGGGACGTGTTCGTAAAGTTTCTCATAGCCATCTCTGTAAGCTGAACCTTGACACCTGCCTTATCAAGTGCAATTATCGTATCCTTAACTCCTGATACAAGGCCATCACCAAGACAGTTATTCTGGTTACCATATCCAAGATATCCCTGCATACCTACTGCATCAACAAGCTTGGTATCCTTATTAAGATACTTAACAAGGTTAATTACTCTGTTACGCTTGTCATTATATGTCTGGAATACATTGTAATCATTATATACAAGGTCAACACCTGTAATATTATTATCATCGATAGTCTTTCTTGCTGCCTCAAATGCAATCTTGATATACTCATAGCCAAGTACTTCGTAAAATGGGTTAGCCTTGCCATCCCTTGTTGTTCTTATGTAGTAATGAGCCTTATCTCCGCCTGAACCATCCTGTTCATCTGTAAGTCCTTCATTAACAACATCCCAGCAGTATATTACACGATTATTCTTATCAGTCTCTTTTGCTTCAAAGTGCATCATAACCTGATTGATATATGACTCAAGTCTCTTCTTCATAGTCTCTGCATCAACACGGTTAGTTACATTACCATCAGCATCTACTTCATCAGCAGCATATCCTTCATTGAAGAACCATGAACACATACTCTGATCCCATACAAGGGCATGGCCACGGATCTTAAGGTTATTAGCCTTAGCCCAGTCAAAGATAGCATCTGCATTAGCATAGTTCATGCCTGCAGGCATTCCATCCTCAGACTTCTGGCATGCATCCTGGTTAAGAAGTGAATATGCCTTAAATTCGTTAGTAGCTGTAATACTGTCACAATGCTTGGCAACAAGGTTACAGAATTCCTTGTCATTCATGATCTGGTTATATGTTACACATGTACCAAACTTATATCCCTTAGCTTCTGTAAGTGATGCAAGTGACTTGTAAGCATCAGAAATGACTGCTGACGAATCCTTCTGTCTTGTTGTGTATATTCCACTGGCAGTAGAAGTACATCCAACTGTGTTATATGTAAGATTCACAGGATACATAACGTCACTGCCTGTATATCCTACATACATGTCATGGAGACAGTATGTCTGCTTTGACTTATCTACCTTATCAGTATAGAAACCAAATGAAATCTTCTCATTATCAATTGCATTGATGGCATCTCCACTTATCTCAACATCGATCTGCTGTCCTGCTGTTCCATTAGTTGTAAATGTTCCAACCTTAGCCTTATCTCCACGACTTGAAGCAGCGCACTCCCAGTTGTCTACATAGATTCCCATCTCATATGAATCATTGGAATCAATCTTGAATGAAAGCTTATTAACAGCTGAGGCCTTTGTATTGATCTCCTTTGAGTCAGCCATTACATAGTTAACAAAAAGGTTATCCTTACCACTGTATGACTTATTACCATCATAAGATGCATAATATCCTGATACATTATAGTATGGATTCTCAGTAGGAACAGGTGTAGCTGTCGGCTCTACTGTAGGGGTTGGCGTTGCCGTTGCTGCTGCTTTCGTTGCAGCAGGGGTATTAGCAGCTGCTGTTCCGGGTGTAGCTGTTACAGCCGGAGCATTAGTAGCTTTCACCTTTTTATTAGATACAGTTACTGTACATGTAAGCTTTTTGGAAGCCTTCTTACCATTCTTAAGCTTGTATGTAACCTTGGCCGTAATCTTAGCAGTACCCTTCTTCTTACCCTTAATTGTTGCAGATGTCTTGTTTGACTTGCTTATTGCTGCAACCTTCTTCTTAGAAGTTGCCCATGTAGTCTTACTGATCGACTTAACACCCGACACCTTCTTAATCTTGACTTTAACTGTCTTACCGATTGCAACAGTCTTCTTAGTTGCACTTAACTTTGGTTTTGCAGCTGCGGCACTTGCATCATTACCGGTTACGGTTATAGATGATATTGTCATTGCAAGAGCCAGAACAGATGCAAGAAGCTTAGTTCTTCTCATTGTAACATCCTCCTAATTATAATGTTCATTACCAGATAAGTATATCACTATACATCAATAATTTAAACATAAAAAACTGATAAAATCCACAATTAATCATAACCAATCATTTTTATGTGCCAATCATTCACGTAATGCATACACTGACAATGGTATTTCTGTATTTTACACTGTAAATGTGTCAAAATTGTTATAAAATACATAACTTTGGAAAATTAATAAGCAGAGCATTTTGAATTATAGAAAATTGCAAATTTCCGAAATAAAAAAGGAGCTGTAAAAGCTCCTGCAATAAACTGGGCTACTAGGATTCGAACCTAGAAATGCTGGAGTCAGAGTCCAGTGCCTTACCATTTGGCGATAGCCCATCAATCTCAACAATCGGTAGTATATCAAATCTTCACATGGAATGCAAGTACTTTTTTTATTTTTTTAAATATTTTTTTATCAATACTTTTTTCCGTTTTTTACCGGTATTCTTTTCTCAGAGAAATGTTCATTGTTTATTAACATTTCTCTGCTATCATGGCAACATATGTATATAGATAGATATAGGAAGTGATAACAATGTCAATTGATACAAGCAACAAAAAAACCTCGCTTAATGAAGATGCAGCCATATACAATAAAGACCGTGAGCTGTCAGAAAAAGAATTATGGAGATCAATGAATCCGGAGGAAAAGAAAGTACAGTTCCGCGAATACTACATGATTCCACTTATTGCAGGTATAGCTGTATGTTTTATAATAGGTTACCTGGCATATGATGCCATAAGCAATCACCGTGATGTGGTATATATGGCAACAATCCTTAATGATTCCCTTGACGCGGACAGGCTCGGGGAATTCAATCATAATCTTCTTGAATACCTTGGCTATAATGGAAAAAAAGAAGAGGTGCGTTTTGAAGATAACTATCTGTTATCAGGCGGAACAAGTTCAGACGTCCTTGCAACAACTGAATCCATCACTTCATATATATATGCAAAAAAACTGGATGCCATGATAGCCGACAGTGCATCATTTGATCATTATGCAACTCTCGGATGCTTTGTTGACCTCAAAGAAGCCCTCACACCTGAGCAGTATGAAAAATACTCAGCTTACCTGTATTATCCTGAATTAGAGAAGACAGACAGCCCTGTTCCTGACACACTCAACAACCGTCCTGATGAAACATATGCCTGTGGCATAATATTATCCGACAGTGAAGTATATAAAAGCCTGAAGCCGGCCCAGACCAAGCCGATACTCGGATTCATAATAACCTCCGGTAATCTGGAGGCTTCAATCAAAATACTCGAATACCTTTACCCTTAACTGCGTTCTGCCTTTTTGCGCTGCTTATCCGAGTACATCTTTTTGTCACACAGATTAAGATAATATTCAAGATTCCTTCCATCATCATATGTGTCTACAAGTATTGCGCCATAGCTTGCCCTGACCTTGTATTCGGCATCCTCTTTAGCGTTATTAGCATTAAGGAATTCATATACCTTCGCAATAAATGAGTTCATCTCATCCTCAGTGTAATCACTTGCAACCACATTAAACTCATCACCGCCAACTCTTGCACATATCTCCTTACCGGAAGATGCATAATCAAGCGCACCGGCCAGCACACGTATTGCAGCATCCCCTGCCTGATGTCCATGCGTATCATTAATATGTTTCATTCCATCCATATCAATACCCATAACCATCATTCCCGCACCACGTTCCATACAATCCTCATATATAGACATTGCATTAATCTCAAATCCACGTCTGTTATACAGGTTCGTAAGCGGGTCACTGACATAAAGTGTCTCCAGCTCTTCAAGGGTCCTCTGTAATATTACCTTATTATTAAATGAATCAAGGGCATTACTTATGTATGTGGAAAATGAATAATAGTCTCCCTTCAATCCGTAATAATCCGGATAACTGATCGCAGTATATCCATAATTCTTATCAAGAAAATGCAACGGTGTAAAATAATAAATCTGAGGTTCACCTTTAGCATATACAGCAGGAATAAGATCAGCCCTGCAAAATGTCTCAGGGCATTCCCTGTCCCTCACCCTGTCAATAATTGCCAGTGAACACATCATCTCGTCAGTATACCCATTATAACTAGGATATGGCTTCATTCTGTCTCCATCCGGTTCCATGTTAAGACATATAAAAAAGCTTCTGAAGTCTCCTACAATCCGCATATAATTATCTACAACATCCATGATCTCTTCCATTGAACCGGCATCCTCAAGCGCAACGGTCAGGAATCTCATATCCCTGAGTGAATATGCATTATCAGACCTGTTGTCATATGCACGCGCTTTCTTCTTAATGGTCTCCCACACATCATGTTCATGGCATCCACATGAATCCCTGAGAACCGGCACCGGGGCGATCAGGCTCGAACCCTCAGCCTCAACCTCTCCCATAAACGCTTTATGAATAGCATTAACAGCTTCCTTTCCCATCTCATCAAACGGAACATTCAACGACGTCAGTGATGGAACATAGTCTGCCGCATCCGAAATATTGTCAAAGCCCGACACAAGAATATCATCAGGTATCTTATATCCCCTTTCAATCAGCTCATGCATTACAGTAAGCGCCATATAATCATTGGCACACACGATTACTTCCGGCATACCATAGTGCGAATTTGAAAAATGATCTACAGCTTCTTTCCCTTTTGCTTTCCAATAATCCCCATAAAAAATATAGCTCTCATCGTATTCAAGGCCATATTCATCCATTGCATTCTTATAAGCAACAAGCCTCAGCTGGGCATCCAGCATCTCAATCTTACCGGTCATAAATGCAATCTTCTTACATCCATGTTCAACAGCAAAATGCCTGACTATCTCCCGTATTCCTGCCGCATCATCTGTAAGTATATTATAAAACCCACTAACCTGTGCACGGACAGATACACACGGTCCTTTGACATTATCCCGTATTCTCTTTTCTAATGACTTTTCAACATCCGGGGCATCAAACGAATCTTTCAGATATATAACTGCATCTATTTCAGAATAATCGGGCAGGTCAAATATCTCAAGCTGGCCGTCAACATATGACGTATGCTGGTCATAAGGATTATTCCAGTTAAATATAGCTACATTATATCCAAGTTTATATGCCTGAACAGATATATTCTGACATATCACCCGCTGAAATTGTGACTGTGACTGCATCTCACAGACCAATACAGCAATTGTCTTCAATCCATTGTTATACATCAAAGATTCCTCCTTCATACCCGATATACGCTGTGAAACATATATTCTATCCTGATAAAAACAAAAAATGCCAACACAAATCTGCCAGCATTCCCTATATGCAACCGGCTATCGTATCATACACCTGTCAATGTATGTTTTAGATCCTATGGCTTTGTGTCATTACCTTTCGATAATTTTACCAAGATTATTCTATTAATAAATTAACATAAAATATATTTTAACAGTAATAACAGCTAAATTCAATACAATTTATAATTGTTTCTTTAATTAAAAATAATATTATTATTAAATACTCCGGCATCA
>CAKSBI010000002.1 GCA_934437985.1 uncultured Lachnospiraceae bacterium
CAGGATATGGCAGTTGAAATAATCATTCAGATAGGTGACAGGGAGTTCTGGAGGCAATTTGATGATATGAAGTCATACATGAAATTGTCATATCAGATAATGCTGGACGAGCTTAGAAAGAGGCTTCTACAGTTTGTAGTTGCAAATGCTGTGGTTCATCTTGATGAGGATAGTCCGCATATGCACATTATGAGGATAGTCCGCATATGCACATTGTTGGAGTCCCTGTGGCAGATGGATATAAGAAAGGTCTTAGCAAGCAAGTGTCAAAACGGAAGGTATTCACTAAATCTGTGTTATCACGAGTGCTGCAGGATGAGCTTCGAGAGGTGGCGAATAAAGAAGTGAATGACTGGTTTGGGAAACAGATAAAAGAAAAGTCGAAAGGTCGAAATCATGATTTATCCGTTGCAGAGTATAAGGTGGCTCAGGAGACAAAGCATTTGACACAATTACAAGAGCAGGTGGAAGAATCGGATAGGGCAGTTAAGGCAAATAAAGCTGTTGAAAAAGAATATACGGATAAAAAAGAAAAACTGGAGACTGATATTTCATATCTGGAAAGTATACGGCGGATTACTAAGTCACTATCAGAAATGGATAGTAGAGAATCAAAACAGATATCAATGGAACTTGACGAAAAGAGGACAAAACTTCAATCGGTAAATGAAGAGCTGGCAAGTGCTATTGAAAAAGCAGAAGATGCGGCGAAATTACTTGATAGAATCAAGAAATTTGTATCGTCTTTCAGATTATTTGCACCCACAATAGAAGAATATGCTAATCAGGTCGAAGCAGATAAGACAATAGAGGCAGGAAACTCATTCCGTGGAATATTAAATGAGCTGGGCAAGTTGCTTGAGACATTTAAAGAACTGATAAAAGAAGGCTTGTGCTGGTTTCCAAGGCTGATGAGATGGAAAACTTCTAAAGGGGAAGTGGCGCCGGTATTTTTAGAGAAAAGCGATGGCTATTCATATGCGGTGTATGGATATATGAATGTGGAGACTAAGGAATATTACTCTAAAGAGAGAGTTCAATGGGAGATTACAGCAGGTAATCGTACTGGTACTGTTGAACAGATGGATGCTAATGTTGAGGCAATGTTGAGGGATTTGAAGGAGATATTGAGGATAGGAGCGGAGCAGAAGAGATTGTGGGAGGTGTATAAGGGAAGATAGATAGTAAGGTGGCTAAGCAAGACACATTACATAAAACAGATATTTATGAAGTAAAAATGGATAGTAAAGAGAAGAAAAATATTGTATAATTTATTATGGTTGAGTCTACGAGGAGGAAATCATCATGAATCCAATGATTAAGTATAGAGGTGGTAAATCGAAAGAAATATCACATTTTATTAGTAATATGCCAGAGAATTACAATAGATATATTGAACCTTTTTTTGGTGGTGGTGCTTTATATTTTTATTTAGAACCACAGAATGCAATAATAAATGATGTTAATACGAAATTATATTCATTTTATAAACAAATGCAGGAAGAGTATCCTAGTGTAAGAAAGCAGTTAGATGAGCTTCAAATGGTATATGAGCAAAATCAAAAAGAGTATGAGGGATTGAAAAAGAAACATCCAGAAGAAAGAGTGGAAAACAAAAATGAAGCATTATATTATAAGATTAGAGATATGTTTAATCATAAGATAGAGAGTGAATATTTGGAGGCTGTAGTTTATTTCTTTATTAACAAGACGGCATATTCAGGTATGATTAGATACAATGCAAAAGGCGAGTATAATGTTCCGTTTGGAAGATATAAAAATTTAAATACAAAATTAATTACGGATAAGCATTATGAATTGTTAAAAAGAACAGAGATTTATAATTATGACTATTCAGAGATATTCAATATGGCAGGAAACAATGATTTTATATTCTTGGATCCGCCATATGATTGTGTATTTAGTGATTATGGTAATGAAGCATATAGAGACGGATTTGGGGAAAATGAGCACAGAAGATTGGCAAATGACTTTGCAAATCTATCGTGTAAATCAATGCTGGTAATTGGAAAAACTGCATTAACTGAGGAATTATATGGAAAATATATAGTGGAAGAGTATGATAAATCTTATGCTGTAAATATAAGAAATAGATTTAAAGCAGATGCAAAACATATAATTGTTACGAACTATTAGAGGAGGTAGAAAAAGTGGCATATTTAAAAAGTAAGACTTTATTTTTTACAACATCTCCAAGAACACCTTTAAAAATGATTCCGGAAATACAAGTATTACATAATAATTTTGAAGGCAAGAAATGGAATACAAATACTCAAGTTGAGTTTATTAAAAAGCTGGCTGAAGGAAGTGATTTTGATGGTAAAGGCTCAGAAAAAGATATGGCATTTAGTGCAAGAGACAGAATTAATAGGGCACCGAAAGCGTTAGGATTTGTAGATTTAAAGCCATATATAAAACTTACAGAAGCTGGTGAAAATTTTATAAGTGGAAAACGAACAGAAGAAGTCTTACTTAGACAGTTGTTGAAATTTCAATTACCATCGCCTTATCATATGGAACCAGAGGAATTTAAAGGAATATTTTGCGTAAAACCATATCTTGAGATTTTTAGGTTAATATATGAATTGGGTACGATAAGTTTTGATGAATTAATGATATTTGGGATGCAATTAACCCACTATAATAAATTTGACAGTATTGTAGCTGAGATAAAAACTTTTAGACGTATGAAACTTTATGCTAAGTTAAGCTATAAAACATATAGAGGAAATTACCTAAAAGAACAAGTAGAAAAAATCTATGCAGATGATATTAATGATGGGAATACTAAGACTAGAGAATCAAGAGATAAATCAATAGATAAGTTTGTAACAACAAAATCACGAAACCTTAGAGATTATGCTGATGCTTGTTTTAGGTATTTAAGAGCAACAGGGATGGTTGAAATATCTCAGAGGGGACATTCAATATCAATTATGCCGGAAAAACGTAAAGAAGTTGAGTTTTTCTTATCGATGGTTGATAGAAAACCAGTATATATAGATGATGAGAATAATTATAAAAAGTATTTATTTGACGGTTCAGTTCCAGAATTATATAGTGATAATCGATTGAGATTAATAGAGCAGGTAAAAGAAGTAACAGGAAAGAGTGAGAAGTTAGAAGAACATACAACTAATGAATTAAAAGATATTCTTGAAAATGCTATAGCAAACAAGAAGAAACAGATTATAAGTAAACAGATAACAGAACTTAAGGAATATAAAAATTATGCGGATGTAATGGATACATTTGATGACATAAAAAATAATGTGTTATATGATGCTCCATTAATGCTCGAATGGAATACTTGGAGAGCAATGACAATGTTAGATGGAGGAGATATTAAAGCTAATTTAAAGCTTGATGATAAAGGACAACCAATGTCTACGGCTGCTGGAAATATGTCTGATATTGTATGTGATTATGATGACTTTGGACTCGCTGTAGAGGTGACGATGCAGTCGGGACAAAAACAGTATGAAACAGAAGGTGAGCCTGTATCTAGACATCTAGCAAAGTTAAAGAAGGAGACAGGAAAGGATGCTTATTGTTTGTTTATAGCTCCTAAAATTAATGAGTCTTGTATTGCATATTTTTATGCATTACATACTATGAATATTGCTTTTTATGGAGGAAAGTCTGTTATTGTACCTTTGGAATTGGATGTATTTATTAATATGGTAGAACAGTCATATAATGCAGGTTATGTGCCTAATCCACAACAGGTAAAAAGTATATTTGAATATTCGCTAGAGCAGGCTAAAAATTCTGTTGATGAAAAGGAATGGTATGCGAAAGTAAAAGAGAAAGCATTAAACTGGTTGTAATGGGCATATGAGTAAACATACAGGGGAATGTCATCAAATATGATAGAAAATTAAATTGTTGTGGATATTATTATTTAAAACTACAAAGCAAAATACAATAATTATTGATAAGAATATTATATCACTCAGTGGATACAATATAGTGTCAGGAGGTGATATGAATTGAAAATAGGAGGTAAAGTTTATATGTCAGATATATTTGCAAATGAAGAACAGGATTATAGTTTAGATGTGCCAAAAGAAAAGCGATTTCTTAACACGACATCCTATGACTATTCAGTAGAGTATTTATTTAATTTGATAAAAAAAGGAAAAATTGTTTTAGAAGTTCCTTTTCAGAGAAAACATATATGGAAAAATGATAAAGCATCTATGCTTATCGAATCTATAATTATGAATGTACCTATTCCACCTTTATATTTTGCAGAAGAAGATGATGGAAGTTGGCTAGTTTTAGATGGATTGCAAAGATTGTACAGTATATTAAATTATTACGATAATGAGTTTGCATTAACAAAAGTAGAAGTCTTAGGGGAATTACAGAAAAGAAAATATAAAGATTTACCACCAAAAGCAAAGAGTTTATTAGATGATGGCTTGTTACGTGTCAATATTATAAAAAAGGATTCTCATAGAGATATTAAGTATGATATATTTATGCGTTTGAACAGAGGAGCAGTAACATTAAACTATCAAGAGCTTAGAAATTGTTTGTATAGAGGAAATTTAAATGATGCAGCTAAGGAATTATGTAACGAAAATAAGGATTTTCTGGCTATGTTGAAACAAAAAAAACCTCATCAGAGGTATTTGGATGTTGAATTTATAATACGTTACTTTGCGTTCTCAGACAATATCAAAAAAGAGAAGGGGGTGTTCTTGGTAGAAGGATATAAAGGTAAATTAGTTTCTTATTTGAATGAGTATATGGACAATAATAAGGATTGTTCTGTTGAAAAAAAAGAACAATACAAAAAAAGATTTAATGAAACAATTGAAAAAGTAAAAATTGTATTTGGCATTGATAAGGCATTTAGGGATATTTCAACTGAGAATGTAAAGGTGTACAAAACCATTGCAGATTTTATTATGCCAAGTTTTGAAAGAATGTCATTTGAATATATAAACGAAAATAAAAATGAACTTTATGACAAGTTATTTACATTTTTGAAACGTGATGATATTCAAAAAAGTTTGTTGGTAAAGACATCGGATAAAGATATGGTTAATTTAAGAATTGGAGAATGGTTTAAGGAGATTAATGATGGAATATCACTTTGATGCAACAGAGGATTTCTTGGTGCGTCAAAGTGAGATACATATTTTGTTGAAAACAGCAAATGAGAAAAGTGATGAAAAAGATACATTTTTAAAATTAGCTGTTGTTTCATTAGTAACAAAATTTCAAGTGTATGTTGAAAGTGTAATGAAAGAATTTTTGTATCATATAACTAGTAGTAATATTAGATATAACAAACTTTCAATTTATATGAGACTTAATTCTATTAAAATTGGCATAAATGATAATGCATTGGCAAAATTATCAAAGCATAATAAGTTTGATTTGGATACATCAGGAAAAATAAAGAATTATTTAGAAAGTATAAATTATATAATTGATGAAAATTTGGTGGTAGACGAAAAATTAAAAATTAATACATCTTTTCCACTGGGGAGGACTGGCAAAGGTGAATTGTTAGGCTTGTTTAAGCAAATAGATGGCAATGATAATATTTTTAAAGATAAAAATACAGGGGAAGATATTATTGATATTGATCAGTTAGATTCATTATTACAAACGAGACACCTGATAATTCATCAGGATAGATTTAGTCAGACAGAAAATAAGATAAAAGAATATATAAATTATCTTAATGAAGTAGTAGTATTTTGTGATAATTATTTAAATAACAAGCTAGCTGAATATGGTATATCACTAGAAAAAAAGATATATGATGTAGATTTTATGGATTCTAGTCCTCACACGTAGTATCAACCCAAGCTGACAATTCATAATCAAGAGCAATTACGTCATATGTCAAATGAGTTATAATTGTAATATTATCAATAAGAGACTTTGTGTAAGTTGCGTTATGTATGAATAAATATTGAGATAAATGATAGATGAAAATTAAAAAGAGCTGTGGTTTACAGCCCTTTCAAATGAGGTGAGAGGGATTCGAACCCTCTGTGCATTTATGTGAATCAGATTCCTTGTAATATAAATTGTGGATAGACTAAACCACCCCACAAATGCACGTTAACACCACGCCTAAACTATTTACTCTCATGTTGCAATCCCCTTTCATTGTTAAATAAATTTGTATATTCATCAGTGTAAAGGTAATCATGTCTGGAGTAATACCACAAAGTAATGAGAGCAAGGAAACTGCTTCAACCTAATATATATACATATAGTAACATGTTTTCTAAAAAATGCAAAGAGTGTGACGGCTAAAATCTTTGTTAGAAGATGCTAGGTAATAATGCTGAATTATATAAAGTGTGTTTTAAACTTGGTATTAAGAATAATGTTGTTAAAAAATTAATAGGAGATGGTGAAGGAGTATTAGCACCAATCCTCATCCATAGCATCAGCCCAATCCTGCAACTCACAATCAAGAGCAAGTGCAGCATACATAAGCGGATTATCAATTGCAAGGTTATCAATAAGCCTTTGAGAGTTAGGTGTAGTATGGAGATTCTTTTCAGCTTCAGCACAGGATAAGAATAGAAGTGTATTATCAGCAAAGGCAATATCAATTCCGTTCTTGTATTGGTTATAGTAAGCAAAATGTATTTTCATAGCTATAGTCCTTTCTTTGCAAATGTAATGAGTAGCTCTGGGAATGTGTGGGCAGTCAACCGCATACAACGCATATGCAACACTGTCACACACAAATCCCCTATTTATGGGCTTTTCAGGATATCAAAACGTTAACAAAGAGATAATCTTTCAGAAACGAGCAAAATATTAGCGTGCAGGAATTCTGGCAATAGGGTTCCTATATGTTTGGGGACACCCTGAAACTATGCGCTTACAATGTTGAGGCAATTGTTGTATATACCGACCAGATAAAGCACACTGCACGGTGGTTTAGTGCATAGCTTCCGCCGATACAGTGCACGTTTTCCGGTCATCAGTGCATGATGATTATTCCGGGATTTCTATTCCGGCTTCATTAAATAAAGTTTCAAGAAGTTTTACCCTGTCCAGCAGGTAACTGATTCTTTCCCAGTTGGAAGAACATAGTTTCTCTGCCTCCTGTAATGCAACACATGCAACCTGGTAATCAGTCCATATTTCACACCTGTTGCGTAAATTGAAGGGACATTCTTTCATCAGGAAATGCCTCCTTCCCTTTTTGATTTTAAACCATGACGTTTTCTCATTGAGACTTTCCCTTCAACGAAAACATCATATGCATTGTTTGTAATACGATCCATGATAGCCTCTGCAACAGGGCTTCCTTCATCGTATTCTGGATCAATACGCCCATACCATTCCTCATCATTGTACTGCGTACACAGAATCATGGAACCTTTCGGACTGTTAACCCTTTTTTCAACAATCTCTAAGAGATCATATCTTTCCTGAGTAGATAGCGTTCGAATCAGCCATTCGTCAATGATAAGAAGTTCTGTCTTGCAGTAGGCGTTGATTACTTTTCGGAAAGTACCATCCTGCTTGGAAAGTGATAACTCATCTAACAGTTCAGGCATCCGGATATATCTTACTGTTTTGAATTTACGACATGCTGCATTTCCGTTTCCTTTTTCAGTCGGATTATTTCAGCGGAAGTACCTTGCTTGAATTGATAGATGCAGATGAGCTTATCCCTGTTCTTTCGGCTATGCAGAAAGCCTTGGGGATTAATAGGGAACAGACCAAAAGAGTTTTTCTGACTATTTTCCTGTTTGCCCACGGATATGCAAGCATCATCGCCAACAATTCATTGAAATACGATGAGGCGATTATTAATTCTCAGTTGGAGCAGGCATATAGGGGTGCAATATTGGCAGTGCAGGAGGAAATGACATGAAACTTCTGCTTTTTTTATAAGTATAGCTTGTTCAACATTTCGTGTCTATGGTTATATTCTAGCACCATATAAAATGGCTGAACCATTGAAAACGAAAACAGACTGGATTCGCTGTCATGGATACAGTGGCAAAATTGGAACAAAGATACGAAAAATATGTCTGGCCACCGCAATTATTGCAATTATTTTGTCCATTACTGCGTCTGTATGTTTTCTTGCATACATAAGCCCGCCGGAGGATGAGGTTGAATTCTTTAATTATCCGTCTGAATTCTTTTGCACAACTGAAGGTAGTCGTATCGACTACCAGACAGATGGGAAATGCGCGGCCTATGCTGCCGCTTATCTCCTGAGGTACTTTGGGGATAAGGCGGATGGTGAAGAACTGTTTTCGAAATTGAAACGATCGCTTGGTTTTGTTTCTGTAAACAGTATTACGGATATTTTTGAGAGACATGGGTATCAGGCAGAAGCCTGTCACGGAAGTATTGACACGTTAAAGCAGCGGTTGATAGAGGGAAATCCGATTATTGTTTTTATCCGCATTCCGGGAGATACGCACTACGCTGTCGTTGTTGGCTATGATGAGCAATGCATCTATCTGGTGGACTCACTTGCAGAAAATGCCAATGCATCGGATACACGGTACAACAGGGTTCTGACAACGGGAGCTTTTGAAGATGTATGGGAAACCGGAACATTGCTTCCTGCCAACATTTATATCGTTGTCAAAGCAGCAGATAGATAATCTGCCAGGCATAGTTTATGTATTACAAATTGTATTCTATATCAGAAGAAAATGCATATACAAGTTTGCAAAATAGGTTAGGTGATAAAAATGGCTGAACCACTGAAAACATGAACA
Organism: uncultured Lachnospiraceae bacterium; assembly: GCA_934437985.1. Taxonomy (GTDB): domain Bacteria; phylum Bacillota; class Clostridia; order Lachnospirales; family Lachnospiraceae; genus V9D3004. The sequence goes on from CAKSBI010000002.1 coordinate 8,760, forward strand.
GTTGTCTTTTCGGAAGTGGTTGTATTGTCATTTCTTATCAGTTATGAATATTATTTCCGTGAGCGAAAAGGAAAAATATGTAATGACAACGCTTTATGCTATTTCTTCGTATAGAGCCCGGATGGGTCAGAATAAATAATTGTATGGATGTGGGGAGGAATGCAAATGAATGAGCTTATTGGCTGCTGTGGACTGGACTGCGAAGGGTGTGATGCCAGGATTGCGACCATTACAAATGACAATGCCCTGCGTGAGAAAACAGCTGCATTGTGGACGAAACTCAATGGGGTAACAATTACTACGGAAATGATTAATTGTACCGGCTGTCGCATGGATGGGGCAAAAACACCTTTTTGCGATAAACTATGCCCTATACATAACTGTGTCAGGGAAAAGGAACTGGATACTTGTGCGGATTGTCCGCAGATGGAGGGATGCCCGACGCTGGGGAGTATTGCCGTAAACAGTCCGTTTGTATTGGAAAATCTGAGGCTGCTCCGTGAGGCAAAGTAGAGTAAACCGGCCTGATAGGTCTTGAACTGAACGTAGCAGGTGACTAAGTGGAGGAAGATATGAGATGAAAGCAATTACCACAGAAGGATTATCAAAAGTATATGCGGGAGAAACCGTTGCGGTCGATAAAATCGGGTTTTCGCTGGATGAGGGAGCAATTTTCGGATTCTTAGGCCCAAACGGAGCCGGAAAAACCACGACCGTAAAGCTGCTTTGCGGTATGCTGGCACCATCGGGTGGTAGATGCCGGGTGTTAGGAATTGACCCTGTCCAAAATCCGGAACAGCTACACAAAAAAGTTGGCGTGGTAACGGAGCATGCCCAAATGTATGATCACATGACAGCTTTGGAAAATTTGCAATTTTACGGTGCTCTTTTTGGGATGAACCGTTCAGAATGTGCAGAGAGGGCAAAGATACTCCTGCATCGGCTCGAACTGGCAGATGTAATGAATCGCAGGCTGGCTACTTATTCTACAGGTATGCGTCAGCGGCTTTCCTTGGTCAGGGCATTACTTCACCGTCCGCAGATTCTGTTTCTTGATGAGCCGACCTCTGGCCTTGACCCTGAGAGCGCCCAGAATGTAAATTCCCTGATTCAGGAGCAGGCAGCCGAAGGAATCACGGTATTTCTCTGTACGCATCAGCTCAGGTATGCACAGGAGATTTGTACGACATATGGGCTTATGAACAGGGGACGCTTATTTGCCACAGGAAATATCACGGAACTGCGCTCTATGGTTTGCCGGAATACCAGGCTGCGGATAAAAGCAAGCTGCATGCCAAATGACATGGCATATCAGGAGGTTGGAGACCACATCTATGATATGGATGTGGCTTCGGAGCATGACATCCCACTGATTGTAAAAAGGATTGTAGAGGCTGGTGGGGATTTGTACCATGTATCGGAAGAACAGATGTCGTTGGAAGAAATCTATTTTTCTCTGATTGACAGGGAACATACGGAAATGGAGTGTGAAAATATATGAATGCCGGACAATTTGCCTTAATAAAGAAAGATATTCAAAGCATTACATCAAATAAGCAGGTTTTGGCGGTTCTTCTTATCGTGCCGCTTGTGCTTACCATTGCCCTGCCGTCTATTTATGTATTTGTGCTGTCATTTTCTCCCGATGCTGCTTCGGATTTTCAGAAATTACTGGATATGCTGCCTGATACTAATGGGGAGTCAGGTCAGCAACAGCTGATATTTGGTCTGATACTGAATCAAATCATGCCATCTTTTTTTATGATAATCCCGATCATGGCATCGTCTGTTATGGCGGCAAGCTCCTTTGTGGGAGAAAAGGAAAAGCACACCCTGGAAACATTGCTTTATTCTCCGCTTTCTATGAAGCAGTTGTTCCAGTCCAAAATAATGGCCGGATTTTACGTTGGAATGATGGTTTCTTATACATCGTTTGCCGCCATGCTGCTGGTATTGGAGCTGGAAATGTTCTTTCTGGCCGGCAGCCTGATTCTGCCTGCAGCAAGCTGGCTGGCGATCATGCTTCTGATTGCACCGGCAATCTCTATTGCTGCGATTGCTGTGACCGTGCGGGGCTCTGCAAAGGCACAGACTATCGAAGAAGCGCAGCAACGGGCTGTATTTCTGGTTTTACCGATTCTTGCCCTGGTTATAGGGCAATTCACAGGTATCATTCTGATAAATGCTGGACTTCTCTGGGGAGTGGGCATTGTTTTGGCGGTGCTTGCCGGATTGCTCATGAGGAATGTTGCCGGAAACTTCACCTATGAAAAATTACTGAAGTAACAGACATTACCGTGATTACGAATCTGGTTTGTGAAAGACTGAAAATGCCATATCTGAAAGAAAATCCGTTGTTCCGGAAGACAATTTTGGCACATTGCCTGAATTACGGTGATTTCTGAGCAAATAGCAAAACAGCAAGGGTGATACTATATATATAGCATCATCATTCAATGATAAATAACCTATGGACAATAAACATATTTCTTTGCAGAAATACATTTATTGTCCATAATGTCAAATATCATTCAATTTCAAATGATAACAGTGATATGCATCCGTTTCCGGTATATCTTATGTATAGTGGGTGTATTCCGTCGGGTATATTAATTTCAGATGAATATTTTCCCCATATGTTGGTGTATACAACCGGAATGGTTGCCAGAACCTTGCCATCCATTGCTGTCATTATTTCAAATGCACCATCCCCATACCCTCTTGCTTTTAGGGAAATTCTCTTTGTGTCTTTAAAGTCAAAGTACTTGAATCCTGCCGTTGCCCCTGCTTTCATATTGCTTATATAGCCGGGTTCCTCGTCACCATCACGGCCATCCTGGGTTATTTTAGGAAATATATCGCTCATCCACTGCCATCCTGTCCTTGCTTCTTCAACAGAGCAGAACAAGTTACAGGCAATATATGCAGGGTATACTCCTTTACCAATAAGCGGTCCGCCGTTGGCGCCGCAGGATGTCATCTCAACCTGCGGAATTGTTCCATCTTCAAGTATTTGTATCTCCTCAATGCAATCCTGTCTGCTGAAATTGGATCCGTTGGTATGTCTGTGGTAAAACACATACCATTTATCCCTGATCTGAATAATGCTGCCATGGTTGTTACCTCCATAGTATGCAGGGGTTTCAGCTTTTTTGTATGTATCAATTCCTATATCGTTATTGCTGATAATAACACCGCGGTAAACAAAATCCTTTGTAGGATATTGGCTGGTAGCATAACACAGTTCTGTAGAAACGGTTGATGAATATATAAAATAATATGTATCTCCAACCTTTCTTATTGATGATGCCTCAAAAAATGCATGAGCTTTATATTCAGGCTCCTTTGCATATGGCTCGCTCTCAAGTATAAGTACAGGCTCCTCAATAATAGTAAGCATATCCTTATCAAGAACAACAGCCATGGAGCCTGATCTTGAACGGTCACCTATACAGCAGAATCCGCTATAAAGATAGGTTTTATCGCCCTCGGTAAGCACTGCCGGGTCAAACTGGGGCTCGTCTCCATCCCTCTCACCTAACCTTGTTCCATCCTGATGGTGAACGTAACCGTAAAATTCATATTTTCCTGCGGGGGTATCACATACAGCTACGGATACTATCTGCTCTTTATCAAGACAATAGTACAGATAGTATCTTCCATCAGGTCCTTTGGTAACATCAGGGGCATACAGACATGCTTTTCCTTCGCGGTTAAGCGGATCATCAGTTGCCTTGTATATTACCCCTTCATATCTCCAGTTACCCAGATCATCAACCGGGGCTGAATAACATACATAATCATTAAGACAATACATAAGTGAATTAAACCTGTCATGGGAACCATAGGAATATACCCTTCCATCAAATACATAAGGCTCACAGTCCGGTGTGTATTCCCATGATGGAAGATATGGGTTAAATGCCTGCTTCTTCATATGTTATATCTCCTTTTTTATTTTTATTGCCACAAAACCGGTATCACAGCTTTGTGATTTGGTGAATTATCTGCTTACCACGTATGGTTCTCCATCTTCATCAAAATCCATAAGCTTAATACCTGTACAGCGTGGTGCATCTTTAAGTGCTTCCTTGGCATGATATACAATGTATACATTATCATTATCATCTGTAAAGAAAGAATTATGTCCAGGGCCATATTCGCCGGGTATTGTATAAGATGTGTGTATTGGAAATGATTTTTTGCGCCAGTTAACTACATTAAGCAGATCATCCTTTTCTTCTGCAATAAGGAATCCGACAGCATAGGAATCACCACATGCCGATCCCCCTGATACTGAAAGATATACAACGCCGTTTTTCTTAATTGCATATGGTCCTTCATTATTAATGGTACCCTCTGTATTCTCCCAGCCCCACAAAGGTCTTGAAAGAAGTACCGGTTCGCTTGCTAGTACATAAGGATTAGTCTTGTTAATTGCTGCAATATAGATCATTGAACCGGTATCATTTTCTGCGAACAGGTTCTCTCTGTAAGACCAGCACAGATAAGATTTCCCATTGGCCTCAAAATATGTCATATCAAGCGATATTCCCTTTTCGGCAAGGAATTCCCCATTCTGTTTTTTAACCCTGACAGGCTCATCCCAGTCATTTTCACATATAATGTTACCACCCTGCTTCAATTTCATCATATGGCATTGTGGACCGAATTCTTCTCCGCTTACTGCGAATAGAATATACAGATCTTCATTAATAATGTGAAATTCCGGTGCCCAAAAGTTCTGTATAAGCTGCTTTTCCCTTCTTTCAGGCAGAATAAGCACTGGTTCGGCATCTTTGAACAATCCGCTTACTGTATCGCTTTCACGTACGAATAATCCGATATTATTGTTATTATCATTAGTTGCAATAAAGTAATACTTTCCCTGCCATTTGAAAACCTGTGGGTCTGCCCAGCCCTTTGCCAGTGGAAAAGGAAATTCCATTGTGCTGTCTGAATGACTGCCCTTTCTGTATGAGCCGATCTTATCGTTCATTCGATGGAAGACCTCGTCTGATACTTCCACGGTATCAGATACAGGCACTTCCTTTCCCTCAATCCTGAATGGCATGGATACATTAACCTGATTGATCACATCGGTACAATAATTGATATAAGTATGACCTTCCGCATCAGTCCAGAGAAGTTCATATCTTTCCATAGGGTTATTGTATGAAACACTTATTCTGTCTATCATACAGTCTGTATTAAGATAGAGCAGCTTCATATCTGAATAATCCACCAGATCAACTGAAGTCCACATTCCAACGGCACCACGGGTATCCTCGTCAATCCCTGTTTCAGTATTACACAATGGGGCAAATATTATGAAAAGCTGTTCTGATGCTTTGTATATTGAAGGATTCTTCAAACCTTTACATTTAATGGTATTTTTGGCTGTGATGCTTCCACTGGCAAATAACACTCCATAGTTATTATTAAATGGAACGGCATCACCTGCCCCGGTTACATCTGCAATGTGTACCGAAGCAGCAATATCCTTACTGTAGCCATTGTTATCTGCATCCCTGGTATATATTTTTATCTTTTTCATATCTGACATATTATTTTACCTTCACCTTTATTTTTGAATATTTACTATATGCTTTTACAGAACCTTTCTTAATAAACGTACGGATCCTATAGTAATAAGTTTTCTTTTTCTTAACCTTTTTATCAGTATAGGTTACTGTCTTATTCCTGTTAATCTTCTTAATGGTTTTGTAGCCCTTATTCTTTTTAAGGGATCTTTCAATTACATAACCATTGGCTTTTTTGTTCTTAGCCCATTTCAGGACAACTTTACCTTTAGATGTTTTTGCCCTGAACTTTTTAACCTTAGCAACAGAAGGTGTCTTTCCGGCAGTATCAACAGGTGCAGGTGTTGCGGCAGGAGTATTATCTGCAGGATTGCCGGCTGCAGGTGTCGGTACAGGTGCAGGTGCATGTGATGGCGACGGAGCCGGAGGTGTCTTATCATCATCAAAAGTGGCTGCTTTAATAATTGATGATGCCTCTGTCCTGTACTGACGAGTTACATCTGACACATATGATGGGATGCCGTAAAAAGCATTTCCTGCTGTATATGGTACAATTGTGTATGAATATTCATATACCTTGTCTGTCAATAATCTGTATTCATCAAGAGTATCAGGTCCACAGCTTTTATTTCCTGCACCGGATGAGCAGTTATTGATCGAAAGGACTGTTTCCTCAAGCTCTGTAAGGTCGTACGGATGACGGGCTATTGTAAGATCTTCGGTAGTGTAATGCAGGGCCGAAGCCTCAAAGTCATCAATTGCTGTAATTGCAAGCGCCGTTCTGTTATTATCATTAGTAACGGTAAACCATCTTACCCCTGTCATGTTACCGGTATCCTGGGTATCAAGGTATGGATAAAACATTTCTGTTACTGTTGTATTATAAGCGCCTGTCATTGCACCCTCACAACGGTCATTCATTGTTTCTACGGGACCCTTTCCATACCAGTATACATTTTCATAGCCGGCAGGCAGAAGGAATTGTGTGCCTACCCTTAAAAGTCTGTTGTTCTTCAATTCCGCTTTGGTTGGGTCAAATGAAATAGCAACTGTTACTGCGCCACTTCCGTCAATAGTATATGTAGTCTCCTGTGTAACATCATCAAGCTTTGAAAACCTGAGAAGAACACTGACAACAGTCTGTCCATTATCATTAGTTGATATATCGAAGGAATCAACATATGCAGATTCACCTACACCCCTCCACTGGTCATTTTTCTCACCATCATTGTTAAGAGGTGCCCTCCAGAAGTTTGGAACGGGACCGCTTTTCATAACAAGCTCATTCTTGTATACATATTCTTCCAGAGAACCTGTTGACTTGTTAATCTTAAATGAAAACTGTTTTCCCGTTACAGTTGTATAATCATCATCCTCTGATGTTGTAATCTGATTAGTTGATACAGTTTTTACGACCTTATCGTAATCATTAGGTATAGTAAACTGTCCCTGGGATATAATATGATTAGCAGGAATTACTTCAACCTGTTTTCCATCAACCTGTCCCATTACTGCATTCTTAGTCTTAACATATACGTTAAGATGATAGTCACATCCTGACCTTAACTGACCGGGAAGAAAAGCATTGTACCCCAGATAGACGAATTCCTCCGAATCCGGGGCAACAGAAGCCGGAACTGTTTTGCTTCCAAGGAGCTTGTCGTCTTCATATACCTCATACATAAGATTATATTTGTCCAGGTTATCGAAGCTTGACTCATTATATACCGATATATATCCATCTTTAAGGTCATCCTGTGTGGTTCTGTCGAACCAGAAATTCTGGTACCTGTACTTAACCTCGTTAAGTTCAGGCTGCACATCACGGTCAGGGGATACGAGTCCGTTTACACAGAAAGAATTATCATTAGGCTGCTCATCATTATCTCCACCATAGCAGAAAAACATTCCATTATTTTCATCTTTGTAGAGATTCTCATGGGCATTATCTTTGGCATAATAATCGTATGCTCCATCTTCCTTATCCTTATTCTGCAGCTTGGCCTTCTCAAGAGGAAGAAATCTCGACTGATCCACCCAGTCCCATATAAATCCTCCAAGCATGTTGTCAGAGCTTCTTATAGCGTCCCAATACTCCTTGATGTTACCAACAGCATTTCCCATTGCATGGTCATACTCACACAATACATAAGGCATATTAGCTTTGGCTTTTCCCTTAACGGTATCAACACTTGGATACATATTGCTGTCCATGTCAACGCCATTTGAGTTACCTGAGCTCTCGCAATGTACAGGTCTTGTAGTATCATTTTCTTTAAAATACTGAATAAGATCATAGAACATTCCATCGGCATAACCGGCATCGCCGCTATAGTAGTTTTCATTACCGGTTGACCACATAATATTACATGTCCTGTTCTTCAGCCTGTTAAATGCTGTTATTGTCCTGTCCATAACAAGGTTTTTAAAATGTACCTGCTGTGCAGCCTTATTCATGAGTGCATGGGACTCAATATTGGTTTCCGCCATTACATATAATCCGTATTTGTCACAAAGATAATACAGATACTCATCATTACTGTAATGCGATGTACGGACTGCGTTGATGTTATTCTGCTTCATAAGTTTTATATCTTCAAACTGTGTTTCATGTGGGCAGTATTTTCCATATACGGGGTCAGTGTCGTGACGGTTAACGCCACGGAGATAGAATCTCCTGCCATTCACAAGCATAGGGGTATATTCCCTGTCCGCTGTAGTCCTTACCCCTCTTGCATTAACCTGGCTTGAGACGAAAGATATTTCACGGAATCCAAGCTCCTGTGATATAGCTTCTACAAGCTCACCGGTTTTCCTGTCAATAAGCGAAATAACCATTACATACAGGTTAGGGTCCTCGCATGACCATAGTTTAGGTGCCGTTACAATACCGGAAGCATCATCAAGCCCGGCGGCTGCGGCCCCATCGGCATTTCCGGCGGCGATTGACGGAACATCAACTGTGAATCCATTGGTAAATGGTGTTCCATCCTCATTATAGATACGGACATTCAGTTCATAATCATCTGCATTAACTGCTGAATTGCTGTAATTTACTACCTTAAGGTCTGATAACTTCAATTCTGCATTAACATAATCATCATCAAGATCAGTTGTTACAAAATAATCTTCAAGGTGTACAAGTGGTGTTGCAAACATATAGACATCCCTGAATATACCGCCGTCATAAAAGAAATCCTGCCCTTCCATCCATGTTCCATCACAGAATTTCAGGACCTTTACCGCAAGAAGGTTATCTGAGGTCTTACTTACTTTTCCATTACTGTCTTTTATAAGGTAATCTGTTATATCAAAGCTGTGAGGGCTGTAGGAATCCTCGCTGTAGCCTACCTCCTTACCATTAACATACAGGTAATAAGCTGATTCAACACCCTGGAAGCTGATATTGATACGTCCATTGACGTCTGCCAGACCCTCGTTTACTTTAAAGCTTTTTCTATATAACCCTACAGGATTATATTTCACTGCACATTTTGGTGACTGTACATTGTTATCGTACTTTGACTGCCATGGCATGATTACATTGGCATATATTGAGAAATCAAATCCATAATGCTGCCAGCTTGATGGGAGCCGGAGATTACTTTTCCAATCACCCTTCATGTCATAATCAACTGAATAGAAATCAGAATACATATCCTGATCCGCAGCAGTCTGGTTCTGAAGGACAACCAAAGACCAGTCAGTAACACTGTCACCGGCACCTGTAAGGAACTGGACATATTTTGATGCCTCCTTGGCGTAATCCCTTGCCCCGGTTATGGCATTTTCTACAGAATCATATGAAACATATGATGTAGAAGTAGCTGATGCAGCTTTCCTGTTAATTCCATACACATCAGCAGCCTTTACCTGATTACCATCCACATCAGTATATGTCGTCCCCGTCCATTCCTTATGGGTGAACTTCGTAGTCCTGCTTACGCTGGAATCGACTATTGATGTTCTGTCTGTTGTAGCGGCATTTACACTTATGTTTCCCTGAAACGGAATGCTTCCGGTAAGCAATGATACAGCAAGTGCAGCAGCCAAAAGATTTTTCCTGCATTTCCTCATACTATAATCCTCTCTTTCATATTCAAATCTTAACCTCTTACTATAGGTTATACCAACACTATATAAATACTATATAAATTATACAAATGAAGAAGTATTTTTAAAATGATTATTAATGTATTAGAGTTGATGTTTTATGGTTTTATGTAATTTATCGGGCATTATTCTGACTTTATATTCAAAAAACAATATTAAATTGTGAAAAAAGTGTGAATTATTAGCACTCACTATTGACGAGTGCTAATAATTGTGTTATAACGTATTCAGAACAAAAGAAAGGGAATAAATAATAAAGATAGTTCCCAAACATTCCAGGTTCAAAGTAACAATTAATAGCAAAGGTAGTTCCATATAAGAGAAAGGAAGGATGACTTATGTTGATGCCTAGTTTATTTAATGACAGCTTTGATTTATTTGATCACTTTTATGATGATCCGTGGTTCGGATTTAATGACCGCGAAACTAAAAATCTGGAGAAGAAGCTTTATGGACACAGGGCTAAGAATGTTATGAAGACTGATATCAAGGAATCAGATGCAGGATATGAGATGAAGATTGATCTCCCGGGTTTTAGTAAGGATGAAGTTACTGTAGAACTTAATGATGGTTATCTGACAGTTACGGCAGCCAAGGGTCTTGACAAGGATGAGGCTGAATCGGAAGAGGAGGCTAAGAAAGGCAACTATATCCGAAGGGAGAGATACAGCGGTTCATGCCAGAGAAGCTTTTACGTAGGTGACAATATTACCCATGAAGATGTTAAGGCAAGCTTCAAGGATGGAATGCTTACCCTGGATATCCCTAAAAAGGCTCAGGAAAAGGTTGAGGCTAAGAAGTATGTAGCTATTGAAGGATAACATGGTTTGCCGGGGAGGGTTTCCGGTACGGCAGCCGGTATTTTAAAAAGTATTTTAACAGCTTGCTGTTTCATTTGAAATGGTGAGCTGTTGTTTTATAAGTGGTTTATATGAGCATAAGGGCTGGTACGCTTACTGGGAAGAGGTGAGGAGTTATGTCTAAAAGAGATTATTATGAAGTGCTTGGAGTAAAAAAGGATGCAGGGAAGCAGCAGATTAAAAGTGCTTACAGAAAGCTTGCTAAAAAATACCATCCCGATACCAATGTAGGGGATGCAAAAGCTGAACAGCTGTTTAAAGAGGTGACGGAGGCTTATAATGTTCTTTCGGATGAAGAAAAGCGAAAGCTTTATGATAAGTTTGGACATGCGGCCTTTGACGGAAGTATGGGAAATGATCCGGAAGAATTTAATAGAAAATATGGTAATATGGGAGGACAGTCCGGCAATTACTATACAGACGGTAACCATACGGAGTATTATTACAGTGGCAATATGGATGATATATTTGGTGATATGTTTGGAGGATTTTTTGACCGGAGGGGAAAAGGCGGCCACTTTGGTTTTGAAAACGGATTTGGAGAAAATGAGAATAACGACATAAGAAGTGAGATTAATGTTTCGTTCAGGGATGCGGCACTTGGCTGCAAAAAAGTAATAAAGCTTGATGGAGCAGATAATTCTACACTTGAGATAAGTATTCCTGCAGGAATTAATGAGGGACAGCAGGTACGGCTGAAAGGAAAAGGAAGAAGGGGCAGGAATGGAAATAATGGTGATCTGTTAATTAAAGTCCATATTCTTAAGGATAAAAGATATTCAAGAGAGGGGCAGAATGTTTATATAACGGAATCAATACCATATACTACGGCAATTCTTGGAGGGGAGACCAGATTTGATACGTTATATGGTCCGGTGAGCTGCAAGGTACCGGCAGGAAGCCAGTCGGGAAGTAAAGTAAGGTTAAAAAATAAAGGAATCGTTTCTATGAAGAATAAGAATTCTTATGGGGATGAATTTGTAACATTACAGATAGAGGTTCCGAAATATGTTTCTGAAAAGGAAAAGGAGCTTTTGAGACAGCTGAGGGATATTGAGGAAAGAAAAAGCAAGTCTGCATAAAATTATTATAATGCAGACACCCGGTGCCTGGAATAATAAAATAAAATTATTGCCTGAGATTGAATAATGTTACGCTGATATGGTATATTATCTGTGTAACATTATTTTTATATTATTAGGACAAAGCTATGAATAGCAGGAGGATATGCCGGTATGGATATAATTAATATAGTATCAGTATCAGATTTTGAAGAAAGAATCCTTAAGGCGGATAAGCCCGTTATAGTGGATTTCTGGGCAGTAGGGTGTGGACCATGCCAGATGATGGCAAAGGTTATTGATGAGATTGCCGGAGCAAGAACAGATATAATAGTTGCGAAGGTAAATGTTGATGAAAATATGGAGCTTGCAATGCGCTATAATGTATCCGGGATTCCTATGGTGGGGCTGTTTAAGAATGGAGAGCTTGCAAAAAGAAGCGTAGGGTTTATGGACAAGGCAGCCCTGGAAAAGGAGCTTGGATTATAAAATACGGATTAAAAATTCTGTATCAGGTTTTACTTTTTTGCAGCTGTGTGCTATAATTCGACACATAAAGGGCAGAGGGCCTTATGGGCTGTATATGCACTCTGCTGCAGGGGGAACGTGACATGCAAAAGAAGATGAGAGCAATTATGGCAGCAGTTGTAGTGGCGGTTATTATAGTGATTACGGCAGTGCTGGTAGTAAAGTTCAAGCCAAGCAAGGAAGTAATGCCTCTTACTGAATACTATAAGACAGCGGCAGATGAGCTGACAATTATTCTGCAGAATGAGCTGCTTGATGAAAAAGGACATTATTTTGAGGGAATGCCATACCTTAGCTACGATATGGTTAAGACAAGGTTCAATGACCGTTTTTACTGGTCAGATCATGATAACATTCTGATATATACAACACCAACCGATGTAATTAAGATAATTCCGGACACGACAGAGTATTCTATTAACAAGGAAAAGATTCCGCTTGATTATGTTGCAGTTAAAGCGTTTGATGATGGAATATATCTTGCGGCAGAGCTGGTCAGGCAGTATTCGGATATTAAGTACACGGCATGTGAGAATCCTGACAGAATTATGATTACAAATGAGTGGGGAGTTAATGTTATGCACTCATCTGTAAAAAAGGAGGCTTCACTCAGAATCAGGCCTGATATTAAAAGCCCTATTCTTGATGAGCTTGTCATAGGTGAAGATGTGGTGTTTGTCGGGGCGGAAGAAGAACCGGTTAACGGCTTCTCAAAAGTGATAACGACAGATGGAATAATCGGTTATGTGAAGAATAACAGGCTTAATGAGAGTGAATACATGACGCTTACATCTGATTTTGCAGCACCTGAATATACCCATATTACTAAGGATTATGATATATGTATGGTATGGCATCAGGTATTTAACCAGACGGCCAACGGTAACCTGCTTACCCTTCTTAATGCTACTAAGGGTGTCAATACGATATCACCAACATGGTTTTCAATATCTGATAATGGAGGCGGGGTATCGTCACTTGCGAGTGAGAGATATGTTGAGAGAGCGCACCAGGCAGGAGTAGAGGTGTGGGGGCTTTGCAATGATTTCAATAAGGAGATTGATCTTACGAAGATACTTGCAAGTACTGATGTGCGTGAAAAGCTTGAAAATAAGCTGCTCAGCCTTGCGATTGAGTATGGGCTCGATGGTCTTAATATTGACTTTGAAAATATTCCGGAAGAATCCGGGGAAGACTTTATACAGTTTATCAGGGAACTGTCTATAAAATGCAGGACTAACGGAATTGTGCTGTCAATAGATGATTATATCCCTACTGAATACAGGGCATATTATGATTATAATGAACAAGGAAATGTTGCTGATTATGTAGTCATAATGGCTTATGATGAGCATTATGCAGGCAGCAGTGAAGCAGGCTCTGTGTCTTCAATATCATTTGTTAAAAATGCAGTTAACAATATTCAGAAGGATGTTGATGCATCGCAGGTTATTATGGCACTGCCTTTTTATACAAGATTATGGAAGACAGATGCTTCCGGCAAGCTGACTTCTGAAGCCTATGGCATGATAAATGCCGTAAGGCATCTTAAAGAGAGTAATGTTACCGCCTCATGGGATGAAGCGTCTGCCCAATATTATGCTGAGTATCCGGAGGGCGGTTCAACATACAAAATTTGGCTTGAGGAGGAACGTTCTATTGAGGAAAAGATAAAGGCTGTTACAGATGGGGGAATATCTAACGTATCCTTCTGGAAGCTTGGACTTGAAAATACAGAGACATGGAATGCAATAGGAAAATATATTAATGCAGTCAAAGCTGATTAAAGTAGTTTTCTATTCCGCAATATATTGCCTGGGCGGTTTTTTGCTGATAAGCAGAATCGTTCAGGTTTTTTGTTTCTTCAGGATTGCTTAAAAAACCACATTCAACTATGACGGTTGGATAAGAAGTTTTCTTAAGCATATAGTAACTTGTGTTGCTTTTTGCAGCACGGTGGTTAGATTTGTCTAACTCGTTTATCAGGGCATTCTGTATTGAATTGGCAAGCATGTGTGAGCTGCCTTCGGTATTGCCGGAAGAACAGTCGCCCGGGTTAATTGCGGAGCCGCTGACGGAGCCGGTGCGTGAAGTGCTGACAGAATTGCTGGCAGGGCTGTATGAAGAGCTTCCAGAAGATACAGCGTCTCCGTAATAGAATACCTGGGCGCCTGATACACTGCTGTCATGGAAGCTGTTCTGGTGAATGCTAATCACTATTGCCGGGGAAGCTTCATTTATAATATTAATGCGGCTGTTCAGGTCGTTGGTTTTCTTTGAGCCTGAGCCGTTACTACTGTAATCAATATCCTCTGAACGTGTCATTACAACCTGATAATTATTTTTTTCAAGGACATCCTTAAGTTTCAGGGCAATGGACAGATTAATATCCTTTTCAAGAGTATTGTCTACGCCCACTTTTCCCGGGTCATAGCCGCCGTGGCCCGGGTCGATAACAATACATTTTGAACCGGAATTCAGAATATTGGTTACCAGAAATGTGTAAGGGTTCTGGCCAAGGCACAGAATTCCGGCAGTGACAATAAGAACAAGAATAATAAGTGTAAGTACAGAAGAATGGATTTTCATGCTTTAGGGATGCTCCACTGTTAAGATTGGATTATTAATATATATTAATATGTGATTGTACTATATGATATGGTTTTGACTAAAGTTAACTGATGGTGTAAAATGAACGGATGGGTTAATTAGTGACTAAGGCCACATGGCATGCCTGTATGAATTACAGGCTGAATATTTATGAAAGGTCTGATAATATATGCGGACAAAAATATACGAGGTTAACGCCGATAATTTGCAGGAAAAGCTGGATGAATTAAGAGAAGCCGGAAGGATAATAAAAGAGGGCGGGCTTGTGGCATTCCCTACAGAGACTGTGTATGGTCTTGGTGGCAATGCACTGGATGAAGAATCTTCAAGAAAGATATATGCAGCAAAGGGCAGGCCATCCGATAATCCGCTTATTGCACATATTGCTGAAATGGATGGACTGTATCCGTTAGTTAAGGAAGTGCCGGAGACTGCGAAGAAGCTTGCAGAATGCTTCTGGCCTGGACCGCTCACGATGATCCTTAAAAAAAATGACAATGTGCCATATGCGACAACCGGAGGACTTGATACTGTTGCGGTCAGAATGCCTGAACATCCTGTGGCAAGGGAACTGATAAAGGCAGCCGGAGTTCCCGTTGCGGCACCAAGTGCCAATGTTTCAGGAAGGCCAAGCCCTACGATTGCCAGGCATGTTATAGAGGATCTTGGTGGCAGGATAGATGTTATAATTGATGGCGGACAGGTTAATATCGGTCTTGAATCTACAATTGTGGATCTGAGCGGTGAAGTTCCGACAATATTAAGGCCGGGATATATAAGCAGACAGATGCTTGAAAAGGTTGTGGGCAGGGTTGACATGGACCCTGCGCTTTATGCAGCACCTGATAAGCACGTCAGACCTAAAGCTCCGGGCATGATGTACAGACACTATGCACCAAAGGGAGAGCTTACGATTGTTGATGGTGATCCTGCTAATGTTGTCAGGTATATCAATGGGCAGATTGAAGCATATGGCAGGGAACGTTCCGGGGTGATAACAACCACTGAAAACATGGATAAATATGATTGTGCAAAAGTAGTTTCACTTGGTTACAGGGAAGACGAGGATTCTGTGGCCAGGGAGATGTATGGGGCACTGCGTATTATGGATGAATACAATATAAGTAACATATTTGTTGAAAGCTTTGAGGGTGGAAGGCTTGGTGAAGCTATTATGAACAGACTTAATAAGGCAGCCGGACACAGAACAGTACATGTAAGTTGAATGTGGTAAAATAATCTGGTATGTGATATACTAATAAGATAGGCATGATAATATTCGCATATAAGAAAGGATTTTTATGATATATAACAAGGTTTTGTTTGTAGGTAATGATAATGTATGCAGAAGCCCGATGGCAGAGACTATATTCAGAAGTCTGTATGGTGATGGGGAACCGGAGTTTGAGATAACATCAAGAGGACTTATTGTGTTATTTGAAGAGCCGTATAATGAAAAGGTTGAGATGATTCTGTATAATCATGGTATGGAGACTAAGGAAAAGGTTGCTTTGCAGTTAAAGCCTGAGGATTTTGGGGATGATGTACTGGTCCTTACAATGGCATTTGGTGATAAGCTTAAGATTATTGAGGATTATGGTGTAAGTGAGAATGTATATACGCTGAAGGAATTCATAGGCAATGATGATGAGCTGCTTGATCCGTATGGTGAGGAGCTTGATATATATGAAGCGTGTTACCAGGATATGTATCTGGCACTTGAAGAGGTTAAGCGTAAGCTTGAACAGCCGGATGCCCCGCCGCAGGCAGAGGAACATGGCTTAGACTCTTTTTAACAGGCTTATCGGGATAAAAGACAACAATTAAGAATATTTTAATTTCAGGAGGAACATTATGATAGCAATAGGAAGTGACCATGGTGGATATGAACTCAAGAAGGAGATTATAGCTTATCTTGAGGATAACAATCTGGAGTATAAGGATTATGGTACATACACACCGGATTCCTGTGACTACCCTGTGTATGCAAAGAAGGTTGCCAGGGCAATCCTTTCGGGAGAGTGCGAAAAAGGAATCCTTATATGTGGAACAGGTATCGGAATCTCTATTACTGCCAATAAGTTTAAGGGAATCAGGGCAGCACTTTGCCATGACTGCTTTAGTGCACAGGCAACAAGAGAACATAATGACGCTAATATTGTGGCAATGGGAGCGAGAGTTGTCGGACCGGGGCTTGCCGTTAAGATTATTGATACATTTCTTAATACAGAGTTTTCGGGAGATGAAAGACATATCAACCGCATCCGCCAGATAGAAGAGGATTAATAACAGCTGTGTTTTTTCTATAAGTACGGTAAGTATAAGAAAGGCAGGAAGTAAGCATAATGAAGATAGGATTGATAGGCTGTGGCAATATGGCCAGGGCTATAATACAGGGATTTATTGGTAATGGCACTTTTGCGCCGGAAGAAATAATTGCTTCTGACAAGAGCAGGGACGTGCTTGATGCAGCGGCTGACAAGCTGGGAATTCATACAACAACTAATAACAGTGAGCTTGTCCTTGAGTCAGAGATGATCATACTTGCTGTTAAGCCGCAGGTTATCGGAAGCGTGATCAGCGAGATAGCAGATGTTATATCCGAACAGAAGCTGATAATATCAATAGTTGCAGGACAGAGTATTAAGCGGATTGAGGAGTTATTTGGGTGTGACATAAAGCTAGTGCGTACAATGCCTAATACTCCGGCATTAGCCGGTGCCGGCATGACGGCTGTGTGCAGTAACGGCAATGTAAGCAGAACGGAGCTTGATTATGCATGCAGGCTTCTGTCGAGCTTTGGTAAGGCTGAGGTCGTTCCTGAAAAGCTTATGGATGCAGTGGTTGCAGTATCAGGAAGCTCACCGGCATATGTGGCGATAATGATAGAAGCAATGGCAGATGCTGCCGTTAATGAGGGAATGCCAAGGGCGCAGGCATATCAGTTTGCAATGCAGGCTGTATATGGAACTGCCAAACTGCTGATGGATACTGATATGCATCCGGCCGTGCTTAAAGATATGGTATGTTCCCCGGCCGGAACAACAATAGAAGCGGTAAGGGTGCTTGAAGAGAAGGGCTTTAGAAGTGCAATAATGGAAGCCATGAAAGCGTGTGCGGATGTGTCATCAAAGTTATAATAAGCAGCTGCACATGCAGTCACTGAAAGCAAGTGGCTGCTTAAAATATTTATAGACTTTGCAAATAAACAATGATATAATATCTTTTGATTGACTGGAAGTGGCTGGAATGAAAGATAATAAGAAAAGCAAGGCCTCAGAATTATCTGAGATTGCAAAAGGATTATCAATGATTCTTCAGGTAGGGCTTAATATGATGGTTCCTATCGGCTTATGCCTGCTGGTAGGTTATAAGCTTGATGAATGGCTGTCGACCGGTTATCTTGTGTTTGTGTTCCTGTTTCTTGGAATTGCAGGTGGAGCTAAAAGTGTGTATGATTTGACAAAAAGGTTCTACGCGCGAGACCTTGAGAGAGAGAATATAGAGCAGCAGTATTATAAGAATCTGTATAAGGCAAGAGCGGACAGGCTTTCCGGCAGGGATTCAGATTCGGAAGATGAACCTTAACCCGGAGGTGTATATGAACCAGGCAGTAAGAACATTTTATGAGATGGTCATAGCAATTATCATTCAGATGATTGTGTATGGGATCATTGGAATGATTTTGTCAGGGCAATATATCAGATTTCTGCTGGGTATATTGATAGGAGGCAGTATTGCGATAGGACTGCTTCGCCATATGATGCGTTCTATTGATGCAGCACTTGACCTGGATTCTGAAACTGCGAAAAAGTATGGACGAAGACAGGCTTTGTTAAGATTTACATTTATGGGATTGGCTTTATATGCGGCTTTTTGTTTTCAGGACTATATTAATCCCTGGGGAGTATTCGTTGGGGTCTTATCACTTAAGTTCTCAGCCTATCTTCAGCCTGTTGTTCACAGGCTTATTCAAATAATCTATAAGAAAAGGAGGGAAAAAAGTAAGTGATGCCAGTATTATCTCAATATTTGCCAGAGACGCTGACTGCACAGTTGAGCGATTCGGCAGACCTTGATTTCTTTATAGAAGGATATGCAAAGTTTAAGTTATTTGGACAAACCCTGTATATTACAACAACACATGTGTCACTGGTCTTTGTACTTGTGATATTGGTGATATTTACACTGTTTGCTAACAGAGCTATCAGGAATGCCGATCCTTCAAAAGCACCATCAGGCTTTGTTAATGTTATTGAGCTTTTGGTTGAAAGCGTTGATAAGCTGTTAGTCAGCAATATGGGACCAAAACATGGGCCGAGATTTGCCAATTATGTCGGTTCATTATTCGGGTTCCTGTTGGTTGCTAATCTGAGCGGATTGCTTGGTCTGAGGCCGCCGACATCAGATTTCGGAATTACATTTCCACTTGCGCTGATCACATGGGTTCTGATCCAGTATAATGGAATCAGGTATCAGAAGTGGGGTAAGTTAAAAGGGTTGTTTGAGCCTATATTTGTGTTCTTCCCTGTAAACCTTATAAGTGAGTTCTCTACACCTGTGTCCATGTCACTGCGTTTGTTTGGTAATATGTTTTCAGGAACGATCATGATGGCACTCGTGTATGGCCTGATCAAGGTTGGAAGTGTCAGCCTTGCAATTGTGTGGCCGGCAGCACTCCACGCATAT
The DNA here is from genome assembly GCA_934437985.1 of uncultured Lachnospiraceae bacterium. Taxonomy (GTDB): domain Bacteria; phylum Bacillota; class Clostridia; order Lachnospirales; family Lachnospiraceae; genus V9D3004. The sequence continues at coordinate 28,164 of CAKSBI010000002.1, forward strand.
CTGGATGTGTTTGCAGGAGTATTACAGGCATATGTATTTGTAATGCTTACCATGGCTTTCGTGTCAGACCAGATTGGTGAGGAAGTATAGTTTGACACAGGATTCAGATTTGTTATTAATATATCCGGATCAACGGATAGAAAATATTATAATTTATATTTTAGGAGGAATTTAAATGATGGATGGAAATAGCTTTATTTTAGGTTGTTCAGCAATAGGTGCAGGTCTTGCATGTATCGCAGGTATCGGACCTGGTGTAGGCCAGGGTATTGCAGCAGGTTATGGTGCTTCGGCAGTTGGACGTAACCCGGGAGCAAGGGGAAGTATCATGTCAACAATGCTTCTTGGACAGGCCGTTGCTGAGACAACAGGTCTTTACGGACTTGTAGTTGCACTTCTGCTGTTATTCGTTAAGCCTTTGTTACCATAAATGAATTAACAGAGTTGTAGATTCATTTCAGGAAAGGAGGCTTACAACTTGAATGGCGTAATAGCAAAAGGTAATGCACTTGTTATGATGGCTGGGGAAGACGGTGTATGGAAGAGAATTTTCGGATTGGATGCACAGACACTCCTTGATACATCTATTATGCTTGTTGCTATGCTTGCATTATTTTTCTTTATGTCTTATCTGTTGTTCAATCCGGCAAGGGAACTTATAAAAAAGCGTCAGCAGATGATTGCAGATGATATTGAGGATGCGAAGAATGATAAGGAGACTGCTGAGAACTACAAGAAGGAATACGATGCTAAGCTTAGTGCAGTTAAGGCTGAGACAGATGAGATGTTAAGTGATGCCCGTAAAAAGGCTAAAAAGCAGGAGTCAGAGATTATTGACGAAGCTAAGGAAGAAGCTAACAGAATTCTCAGGAGAGCAGAAAAAGAAGCTGAGCTTGAGAAGAATAAGGCACGTGATGAGATGAAGCAGGAGATGATCAATGTCGCTTCAGCTATGGCAGGCAAGATGATTGCAGTGTCTATGGATGAGAAGACTCAGAACGAACTTATTGAGACAACACTTAAGGAAATGGGTGAGGAAACATGGCAAAATTAGTGTCTAAGGTATATGGCGATGCATTGTTTGAGCTTGCTCTTGAAAAGAATATGCTTGATGAAGTATGGTCAGAGACACAGGTGTTAGCCACAGTCTGGAATGATGATAACGGATTTGCAGATATGATGGTTAATCCACAGATCACCAAGGATGAGAAGATTGAATTCATTAATGGTGTGTTTGAAGGACGTGCATCTGAGGTCATTACAGGTTTCCTCGCTGTATTAGTGGAAAAAGGTCGTACTACTGAGCTTATCAGTGTACTGGATTATTATTCAGACAGAGTCAGAGAATATAAGAATATCGGAGTTGCCTATGTTACTTCTGCAGTAGCTCTCAGTGACACCCAGAAGAAGGACGTTGAGGAGAGGCTTCTTAATGTTACTGATTATGTTAAGTTTGAGATGAATTACAGTGTAGATGAGAGCCTTATCGGCGGAATGGTTATTCGTATAGGTGACCGTGTTCTTGACAGCAGCATTAAGCAGAAGCTTAATACAATGTCCAGAAGCCTGTCAAGAATACAGCTTATTAATAAGTAAAAGGAGGGTGTATCCAGAAAATGAATTTGAGACCGGAAGAAATCAGTTCTGTTATTAAAGAACAGATTCAGAGATACAGCACGGGATTTGAAGTGTCTAACGTAGGCACGGTTATTCAGGTTGCCGATGGAATTGCCCGTGTACATGGACTGGAAAAGGCCATGCAGGGTGAACTTCTTGAGTTCCCTAATGAGATATACGGAATGGTCCTCAATCTGGAAGAAGATAACGTTGGTGTCGTTTTGCTTGGTGATAACAAGAATATCAACGAGGGTGATACAGTAAAGACAACCGGGCGGGTTGTTGAGGTACCTGTTGGTGACGCAATGCTTGGAAGAGTTGTCAATGCACTTGGACAGCCTATAGATGGGAAAGGTCCTATTGAGACAGATAAGTTCAGACAGATTGAAAGAGTGGCATCAGGAGTTATTTCAAGAAAATCAGTTGATACTCCTCTTCAGACAGGTATCAAGGCTATTGATGCAATGGTTCCAATCGGAAGAGGTCAGCGTGAGCTTATTATCGGTGACAGACAGACTGGTAAGACAGCTATCGCTATTGATACGATTATTAACCAGAAGGGTCAGGGAGTAAAATGTATATACGTTGCTATTGGACAGAAGGCTTCAACAGTTGCTTCAATAGTTAAGACTCTCGAAGAGTATGGTGCTATGGATTATACTACCATTGTAGTATCAACGGCAAGTGAGCTTGCACCGCTTCAGTATATTGCACCATATGCAGGATGTACTATTGGTGAGGAATGGATGGAGAATGGTCAGGATGTACTTGTAGTATATGATGACCTTAGTAAGCATGCAGTTGCTTACCGTACACTTTCACTTCTCCTCCGCAGACCACCGGGACGTGAGGCATATCCCGGAGATGTATTCTACCTTCACTCAAGACTTTTGGAGAGAGCAGCCAGACTTAGTGATAAGTTAGGTGGAGGTTCACTTACAGCTCTTCCGATCATTGAGACACAGGCAGGAGACGTTTCGGCTTATATTCCTACCAACGTTATTTCAATTACAGATGGACAGATATATCTTGAGACTGAGATGTTCAATTCAGGTTTCAGACCTGCAGTTAATGCCGGTTTGTCGGTATCACGAGTAGGTGGTTCTGCACAGATCAAGGCTATGAAGAAGGTTGCCGGCCCGATCAGAATCGAACTTGCACAGTTCCGTGAGCTTGCGGCATTCTCGCAGTTTGGTTCAGATCTTGATGATGACACTAAGCTTAAGCTTGCGCAGGGTGAGAGAATCAGGGAGGTTCTCAAGCAGGAACAGTATAAGCCAATGCCGGTTCAGTATCAGGTAATTATAATATATGCAGCTGTTAACAAGTATCTTCTTGACATCGATGTAGATAAGGTTCTTGAATTTGAAAAGGGATTCTTTGAGTACCTCGATACAAAGCATCCTGAAGTTCCCGGTGCCATCAGGGATGAGAAGGTTATATCCGATAAGACAGAGGAGATTCTTAAGAAGGCTATTGAAGAGTACAAGAAAGAATTCATGGTTTAATAAGAGACTTGGTTGATTGGAGGATTTACTATGGCCACAATGAGAGACATAAAGAGGCGTAAGGAAAGTATATCTAACACAGGTCAGATTACCAAGGCAATGAAGCTTGTGGCAACAGTTAAGCTTCAGAAGGCCAGAAGCCGTGCAGAGAATTCCAAGCCGTACTTTAATAAAATGTACAAGACCGTAGCCTCAATTCTTTCAAGATCAGGTGGTGTTATGCATCCGTATCTTGAAGGCAATGAAAGCAGCAAAAAAGCTGTTATAGTTGTTACCTCTAACAGAGGTCTTGCAGGCGGATATAATTCAAATCTTATCAAGCTTGTTTCAAGGGATGAGAGATTTACGGCAGACAACACTGTTGTATATCCGGTCGGCAGAAAAGGCATCATAGGTCTTGCGAAGTTTGGGTATGAAATGAAGACAGATTATTCAGAAGCAATCAATAATCCGTTATTCTCTGATGCAGTAGAAATTGGACGTGAAGTTCTTGAGGCTTATGAAAAGGGTGAGATAGGTGAGATATATATTGCCTATACTACATTTAAGAATACGGTATCACAGATACCGACGCTTCTTAAGCTTCTTCCATTGTCAGGTGATGATATGGAGCCTGATGAGGAAGACGAAGAGTTATCAGATGTAGATAAGCTTACACTTATGACATATGAGCCTGAGGCTGAGGAAGCACTTGAGCTTATTGTTCCAAAGTATCTTAACAGTATTATATTTGGTGCGCTTGTTGAATCTGCAGCAAGCGAGAATGGTGCGAGAATGCAGGCAATGGATTCTGCAACAAGCAATGCTGAAGAGATGATAGATAGTTTGACGCTTTTGTACAACCGGGCCAGACAGAGTGCAATTACTCAGGAGCTTACTGAGATTATTGCAGGTTCGTCAGCGGTAGAGTAATAGAAATATGCCATATACGGCAGAATGGAGGATATAATGGCAGAGAATGTAGGAAAGATCACCCAGATTATTGGTGCCGTACTTGATATCAAGTATACCTCAGGTAATCTTCCTGAGATACATGAAGCTATCAATGTTACGACCAGGGATGGTGGAAAGCTCGTTCTTGAAGTTTCACAGCATCTGGGAGATGATACCGTACGCTGTATAGCTATGGGTCCTACGGACGGACTTGTCCGTGGAATGGACGCTGTAGCTACTGGTGCTCCGATAACTGTTCCTGTTGGTGAGCAGACACTTGGACGTCTCTTCAATGTGCTTGGAGAAGTTATTGATGAGAAGCCGGCTCCAAAGGCAGAGGCATACCGTCCTATTCACAGGAAGGCACCTAGCTTTGAAGAACAGTCAACAGAGACAGAGATACTTGAGACAGGTATTAAGGTCGTAGATCTCCTTTGCCCTTATCAGAAGGGTGGTAAGATAGGTCTTTTCGGCGGTGCCGGAGTTGGTAAGACTGTACTTATTCAGGAGCTTATTACCAATATTGCAACAGAGCATGGTGGATATTCAGTATTTACCGGTGTTGGTGAGCGTACAAGAGAGGGTAACGACCTTTATTATGAAATGATAGAATCAGGTGTTATTGATAAAACGACCATGGTATTTGGTCAGATGAATGAGCCGCCTGGAGCAAGAATGAGGGTTGGTCTTACAGGACTTACAATGGCTGAATACTTCCGAGATGAGGTTGGGAAGGATGTATTGCTGTTCATCGATAACATTTTCCGTTTTACACAGGCTGGTTCAGAAGTTTCGGCGCTTCTTGGACGTGTTCCGAGCGCCGTTGGTTATCAGCCGACACTTCAGACAGAGATGGGTGCCCTTCAGGAGCGTATCACATCTACTAAGAACGGATCTATCACATCGGTACAGGCTGTATATGTGCCTGCGGATGACCTTACGGACCCGGCTCCTGCGACAACATTTGCCCACCTTGATGCAACAACCGTTCTTTCACGTTCGATTGTTGAGCTTGGTATCTACCCGGCAGTTGACCCGCTAGAGTCAACATCAAGAATTCTTGATCCAAGAGTAGTTGGTGAAGAGCATTACAAGGTAGCCAGAGGTGTTCAGGAGATACTTCAAAGATATAAGGAACTTCAGGATATTATTGCAATTCTTGGTATGGATGAACTTTCGGAGGAAGATAAGCTTACAGTATCAAGAGCAAGAAAGGTTCAGAGATTCCTGTCTCAGCCTTTCCATGTTGCTGAGCAGTTTACCGGACTTGCCGGAAAATATGTTCCATTGTCAGATACAATTCAGGGATTCAAGGAGATTATCGAAGGAAAGCATGATGATATTCCGGAGGGTCATTTCCTCAATGCCGGAAGTATTGATGATGTAGTTGCAAGATTTAAGCAACAGTAATGTTAGGAGGGGAATTATGGCAGATAGTAAGACATTTCGTCTGTGTATAATCGCACCTGAAAGAATATTCTTTGATGATGATGTCGAGATGATTGAACTCAACACAACTGAAGGTGAGATTGGTATATTGCCGGAGCACATACCTCTTACTACGATCATTGCTCCAGGTGTTCTTAAGATAGACATGGGAGACGAGGTTAAAGAGGCTGCCCTTCTTGAGGGATTTATGGAAGTACAGAAGACTAAGGTTACTATTCTTGCAGAGTCTTGTGAGTGGCCGGATGAGATTGATATTAACCGTGCAAATGAAGCTAAGGTTCGTGCGGAAAGACGAATCAAGAGTGGAGATGCCCATATTAATCTTGCCAGGGCTGAGATGGCTCTCAAGCGTTCTCTTACAAGGATTGAAGTTGTAAGTAAGTACAATTGATTGGTATAACAGTTAACGGTTAATGTAATACGTAATGAATAACAACGCCCTGTTGTCGGTATTTTACTGATGACAGGGTTTTTGTATATGTTGAGTTAATTAATAAACCTGTGGATGATAACTAACGCCTGCGGATGTTTAATGTGAATCTGTAACGATATTTTTTACCGGTTATGTTGTCGGTAAGTATAATGACCAGCTGTGTTTTTTTATTTTTCCGGTATGCAGCTTTAACAAGGGCATAACTTTTATGGCTGGTTATTTTCAGATATTTACGGTTGTATGAAAATTTACGCTTGTAATTTTTACTGCTGTACTTAAAGCTGATTTTTGCATATTTTTTTCCGGAGGAATTATAATACAAAGTCTTCCGTGAAAGCTTCGGACGGATTTTTGAATATATTTTTTGATATTTTGCATCGTGGTATTGAGGTGTCGACACATTACCGGAGTGCACCGGAACTATCGAACTTATATCATATGGAGTCTGAACCGGATGCGATGCCGGGGCAGTGGCCGTACATGATGGGAAAGAGGTATCTGAAGGAAGCGGAGTGTGTAAAAGAGCCGGGGAGTGCGAAGGCAACGGAGTGTGCGAAGGGGCTGGGGAGTGTGAAGATGCCGGAGTGTGTGAAGGGGCTGGGGAGTGTGAAGATGCCGGAGTGTGTGAAGGAGCCGGGGAGTATGAGGATGCCGGAGAGTGCGAAGGGGCCGGGGAGTGTGAAGATGCCGGAGTGTGTGAAGGAGCCGGAACGTATGAAGGCAGCGGAGTATCTGATGGAACAGGTGTGCATGAGTAAGATGGAGTTTCTGATGGCATCATTGTAGGTGATATGCCCGGATAAGTGTATGAATAATGCGTGGAAAATGTGTAAGTATTATTATCGTCGGTATTCCATCCGTTTGAGCACATGGCAATGATGTTAAAGGAGAGAGGCTGTCTTGTATTGGCATAGTGCTCATTTATTGTAAAAGACAGGGAATCTGTGCTGCTTCCGTTAATAACAATGGTACTGCCGTGTTCGAGCGTACCGGTCTCATAGATGGTATCACCGGTACTGATACAGCCTGCAGTGTATGTATCCGAAGGAGATATCTTGAATGACAGGCCGGAAGCGGCAGCCATATCATTGTATACATAAAATGAAAATGAAAGTATATTACCGGAGGCTGGCGAAGCATCCGTAAGAGATGCACCGGTACTCTGGTTATGTAATTCTATATTACTTATTGTAAGCTCGGGAATTGGTTCATAATCAAGAGTGTCCTTAAGGTTTGCAAGGGTAAACCTGTGGATGGACATATCTGATGCAGTATAATCCACATAATGGGTTGAAGCTTTTTCAATAATATGCCGGATGAAGGAGCTGTCATATGACCTGCCAAGAGCCTTAAATGATGATATAAGTGAAGCGGCAATACCTGAAACTATCGGGGTTGACATAGAAGTGCCGCTATTATATGCGTATGTATTGTTCCTGGCTGTGGAGTATATGTATTCCCCCGGTGCGATTAACCCATATATTGCATCAGGGCCGGATGAATAAGACCAGTTTGAGAATCCGGACAGATTATTGCTGCTGTCTGATGACATAACACCGGTTACATTATTGAATGCGGCAGGATAATAGTCACCTGCCGGGGCAGTAAATCCATGCCCTGCTGCGTCGGAGGTCACAAGTGACTTGTTGCCGGCGGCAGCAAAGACAGCACAGTGTTTTGATGCATCAGATATGGCAGCTTCAAGCTTATCGCGTGTCGGGGAGGAAGACATAGGAGCACCGAAAGAGAGATTGATCACATCAGCCCCATTATTCACGGCGTATGAAAGAGCCTTAATAACCTTACTGATTCCAAAGTTACCGGAAGCGTCACTTGCTTTTAACAGCATAAGCCGTGTATTATATGCAACACCTGTACCGCCTGATGAATTACCGGCAGTCATGCCGATTATGCCTGCTACATGCGTACCATGTGAATCTGAACTGTCATCCATGGGATAGGGGTCGTCATTATAAAAATCATAACCATATATATCATCTGTGTATCCGTTATTATCATCGTCAACATCCTGTTCCCCATCTGCTTCTGAATAGTTGATCCAGAGATTGTCAATGAGGTCCGGATGATTATAGTCTGTTCCGGAATCTATAATGGCAACAACCGTATCTTTTCCGGAAGGATATGTATCATCATTACTGTAATATTCAAAATCTATAGTATCAAGATACCACTGCCGGCTGCGTGCAGGGTCATCAGATGAAGAATTATTATACATGGAGGTACAATCATGGAGTGAAATATCCCTTACAACATCAATAACAGACGGAATCTGATTAATTGAATTGATAAGATGTGTGGGAACATCTGCCTCGTACATGGAATAACTCTCAAATTCATATATAAGGGAAAGATTTTTAATGTCTAAACTGGTAATATATGGAGAAATGTCTGCGCCAGATGCGGGACCTCCGGAAGATATTATTACATGTGTATATCCTGTGTCAGGATAAAATGTATCTGAACCTGCTGAAACACCGGCAGAAAATATCATAACTGACAGCATAGATAAAAACAGCACAAATGAAAAAAAAACTGATATTGGTTCTCTGTGATTAGATGTATGTATAATCATGTTATGGTCCACCTGGCAATGCCGGATAAATATTTGTTGAAAAACGTTATGTTTAATGATAACATAAAAACACATTTGTTACAATAATTTTTGATTTTTACGGGGGAGCATTTGATGACAGTGGGAGCAGGCAGGATACGTCGTATTATACTTATTTTTACATTAATATTGTTGTGCGGATTATCCGCAGTGTGCTTTACGGGCTGTTCTGCAGAACAGCAGGCATGGCATGCGGTGGATAATAACGAGATTAATATTGCGCTTATCGGTGATGAGGAATTCTTCAGGTACGGAGGAGCCTATGATGCGATGGAGTATGCTGCCGATGAATTCAGCGGGCAGACCGGGGTGAAGGTTAATCTTAAGCTGTTCAATGATAATGGTGATTATAATACGGGTGTTGCACTTGCATCAGAGATTGCAGAGGATGACAGTATATCGGTAACTATAAGCAAGCAGGAATTAGATATTATTGATACTGTTGCCAGTATATTTAATGCCAATAAGAAACCCCTTATTGTAACGAACGGCTGTTACGACAGAACATCGGCCCAGGGATATTCGTATCTTATTACAGACTTTATCAATGCAGACACAACCGGGAGGTACATGGGAAAGTATGCTGTTGATGAGGGATACAGGACTATTGCGTACTGTCATTCAGATACAGAATACGAAAAGGATGAGCTTAAGGGAGTGCAGAGCTTTATAAAAAACACAGGCACAAAGATTGTCGATACGGTGATAGGCCCATTTACACAGGAAGAGTTTGACGAATGCTATGACAGATGGTGTTCACTTGATGTGGATGCGGTATACATAAGTATATATGAATACCTCTGCGGAAGTGACATTATCAGGATGCTTAGGGAGAAGGGCTCTGATATACCGGTAATGACGGATTATGCAATGGAGAATGACTATGATATAGAGATTAATGGAGAGTATATGGATGGAACAGTTATACTGCCATTATATCCGTTTGAGAAGAATGATATGTACAATAAGATATATAATGGATTTAAGGCCAGGTACAGGTATGGTGCATCGGCATCAGTAATGCAGTCATATGAGCTTGTAAGCATGATATGCGGATATCTTAATTCAGGCATTAAGACATCATCTGAATTCATGGATTGCATGAAGAGTGAGGATGGATATGAGACAACGGCAGGCGTGATACATTTTGATGCGAATGGAGTGCTCGTGACTGAGAATGTCTGGTATATGAAGTTCGAGGATGGTGCATTTGATCTTTTCAGGAATGCACAGATAGAAAAAGGAGAGGGAGAATGAAGTCTGATCTGTTTAGAAAAAATGCTGTAGAGAGTATGGCAACCCCTGAGATGCTTGACAGACATGTGCGGATTGTAAAACCATCAATGTGGTTATTGTGGGTGGCAGGAATTATTGGGTTTGTCACCATTATATTATGGGGAATCACATATAATATATCTGACGGCATAGATGTCGGAGGCGTTATTTTTACAAGTAAGGATATCGTAAACGTTGGTGCTAAGAGAGATGATATTCTTGCAGATGTACTGGTAAAGAGCGGTGAGTATGTAGAGAGTGGTGATATAGTTGCAGTAATGAGGGATGATGAGACCCTCAAAAGAATAAATGAGTATGAAGATAAGCTTGGTACTATTGACCCCGAATCGGAAGAGTATTCCGGTATACAGAAACGCATTGAGTTATTGCGGAGGGAGTACAGCTATAACACAGTTATTAAAACTGATTATTCCGGTTATGTCCAGTCAGTAAAGAATGTGGGTAATATGGTTTTGGCAGGGGAGACTATCGTATCTGTCATGTCCGACAGTGGATACGATGAGCTTATTGCGTATGTGCCATTTGAGTATACCAGGGTGCTTGAACTGGGAATGGAGACACAGGTTACGCCTTGCTATGCAGACAGAGAAGAATTTGGTTATATGATTGGAGTTATAACTTCTATATCCTCTGTTCCGGCCACAGAAGAGAGTATAATTAAGAACTTTGGGACAATCTCATATGTAGATGGGATAATCCAGGATTCGACCTGTGTTGAGGTAAGGATAAAGCTTGATCCGGATATGAATTCTTCTAACCGGTACAAATGGTCTAATCCAAAGGGGGAGAAGCTTTCTGTTGGTTATGGAACCCAGTGTGATGTCAGGATCATAATGGATACATATCATCCTTATGAGCTTTTATTTAATTAAAAGGTGGAGAAATAATATGAGCAGAGTAAAAAAGGTGCCTGTGATATTACAGATGGAGGCTCTTGAGTGTGGAGCGGCATCACTTGGTATGATATTAGAATATTATGGAAAACACGTTCCGCTTGAAAAGCTCAGGATTGACTGTAATGTTTCGAGGGATGGAAGTAATGCCAAATATATTATCCTGGCGGCACAGTTCTATGGTCTTAAAGGTAAGGCCTATAGAATGGGGGCAGAGAGAATACGTCAGTATGACAATTATCCGGTGGTAATCCATTGGAATTTTAACCATTTTGTTGTACTGTGTGGATTCAAAAGGAATGGGGATGCTGTAATTAATGATCCGGCGTGTGGAAGGACAACTGTTTCAAAAGAGGAATTTGACAGGTCATTCACCGGGATAGTAATGTCATTTGACATTACGGAAGCATTTGAGCGTGGTGGTGAAAGATATAATCTGTTGAAGTTTATAAGAAAACGCTCGGCAGGGCTCAGGCTGCCATTGATATTTGTAACCTCAATGGGCTTGCTGAGTGCTTTTTTATATTCACTTAAGCCGGGTCTGTACAAGATGTTTACAGACAGGATTCTTATTGGAAAGGATACGTTCTGGATGAAGTATATACTTGCCGGCATGCTGGGCATACTCGTGTTCGGATTTGTATTCGAGACACTTCAGGATACATATCTGTCAAGGATTAAGGCGAAGATAAGTGCTGATACCTCGGCAGAATTCATGTGGCATGTTTTAAGGCTTCCTGTTGAATTTTTTTCACAGAGATTTACCGGAGATATCGTGTCCAGGCTTAAGAGCAACAATGAGATTGCATACACTTTATGTACAGGTATATTTCCGGTAGGATTGAATTGTGCAATGATACTCGTATACCTTATATATATGATAGCATACGACCCGGGTCTTACCTGTATCGGCGTTGGTGCTGCTGTTATCGATATTGTTGTTATACGTATGACTTCAAGGTATATTGTCAATAATGCCAGAAACAGCCAGAGGGACATGGGTAAGCTCTCGGGAATGACCTCTGCCTGCATATATATGATGGAAACAATAAAAGCAAGCGGGGCAGAGCATGGTTTTTTTCAAAAGATTTCGGGGTATCAGGCGAAGTATAATAATTCAGTCCAGGACAGTCGTAATGTGAACGTGTATATGAACGCAATTCCTGTTTTGTTGTCATCGGTTGCGGAATGTGCGGTTATGCTTATTGGTGTTTACAATATTTTTTCGGGAAAGTTTACTATAGGAATGCTTATGGCGTTTCAGGGATTTGTCGGAAGCTTTATGTCACCTGTAACATCTCTGGTGTCTTCGTTTCAGTCATATCAGGAAATGAATGGGATGGCTGAAAGAGTGGATGATGTACTTAACTATAAGACAGATATTGACATTCATATACCCGGACAGGAGATGGAGTACCTGCCGCTCACAGGTGAAGTGGAATTCTGCCATGTTGATTTTGCATATAGCAAGGCGGCACCGCCTGTTATATCAGATTTTAACCTGAAAGTTCCAAAAGGCTGTATGGTGGCACTCGTCGGCGGAAGCGGAAGCGGAAAATCAACGCTGGCAAAGATAATGTCAGGTCTGTACAGGCCCCTGGCAGGACAGATTACTTTTGATGGCAGGACAATTGATGAGATTGACAGAAATGTATTTACTAACTCACTTGCTGTGGTGGACCAGAATATTTCGATGTTTGAGGGTACAGTCAGGGAGAATGTCTCAATGTGGGATGTAACAATGTCTGAACAGAGTATTATCAGGGCCTGCCAGGATGCATGTATACATGATGATATTATGTCGAGAAAAGGCGGCTATGACTATGTGATATCTGAAGGAGGAAGTAATTTTTCCGGTGGACAGAGACAGAAGCTTGAGATTGCCAGGGCGCTTGCAATAGAGCCGTCTATCATTATACTTGATGAGGCAACGTCGGCACTTGATACTGAAGCTGAGAAGAAGGTTATGGATGCCATCAGGAAAAGAAATATCACATGCTTTGTAATTGCACACCGCCTGTCAACAATAAGGGATGCAGATATAATAATATATCTTGACAGGGGAAAAGAAGTGGAACGGGGAACACATAATGAACTGATCTGTCTTAATGGCAGATATGCCGGACTTGTTAAGAATGAGTAAGAGGGAGAAAGAAGCAGATGGGCAGGAACAGCTTTGCAGACAGGGTTAATGAAAAGGCCGGACTGGAGCGCAGGCTTATTGAAAGAACAAGGAAAAGTATATATAACAGCGCAATGCATTCAGAGGGCAGGAAGACAAGTGATTACTGTAACGGTACAATATCGGGCGGACTGCGTGCCTTGATGGATTATTATGGGATTGACGTTGATATGCCGGAGAATATGGGCGGTGAAGAGGAGCTTAGATGGGTTATTGCTGAGACAGGGATAATGACCAGGAATGTGAAACTTTTTGGAAAATGGTTGAAAGATGTTACGCTTCCACTGCTTGTATATGACAACAGAAGGAAAATGAATATTGTACTTATTCCTGATGGAAGAAAGTATATATATTATGATGAATCTGGAAAGCATGTCATGAAGCAGTCTGCAGCGGGAGATATTAATGAGGATGCACAGTGCTTTTACAGGCCGCTGGCAAATGATGTTATAAGCATACGTAGATTCTGTATTGAGCTGTTAAAGGTCTTTTCGGTTTCTGATATAATATGTCTTTTGTTCATAAGCTTCGTGGTAAGTATACTGGGGCTTATTACGCCAATGATTAATAAGTACATATTCAATAATATAGTTCCATCGGGTACATCAGCTGAACTGTCCGGTATTGGAATATTATTCGTTGGAACTGCTGTGGTATCTGTTGTTATAACAGTTTTACGTTCTATATGGATCATGCGTGTCGGTGCCAAGATAGAGATATTTGGGCAGAATGCAGTGTATGCGAGGCTTTTGGAGCTTCCGGCAGAATTTTTTAAAAAATATGATTCAGGCGAGCTTACGATGAGGGTTGAGGCAATCAATAAAGTGTGTAAAATTCTTGGCGGAGAATTAATCTCATCAACCCTTGGAGCATTGTTTGCATTTGTGTATCTGTTTCAGATTGCCGGAATTGCACCGCAGCTTCTGCCTGCCAGTATAGCTGTTGTTATACTTATGATCATATATATGCTTGCTGATATATATCTGCAGCTTAAGTATATGGAGAAATGTAATGAAGCAGATGGCAGGCTGAGTGGTTTTGCATATCAGATATTCAGTGGGATAACCAAGGTAAAGACAGCAGGTGCGGAGATAAGGGTGTTTGCAAAATGGGCTGAGCTTTATGAGAAGTATCCTCTGATGCCGGGGTTGTTTACAAGAATTGCAGGAAGGGCAGATACATATATCAGATATGCCGGACTTATTGTAATATATTATATCGTGACAAGCAGGAATGTTTCGCCATCTGAATTTATTGCATATAATGCGTCATTTGGCGGCTTCTGTGGAGCTGTGATGATGCTTTCAGGCATAACAAGACAGATTGCCATGCTTAAGCCGTCACTTGATATGCTGAGACCTATTATTGAGGAGAAGCCTGAAAATGAAGGACACAAGCCTCGGGTGGATAAGCTTAGTGGTAATATTGAGCTGAATCAGGTATATTTCAGATATTGTGATGACATGCCTTATGTCCTGGATGGGCTTAACCTTACGGTCAGGAGTGGTGAGTATCTGGGGATAGCAGGCTCGTCAGGATGTGGTAAGTCCACGCTGCTAAGGATTCTGCTGGGATTTGAAAAGCCGGAATCGGGTTCTGTGTATTATGATCTCCAGGATCTGTCAGGCCTTGATATGCGTAGTGTAAGGAGACGGATTGGGGTCGTTCTGCAGAATGGACGTCTTTTTTCGGGAGATATCTTTTCCAATATTGCGGCCGGGACACCATGGTTATCGGTTGAGGAGGCATGGGATGCAGCCAGGGCATGTGGTCTTGCAGAAGACATTGAGAGTTTCCCGATGGGAATGAGTACTTTGATATCCGATGGCGGAGGCGGCCTGTCGGGAGGGCAGCAGCAGAGACTGCTGATAGCCAGGGCACTTGCCTCAAAGCCTGATATGATCATGTTTGATGAGGCAACATCAGCCCTTGATAATATCACTCAGGCGCAGATAGTTAAGACACTTGAGGGACTTGATTGTACAAGAATCGTAATTGCACACAGGCTTTCTACAATAAAGAACTGTTCAAGGATTATCTATCTTGATAAGGGCCGGGTGGTTGAAGAGGGAACATATGATGAACTGATGGAACTTAATGGAAGGTTTGCAGCAATGGCAAGGAGGCAGATTGTCTGACAGATAAATAAAATATTGTATTTTGCATGAATATGTGGTAATTTGTAAATGGATAGGTGTATGCATAACCATTATAATGTAATATCTACTGATTGTAATATCCACAGATGTTATTTTGTGGATATTATTAATAAATATGTATATATATTAAGAGGGAGGTGGCAGACATGGAAAAGAAGAATATGTCGGTTGATGAGAACAAGAACGCAGAGATGCAGATGGACGAACTTAATCTTGATGACATTGAGAATGTTGCAGGAGGCGGCGGACTCAGGAATGTGGAAAGGGTACAGACCCATGATATTGATGATAATACCAGATTCAGAGTGTAATTAGGGTTATATATGCCCTGTGGAGTGTATTTGGGATGAAGTTAGAATGAATAAGAGGAGTGAAGTGATGAAGAGAAAGTGTGTGTCGTCCTGTTTAAAAAAGATGACTGCCGGAGTTCTTGCAGCGTCTATGCTGTTAGGGAACAATGTTGCAGTACTTGCAGAAGAGACAGCTCAGAAAAAGGCAGCTCTTAATGCGGCAACAGAGGCTGATGAGAATAAGCTTAAAGAAGCTATCCGCGACAGTCAGGAGCTTGTTGATAAGTATCCGGATGGTATATTTAATTTCCTTACAACCCAGATGGAGATTGGTGAGGGAGATAATTATCTGGAGATTGCGGTAATCAGGCAGGGAGGAACGGCCGGTACTGCAAAGGTAAGATTTAAGGCTATTGATGTTACCGCTTCATATGGTGATGATTATAAGATATATGAAAGCAGGAAGAAGATGAAGAGCGGAAAAGGGGCAATGGAGAAAGATAAGTCTTCGGTTCCGCTTATTGAGGCTGTAATGAAAGATGAAGTCAACATCAGTGTTGATGGGAATGAGGGCGTTGATGCAGAAGATGCAGGCGCAGAGAATATTGTTTCAGCAGCCGTGCTGGATAATGCTTCCGGTGGCAGCAGCGGGGAGGTTATCTCCGACAATGCGGTAGCAGTAAGTGAGCTTAAGGATGCAACTAAGGCTGATGCTGTATCTGCTGAAAATGATGGCCGGGTATCAGATGATGGTACCCTGAGAGGAAAAAAACAGGCACAGACAGGAAGCACAGGAAGCCGTCCTGACTGGAAAATGGTCACTGACAACAGTGTTGCTGATGAGGTGAGATACAATTTCGATACTTTCATTGATTGTGTTGGCGGTTCAGAGACAACTCTCACATTTGAAGATGGGGAGTATGTCAAGTATCTGTATCTTGTTCCTGAGGATGATGATGTGTCAGAGAGTGAAGAGCAGGTTATACTTGGTCTGTTAAAGGACACAGCGGCTGATGCAGCACCGGTAGGTGATTATTATAATGCTTATGTCAATATAAAGGATAATGACAGCTTTGAACAGTCTACATATGAATTTTCAAAGGAAAAGATCACTGCTGATGGAAAGCAGGTAAGTGTTGTTATTAAGAGACTGACAGGTACTGCACAATACGATACCATATATGTTGGAACAGAGGCTGTGACAGCGGCAGAGGGTTATGATTATAAAGCAGGTACAAAGAAGGTTTCATTCTTTGCCGGGCAGACTGAACAAAAGGTTACTATTGATATTCTTAACAATTCGGACAGACAGGTCGACAAGACATTTGATATTGCCCTGAGCAGGGATGGGGAGACTGCATTTGATTCTAAGTGCAGGGTTACTATACCTGCAAGTGCAGACGCTGATACGGAAGAGGTTAAGCTGTCAGCAGAGGCACTTGATACTTCTGCTGAGAAGATATCACCGAACGGAAGATCGGATAGAAAGGGTAACTGGCTGATAACATCAGCTGATATGACAACCTGGACCAGTGGTAATGGCAGGGCTGCTAAGCCTAACAGCTCAGACCTGAGATTCAGTTTTACGGGAAGGGGAACCTCAGGGGCAAAATCTGACAGCATAAAGCTGTACGGAACATCAAGGCTTGAGTATGGTTACTGGAATAATGGTAATGGCAGAAGCTGGACTACCGATGAGTATTACTACAAGAACTGGTGGAATAAGCTGTGGAACAAAAAGACATGGTATAAGCAGGATCACCATGAAGATAACTTTAATACAAAGTTTATGATCAATGGTAATACAAAGGCACAAACTGCCGGACGTTCAGGATGGACTGCAGTAGGTGTTAAGCCCGGTAATAATAGTGAGTGGAACTGCAGCAGCTTTGGATTTGAGGCATATGCCGGCGGTGGCAACAATACGGATGCCAATACCAATGCTATAAGGCTTATTCTGAAAAAGTATGCTGTACAGTGTAATAACAGCACCAGGTTTAAGACAACTGAATATACCATGGATGGCATGGATAAGCTCAAGAAGAAGTCTGAGAGCGATATTACACCTATAATGGTGCTCAGTGGTATCGGTTCAAAGGTAGGTAACAATGTAAGTTCCATAGGTAAAGATAATTATCAGGAGGTATATCGTTCAGATGCCCTTGAGTTCAGATTTTCCAATGGAATTGACAGCAATATCTTTACATTTGATGGTATCCAGGCTTCTACAGATAACAAAAACTGGGTAAAGGTCAGCTCCGGATATACAGTAGTACTTAACAGCAGCTTTTTTGATAAGCTTAACTGTTTTAGTACGGATAAGCTTTATTTCAAGCCTGTAATTACCCATAAGGATTCTACGGTTAAGTTCACTCTTGATAATAAGAATAAGGGAACTTATACCAATCTGAGTGAGAACAAGTCATTTACACTTAAAGTAGGTGATAAGATCTATGGTATTGAAGGAAAAAGCGGAGCAGTATCTTCGTATATGCCGACATTTTATGTAAGTGTGTCAGGAAAGGCATCGTCTTCGGAAGTAGTTAAAAGAATATCAAAATGGAGAACACGTAAGATACTTACAACATACAGAAGCGGTTTTGACAGCTTTTCACCGGCAGGAAGTAATGGCCTGGAGCTTGACAGCAGCAATGTTGCCGGTGCAGTTGCGAATGTCAGACTGGTATCAACATCAGAGATAATCAAGCTGGCGTATGAGAATCCGGAAGTGACTGTAAAAGCTGACCCGTCAATGTACAGGAATACATATACCAATCTGAATTATGTACTTGATGGTAAGACATATCACACGGCTGTAGGCTCTGAACTGGAAGCTTTTCAGGAAGCAATGGGCGAAAACTATAAAGCAGATACCGACAAGGCTGTTTCTGTATCATTTGATTACAAATATGACACTACATTTAGGAATGGCAAGTCAAGCCAGCAGAGTGAATTTGGTAATGTAAGGTCTGCAGTGTTTACCGTATATGATTCGGGTAATGATGTATTATCACAGAAGACACTTTATCCTGATGCGAATGGACATTTTACGCTTTCAGGAACATGGAAGGAACTGAAATGGCTTGATGATACATATGCAACAATAATATTTAACGGAAGCCGTAAGGTAAGCGGTTCATATATGACATCACTGGAGACAGTGATCGATTATACATGCAATTCTGCATCAAGAGTTACGGTTTCTGATTCCAATGGCAATATCATGTCTGACAAATCAGGCAACAGCGTTGGAACAGTTGGGACTGACCTTGTGTTCGCCAAGCTTAATCCTCTTGATACATATACTATGAACAGTACTTCGTCATCACCATTTGCAACCAGATGGGCAGATTATTCACTTGACACGGATAATGACGGAAGCTATGACAGTATAAGCTCAGCAAAGGAGAGACTTAAGGCACTTGGAAAAGATGTAGACCTTATCGGTGCATTATATGTGTATTACGGAAATAAGTTTACATATACCCCGGACACATATGCGAAGTCAAGGGTATACTATGACTTTGTAAGAAACCTTGTTGTCGGTGGTAATACAACAGTACAGCTTGAGCTTCGTGAGAGGTATAAGACAGTATTAAGGCCTGAGATTATCAGTGAGAGACCTTTAACCGGTGCGCAGGTTACTATAGGTGGAGTGAAGCAGATTGAAGGAGATGAAGATGGATATTATACAGATGAGGGACCTTATATCAAGGGCCAGAATTATCTTGTAGATATCAGATATCAGGGAGTTAACTTCACAAGCTATGTAACCGGTACGGGAAGCAATAATGCTATAATAGATACTACACAGTATATGTTCCCGGTTAATTTCAGCGCGACTGTTGAGGATGAAGCAGTATCTGATCTTGAAACTACATGCCTGTTAAAGATTCAGGATAAGGATGTTAAGTTTGGCTTTGATTTTGAATCATCCAAGAGTCTCCGTGCCAATAAGGCTGTTCTTCGTGTATATGACGGAAACTACAAGAATTGTATATATACGACCACGGTTTCGAGAGACAATACAGATACACCTTTCAGTGCATCCTTCAATCCTCTTAAGGTTGGGGCAAAAGCCGGTTATACAATGACTATTCAGGGTATATATAATGATGGAAGTAATGATTATGTATATCCGGAGGTAAGATGTGGTTTCTCATTCTCTGAACCACTGGGTGTATTTACTATGGCATCAAGCTTTAGCAGCGGATTCAATAAAGCACTTAAGGTAATTGGAAAAGTTGCTACAAAGTTTGACCTTCCGATCAATTATGATATCGAAGGAAATATGAATAAGTCTACATATAATATTGATAATTCGCCTGTGACAACTTATCAGATTGCATTCGGATACAATAATGATGTCATGTCTGAGCTTAAACAGCAGCAATATGAGTACAGGGCCCAGAATAAGGGCGTTGCCATGAGTGGAAGGGATAACGTTAAGAAGTATCTTGAAAAGCTGTTTGATGATATTGACAGCGGTGACGATGG
This sequence comes from uncultured Lachnospiraceae bacterium, assembly GCA_934437985.1. Classification (GTDB taxonomy): domain Bacteria; phylum Bacillota; class Clostridia; order Lachnospirales; family Lachnospiraceae; genus V9D3004. The sequence goes on from CAKSBI010000002.1 coordinate 48,053, forward strand.
CGATGATGAAGGCGATGATGACAAAAAAGACGATGGACAGCAGGGAAAAAATGAAGATAATGCAGAGGGTGCAAGTGAAAAAGCCGGAAAGGCTATGGCAGAGGACGCACCAAAGAAGATGGATACATCAAGCTCCTTCGGATTCAATTTCAGTGTGGCTGTAATACTTACACTTGAAACAGGTCTTAAGGATGAGAGTAATGGTTCTTATTATGAAAGTGATGGATATACATACTTTGATTCCCTGGCATTTGTAGGGGCAGCTAATGCGGAGGCACATTTCTCAGCTGTATATACAACACCTATCGGTGTGGATATAATAGGTGAGATGGATGCGACAGGAAAAGCGGCTGTAGGCTTTGGTGTTGAATCAGATAATGCAAAGAAGTATGATGACATGTTTAATCTGACCAAGAATAAGGATGAAAAGTCAGGTGATTTTAAACTGGATTCAGACCACTTTTCAATGTATACAAAGTTCCTTGTTAATCCTACTATCACACTTGGAGCAGGAGTTGGCGTAGGTGGAGGAAAGATATCTGTAACGGTTTCAGGTACGGCAGCATTTGAATTCGCATTTACACAGCCTATTATGGGTAATAATTATACTTCTGCAGGAGAAGGTGATGTTACCCTTAGCGTGGATCTTAAGCTTAAGATATTATTCTTTAAGAAGAGCTGGACATTGTACAAATCTAATAAGATGAATCTGTTTGAATATGGTTCACAGAGTATTGCAGAGATGATGTCAGACTTTGAAGAAAACTATCTGTATGATAATATTGATGATCCGGTCAATACAGAGCTGATATCAAGGGATTACCTTAAGAACAGAAGTGAGTGGTGTCCGGAGATGTTATCGGCACAGGGAGTTACTGATTATACAGAAAATGTACTGTTAGAGGGAATGAACCCTGATACAGAGACCAAGCTGGTTAACCTTAATGACGGACACTATCTGTTATTGTTTACATTTGATGATGGTGAAAGGGACATTAAGAATGGTTCAGCACTGGCATACTCATATTATAATAATGACAGATGGTCTGTTCCGGTTATTATTGATGATGACGGAACATGGGATGAGAATCCTGATGCATTTGTTATTGGTGACAGGGTGCTTATTACATGGAGTGATGCATCAAGAGAGTATACTGATGAAGATGACACTAAGACATTGCTTAATCTGAGTGATATCAGTGCAGCATGGTTTGATATTGAAAGTGGCAGGATGGGTGATGCATTCAGTATTACTGAGACTGTTACGGAAGGTGATAATAAGGATATGTTCTGTGATTCAGAGCCGCATATTGCATATGATGAGGTTACTGACAGAATATTACTGATGTTCACAAGGACAGATTATGATGATAAAGCATATTCAAGCAGCGTCAGTGATCCGGCTTCAGAGGTACAGGATGGCGGGGACATAACAACTTATGGTGATATAATTAATGGTTATTCTGTATCAGCTGCACGTTTTGCATCTTATGATGAGTCACAGGGAGAGTATGTATGGGATACCATAGTCAGTAAAGGAAGTACAGTACCGGATATCAATTACCTTGATCTTGGTGTAAGCGGAGAGGTTAAGACGGTTACTGAAGATACTCCAGAGGTAGTTACCGTATATGATGAACAGGGCAATCCTTCCGAGGAGGAAAGAGTAACCGAGAAGCTCAAAACGGTATATGAAGTGGCTGACCAGTATGATGTTAATTATGTTGACCCAAGAGTTATAGAATCAGATATGATATGTTATAACCAGCTTGCAATATATACATATGTTATGGATTGTGATGCAGACCTTGCCACATCTGATGACAGACAGGTATATGCACAGATATACAATTTTGATACCGGATTGTTCTATAACCCGATACAGCTTACCGGTGAAAAGGGAAGCTATAGCAATGTAGAATTTGCCAGATGTAAGAACATGACTTATCTGTTCTGGAACAGTAATGGTGATATTGTAAATGCCAATATTACTGACCTTGTAGGTTCTATGGACACAGAGAACGGAATTCTGAAGAAAAAGGTTGTAAGTGTACCTGTATGGGGCAAGGATGAATCGGGTAATATGGTTGATACAGGCAGTAAAGATGTATCAATGTATATAGTTGACCAGACAGGCAGACAGGAAGGCAGCTTTATTCAGACGGCAGTTAAGCATAATTCAGTTGTTGAAGAAGATGGAACGGTAACTGAGGACCGTATTGATGATTTCCAGGTTATAGCCAATGATAATGCAATGTACTTATTATGGACTGCGCTTAATACAAAAGAGGCAGATGCATCTAAGTCCGGCGTGGATAATGTAATACATGAGACGCAGATATATGGTGCATATTGTGAACCACAGTATGAATGCCAGTTCGTGCCATATGAATTCAAAGATGATGAGTATGTTGAATACACATTTGCTGAAGGAAAAGGCAGGGATACCTATCCTGTAAGCTTCAAGACACTTAAGGAACGCAGTGAGGAGGGGCTCAGTGTATCAGCAGGAGAGGTTCACGTATTTGATTACAGCACTGAGGAAGACCTTAATGGATATACAGGTGTTGTAAAAGCAGGTGATAAGGCTGTCAGAAAGCTGTACACTACATGCCAGGGATATGAATGGTCACAGCCGGTTCAGATTACAGATGAGAACGGAGCTAACATCAATGCACTGTCAGCTGCGCTTGCTGATGATAATACCTTCATGGCATCATATGCCAAGGCAGAATATAAGCTTAACAGTGACAAGGTGTTTGAGGAGAAGACTGATAACGAGAAGCTTGTTGTTGCATCATTCGGTATGACAAGCGACATTGTTATGGGTGACATTGTTCTTGAGAATGATGTTAATTATCCGGGAAGAATAGCAAACGCAAGTGTTGATGTGACAAATGATGGTTTTGCGCCGATTGAAGGAATTCAGTACAAGTCATATCTGGAAAATAATGGCAATATAATGGAGGGAACTGAGACTGAATGGAAAGACCTTGCAGACAGTAGTTCTGATACAGAGCAGTCCGGTTCTGAAAGAGAGCTTACAGAGGAAAAGAAGGATACGGTAGAAGAGACTCCTGTGTACAATAACAATGTGCTTATTGGTGGTAATACCGTAACTGTCCAGACCGGAGTAAAGCTTCCTGATGAATTTGATGCTGTAACTTATGTTGTTGTCATTAAGGATAATAATGATAAAGAGATCAGAGTTGAAAAGAAGATTGAAAGTACTTCTGATGTATCAATAGCAGTTACCGGAACAGAGATATATAGTGATGGGCTTGCAGGTATATCAATAAGTGCTATCAATAATGGTAACAGGGATTATGAGGGCAGTATAACAGCAAAGGCCGGCGGTAAGGATATTGCAGCTGCGGAAAATGTTGTTGTACCATACGGAGAGAGTGTGAACCTGGAACTTCTTGCTGATATATCTGATGTGGATTTTGGGGATGTACAGACAGCCCAGGATGGAAGTAAGTACGATGAGATGGCAGTAACACTTCAGGCTGGTGATTATTCAACAGATACCGTGATTACGCGTGCAACATCAGCAGAATCAGGTAAGGCTTATGATTCAATAACAGATTTTGGTATTGGAATTAAGGAGAATATCGAGGACGAAGTCGGTACATCGCCGAAGATTAAAGAGGTAGGTAATAAGCTTGATGTATCAGATGATGATTACACGATATTTACTCCGGTAGTCAGGGGTTCACAGGATAATGCAGATGTTAATACCAGGGTGCTCTGGGAATCTTCAGATCCTTCAATAGGTTATGTAAGTGAGGATGGTATGTTCATTCCGATGAAGGAAGGTAAGGTTACCGTAACTGCAAAGCTGTATCCTCTTACAGATACCATAGGCGGAGTAGGCTCGTCTGTCTCAGGCAGTGAGGATGCAGAAAGCGGCAATGCTTCCGGCGGCTTTGGCAGTATTGCTTCTTATGGCACATCCGGTTCATTTATCAGATCACCTGAGTTGTATAGGATTCCGGATGGTCTGTGTAAGACGGCATCTGTTGATGTTGAAGTAAAGAAGGCTGCAGTCACACCGACACCAACACCAACACCGACTGCGACGCCAACAGCAGCTCCGACAGGTACACCGGGACCTGATGGAACACCGGCTCCTGTACAGTCCGGTTCACCTGAACCGACAACACCTGCACAGGAAACTGCAGCTCCAACTGCCGATGTAACTGCAGCTCCAACTGCCGATGTAACTGCAGCACCAACAATGGCGGTATCACCTGTGCCGACTGATATAGATGTGAAGGATGATAATGCGTCATCTAAGAAGCAGTTGAAGATATCATCGGTTAAAAAGGTTAAGCCGGGCAGCAAAAAGGTTGTTGTTAAGGCAGATGCCGGAAAGCTTAAGCTCAAAGTATATAAGAACAAAGCACTTGCATCTAAAGATAAAAAGAAGGGACTTGTAGCCCAATATACGGTTAAGCTTAAGAAGAAGGGCAAATATGTATTCAGACTTAAGAAAAAGCTTATTAAAAAGCAGGCAGTGAGTATTGTACTTACAAAAGATGGATACAAGAAGAGAGTTAAGATAGTTGTAGTTAAGTAATAACATACAATATATGTTGATTGGTTTTACTGAGTTTTATGCACAGCCGGTATCTGTTCCGGCTGTGCTAAAACTTTGTTTTGGTATTATATATTACACATTGAATACATTATATGAGGGGAGAAAGCTATGAAAAGACTGAAGGATAACATAATATTTGTTGTGATAATAGTTGTAATCTTGCTTGGTTTTTTTATCATCTCAAATGAAGAATACATTCGCTCTAATCCTTTTCAGAAAGAGTTTACTATTGATACGCCTCTTGCAAACTACATAGCAGATAATGGTAATAATATTATAATTGATAACGGAGGCCACAGATTAGTAGTTACGGACCGCTCAAGAAAGCTATTGAAGACTATTAATGGCAGTTATGATGAAGATAACTTCAGTAATGCGACAGAGGTTGCATGTGATAATGAAGATAACATATATGTTATTGACAAACCTGTTGATGAGCTTAACCAATATGCGGCAGGAGGAAGAATAATAAGGTTTGATGCATCGGGTAGATACCTGAAAGAGGTATTGTGCGACGACAGCGAGTCGGAGTCTGGTGTGGTTAACAGCCTGTATGGGTTAAAGATATATGGTGACAGGCTTTATGTTGTAAGAACGAAGGAAAATGATATAGAAGCTTTGTGTATTGACCTGAATACAGATGAGATAATTGAACAAAAGACATATGAATATGAAGATGCATATATAAAAATTGCTGATGCTGCAGTTAACAGCAGACTTGAAATATGTTTTGCTACAAGGTATGGGGTGGCTTTCAGATACGATGATCAGGGAATAGAATGTATATATGGTGGGAAATATGCGGTATCTGTAAGCGAGATATCCCTTGCATATGAAGTTGATTTTACGGAAGATGATTCGGTATGTGTTAATGACCTTGGACTTAGAAGAATTGTACTGATACCAAAAAAAGGCGATAAAAGCAAAATAATAGACAGATATGAAACGGTTGATGATGACAGCCGGATTAATTACGATGATGTAGTAGATGCACCGATGTATTCTAACCTTGGTGTATTTGGTGACAAAATATCGGTTATATCAAGTGATTATAAGTACGATGATACAATTGAAGATTATGTATATCAGTACAAGATATATGTTAAGAACCTTGATGGTGAGGTGTTATACAGTGACTGCCTGTTGGAAAGTGGAGATGACTATTCTGTAAGGGCAGTACTGGTTAAAGCGGCAATAGTATTATTTATTATTATATTGATATATTCGGCTGCCAGATTAATGAGGATAATGAGACGTTCAAAAAGTCTTGCACTTGGGAAAATTCAAGTGATTACCTTTGTGACAGCACTAGTTGTCGCTGTATTCGTTGCCGTAACTATGGCTGATAATTACAATGGACGTTATGCTGATGAGATGGTCAATAAGATGACGAATATTGTCCAGATGACATGCAAGCTGATAGATTATAAGGATATAGAGAAGATAAACAAACCATCAGATTACAGAAGTAAGCATTATAACGCAGTGGATGAGGCAGTTTCCGGAGTATTGAAGAATGAAACCAACAGGGAAAGTGGTCTGTATTGTGTAATATATAAGGTGTTTGGTAATTCCGTATGGGAAATATATTCTGACCCATATTATCATGGAGGCTTCTACCCAATGCCGGGAGCTTACGAAGGCTCGGGGGAACAAAGTCTGTATGAAACAGGTGAGACCTATGTGAATAATAATTTTTCCAATGCTACAGGAAACTATATGATGGTAATCTCACCGATAAAGGATGATGATGGCAGGGTAGTTGCACTTACTGAGATAGGGATTGACCTGTCTGAGTTTTCAAGTCAGAACGATGCATTGTTATTTTCTGTAATAATGTACGTAATTATGGGAATTATCGTCGCTTTACTTTTATTTGGTGAGGTTATCGGTGCAAGGGAAGCGATTGTACAGATGAAAGATGATAAGAGAAAAGCCAGGGAGATTAATGTAATGGCAATCAGACCAATAGTATTTGTTGTCTTTTTTGCCTCAAATATGTCTACCGCATTCATGCCGATATATGGAGAAAGTCTGTTCGATGCCAGTTTTCCAATGCCTGCAGAGATGGCAGCAGCATTTCCTTTGTCCGCTGAGATGTTTGTGGCAACGCTGATATCAATATTTGCCGGTAATCTTGTTGATAAATATGGTGAGAGGAATATCAGTGTCGTGGCTATGCTGTTCTATATTGCAGGTCTTGGCGGCTCGGGATTTGCAACCGACCTGTATCAGCTTATTGCGGCCAATATCCTGGTAGGTATAGGTGGTGGTCTGTTCCTGATCGCAATTAATTCATATATTGCTTCAAGAGATAAGGATGAGGAGCGTGGACGCGGTTTTTCATGCTTCAATGCAGCACTGGCTGCCGGTGGGAACTGTGGAACGGTTGTCGGTTCCATGATAGCAGAGAAGACCGGATACAGACTTGTATTTATAGTGGGGGCAGTTCTGATCGTAGGTGCTGCCGGGCTTGTGGTTATTGGAATGAATAAGAAACGCAGTGAAGGTACAGATGTGCTGATGCAGGATGACAGTAACGTGTCAGAAGAGAACAGTATGGGAATATTGAAGTTTATAACAACTCCGCGTGTATTATTATTTATACTTATGATAATTATGCCATACCTTGTATGTGGTTCATTCCTGACATATTTCTTCCCATTATATGGCGCAGAAAATGGACTGACAGAGATGCAGATATCACTTGCGTTTTTGATAAGCGGAGTTATATCAATATATGCAGGACCGGTACTTTCTGATGCTGCAATAGCTGTACTTGGATGTAAGAGATCCATAATCCTTGGCTCTGTTATGTACGTTGCAGCCATAATGTATTTTGTCTATAATCCGGGAATAGAGGCATGTTTTGTTGTTATTACCCTGTTTTCACTGGCTGACAGCTTCGGACTTACATCACAGGATGTATATTTCAGTGGACTTGATGAGGTTTCAGCACTGGGAAGCGGAAAAGCAATGGCAGTAAAATCAGTATTTGAAAATATAGCGAATGTATTTGGACCAATTGTATATGGTATTGTATTACTGTATGGTGCAGGATATGGTAATGCCATGATATGTGTTGTATTCTGTATCATGCTTGTAATATACGTTGTGTACACATTGTTTGATATCAGGAAAAATAATACAGAAGTAAGCTTAAGGAAAGGGCAGGCCGATGAGTGAAGATAAGCTATTAGACGATATGTATTTTGGTTATCCGGAGGATGCAGACCTGCCGGGACTTAAAAAGCTGTGGCTTGAGTGCTACCCCGGTGATGATGAATTCTGCAGCTTTTATTTTAACCAATACTATAAGAGAGAAAGATGTGTTGTTCTGAAGCGGGGAGATATAATAGTCTGTGTTGCACATTTTCTGTATGGAAAGATATATTGTGGGAATTCAGACGCACCTGTTATATATATGTATGCCGGAGGTACAGATAAAAGGTACAGAAAGAATGGATATTTCAGGCTCTTTAACGACCTTTTGCGGGATTATTGTACAACAAATGAGTATGCGGCATATGTATTTACTGCAAATGACGGACTTGAACAGATGTATGATAACATGAACTATAAGAGAACATCTACACTTAATGTTACTACGATAATGCCCGGCAGGAAAAATGTAGTAACAAGACGGGGCGACTTAAAAAAATGTTCATATGGGGATTTTTACGCCATGCGCAAAGCGTATGTATGCAGGAAGCATGGCGGACTGTTGTGGGATGGACCTGTAATGGAATTGTTATATGAAGCATTTAATGTTGACGGCGGCATATATACGATGGATATTGACGGCAGAATGTATTATGTGGTAGTAAGTGATCTGCCGGATGAGATATTCGTCAGGGAGACAGACATATATCCGGGGGATATTGACAGGATGGCGGCGGCGTTATCTGCCATGTATGGAGATAAAAAAATACGTATATATTCAAGGACCGGAACAGTCTATGGAGATTATCCATACGATGTAATATATTATGGACATGGCAGACTTACGGATAACAGATATCCCGAAGAGCTCATGAAGGATATATATATTAATCTTATAGAAGAATGACTCACAGTACCAGGAGAGGAGATATAGGTTCATATGAGTTATAGAAAGACAAAAAGTGACCTGAGGATAGAAAATGAGGCATACATAAGAAATCTGGCTGACAGTAAGGTATTAAGCTATATTGATATCACGGACAGCAGTCTGTTTAAAGAGTATGCTAAGAACAATTATTTTGCGGATACTACATTTCAGATGCTGTATGGATGGAGTGGGAGCTGTCATTTCTGTATAAGCAGTGTGGAGGGCGGTATCTGCTGTATGGGGATTGGAGTAGATGATAATCTGTCATGCGGTATAATAGCAAAGGACAGCACGGGAATTAAGAATTGTGTTGACAGGATAAGAAGCATCCTGTCAGGACGTAGTGAAATTATTATAGATAATATACCCGAAGAACAGTTATGCGCTATAAGGGAGTGCCTGGATAGTGACGGAGTGGTGTACTGCATAGAATCTGATGAAGATTTTGCTGACTATCTGTATACGATAGATAATTATATAAGTCTTGACGGAAAGCAGAATAAGACCAAACGTGGCAATATGAACAGGCTTTTGCGTGAGTACCCTGATATAAGATATGAGGAATATACCGGAGATAAGATTCAGGATGTCCTGGAAGTATTCAGGGGTTGGTGCTCCTGTTATGATTGCAGCAAATGCGTATTTGGATGTGAATATGATGCATTACAGAGAATGATGGAAGTATACGATGATAAGAATGTATGTTCTGTAGTATATATAGGTGAAGAACCGGTAGCATTTTCATTATGTGCAGTGATAAGTGATGATGTTATAGCCTGTCTGATACAGAAGACGAAGTACCCGATAAGGGGGCTTGCTTATTATGCGAGCTATTGTATTAAAGACAGGTATCAGGGCAGCAGGTATATTGACCTGTGCGAGGATATGGGTATAGAAGGGCTGCGTATGGATAAGAAATCCCTGCATCCGGATCTGATGGTTAATAAGTACAGGGTAATAGTAAAATAAACCGGGTAATACCTCTTTGCAGATTTGCAACGCCGGCTGATATGTGTTATATTTTTCTTGTGGAGGTGACGCATAGAATGAGTGGTAACAGGGCATCAAGATCATCAGGCCGGATAATTATGTCCTTATGCGAGGAGGCAGGCATATCAAGAAGTGAGCTTGCCAGAAGGCTGGGAATAACACCATCACAGATCAGCCGTATCATAAATGAAGATACGAAGACAATAAGCAGTGAGATGTTAGTTGCACTTTCGGGGGAATTTGGGGTTTCAACCGATTACATATTAGGTATTTCAGACAGGAAAAGCACTGGCAATAACAGCAGTGACAGTAAAAGCACTGACAATAGCAGCAGTGGCGGTGGGACAATAACGGTGTCAAGAACACCGATGCTGCTGATGAGTTCGGCATTCCCCCTGGGAGGATGCCTTGAATATGTTGAGGGTATAGAGGATGTTCCACAGAGGGAAGTGGCGTATGCAGAGTACTATTACTTCAGCGGACAGCACGAAAAGTCAGTTGAGTATGCAGAGATGTACCTGAACCATGAGGATATAATGCTGAAGCTTTCGGCAAATCTTATATATACATTTGCCAATCTGTCACTGGACAGGATTAACTCCGCCAGGTTTGGGCTTGAGAGGCTGCAGGAATATCTGGCAAAGGCAATGTCACAGAGTATAGATAAAAAGACACAGGCATATTGTGTGTTTGTGGCATCAGCAGCCAATACCCTGCTTCATCTTAACGTAGGTGATATGCATTCGCTGTCAGACCATCTTACGGAATTTTCTGAGGGGATGCAGCTCTGGGGTATATATGTCCTGGCACACAGGGCATATCTTAACAAGGAATATGAGCGGTCACTTGGAATTGTCCAGGCCAGTCTTATGACCTGTGGAAAAGTATATCCGATAGCAATGATATACCTGAACCTGGTCGCAGCGATGGATGCAATGAACATGAAGGAGACTGATAAAGCGAAGAAGTACTTTATGGAAGCGTGGCGGATAGCAGAACCGGATGACCTGATAGAAGGAATAGGTGAACACCATGGGCTTTTGCAGGGACTTATCGAGACCTGTCTGAAAAAGGATTATCCAAAGGATTATGCAAGAATTATTGATATTACATATAAGTTCAGTGCAGGCTGGAGGCGGATACACAATCCTGATACTAATGAAGATGTGGCAGATAATCTCACAACTACGGAATTTACGGTTGCAATGCTTGCTAACAGGGGATGGACCAACATAGAGATAGCAGAGCATCTGGGTATTACACAGAGAACGGTAAAACAGCATCTGACCTGTATATTTAATAAATTAGGCATTAATAGCCGGAAACAATTAAAAGCATTTATGCTGCGCTGAGAAAATGTCCGTGTGTATGGACATAACTTAAGAATAACCGCATAGAACAACAAGAATATGGACACATCCTTACGAGGAGGTGTCCATTTTTGTTATAAAATGTACGATGTCAGAAGGAATACCATGACATATAATTATATATAAAACCTTGAAATGGTATTATTCTGAACATATCAGGCAGACAGGCAGATCACGGATATCTGTCCTGACGGAAGGGGAGGAGATAAGGCTATGCGAAATGGCAGATTTAAGAAGGTAAGATGTGGGAAAAGGTTCCTGAGCGTTGTACTTGTACTGGCTATAGTCATTACAGGTATTCCGGCTATGGAATATTTTAAGGGAGTTACGCATGCGGATGCGGCCGTTACCTATGAACCTAAAAAAATAGGTGTATCTTTAATATGCAGGGATATGATAAGTTCAAATGCTGACAAAGTGTATTCAGCAGTAACAAGGACGAACTCATTAGCAGAGGATTCCAAAAACGGAAGCGCATTCAATAATGTTAATATGCTCGGGCTTACATACCAGAACCGCCATGGTGATGCGGGAAAGTCATACTGGGCCGAGCTTAAGAGTAATAAGTATAAAGGGCTTTATGACCTGGCAAAGAAGGGCCAGATTGAGCAGAGCGTTTCCGCTAATGTGAAAAACCATAACCATTCAAGCTTTACAAAGCACTGGGGTAAGATTAACCAGTATTGTAAGATAATATTCGGTTACCCAAAGGCTGATAATAATGACTGGTTCTATGGAAGACTGTTTGAAACCAATGACAATCCTGACTATTCCAATATAGGTGGAAATGATTACTGGGATAAAATGAATCCTGACAGGGGATATAAGAACAGGCTTGTTATATATATGACTGCAAAAAAAGGATGTGATAACTGCAGCGGTGCGTATATAGAGAATGTTTCAGTAGCATTAAAGGATACAAGTGCACCGACTATTTCAGGTATAAAGATCACATCATCAGCTGACAGTGATACTGAGACCAAGTATTTTAAGGCCGGACAGACAATCTATGTGAGGGTAAAGTTCAGTGAGTATGTGCGTCTGGCAGATAATAATAATTCCAGTGATCAGTCTGCAGGCATTAAGCTTGGACTTTCACTTGGCAAGGAGAATACAAAGGATGTTACACAGATATATGCAGACCTGATGAGCCTTAAGAATGATGAAGCTGTGTTTTCATATACGGTCCCTTCAGAGGTTAAAGTTAATAATAAGAATCAGGATATGGACTTCTTTGTATCAGGACTTGCCGATATTGATAAACAGGGCAGCCTGATCGTCAAGTCATCGGCAGGCAGCAGTTCAAAATTCAACAGGGTATTCCTGGATAATAATGGTAACACATTGTCATATTCAAGTTCTACAATGAACAAGTTAAAAAGTGGCGTTAATGATGACGATAAGTTTGAAAATGAAATAAAGAAGACTACAAGTGCAATTACAGATATTGCCGGTAATTCGCTTGATATAAGCTGTTTCAGGGATGATGAGGCATTCAAGACAGGTGTTGGTATAACAAGGACATATCTGGATGCGGTATGCCCGGAGGCTGTTAAAGTAGAGCTTTCATCAGATCAGGCAATCAATAAGTCTAATGACAATGCCAATAATTATCTGAAACCTGGAACAAAGCTGACAGCAAAAATTGAATATAATGAAAAGCTGAAGAAAATCAGTTCTGAAGAACTTGCCGGTATTCAGGCAAAGTTTAACCTGTATGGAAGGAATGGGCAGCAGGTTACCGCAAAGGCTGTCGGTATTTCTTATGGTGATTCAACTAAAATAACATTTGAGCCGGTAACGGTTACCGGTGATATGGGTATTGATCCTTTATCACCGATAAAGAAAAAGACTGATTATAAAATCACAATAACAGATATTATCAAAAAAGAAGTCTTAAAGGATTATTCAGATAACAGTGCCGGAGTTGTCGGGGATTTAAGAAGTGATACATCAAAAGACTTTTTCCTTGATAATGAAGCTCCGGTTATTAAGATTGATAACATTGCAGCAGATGACAGTAAAACTTATAATATGACAAAGTGCGATGTGGGTGAGGATCAGGAAGTGTACAGCATCGTAATAGATACCACAGATGATGATACAGTAAGCGGGAGTGATCTTAAGCCTTTTGTTTCCGGTGTTATGGATGGAAAAGGTTCGTTAAGTGTGGATCTGCAGAGCAGTACTGTTTCACAATTCCAGTACATTTTATCACTTAAGCCTCTTTCCAACAGTGACCTTAGTAATAAGAGCTATAAGAATGGTGAGTCCGGCAAGAGTCTGGCGTTATATGGAACAGATGACAGGAATACTACATTTACCCTTATAGAAAAGGAAACACATATATATCTTTATATAAAGTTTATAGACAGTATTGACTATGCTTCGGTCGATTCGGGAATAAAAGTTAATGTAACAGCGTCAGATGTTAATGGTAATTCCGCGTCAGCTGTTGTAAAGTACGCCTATGAGCCGGCAGATAAGATAAAGCCTGCAGTTACTTATCAAAATATCCGCCTTAAGGAAAATGATGATAATACTGCTTATCAGGAAGCCGGAGTAAGGATTAAGGATAAGGGCGGAATTGATATTAATACTATAAAGTATGCCTGGGTAGAAGATGGGGAGCAGGTTCCTGATATAAGCTCGTATAAGCTTTTGCCGGTGGATAGTGTGAAAACGATCAGCACTACAGAAGATGGAAAGGTTACGGATTGTCTTGCAACAATAAAGACAGACAATATCGGATTAAACCAGAAATATAATGCAGGGCTTTATGTGTACGTTGAAGATGTATCAGGCAATGAGACCCAGAGCGGCAGATTAGTGAACGCTAACATAGATATGAGCATGCCGACGCTGGAGATATCAGTTCCAAAGGACGTTCCTAATAAGAAGTCCTCCGTAGTGATCAATGGACCATTTACATCAAGTACTAATCAGGTTGGAATGTTTGTTGCTGTTGAGGATCCGCTTAATGAAGGATATTACTTTGTTAAAAAATCGTCAGGCAATGCGTCATCAATTGCATCCGGACAGAAAGAGTTCCTTGACGGCGAAAAGTTCAAGTTTTCACACGAATATAATGTTACCATATTCCAATATATGTATTATGCACAGATCACACAGGATGGCAGTGAGTATACAATTACCAATTCTGTTGATCTGAAGGGTTCGACTACAGAGTGTGCAATACGCAGGCAGAGATTCATGGCTATAGCATCAGACAAGTATTATGGAAGGCTTAATGTTATGGCAGGTACGGGATTCCTGTCATCAGCCTTTACCGACTGGGGTACTGATGTTATAAAGTTTGATTCTTCAAAGGGATATATGGATGAAGATTCATTTATCATGATTCCTGACACCTATGCATTATCAGATACGCAGGACGTAGAATATAATATGTACACTGAGTATACTTATAAGGCAGTAAATGTGACAATAGATGCCAGGGGCAATTATGGACAGCAGGTAGATAAGAGTCTTTGTTATAATTATAACCCTGAGAGTAACAAACCGGAATATCTGTCAAGCCTTAAGGGAGCAGGCTTCAGCATTAATATATCCAATATAAGAACTAATGACTTTGTGACAGAAGACATTGATTATGATTCGGAGAATACATACATTAAGCTTAAGAATGTGGATACCGGATATTATGTTTACGAATGGGAGCTTACCGAAGGTGTAACAGATATAGACATAACTATTCCGGATGACCTGACGCTTGAGAATGGCCATTATGCAGTTGAAGTATCGATTGGCAGTTATGTGACGGAGGGAGATGCAAAACACAAGACGGCAACAGCTGTCTGTGATGATATATATCTGTATGATTATTCTGATAAAATGACAGAGGCGTTTGGTATTGACAGTGTATCTGCGCAGGTCAGCTTTACTGCAGGGGATGAATATGAGGACAGTGAAAGACCACCATATTATGGATATAAGAGCACAGGCTCTTACAGCTTTAACAGAACAGTTGTTGATGAAAGGTCTAAGGATTATACATCAGATTTGAAAGACGCATATGATGCAGATACCCTGTATCTTGGAAATTGTGCCACAGATGGGGATAACGACGGCGATGTTATCTCATATGACAGAACCATTAAGCTGTCCGTTAACGGCATGGCAGAAGAAGACCTGGACAATTACTGGATCAAGATGTGGACAGGAGATGTGGCAAACAGTAAGTCTGCCAGGTGGTTTAAGTTTGAAGCATTTAACGAGACAGATAAAACAATGTCCGTGAGTGTGAAGCCTGTTGATGCTGCAGCCCGGGGAATGGAAAGTACGGAGGCTTTTTATACGGATTATGTATCAGGCTTTACAGAGAAGAAGTTTGAAATCCCTGTATTTGAGGGCAGCAATACCGTATCATACCAGCTTATGAATATTGGCGGTAATAAGTCTGAGGTGCATGAAGTAGAGGTAATGTACTGTAAGACTGCACCGGTGCTTGATATGGAGGTTGATACCCAGGATAAGGTCACTACTGAGACCGGGGCAAGGGTCACAGGTCTTGGCAGCAGCCTGGTGACAAAGGATGTGAATCTGTATGAGTCAGACTTTGGCGGAAAAGAGTCAGCTACGGAGCCTGTTACCGGAAGTGCTTTTACTTATACAGAGAATGGAAGACATCTGTACTATGCGATAGACGGATATGGTAATCTTGCATTTAAGCAGTTTTATATAACTAATATTGACTGTTATGCACCAACTGCTTCATTTAAAACAGTAAGTCCGGCATCATATGTATCCTTAGACAGTGGTTATGGATATATGGAGAATGCACGTCTTGAGATAGATGTAAAGGATGATAAACCTTTAGTCGGCTCGAATATTGAGATATCCGTAGATGACAGGGAGACGTATACCGTAGACCTGAGTGGTATGTGGGATGATGGTGACGGATATGCAGGAACGTACATTGGCAGGAAGCAGCTTATTGGCACCGGTATGGATAATATCCAGATATCATTTGGACCTGAGGCTGATGGCAGATATTATCTGTATATATATATTGAGATGAATGATGATATAGACAGCACAAAATCATATAAGGAAAAGGCTGATCATCTTGTGAAAGTTAATGTGACTGATCCAATGGGCAATCCGCTGGAGAGCATATTGTCTACAGACGGACAGGAATTCTACGGACTTAACAATGTGCCGAAGATCAGCGAAGTGTCCTGTGAGCCGGAGGGAGAAGTTATTAATGTTGCGTTTACCGGCAGGGTAAGGGTAACATCCATCAATGGAAATGAAGTTCCTGAAAAGCTGTATGAACATATGGATATGATGGCCCGTTTCTCTATAGCAAAAGGTGAAGAGATGGGGAAATTCTTTGAGGGAGCTGACACCGGGGACACCATATTAAAGGACTACTTCGGAATCAGCAAGGATGGAACATATGAGATTGAATATGTAGATGTATATGATAATAAGTATACAGAAAAATTTAAGGTTGAGGATTTCTTTGGTAATTACGCTGCTGATATTGAGTACAGCACACTTTCAAAGACTAACCAGAATGTTATAGCAACAATTACCGGAGCGGATAAAAACGCTGTTCTAGGCCTTAGTGATAAGAATGAAGAAAGTGACAGGTATACTGTCACATGGAACAAGGATAAGTCAAAGGCAACGGTTGTATTTACAGAGAATGCAAGCGTAACCTTTAACCTTAAGGTTGAAGGTGCAGCAGAGGCTGAAAAAACCGTAGAATATAATGTAAGCGTAGGTAATATTGACAAAAAGGCACCTGATGATGTTCAGGTAACGTGGGTATTTAAAGAGAACGGACACATATATACCGGTGAGCAGTTAGATATTGAACAGCTGCAGAGCCTTACTACAGGTAACGACATAGAAGTATATATATCATCACCGTCTGAAGAGCTGTACGCTGTGAATGGAAAAGAGCTCAGGCACACATTTAAGTATTCAGAAGATATGGACAGAAGCTATACATTTGAATATGCAGATGAATGTGGAAATGAAGGAGATGCCATAACAGTAACGCTTCCGGATGAACTGGTGATGAGCGAGTATGAGCAGCCGGTTCCTGAAGAAGAGAGTACAATGGAAGATACTGATGCACCGTCAGTTGCTGCAGAGGTATACGCAATATATGATGGAATTGCTGAGTATAAGACTTCATGGAATACGGAAAGTGATTCTTTCGTGGAAGTAGCTGAGAAGATAGGGTATACAGGAGGTTATAAGATTAAATATACTTTATTTGACAGCAGCAGGTCAAAGATAGTTGTGCTTGATGGAGCTGATGTATCAATAGATGATATTACCTATGAAAGTAATTCGCAAAGTATAGATGGGGTAAAGGTATCTGAACCTGACAATTCCATAATCATAACTAAGGAGTGTTCAGTTACGGTTGTGGCTGTGGACGAGAAGGGAAATAAAACCTCACACAGCTTTACGGCATCTAAGTTTGATACCGAAAAACCTACTGTAACTGTCAGAAAAACCGGCCAGAGCTTTACGAAGATGCGGCTGCAGTTCTATCTTGATGATAATACGGATGCCGGTAATAAGAAAGGAACTGTAGTACCTGTGACATCCGGACTGACGAAGGGAATGGATGAGTATGGAATCTATTATTATAAGGATGTAGATGATAATGGAATCTATAATACGACATTCAAGGACAGATGTGGTAACAAGGCTACGGCAGCAGCTAATGTCAGTGAGATTGACAATAAGGCACCTGTAATAACTGTATCGGCATGGAGCCCATGCTATGTTATTAACGGAAAAGCATATGAAAAGCTGGCACCAACAGAGCCTGTTAACAGTTCAGTAACACTTTCATTAGATTTTGACAAGACAGTATCTGAGCTTAAGGTATATTATGAAGACAACGGTACATGGACACTGGATAACGGTACATTTTCTAAGACAACCATTGAACTTGGCGGTAGAAAGGGCAAGGTAGAGTTTAAGGATAAGGTACCGGGAACAGTAAAAGTAGTGGCAGCATCACCTAACGGAATGAGCAGTGAATTGCCGGATATTGACCTGAAAGGAATCATTGACAAGTCGGCACCAAAGATTACTTCTGATATGACAAAGGGAAATAATCAGGTAAAGGTAATCTATAAGGCTGATGAGAAGGTTCTTGTTACAGGCTGTGACCGTAACACGGTATATGGAGCCGGTACTGATATTCCGCTTACAATAAAGAAGAATGGAACATATGAGCTTACATTTACTGATATGGCAGGAAATGTAACAACGGACAGTATCACAGTGGACTCAATTGACGAGACACCGCCTGATGTGTATGCGGCAGGGATACCAAAAGATTATGTAACACCTCAGAACTGTAAGATAAAGGTGACGATGTCTGAAAAGGGAACTATCAGGTTCCAGGGAAAGGAATACAGTGTTAAGGCACCTGTTGATGCCGATGGAGACGGAAAATATGTCGGGGATGAGCTTGACTGGATTACTTTACCAATTAATTCAAATGGCAATTATCAGGTAATGGCGACTGACGAAGCGGGTCTTACATCTTACAAGCTGCTTGAAGTGAAGTTTGTTGATGATACGGCTCCATATATCAGATTTAATAAGTCGGTAATAGCTGTGTCACAGGGAATCACGAAAGATGAGTTTGAAGAACTGCTGCTTGATGACAGTACATTTGTATTGAGTGATAATGTTGACAAGGCACCTAAGATTACATTTGAGAATATGTTAACTGACAGTGAACTAAGCAATCAGGGTATATATGAGGTGACATATGTCTTATCCGATAGTGCCGGTAACATACGTAAAGTGGACAGATATGTGAAGGTTATCAGTTCTGCCAATATAAAGGTAAAAGCAAATGGCGAGCTATTGACCGCATGTGACACAACAGCATTGTATACAGATAATGTAACGGTCACTCTTGAAAAGTCAAAGAGGACCGGGGAATCATTTAAGGTTTACTACAAGGAAGGAATAAGAAAGGCCGGTTCAATGAAGAATGCCAAAGTCTCCGGTGATGGAAAGCTTACAGACCTTAATAATGGGTTCTATACATTATATATTGTCACACAGAACAAAGAGTCATATTTAACATATTTATATATAAGCAAATAGGAGGGGCAGATATATGAAGAGAATATTTAATATAAAAACTGTTAAGCGCTTTATCTGCCTTGTACTCGTGGCAGCACTTACAATCACCGGAATGCCTGTTGAGTCATTGGCAGCACAGGGTGGAGCGGAGGCCTCAGAAAGCGACGGATTCAAGGTAAGCAGTCAGATACTTTCATTGCAGAATGATTATACAGCTGTCCATATGTCCGGTACAAATGGAGGATTCTATATATCGAATGTAGAAGGTGATAAGACTGTAAAATCTGATAATAACAAGGAGCTTTTATATCATAGTGATGATTTTGATACATCATTTACAACATTTAGAATTACAAAAAATGGTAATGCAAGTGACTATATCTTCGGTGGGGATTACTCATATGAGGGTATAGAAACCAGCCCTGTGACTGTATTAAAGGACGAGACAGGACTGTCAGCAAAATGGACACTCGGTGAACTTGAATTCACTGAGCGTCTTGAGCTTGCCAATTCAGGCTCCAATGAGCATGGTATGGTGTGCATATCATATGATGTACAGAATAATGGGACAGATGATGTAGCAATAGAGGCAAGGCTTCTCCTTGATTCGGCTATCGGCAATCAGGATTATGTATATTATGAGCTCCCTGATACGTCATATGAAAGTGATATTATCCGGAAGGAGTGCGTTATAGACGCCGGGGAAGTTCCGACTACATTTTTTGCATACGATGATCTTAAGAACCCTTCGGCGACAGCAAACTGCGTTATCTCATCAAAGGGAATGCTTAAACGGATTGCATTTGCACACTGGAATTCACTGGCTGCAACAGACTTTGATTTTGCACCTGACGAATCATTTAACTTTACCAATGAGGGCAATGACGAGTATGGAACAGCGGACAGTGCAATGGCAATGTATTATGACCTTGGAACAATTACGGCAGGAAAGCAGGGGTTAGTTAATACATACTATGGAGTATACTCCAATGAGAAGATCAAACCGGATGTTGATTCAGTTGCATTTAACATGTCGGCACCGGCTACACTTGAATTATCAGCAGATAATAATAATTATGTGTCCAACTGTAACAGGGATGGAGATGGAAACTTTAAGGAGGATGGTATATTTAACATTCAGGCTTCACTTAAGAACGTATCAAATGATACTGATTATGATGAGGTTGCTGTGGCAGTATATGCATCCGAGGGAATTACCCCGCTTGATGAGCACCAGCAGGAATTATCATATGAAACAAGTTATTCAAGGCCTTTTACAAGCTCATATGTTGATTTTAAAAGGGGAACGGATATAAACATACCGTTTTATTTCAGGGCAGACGTAGATGATTCCGCAAGTTACCGGAAGATTACCTTCAGGGTATATAAGATAACAAGTAAGACCGATTCCAACCTTTTGTTTGAAAATATGCTGTATGAAGGTTCAACATATGTACTCTGTCCGGGAGGTAACGGAAAGCTGCCGGAGATAACATTTAACAGCGCAACACCAAATATCCTGTATAACGAATTTTCAAGGCATGTGTACATTACAGGCAGGAACTTTACGATGCTTGAGGATAAAAGCAGATATACGCTCTATGCGGAAGGTGAGGATATAATATATAAGATCCCATCGTCTAACATAACTGTATATGCCGGGGAAAATAAGCTTGATATTCTTTTTAATGAGACAATGAAGCCGGGTAATTATAAGCTTGTATTTGACTGGATAGAACCGCCTGCGGGAGTTGATAAAAAGCTTACAGGTGATGCCCTTACAATAGTTATGTCGGATGACATAAAGTACAGGAATGATTATTACGGACTGCTTGCGGTAGTTCAGGAAGAAGGAACTGCCGGCTCTGATGCAAAGTATGATATTAAGACATTCTCTGATGAAGAAGAGTATGAAAAAAGTAAAGGCGGATACGAGGAAGTATTACTATTATTCAAAGGAGATTTTATAAAGGATGAAACCTTCGATAAGGGTAAGAATGGTGATAATGCCAGGTATGTTGCCAAGTCAGTTGACGGGGACAAGGATAAGATTATTATAAACGGATGTATTGACGCATTTAATGGAACGGTCGTGCTTACAAAAAAGGACGGAAAGATAAATACGGACTTTGATGACATTACACTTAACGCATCTGTGGAGAATACAAGAATATACAAAGGTAATGCAGGCCTTACTTCTATTGAAGACGGCCAGGAATTTGGTCTTGTTCCATATAACACAGATGGAGAGGAGTTAGGGGGCTTTGAGGATGAGGTTATTACTTTAATATATCCTTCAGCACTTAATGGTCTTATGACTATTGCCGGAATGGCATTTGACCTGTCATTTGCAAGACTTGGCATGATGTATGATACTGACGCTAAGAAGGCAGATAAGGTAAGTTCGGACGATGCAAAAGGATTCATAATGTCATTTTCGGCAAGCCTTGACTTAAGCTTCCTGATACCGGTGTCAAAGCGGGACAGTGTAGATAACAGTACAGGAACAGGTTCAGGCTCTAATGTGTTCTCTGATGCCGCTTCAAAGGCAGATGACCTCAGGGATCAGTGGAAAAAGACATACAGGGGCAGGTCAGGTTCATCCGGTTCACTGAATAAGAACAAAAAGAATAATAAAGATGATGACAAAGAAGATAATACAAAGGGAACGGTACAGGTTAAGAATGTACTCTATGGAATGAACCAGGGCTTCATAGGAGTTAATTTTGAAGCAGAGATCGGAGTTCCGGGTTATACGGATTCAATGCCTGAGATTGAAGGAAAGTTAGAAGTTAATACGGTAAATGACTGGTCTTTCAGTGTTGAAGGAAAAGCAGCATTCCTTAAGTCCATAACACTTGAGGTTAATCTTGGATTTAAGAGCAAAAATAATATACCTATAGTTGATAATATGTACTTTTTTGTACAGGGTGTAAAACCCGGAATCAATGTAGATTCATTGGGTATATGCTGGATTCTTGGTGGTGGAGGCGGATTTGAGAATCTGTATGACACAATATTCTGTGCCAGTGAAGTTCCGCCGATAAGACTGCTTTTAAGTGTATCATTTGGGGTGTTCCAGGTATTGGAAGCCAGGGCAGACCTGTCTCTGGGTCTCACAGGGTTTGATATAAAGGTATCAGATCTTAAGGTAGCCAATACGGATATAGAGATTATGGAATATGCCAGAATGCGGGTAGACTGGCTGCCATATTTCAGGCTTTTGATGCAGTGCAGCATAGATTGCCTGGGCGTAATACAGGGAAAAGGCTACATCGTTATTGATGGCAGTGATGGTGCCGAGGAAGCATTTGAAGCATATGCACAGGCTGCCATACAGATTCCGGATGCCATCCCATTGATAGGCGGAATTGAAGTGGGAAGTGCAGCACTTGGACTTAATACAACCAGGATATGGGGAGCGCTTAAGGTCTTAGGATTTTCAACAGGTGTATCATATGTATATGGTGGTGATCTGTCATTTGGTGTAGAAGCTAACGTAGAACCGACATATCCGCAGTATCTGGAGGAGGATGGTGTTGAGGATGTTAATGGACAGACATGGTACGCTGTAGGATATGATGCCGAAAAGAAGGACACTCTTTATATGAGCCTTGGGGCCAATGTCCATCAGAGTGCGCTGGCAAACGGTGAAGAAGGCCAGGAAAATGCCGGCAGTGAGCTTACGACAGGCCTTTATTCTGACATTACAAAAATGTACCATAACGTTACACTTGGTAAGTATGAAAATGGCGGGGCACAGGTATTGAGTGTTGCATTCAGTGCTGACACCCTGGAACAGGCGCAGGCAATAAAAGAGGGATTTATCATCAGGGATGAAAGTAATACAAGGGTATATCTGAAGTATTACGATAATGAAAAGAGTGATGAAGAAAATGCAGATGCTAATGCAAACTTTTCATACAATAAGGATAAAAAGGAAGGAACTATAGTAGTATCATTTACAGACAGCAATCAATATAACAGGAAATATAGTGTAAGGACAGCTGTATCTTCAGAGCTTATCCTGTATGCTGTAGACCCGCTTCCGGAGGTAACAGATATAAGTGTATCAGGCACAGAATATTCTGATACGGATAATAAGGTTACTGTAAGCTGGAATGGTAATGCCAAAATGTCAGAGCTTGAAAAGATGGATATATATGTAACAGACAGTACTGATGTGGAAAGCGAAGGCGGAACTCCGGTTGCTTCCCTGAATAAGGGTGATATCTCAAAGAAGACTATAGATATACAGCTTCCGGATACGCTTCAGACAGGTAAGTATTATATCAGGGCAGTATACAGTAAGGAGAATGTTACTACAGGAATTGTAAGTACTGCCGGTACATTTGGGTATACGAACAGCACACAGCCTCAGAAGGTAAGCAGTGTCTCTGTGACAAATGCAGGTGATATGCAGCTTAAGGCACAGATTGATGCGGCAGCAGATGACAAGTGTGAAGGGGCTTTATTCACATTGTATGAAGCAGGTGAAAATGGTGAAAAGACTGCCTTGCCGGATTACAGCGTATCAGCCACGAAAAATGAATCAAAGGAAATATTTGCTGTACTTGGGGGAAGCAGTGACAACAGCACTACAGACGAAACCGGAGAGACGGTTGTAAAAAAAGAAGGCCTTAAGGCTAATGGCAGGTATGTGGTCTCTGTTAAGCCATTTAATAAGATTACGGACAGCGAAGGTAATCTTACAGGTCTTACTTACGGCGAAGAGACATTTTCAGATGAGATTATACTTAATGAGCCGAAAAAAGCTGCAATAACGCTTACTGCCGATAAGAGAAAATATCAGGTAGGACGAACGGAGTATGTAAAGGATGATAACGGTAATGCCGTAGAAGAGACAGTGATGTATGACACATATAATTCATCCGATATAAGCTTTACGGCTGCCACAGACATGAAGGTTTCGGGAACATGGGTACTGGACGGAGAGGAAGTTAAGACAGGAACATTTACCGATACTGAACAGATTCCAATCGCATTAAGTGGCATAGCAGATGGTGACCATACGATTACCATATATGGTAATAATGAGAATGGTGACGGATTCAGTGAGACATTTGTTTTCAATGTAGATACTGTTGCACCGACATTACTTCTTAAGTCACCAACATATGGTTCTGTATTCAATGAAGACGGAACATTAACAGTAAGCGGAATAACGGAGGATGATGCATATATTACTGTTAATGTGGATGGCAAGCCTGTCCTGAGAAGCAAGACATTAAAAGATATTAATGCAGTGATCGGGGAAGAGGGAGATTTTTCATTTGACATTAATATTGGAAAAGGCTACTATAGAAAAAATGTAGAAGTGATTGTCAGTGATGAGGTCGGCAATATCCAGAGAGCACAGTGTGATGTGTATAATAACGGACTTGGAAATGTTAAAGGGCTTGACGTGACAGTAAGTGCCGATACTACTGATAATACAGAAAAAGAATGGATTTCGTATTCTAATAAGAACCTGTTCCTGAATGAGAATGGTGATACCTCAGTTGCATTGCAGCTGTGCGCAGTAACCAATGAAAATAACACTATTGTATTAAATGACATGGAAAATGTTGAATGGAACATTAACACGGTTCTTGGAAGTGCCGAAGTCACTGACAACAAGCTTACCATAACCAATGGCAGTCATGGCTTTGGTGAAGGAAAGCTGCTGTTATCAGACGGAGCGGCAATGTCAGCATCATTTACATTTGGAGCTGAAGCACAGGGCCAGACCGAAGAAAAGGGTTATAAGGTCACATATGATGCTAATGGTGGTGAAGGGGCAATGACAGACCCTAACAGCCCATATAGTAAAAATGATTCAGTTCTGGTTGCAGAGTGTGGATTTACAAAACAGGGCACTACATTTGTAGAATGGAACACGGAGGCTGACGGTTCGGGAACAACATATATTCCTGGTGACAGATTCTACATTAAAGACAATATTACATTATATGCAATATGGGATAACCCACCAGTGGCAACGGACACACCGGCACCGAGTGGAACACCGAAGGTAACAGCTACGCCGGCACCGAGTGGAACACCGAAGGTAACTGCTACGCCGGCACCGAGTGGAACACCGAAGGTAACTGCTACGCCGACACCGACAGGAACACCGAAGGTAACTGCTACGCCAACACCGGCAGGAACACCGAAGGCAGCCGAAACCCCGGCTCCGGCAGCAGGAGACAGGGGCAATGGGGAAGGCAGTTCACCGGCAGTTGGAAGTATCCATACTGCAGGAAAAGTGCGATATATGGTAACATCCGCTGATACAGTGACGTATACCGGAACAACTGATAAAAAAGCAAAGAAGCTTGTTGTACCAGATAAGGTTACAATTAATGGAAGAACGTATAGTGTAACAGCAGTTGGTTCAGATGCATGTAAGGGCTGTAAAAAGTTAACCGGCGTTGTCATTGGAAAAAATGTTACTGCCATAGCTTCAAAGGCATTTTATAATAAAAAGAAGCTTAAGAGTATTAAGTTCAAGGGAGCGAAGATTTCTAGGATTGGCAGTGCAGCATTCAAGGGCATTAATAAAAAGGCAGTATTTAAAGTGCCTAAAAAAGCTGTGAAGAAGTATAAGAAAAAGCTTAACAAAAAGACTGGTTTTATCAAAAAGTCGATGATGATAAAATAACAAAATAGTGTGATGCCGGGGTCTCAAGGTCTAAATCCACATGGGCATGCCCATGGGTGGATGAAAGATCCTGAGACCCGCTGCGATATATGCATAAAAACAGGATGCTGATTCCACGATATGCGGACATCGGACAGGATTATGGGAGTGTGCTGATGAAAATAATAAAAGCGTTTAATAAGAAAAATATATTAATAATTGCCGTTGCAGTCATTGTGTGTGCGGTGATAATGGGCGCTGTCTTGGTTCTGGTCACTGACAGTGGCAGCAGAGCTGACCAAAGGAGGGCACAGCAGCTGTCAGCTGATACCGAAAACGAGCTTGCTAATCTGAAAAAAGATATTCCGGAGCCTGACAGGGATACCTTTATAACAGTCGGTGATAAGGTGGTTGTAGGCTTTGTAACAATTAAAAGCCTGAAGCTTGGATATCCGGTGTTAAATGTATTTAATGACAATACATACAGATATTCATTATGCAGGAACGGTGATGGTATGCCATGGGATATTGAGGGTATGACTATATACGGCATAGACTCATTTACAGACACACTGGAGAATATAAAAGAAGGGGATACGCTTATATTTGAAGACCTTGCAGGGGAAAAGTATGAGTACATATATAAGATACAAAATGAAGATAATAATATAAATGAAGTTATTGATTATGGGATAAATATATGCGGTGTGGATAAAAATGGAAATGTTAAAAGGAGCTTTTGCTTTGTGAAAAGATAAATGGGAACTTAACTTTGATTAACTTTCCTGTATGCAGATGGTGTCTCGTGCATTATTTTCAGAAAAGTACGATTATAGTAGCTGATATTGTTATAGCCGCAAAGTATAGCAATATCAGCTATGCTTTTGTCAGAACCTTTAAGGTAGTCACAGCTTTTCAGGATGCGGATCCTGTTGATGTATGTAAATGGAGTATAGCCTGTAAATTCACGGAAAACCCTGCAAAAATGCCCTTCACTTAATCCGCATATAGAAGCAAGGTCTGATAATTCTATGTTATCAGCATAATTATTATTAATATGGTCAATACATGTGCTAAGCTGCGAATACAGTCGTGTGTATGCGTGGTTGTTGTGTATGCTGTTAAAGTGGTTGTTGTACATAAGCTGCCATATTATGAGCAGGCGTCCACGGAGCTCAAGCTCCACAGATTCTACATCGGAATGCATTCTGGAATAGACAGGCAGCAGTACATTGATAATGTCGTCATGCCAGTCAAGTGAATGGTCAAAGTGAATAACACTCTTTCTCCTGTTATAGAATACAGGGTTGGTATATTGTCTGCAGTATACCGGAACCACATCCATTATCATTGCAAAATCGAATACAAAAGCACGGAAAGAACACACACAAACCGAACCGGCTGCTTTTTTGGCGTAATGCAGCTGGCTTGGCGGAATGAAAATGGCATCTCCTGCCTTTAAGTGGTAAAGAGCATCTTCTATGTACATATCAAGCTCTCCGGATTCCATATAGA
Source organism: uncultured Lachnospiraceae bacterium (assembly GCA_934437985.1). Taxonomy (GTDB): domain Bacteria; phylum Bacillota; class Clostridia; order Lachnospirales; family Lachnospiraceae; genus V9D3004. Next base: position 75,364 of record CAKSBI010000002.1, read on the forward strand.
ACAATTCCATTTCATTATGATAGTGAATATACAGTGCCGGTTGAACGTCATCGGTAACTTCTGTATAGTGGATAGAGTACGGACGTGATGCTGTGCGGTGTGTAACCTGTTCGGCATAACGTGGTTCATTGTCTGGTATAATACTCAACTCCCTGTCTTTTGTTATCGCTGGATTAATTATATAATATCCGGAACGGTAATTCCATATTAAATTAGCAGAGATATTTTTACTAATAAGTGGGATAAAAAGAATATTTTACTTTTGTAATATGTGTTCTTGACATGGACTTATTATTCCAATACAATTATAATTCAGACGAGGGTGAGTTCCCGATCCTGAGAGGGTAGTACTTACCTATGAATTACACGAAAATATAATTATGTATAGGAAGAAAGCTTTTATGAATGAACATGTTAATGATGCAAAACGTTACAGGAAGAAAATCCGTGGTAATCTTTTAATTAATTCTATTGTGTATATAGTGTATTTGCTTGCAGCAGTAGTATTCGTTGTCTGTATGTGGTCTAAGACCACATTTAATGTTGGACTGAATGAGATACTGATAACACTGGCCGGACCACTTGATGGTACCGGGGGTGATACTTTAAGCAGGGCACTTATGTATTGTGTTCCAAGGGTATTTTTAATAATGAGTATCATTACTGCATTTTATGTGTACGTATATATCAGGGCCGGAAGACTGACAAAAAAAGCATTTGCAGATGTAAAGCCGGATGAGACATCAGATGATATGCAGGATGAAGTAACCGGACAGGGGCATACTGCTTTGAAGCTGCCAAAAAAGCTTATCGTTATCAGACGCATTGTCGCAGCCGTAAGCCCGCTTATGGCAGCAGCAGCACTGCTGTATGTTAATTACAGTTACAGTGTGGCTGAATATGTTGCCACGAAGAATACTGTATCTACAATATATGAGCAGAATTATGTTGATCCCGAATCAGTCGAGATAAAGCAGGAGGGAAAAAAGAAAAACCTTATCCAGATATATGTTGAGAGTATGGAGATAAGCTATGCATCAACTGATGATGGCGGCCTGCAGGAGGAGAATCTCATACCAAGGCTAAGTAAGCTTGCCAGGGATAATGTGTCATTTACTAATACTGATGGAAGTACATTAGGTGGATTTTATTCTAATTATGGTGCGACATGGACATTTGGTGCATTGTATACTTCATTGTCGGGAGTGCCGTACAACCTTCCGGTTGAGGATAACGCAGTGCCTAACTCCACTGAATATGCTACGGGACTTACGACTCTTGGGGATATCCTGAAAAATGACGGATATCATAACGAGTTCCTCTGCGGTTCAGATTCTAATTTTGCGGGGAGAAAGCAATTCCTAAAGACGCATGGTGATTATGAGATATATGATTATTATACAGCGATAGAAAAGAAGGCCATTATGCCAAGCTATTATGCATGGTGGGGATTTGAAGACCAGAAGCTGTACTCAATAGCCAAGGACGAGCTTAACAGGCTTGCAGATTCTGACGAACCATTTAACTTTACTATGTTAACGGCAGATACACATTTCCCGGATGGATACAGGTGTGAGCTGTGTGAGAATAAGTATGATGAGTTTGCGGCTAATGTTGTTGACTGTACGGACAGACAGCTTACGGAGTTTATAAGCTGGATTAAGGAGCAGCCATTTTTTGAGGATTCTGTTATTGTAGTCATGGGTGACCATCCGCGTATGGATACTGTGCTTGTTGAAGGTGCGGTATGGGATCAGAGGAGAATATATAATTGTATTATTAATGGAACGGTTCCTGAGCAGTCAAGGATGGTCAGCCGCCAGTTTTCAACATTTGATATGTTCCCGACGATTCTTGCATCTATGGGGTATACAATTGAGGGTGACAAGTTAGGGCTTGGTACCAATCTCTATTCTGATAAGCAGACACTTGCTGAGCAGATGCCGATGCATGAGCTTGAGCAGCAGCTTTCAATGAAGTCTGACTTTTATCTGAAGGAGTTTGCACCTGAATTGCTTGACGAGGATCTTAGTACTATAACGAAAAAGATAAAACATGTAAAAGACAAGAAGGCCCTTAAGAAGATTAGGAAGGCAAAGAGGAAGCAGGAGAGAGAAAAGCTTAAAGAAGGTCAGGATAATCAGCAGGAATAATAATGTCAAAATAGTGTTATTTTTTGTTAATATAATTGTAGATTAGTATTATGGATCACAATATAATATATGCAAAGATAACACTATTTTTATGACAAAGGATCTGAGGGCGGCGTTATACGTTATACCTGACGGATTCCGTGTCAGGCTGAAAGGAGATATTATGGGTAAGATAACATTATGTGAGGACAGACTGATATTTGAGAGGCGCGATGAACTGACGGTAATAGAGCCATATGGCCCGGACTGTCTCAGGGTTCGCTCAACAAGGAATAATAAGATACTTGATGAGGACTGGACCCTTCTTCCGCCAAAGGATGGTGCTGAATGTGTCATAACCGGGGATGAGAAAGAGGCGGTTATTAAAAATGGGATGATGTCTGCCAGGATTGAGGCGGGTTTTCCGTGGTATGGTGGCATTATATCATATTACCGTAAAGACAAAATGATACTTCATACAAAGTTTGAAGGGGATTACACCGGAAGAAATGTACATACTGAGGGTGACCATTACCAGGTTAAGATGATATTTGACGCTAATAAGGGCGAGCATATATACGGACTTGGCCAGGAGCAGGAGGATCAGTTTGACAGAAAGGGAAGCACGGTTAACCTGCAGCATTACAATACAAAGTCAGCAGTGCCGGTGATATATTCTTCACTCGGTTACGGATTTTTCTGGAACAATCCGGCACCGGGAAGATGTGAGACAACTAATAACCATACTATGTGGGTAGCTGACAGTGCATATCAGGCAGATTTCCTTGTATACGCAGGTGAGACACCGGCTGATGTCATGAAGATATACTGTGACCTTACAGGCTATGCACCAAAGTTCCCTGAATGGGCGGCAGGCTTCTGGCAGAGTAAGCTAAGATACGAGAGCCAGGATGACCTTCTTGAGGTTGCAGGTGAGTATAAGAAAAGAGGTGTACCGCTTGCGGCAATAGTAATAGATTATTTCCACTGGACGGAGCAGGGAGAGTGGAAGTTTGACCCTGAATACTGGCCTGACCCGGAAGCAATGTGTGCAGAGCTTAAGGAGATGGGAGTTGAGCCTGTTGTATCAATATGGCCTACTATCAATCCGGCAAGTGAGAATTATGCAGAGATGAATGATGCTAACATGTTAGTCAGGACAGAAAATGGACAATTTGGTACATTTGACTTCTATGGGCAGCAGACATTTATCGATCCGACCAATCCTGCAACAAGAAAGTATGTATGGAATATTGTAAAAGAGAACTATTATAAAAAAGGCATTAAGACATTCTGGCTTGATGAGGCTGAGCCTGAGGTGCACCCACAGCAGTATTCTAACCTTAAGTTCTATGCAGGAAATGGAGCGCAGAGTGCAATGCTTTATCCTTATTGTTATTCCCGGATGTTCTATGAGGGACTTAAAGAGGAAGGCGAGGAAGAAAATATTATTCTTACAAGGGCTGCATATCCCGGAATACAGAAGTTTGGTGCGCTTGTATGGAATGGGGATATTAATTCAACATTTGATGCACTCAGAATGAGTGTTAAGACCGGCCTGTCGATGGCAATGTGTGGAATACCATGGTGGAACAGTGATATAGGCGGATTTTTTAACGGAGATATTGAGTCGGATTATTTCAGGGAGCTTATTGTCAGGTGGATGCAGTTTGGACTGTTCTGTCCGGTAATGAGGCTTCATGGGGTAAGGGTGCGTACGGCAGGACAGGTTGACCGTCATCCGGGGGTTAAGGAACGCAGCGGCGGAGATAACGAGATATGGAGCTTTGGTGAAAGGAATTATGAGATAATTAAGTCATTAATTGAGCTTCGTGAGCGTCTCAAACCATATATATGTCATTATATGGATATAACGTCAGAGACCGGGGCACCGATAATGAGGCCTATGTTCTGGGATTACCATGCTGATGAGAACTGCTATGCGCTTGAGGATCAATATATGTTTGGTGGGGATATATTATTTGCACCAATTGTTGTTGAGGGCTGTACGGACCGGGAAGTATATCTCCCGGCAGGAAAATGGATCAATGTTAATACTAAGGCTGTGGTCGATGGCGGAAGGTATATTACATGCCATGCAGAGATTAATGAATTTATAGCATTTGTAAAGGAAGGCAGCAGTGTGATAGAGGTATTTTAATGATTGTTGCATATTAAGATTAATCCGGCAGGCAAAAGGAGAGAATTTAATGAAAGAGATAACAATTGAAGGGCTTAACCGGCTCCCGGGGGATTCATACAGGCTGATAGATATCAGGGACGAAGGAAGTGCGTTGTATGGAATGATAGATGGGGCGGTTAATATTCCTGTTTCACAGATTATGGATGATCCGGAGGGATGTATGGAGCATTTCCCGAAGGATAAGGACATTATATTTTACTGTCAGAGGGGAGAAAAATCCCGGGAGATTGCTGATGGTATGGAGAAGCGTGGAATAGGCTGCTTTAGTCTTGCCGGTGGATATAATGCATTTTTAATGGATACATTAAGTACCGGGGCTGATGGGGATTATAAGGAAAAGGCAGAGAATAGTATCAGAAAAAAGTTTCATAAGCAGTTGTTTTCCCCATTTGCAAAAGCTTGTAAAACCTACAGGCTGATACAGGATGGTGACCATATAGCTGTCTGTATATCAGGTGGTAAGGATTCGATGCTTATGGCAAAGCTTTTTCAGGAGATACAGAGACACAGGCAGGTTAACTTTGAACTGACATTTCTGGTAATGGATCCCGGATACAATAAGGAAAACAGGGCATTAATAGAGAGTAATGCAAAAAAACTGGGTATACCGGTAACTATATTTGAGAGCACGATCTTTGATGCGGTTGATACAGTTGAGAAGAGCCCGTGTTACCTGTGTGCGAGGATGAGAAGGGGATATCTTTACAGCAAGGCAAAGGAGCTTGGATGTAATAAGATAGCCCTTGGGCATCATTATGATGATGTGATAGAGACGATTCTTATGGGAATGCTTCACAGCGGACAGATCCAGACTATGATGCCAAAGCTTCACAGCACCAATTTTGAGGGAATGGAGCTGATAAGACCGCTCTATCTTATCAGGGAAGCGGATATATGTAAGTGGAGGGATTATAACGGACTTTATTTCCTGCAGTGTGCATGCCATTTTACGGAGACCTGCAGCACCTGCCACGAGGATGGTACGACATCTTCAAAGCGTCTGGAGACAAAGAAGCTTATTGCCAGGTTAAAAGAAACTAACCCATTCGTTGAGGGTAATATATTCAAAAGTGTTGAAAATGTTAATCTGAGCACTGTCATTGCATACAAGAAGGACGGAGTGAAGCACCATTTTGTGGATGAATATGAATGAAGACATGAAGCATATCATTGATAAATTATATAATACGTCAGATATTGATAACGGAGAGTTAAAGCTTCTTTTAGAAGCAGATGATACGGTTGATGAATATCTGTATCACTGTGCGGATACAAAACGTCAGGAAATATATGGCAGAGAAGTATTCCTGAGGGGCTTGATTGAATTTACCAATTACTGTAAAAATAACTGTTATTACTGTGGAATACGCCATGGTAACAGAAAGCTTGACAGATACCGTCTTACAAAAGAAGATATTTTGAAATGCTGTGATGAAGGGTATGTGCTTGGGTACCGTACATTTGTGCTTCAGGGTGGTGAAGATCCTTATTATACGGATGAATATATATGTGGGATAATCAGTGATATACACAAAAGGTATCCTGATTGTGCGATAACACTGTCAATTGGCGAAAAAGAAAAAGAAAGCTATCAGACTTTTTTTGATGCAGGGGCAGGGAGATACCTGTTACGCCATGAGACAGCGGACGATGGACATTACCGGAAGCTGCATCCCGGGGATATGAGTGCCATACATCGCAGGCAGTGTCTCTTTACCCTCAAAGAGATAGGATATCAGGTCGGAACAGGGATTATGGTAGGTTCACCATTTCAAACGACTGATAATATTATTGAGGATATTCGTTTTATGCAGGAATTAGATCCGGAGATGATCGGGATCGGCCCTTATCTGAGGCATGTTGATACTCCGTTTGCTGAATATCAGAATGGCAGCCTGGAATTAACATTACGCCTGATTGCCATATTCAGGCTGATATTCCCATATGCGCTGATTCCGGCAACTACGGCACTTGGTACAATCCATCCATCAGGGAGGGAAATGGGTTTAAAAGCCGGTGCTAACGTTGTAATGCCAAATCTTTCACCTACTGATTACAGGAGCCTGTACAGTCTGTATGATAATAAAATATGCACAGGGGATGAGTCTGCCCAGTGCAGAAGCTGTCTGGAGCGCAGGGTCAGCAGCGCCGGATACCAGGTCGTTACGGCAATAGGGGATTGTAAAAAAAATAATGCTTGACACCTTATTGATAATGAAATATAATCCTAATTAAGAACTATTCCTAATAACGACCGAATAGAATAAGGGGAGCTTATGGAAAGAAGACATACGATTCAAAAGGATCTGGTCCTTAAGGCTGTTCAGGATATGAGACGTCATGTAACAGCAGATGAAGTGTATGAATATGTAAAAGCAGGGCATACCAGTATTGGGAAAGGAACGGTATACAGGAATCTTGCTATTTTAGCCGGAGAAGGAGCTATCCGCAGAGTGGAGGTTCCGGATGGACCGGACCGCTTTGATTTTACACTTAAGAATCTTTTTTTAAGGGTATATGTCCGGCCTGCCGGGCAAAGACTGATAAGTAACAGTAAAAATGGAGGTAAAGATTATGGCAGCTAACAAGTACACGGGAACACAGACAGAGAAGAATCTGCAGGAGGCATTCGCAGGAGAATCACAGGCACGGAATAAGTATACTTATTTTGCATCTGTGGCTAAGAAGGAAGGATATGAGCAGATGGCTTCATTGTTCCTTAAGACAGCAGATAATGAGAAAGAGCATGCAAAGATGTGGTTTAAGGAATTATCCGGACTTGGTGATACTAAGGAGAATCTTGCAGCGGCAGCCGATGGTGAGAATTTTGAGTGGACAGATATGTATGAAGGATTTGCGAAGACTGCAGAGGAAGAGGGATTCCCGGAGCTTGCGGCAAAGTTCAGGGCTGTAGGGGAGATTGAGAAGCATCATGAGGAGAGATACCGCGTACTCCTTAAGAATATTGAGACAGCCAGGGTATTCGAGAAGAGTGAAGTTAAGGTATGGGAGTGCCGTAACTGCGGTCATATCGTGGTAGGTACAAAAGCCCCTGAGGTTTGTCCGGTATGTAATCATCCACAGAGTTATTTTGAGCTTCGTGAGGAGAATTACTGATCAGGGCATTAATAATAAGATTTACGTACAGAGTGGTAAAATATAAGTATGAAAGTAGTACAAAAGTGGTATTGACGTGGTGGTATAAGTGTGCTACTATGTGAGACAAACAAAGGCAAGGGAGCCGTAAATAGTTCCCCTGCCTTTTTTGTTACTTAAGAATTATCTGGAACCGCACATGCAAAGTCAGTAAAGGAAGTGAAGCCTGATGAAAAGATTAGAGACTAACGACTGGATACTTCTGAATAATATTATATACAAAATATATACGACTGATAATTTTGATGAGATGAGATACGAGCTTCTGGAAAAGCTTAAGATGGTTCTTGATTATGACAGTGCAGACTTTTACCTTGCATCAGAAGAACCGGGAAAGCTTTTATGCAGGCCTGTAACATATAACTGTGATATGGATCTGTCAGAGATGTACGAGGACCTGGATTACAGCAGGGGCATAGTTAACAGTGGAAAGATGCTTATATACAGGGAATCAGACATAATATCAGACGAGACGAGGGTAGAGACAGATTACTACAAAAAAGTGTACAAGCCTAATAACTGGCACTATGCATTACAGATAGTTATTGCCAGACACAAAAAGTTCCTTGGTGCAATAACATTTTACAGGACAATAGGAAAGGCTGATTTTCAATATGATGACATATTCATACTTGATATGTTAAAGGACCATCTGGCATACAGACTTGACCATTATATGAAAAATGGGGATATGGCATCAGAGAAGCTTACGATAACGGAAGCAGTATATAAGTATGAGCTCACAAGAAGGGAACACACAGTGCTTGAGCTTCTCATGTCTGGAAAAAATGCAACAGAGATTTGTGATGAACTGGTAATTGCACCTAATACCCTGAAGAAGCACATTTTGAACATATACAGAAAGCTGGGAATAAAAAGCAGGGTTCAGCTATTTAAGATGATAAAGGAATTTGAGTAGGCCGTATGTTTCACTGATATTGGCTTACCTGTAAAATAATTCCATTAATCATATTTAATAGATATAAAATGATACAACCAAAAGGGGAGGAATTGTTATGAAAGAATTAATTATGGTAATAAGACCTGAAAAGCTTGAAGACATTAAGAATATTCTTGATGAGGTTAATTGTGGTGGTATGACACTCTATACTGCAATGGGCTGTGGTACACAGAAGGGTGTTACAACTGATGAAGCTAATTCGGTAAACGAGATAAAGGGATTCAAGACAACGATTAATCTTCTTCCAAAGGTAAAGGTTGAGGTTGTAGTCGATGATAAGGAAGTTGAAAAGATCATTGAGCGTGTCAGGGAGACATGCGCAACAGACCATGTTGGTGATGGAAAGATATTTATCAGGAATATAGAGGACGTTGTCAGAATAAGAACCGGTGAGAGAGGTACAAAAGCATTATAGTACACAGAACAAGCGAGGTGATACCTATGGGAAAGATTGTTGAGATAGAGGGCGTAAATAAGTTATACGGCAGCAATCATGTTGTAAAAGACCTTAACCTTACAATAGATGAAGGAGAATTCCTCACACTGCTTGGCTCTTCCGGCTGTGGCAAGACAACAACACTCAGGATGATTGCAGGATTTGAGGAACCGACTACCGGAAGCATAAAGGTTGAGGGTGAATCCATTGAGGAAAAGGAACCATTTGAGAGAAACGTCAATACCGTATTTCAGACATACGCATTATTTCCCCATAAAACAATATATGACAATATAGCATATGGGCTTAAGATGCAGAAGGTTCCTAAAAAGGAGATAAAGCAGCGTGTTCTTGAGATGATGGATATGGTACAGCTTAATGGTTTTGAAAAGAGATATCCGTCGCAGCTTTCAGGAGGCCAGAAGCAGAGAGTTGCAATTGCAAGGGCGCTGATCAACAGACCAAGAGTACTGCTTCTTGATGAACCGCTTGGGGCACTGGACCTTAAGCTTAGAAAGCAGATGCAGCTTGAGCTTAAGCGGCTTCAGAAGAAGCTTAATATAACATTCATATATGTAACACATGATCAGGAGGAAGCACTTACAATGAGTGACAGAATCGCAGTAATGAACAGCGGTGTCATTGAACAGCTTGCAACTCCGCATGAGATATATGAGAAGCCGAAGACAAGATTCGTTGCAACATTTATCGGTGAGACCAATATATATGATGGGTGTATTACCAATATTACAGACGGTGTTGCAACAATGACACTTGAAAATGGTGCCGTTAAGGTTCAGTGCCCGGATGATTTCAGGCTGCTTGAATATGCAACAATATCCGTAAGGCCTGAAAAGATGAGATTTGAGACAAAGCCGGTTGAAGGCTTCGAGCTTGTTGCACAGGTTAAGGACTATGTATATGTAGGTTCTGTATTAAAATGTATCGTATCCCTCCCTAATGGAAATGAGCTTAAGATAGAAAGACTGGCGGGACAGGAGCTTCCACCTGTTGGAAGCAGGTGCTATCCATACTGGAGGCCGGAGGATGCGGTACTTATCCATAATGAAAGCCATTACATATTTGAACAGTTAAACAATATCAAACTTGCATAGGGGGGTGGCGTCCATGAAAAGGAAAAGATCAAGACATGAATTCAGGGCTAACACCCTGCCGGCAATTCTTATGGTAGGCCCGGTGACACTTATAATGGTGCTGCTTATAGCGGTTCCGCTTATATACGTCGGCGTTATGAGCTTTTGTTCCCTGGATGAGTATTATAATGTAACATTTGACTTTACCCTTGCTAATTATTCAAGATTATTCAATCCTGACTATATGAAAATCTATGCACAGTCTATTGTTATCGCACTTGTTACAACAATACTGTGTATACTGGCCGGTTATCCGTTTTCATATTTTATTGCAAGAACGAAAAGTAAGAATAAAAAGATATTATATATGCTTGTTATCATTCCGTTTTGGACCAATTCACTTATAAGGATATACGGCTGGAGGTCATTTCTTGGAACTAACGGCTGGGTCAATGGAATATTACAGGCACTGGGACTTGTTAATACGCCTGTAGATCTCCTGTATAAGCAGGGTACAACAATACTCGGTATGGTTTACTGCCTGATACCATTCATGATACTTCCGCTGTATACAGCAATAGAAAAGCTTGACACATCGCTGCTTGAGGCTTCTTCAGACCTTGGTGCAAGACCTGTGGAAACATTCTTTGAGGTAATTCTGCCACTTACATCAAGCGGAATATTTTCAGGAAGCCTGATGGTGTTCATCCCATGTCTTGGATACTTCTTCGTATCAGATATCTTAGGCGGAGGTAATTCGGACGTTATCGGTAACCTGATCGAGAGGCAGTTCCAGAGTGGTAACAACTGGCCGCTTGGTGCCGCGTTGTCGATCATATTAATTATCATAACGCTTATACTTGTAAAGATATATCAGAGACTTGGTGGAGACATGGATTCGTTAGGGGTATAGGAGGTGCGGTATGAAGAGACAGACTAAAGTTAAGAGAAAAAAGAGATTCAGTGTAGTGTTCTGTACGCTGGTGTATGCATTCTTATTCATGCCAATACTTGTTATCGTTGTTAACTCATTCAATGCGACAACAACAAAACCATATATGAGCTGGAAGGGTTTTACGCTTGACTGGTATTCAAAGCTCTGGGATAACAGTTCTTTGCTGGAAGCATTTGGCAACACAATGATAATTGCCCTTATAAGTACGGTGCTTGCTACTATAATAGGAACTCTGGCTGCTATAGGAATGTATAAGTACAGGTTCAGGGGCAGAAAAGTAATTGATGCCCTTTTGTACATACCTGTTGTAATACCTGAAATCGTCCTTGGTATTGCGCTTCTGACTATATTCGCTAAGGTTAATATACCGAGGGGAATGATAACCCTTATACTTGCACATGTTACATTTTGTATTCCATTTGTAATATTCAATGTGCGGGCAAGGCTTTCAGGTTATGATAACTCGATTGAAGAGGCGAGTATGGATCTTGGAGCCAACAGACTTGTCACATTTTTTGAGATAACACTTCCAATACTGGCACCGGGTATCTTAGGCGGTGCGCTGCTTGCATTTACATTGTCTATTGATGATGTAATAATCAGCTACTTTGTATATGGCCAGACCAAGACATATCCGTTAAAGGTGATGGAAAGTGTAAAGAGCGGTGTTGCACCCGATGTTAATGCCCTTTCAACACTGATACTTATTGGAACCATTCTTTTTGTAGTCATTACGCAGAGCGGGTGGCTTGGTAAAAAGAAGTCAGATGGATGACCATTGGTTACTGTTAACAAAATTACATAAAACAAAATAACCGGGAGGGATTGCTATGAAGAAGAAAATTATGGGACTAATTATGATTATGGCACTTGTTGTATGTATGATTCCAGGCTGTGGTGGAAAGGAAGCCGCCAATGGTGAGCTTAATCTGTTTGTCTGGACGGAGTATGTCTCTGAATCAGCAATAGCGGCATTTGAAGATGAGACAGGAATTAAGGTTAACGTGTCTACATATTCATCAAATGAGGATATGCTTTCCAAGTTAAAATCAGAGTCAGAGGGCGCATATGACGTAATTCTTCCAAGTGATTATGCAGTGGAGAATCTTATTGCACAGGACAAACTGGAAAAACTTGATAAGGAAGCCCTGCCAAATGTAAAGAATATCGACGAAACATTTCTTGACCAGTCATTTGACCCCGGAAATGTATATTCAATGCCATATGAAGGTGGTGTTGCATGTATAGCCGTTAATAAGTCAAAGGTTAATAAGGATATTAAGTCTTATGCAGACCTGTTTGACCCTGAGCTGAAGGATCAGATAGTTGTGCTTGACGATTACAGGGCTGTTATCGGTATGACTGAAAAGAGTATGGGGCTTTCAATGAATGAGACTGACCCGGATACTTTGAAAAATGTAGAGGATAAGCTGCTGACCCTTAAGAGCAATGTTAAGCTGTTCGATTCGGATTCACCAAAGTCTGCACTTATTGCCGGTGACTGTTCTGTCGGAATGGTATGGTCGGCTGAGGTTGCCCTTTCTATGGATGAGAACCCGGATATCGAGATTGTATATCCGTCAGAGGGTGCATATGTATTCCTTGACAACTGGGTAGTCCCGAAGGGGGCAAAGAACTATGACAATGCAATGAAGTTTATTAATTATATGCTTTCAGCCGATGCGGCGAAGATGAATATTGAGGACTTCCCATATCTGTGTCCTAACAAGGCGGCACTTGACCTGATGGGAGAGGATTATACCAGTAACACAGCTAAAAATGTTCCAAAGGATGTTATATCAGGTGGAGAGTATATCAAGTATCTTGATTCAGATACCCTTAAGCTGTATGACGAAATGTGGACAAAGCTTAAAGAGTGATAGTAAGGTCTGGAGGTCTTTGATATGAGTTATCCAAATATTGATTTTTTATACCTTAATGAAGAAGATATGATAAAGGCCGGTGTGCTTGATGCCGGCAGGTGCATTGAGACAATGAGGGATACAATGTCCCTGTTTGGCAAGAAGGATTTCCTGCTTGGGGGGCCAAAGGCTGATGAGCATGGGCTGCAGATGAATTTTCCACAGAAGTCTGATATTGAAGGCTTTCCACTTGATGATGGGCCTGACAGAAGATTTATGGCAATGCCTGCATACCTTGGCGGGAGATTCCACATAGCAGGCCAGAAGTTCTACGGCTCTAACAGTCATAATTCGGAACTGGGACTTCCAAGGTCGATTCTTATGGTAACGCTTTCAGATGTTGATACCGGGGCACCAAAAGCCATCATGTCGGCAAATCTTTTGTCGGCAATGCGTACCGGTGCAATGCCTGCAATGGCGGCAGGTTACCTTGCTAACAGGGATTCAAGAGTTCTGTCCCTTATAGGACCGGGCGTGATCAATAAATGTGCACTCATGTGTTACATGGAGGTTCTTCCGGACATAAAGGTTATTAAGCTCAGGGGCAGCAGTAAGAATTCAAAGACAGCCCTTGAGATGAAAAGGTTTATAGAAGAAAAGTATCCGCAGGTAGAGCAGATAATTCTGTGTGACAGCCTTAAGGAAGCCTGCGAAGACGCTGATGTAGTATCAGAGGCTATGTCAGTGACAAAAGAGAATATGGAAGAATTCAGGCTTGAGTGGTTCAAAAAAGGTGCTGCGGTATTCAGTATGGGTTCATTCCTGTACAGAAAATACGAAGACTTTACCAATACTGTCATGGTAGTGGATAATTACGGAATGTACAAAAAGTACCTGAGTAACTTTATTGCCAGGGGACCTGTTGATGAATTTGGCAATAAAAGGGAATGGGTAATAATGGGAATACATTTTGTGCATCTTGTTGAATCCGGTGTGATTCCGAGAGAAGATGTCATCAACCTCAGTGACCTTGTTAATGGCAAGGCTGCCGGACGTAAGTCACATGATGATATCGTCATGTGTTCAATAGGCGGCATGCCGTTAGAGGATCTTTCATGGGGCTTTGACTGCTATGAAAGTGCAAAGAAGCTTGGAATTGGAACAAGCCTGAATCTGTGGAGTAAGCCATTTATGAAGTAAGCCCGGGGCAGTGAATACTGTAAAAAATTAAAAAACATGCATAACAGTAATTTATAGAGGGAAATATATGAATATATACTTTATGGAAATTCACTTATATGTGAATATGGAAAGGTGATATTATGAATATATTTCAGACTATATATAATAATACGAAGATAAGGTGCATGTTTGCGGTGTGTATGTGCCTGTGTATTGCGGCTATGGTCCAGGTCATGGTTACAATGGCTTTTGCCAGGGAAACGGATATTACAGAAGCGTTTGCCATGGAGGACAATGTGGATATCAGAAAATGTAGTATTGAGGGGACTGCCTGTCTTAATGTTGACAGGCAGTCTTTTGACGAAAAAGCAGTTTTGCTTCTTGAAAATGTAACTGAAGCATTTGGCATGGAACATACAAAACAACAAGTGACATTTTCTGACAGAGATGGGTTCCCGTGTTATGTAACAGAGTGTAATACGGAAGAACTGGATTATCATGCTACGGTATCGTGGTCTGATAAGATGGACAGGGCTTATCTGCATTGCAGGATATATGTAAAGTCTTCCGCAGACAGAATGGTGCAGGCGTATAAAATGCTTGATTCTGTATTACGGCAGGCAGAGAAAGCAGGGTATATCTCTGATAATATAATATATACGGCAGTTGAGGCTGACTGTGCCGGACGTATGAGTGAGAGTGACTGTGAGGAGTATACAGATATAATGTTCGGGCGGCTTGGTGCAAAACGTATAACTGACGGGGGTACTGGTTATTACACGGTATATGGGTATACACCCGATATATCTAATAGTATACAGAGTAATGACAGAAGGATAAATGTACAGGCAAGCTATAGCTACGACGAGGAAAATGATGTAACAAGAATATGCCTTGGCTCGCCTGTACTTAACATGGATTACTAAAAGCCCGGCTTCCAGCCGCATCTTCTATGGCGTCTGCACCGTCTTAGCATCATTTCATAAGTCATACATGGAAAGATATATGGTCTTGCCTCAGCAGGAATATCACAGGTATGGGCAACCCTGTTACACATGACGGCAATCTGTTCTTTGTCGGGATATGCATCGTACATAATGCTTCCCTCGCATTCCATTCTGTCGCATTCATCGCTCACAGCACGCTGAACCTGTAGGGCAGCAGCCGGCATAATTCCTCTCATATATCTGTAGTCATCAGAAACAATATCTTCATATTCGTAATTAATGTCCTTCATATTGCTATCTCCGGGATATTATCTTATAATATTATATGCATGTGGATATGGATTGCTATTGGATATAGAATATTATATTCAGACTGCATATGGGAATCTGGTAGTAATTGGGCAATAGAGATGGGGGAAAAGTATATGATACAGTACTGCATGAACGAGCTTGTGTATACTGCACATGAACCGCAGGGCAGTTATGTAACGGCAGACCTTACAGCGGAATTTATTTCACCATCCGGTGTGAAGCAGACTGTTAAGGGATTTTATGATGGGAATACAACTGTCCGTGTTTTGAATTTTTCAGGTATCTTGAGGAATGCATTGAAGAACTTGATGGGATGGGAATACAGTGTGACCTTATTTTATTCCACCCATACGACAGATGGGGCTTTGCTGACATGTCAGATACAGAGATTGATCTGTATCTTGATTATGTTATAAGAAGATTATCTGCCTATCCTAATGTATGGTGGAGTCTTGCCAATGAGTTTGACATAATGAAGTATGATATTAAGGTCTGGGAGCATATTGCTGAATATGTCAGCGGTAATGACCCATACGGACATCTTCTCAGTAACCATAATTGTATTGCATTCTGGGATTTTGATAATGCCCACACATCACATATATGTCTGCAGATTAAGAGTGTGGATGATATTAACCATATGACAGAACGCTATAATAAACCGGTAATGGTTGATGAGTGCTGTTATGAGGGCAACCTGCTATATGAATGGGGTAACATTTCAGGGTATGAGATGATGAGCCGTTTCTGGAAATGCATTACGCTTGGCGGTTATTGTACCCATGGTGAGACGTTTTTAAGTGATGATGATATTCTATGGTGGTCAAAGGGTGGCATACTTAAGGGTGAAAGCCCGGCAAGAATCGCATTTCTCAGAAGTATTGTTGAACAGATAGGCGGACCGCTTACGTATTGTGGCAATGAATTTACAAGGAAAAGGTATGATGCGCTTCGTGCTGTAGCAATATGATGCAGAAGCTGTGGGAATAGTTATTATAGGAGAACGTATGTTATGAGTAAGTCGTATAAGGGATATATGGTGTTACTGGTTACACTGCTTAGCTGTATTGCATTGATGTGTGGATGCAGGGTCAGTAGTACAGATGATAACGGTGAAGACAATGAAACGGATGGTAACAGCACGTTAAAAGTAGTTACAACACTATATGCCTCTTATGATTTTGTACGTGAGATTGCCGGTGATAATGTAGAGCTGACAATGCTTCTTAAGCCCGGTGAAGAGAGCCATTCATACGAGCCGACACCAAAGGACATTATTACGATACAGGAGTGTGACCTGTTTATATATAATGGTGGTGAGAATGACACATGGGTTGACCAGGTTCTTGAGTCCGTGAACGGTGTTAAGTTCCTGAAAATGATGGATTGTGTCAGTGAACTCCGGGAGGAACAGATTGTTGACGGAATGTATGAAAGGGGGCATGGTGACCATCACGGACATGGCGGGGAAGATGGTGATAATGGACATGATGGGCATGGACATGATGGGCATAGACATGATGGGCATGGACATGATGGGCATGGAGATGAGACACATGAAGAAGAAAACCATGAAGAGGAAATGCATGAAGAAGCAGAGTATGACGAGCATATATGGACATCGCCTGTTAATGCCATAAGTATAGCAGAGGCAATTGCCGGTGAGCTTGGGACGCTTGACCCGGGGAATTCAGACACATACAGGAATAATTGTAAGCGCTATGTGTCAGAGCTTAAGGAGCTTGATGACAGCTTCAGGCAGATTGTCAAGAATGCAAAACGTAATCTGGTAATTTTTGGCGATAGATTTCCGCTTATGTATTTTGTGGGTGAATATGGTATTGATTATTATGCAGCATTTCCGGGGTGTTCTGCAGAGACTGAACCGAGTGTTGCGACAATGACATTCCTGATAGATAAGGTTAATGAGAATAATATTCCGGTAGTATTTAAGACGGAGCTTAGTAATGATAATATTGCACGTATAATATCAGAAGAGACAGGGGCAGGGGTAAGGACATTTTATGCCTGCCACAATGTGTCTGCTGATGATTTCCGCAGAGGTTTTTCTTATATTGATATGATGAGGGAGAATGCGGTTGTATTGAAGGAGGCACTTGACTGATGGCACTTATCAGATGCAGTAATGCAACATTTGGCTATGGTGGATACATAGTCCTTAAGAATATAGATTTTGCACTTAAAGGTGGAGAATACCTGTGTATTGTCGGGGAGAACGGAGCCGGAAAAAGTACACTTGTCAAGGGCCTTCTCAAGCTTATCCAGCCATTGTCGGGAAGTGTACAGTATTCTGACGGGCTTGGGGCTGACCAGATAGGATATCTGCCACAGCAGACTATGATACAGCGTAATTTCCCTGCAAGTGTAATGGAGGTTGTGTTATCAGGAAGAATTAATTCAATGGGATCACGGCCCTGGTATTTGGCATCTGACAAAAAGACTGCAAGAGATAAGCTCGCACTTATGGGAATATCAGATCTTGAATACCGCTGCTATCAGGAGCTGTCAGGAGGGCAGCAGCAGAGGGTGCTTCTTGCAAGGGCGCTCTGTGCCGCCGGGAAGGTCCTGCTGCTTGATGAGCCTGTTGCAGGCCTTGACCCTGTTGCAACGGCTGAATTATATGAGCTTATTAATAAAATCAATAAGGAAATGAAAATGACGATCATTATGGTTTCGCATGATCTGGATGCAGCTATGGAATATGCGTCACATATTCTACACCTGTCTCATGGACAGCTGTTCTTTGGAACGAGAAATGCATATATGATGAGCAGGCTTGGCAGGGAATTTACAAGAAATGATGTGGATATGGAGGTACACAAGAATGATTAATGCAATTGCTGATATATTTTCATATTCATTCCTGATAAGGGCGTTTATAGTAGGCGTACTTGTGTCATTGTGTGCATCACTCCTTGGTGTTAACCTTGTGTTAAAAAGGTATTCAATGATAGGTGACGGATTATCGCATGTAGGCTTTGGTGCAATGGCTGTCGCTGCGGCACTTAATGCCGCACCGCTTGCCGTTGCGGTTCCTGTATGTATAATTGCAGCATTTTTATTGTTAAGGTTAAGTGATAACAGCCTTGTAAAGGGTGATTCAGCTATAGCCATGGTATCAAGCGGGGCACTTGCGGTCGGGGTGATGGTTATCTCTGTTACAACCGGAATGAATACTGATATATATAATTATATGTTTGGGAGTATTCTTGCATTAAGCAGAAATGATACGGTAATATGCGTTATATTATCTGTAATAGTGATCGTGGTATATATTTTATTTTATAACAGGATATTTGCGGTTACGTTTGATGAGACCTTTGCAAAGGCCACGGGAACTAAGACCGGAGTGTATAATATGGTGCTTGCCGTGCTTACAGCAGTTACAGTGGTTCTTGGCATGCGTATGATGGGGGCACTCCTGATATCAAGCCTTATTATCTTCCCGGCCATGATATCAATGCAGATATGCAGGACTTATAAGCTTGTTATATCCGTATCGGCAATAGTATCTGTTATATGCTTCTTTGTGGGGATGATATTATCATATACCATGGTGACGCCAACCGGGGCAAGTGTTGTTGTAGTTAATATAATTATGTATCTGATCGCAGCACTTGTCAGGAAAGTAAAGCAGCATGCCTGATTCCGGGTGTAATTAATCCTTGATAATTTCCATAAAAAGTGATATCATTCTCCCTAATATATTATTTTTTGGGACTTGACCGTGAGTGGATTGTATTATGAAGATTGTCGGGGGGCGAATACTGTGAAACGAAGCAGAAGTATGGCATTGGTAACGAGAGGTAATAAGATCCTCCTTGTAAAGCATCAGCTTTCGGATAGAAGCTTTTACATTCTTCCGGGGGGAGGCATTGAGCCCGGGGAGAAACCGGAGCAGACGGCACTCAGGGAGCTTAATGAAGAATGCGGGCTTATTGGTGAGATAATACGGCCTATTAATGTAACATATAAGGATCATGGACGTAAGGAATACGTATACGAGGTAAGGATTCCTGAGGATGCGGAGCCTGTTAAGGGCAAGGATCCCGAGATACCTGATGACAGGCAGATTATTGCTGAGGTTGCATGGAAGACCCTTGATGAGCTTACGGAGCATGACCGTGCATATCTGTGGTCATATGGACTTATAAGACTTCCAAGATTTCGTGATACCGTATCCGGCTGGCCTGATGTTGTCAGTTATCCCGGTCACGAATAGAATTTTTTTTGCGGGTCGCGAGGATTCCTCCTATGCGGCCACTTTCTTTTGCTGACAGGGATTTCCAGCCATTACATAGAACCTTGTCATATACACCGATTTCCCTGGCTATTTCCCATTTCATACATTCTTCAGGTGTCTGGGCTTTTGAAGGGTCATTTCTTTCAATCTCTTTCTTTTTACTATATTTTGGCATATTATAACCTCCGGATTCTGATATATCAATAGTGTGTACAATTACTGATAGAATTATGCATTTTAAGAAACCGGTTGTAACAATACCATAAAATAGTTATAATACATATTGTGGACAGCAGTATACAGAGATACAATGAGAATATTTTAGGAGAGTTATATGGAGAACTATACGGTATTTGCTGATATATATGATGAGTTCATGGATAATATCCCATATGAAAAGTGGGCTTCATATGTCTGCTCGATTCTTCAGGAAAATGGTGTGCATGATTGTACAATTGCTGAGCTTGGCTGTGGAACCGGGACAATTACCAGGCTTCTTGCCGGATGTGGCTACGATATGATTGGGATTGATATCTCTGGGGATATGCTTACAAGGGCAAGGGAGATTGAGTATGGGAAGGAGACAGCCCGGGATATATTATATCTGTTACAGGATATGAGGGAGTTTGAACTGGCATATCAGGTTCAGGGCATAGTCAGTCTTTGTGACAGCATGAATTATATGAGGGATGCCGGAGATCTGGGACAGGTTCTGCACAGGGTCTGTGATAACCTTACGGACGGCGGAATATTTATATTTGACATGAAGACGGAGCACCTGTACCGGGATATTATGGGTAATGCAGCAAGTGTTGATGAGAGGGAGGATGCTGTACTCATCTGGGATAATGAATATGACGATAATACAAGAGATAATACATATTATATCACCATGTTTTTGCAGACTGCTGATACAGAAGGATTGTATGAACGCTATGATGAGAGACATGTACAGCATGCATTTTCTATCGATGAGGTCTCAGGGCTTGTGAGGGAGAGTGGCATGGAATTATTGAATGTATATAATGAGGGCACAGTACAGCAGCCTGATGATATGAGTGAAAGGGTATATTTTGTATGTAAAAAGTAAGATTGTAATAATATGATGCCAGGGTCAAAAGGTCTAAACCCACATGAGTCCGCTTATAGGTGGGTGAATGACCTTGGGACCCGCCCTGATATGAGCATAAAAGTGGGATGATAATCCCACGATATGCGAATATTGGGTAGGATTGTGGGAGTGCGAAGCACGGAACAATCCGTAGGCATCAAAGTCGGGGGCTTTTGACCCCGGCATCATAATATGGAAACAATTCAGGAGATGATACAATGGGAGATTATATTATAAGGGCAACTGCGGCAGATAACCAGATAAGGGCATTTGCGGCAACTACAAGAGAAACTGTTGAACAGGCACGAAGGAATCATAACACCAGTCCTGTTGCAACAGCGGCACTTGGAAGGCTGCTTACGGCAGGAAGCATGATGGGCTGTATGATGAAGGGGGATAAGGACCTGCTTACTCTTCAGATAAAAGGCAGCGGTGCGATTGGAGGGATTACGGTTACTGCGGATTCATATGGTAATGTAAAAGGCTATGTTGATGAGCCGGTGGTTATTCTTCCTGCAAATGAAGCGGGAAAGCTTGACGTAAGTGGGGCAATTGGACCGGGTACACTTACTGTCATCAGGGATATTGGCATGAAGGAGCCTTATCAGGGACAGGTAGATCTTATATCGGGTGAGATTGCAGAGGATATAACATATTACTATGCTGTGTCTGAACAGATACCATCATCAGTTGCACTGGGAGTTCTTATGAATGGTAATGACACAGGGAAGCTTGTCAATACAGTCCGTCAGGCAGGGGGATTTATCATCCAGCTGATGCCTGATACGGAGGATGCGGTTATAGATGCGCTTGAGGCAAAGCTGTCATCCATAAGTTCAGTCACATCAATGTTAGACAGGGGAATGTCCCCGGAGGATATCCTTGAAGAAGTCCTTGGGGAATTTGGAGTCAGGATTGTTGATAAATGTAAGACGGGATTTCACTGTAACTGCTCAAGGGAGCGGGTTGAGAAAGCGCTGATAAGTATCGGACGGAAAGAGCTTGAGGATATTGTGAAGGATGGTGAACCGGTTACGCTTAACTGCCATTTCTGTAATACCGATTATACTTATGAAGTTGATGATGTAAAGAGAATACTTGCACAGAAAGAATAGGGGTAATGTTTATGAACAAAAGAACTGCAGCCGCTGCCGTGTTTATTTTATTGTTGCTTTTTTTACCTGCAACGGTTAATGCGGCTTCAAAAAAGGGAACTGTTATTACTGACGGACTTAATGTCAGGGCAGGTGCCGGAACGACATTTGACATATTAAAAATGAATGATAATTATGTCAGGCTTGACAGGAACACACAGGTTACCATTACCGGGGAGGAAGCAGGCGGATGGTATAAGGTTGACTGTACATACAAAGGGAAAAAGGTAAGCGGTTACGTTGCATCAATGTACGTTAGCATTAATAAGAATAAGAACATCCTTGCTTCCAATACTAATATTGCTGCAAAGCTCAGGTCAAAGCAGAGGGTGTATGCCAGACCGTCAAAAAAGTCAGCATATATGAAGCATAAAGGCAGGGATATTCAGCTTAAAAAGGGAACCGGGGTTAAAGTCACAGGTGTATATAAGGTTTCAAAAAAACGCTTTTATGAAATAGAGTATACATATAAGAAGACGTCATATAAAGGATATGTTAATTCATTATATGTACAGGTAACTGCTAAGAAGATTAATTCCGGTATCACGGCAAAGACCGGTGTGTATACCAGGACATCAAAGACTGCTTATGTCAAGGTTAAGAAAAAGAGGATAAAGCTCAAGTCAGGTAAGAAGGTTGTCGTAATATCAGAAAAGACAGTGAAGGGTACAAAGTGGTTCAGGATAAAATATACGTATAATGGCAAAAACAAAAAAAGCTGGCTTCCTGCAGACTATGTAATGTTTGTATCGGGTAAAGAGAAGACGTCACCCCAGCCGGCGGCGACAGCCATTCCTACAGTGTCACCTACGCCGAGACCGGCAGTGACATTATCAGATGCGGAGTTTGAAGCACATCTGACAGAACAGGGATTCCCGGAAAGCTATAAGGCAGGGCTCCGGGCTCTTCACAGCCGTTATCCTTACTGGCAGTTTAATTCGGTAAAGACAGGATTAGACTGGACTACAACAGTAGAAAAAGAATCGGTTAATGGAAAAAGTCTGGTGCCTAATTCAAGGGCAGTAGACTGGAAGTCACATGAACAGGGAGCGTATAACTGGGAGACAGATACATATGTTGTATTTGACGGCACACAGTGGGTGGCGGCATCAAAGGAAGGCGTGGCGTATTATATGGACCCGCGTAATTTCCTTAGTGATAAAGGCATATTTATGTTTGAGGCGTTAGCATACGAGGCTGCATACCAGAAGGCAGAGGGAGTAGCTACAATACTTAAAAATTCATATTTTGCTGATAGTACATATACATATATTGATGATACAGGTAACCAGGTTACCAGATCATATGCAGACACTATTATGGAAGCAGCTGCCATTAGCGGGGTAAGTCCATACCATCTTGCAAGCAGGATAAGGCAGGAGGTTGTGACAGGCATTTCATCCGTCAGCAATTCGGTTTCAGGTACGGTTGCAGGATATGAGGGAATATATAACTTTTATAATATAGGTGCATCTGACAGTGCCGGTGGTGGTGCGGTAGTAAATGGACTTAAGTTTGCCTCAGGTGGCAATACTTATATGAGACCTTGGAATAACCCATACAAGGCGATTGTCGGTGGTGCACAGTACATAGGGAGTAATTACATATCCAGAGGCCAGAATACATTATATCTTGAAAGATTTAACGTAACTGATAATAATACATATGACCACCAGTACATGACAAATGTAGGCGCAGCATATTCAGAGGCTAATAAAGTATATACAGCTTATAAAGACTGGATGGCAACAGTACCTATTATGTTTTACATACCGGTGTATGACAATATGCCGCAGGCGGCCTGTGGCGAGCCGAAGGGTAATCTGAACAGGAATAATTATCTCAGCAGCCTGACGGTTTCCGGTCTTATAACGGGAACACCTTATGTGTTTACTCCTGAGTTTGCGGTTTCACACGGTGGAGCCCAGGTTTATACAGTGAATGTTCCGCTGACCGAAACTTCTGTAAGGATTGATGCTGCACCGGTTAATAAGAATGCTGTTATATCGGGAACAGGGGATATACAGCTTCAGGGAGCGCAGACAACTGTTAATATTCAGGTTACCGCACAGAACGGAACCACGAGGAATTATACAATAATAATCAACATGGTTTAGGAGGTTACAAGGTATGAAGTTTAGAACCTGGGGAACGGTACTGCTTACAGCATTGCTTATCTGTACCGGAGTAATGGCAATGGGAGCAGAGGATGTATATGCTGCAAGTGCGATGATCGAATTCGGGGTAAATGAATCAGAGGTATCTGCCGGAGGAACATTTACGGTTGTGATGAGTGTTAATGCGTCTGATATGATTAATAGTGTTGATGCGTATATTACATATGATTCAGCCCTTGTTTCATATATAAGCGGTGGAAAGTACGTCTCAGGCGGAGAAGGACTGCTTCATGTCGCTGCGTCAGGACTTGGTGGTAAAAAAGACCATATTAAGTTCTCACTGCAGTTCAAGGCGTTAAATAAAGGTAATACTGCGATAGGAATATCAGATACCGCAACAGTCACTGATGCATCAGATACTAAGATGTCAACTTCAAGCAACAGGGTGTCTGTTAATATCGGGGGAAGCTCTGATGGAACAACTGCAGCGCAGGAGCAGCCACAGGCTCCGTCAGCATCAGCTGCACCTGTATTAAGCAGTGATAACAGACTTACCGGACTTCTTGTCAGCAATGGAACACTTGAACCTGATTTTAATTCTGAGGTTACCAGGTATTCACTTGTCGTGGATAACAGGACAACTAATCTGTATTTTTCATATACGGCATCAGACCCGCAGGCAGCGGTTGCGTTTTCCGGTAATGAGAATCTGAAGGAGGGCAGGAACAGTGTCAAAGTTATTGTAACTGCCCCTGACGGAGAAGTCAGGAAATATACGATTAAGGTCAGCAGGGAGACAGAAGAGGAGACAAGGCTCCGTGAAATGGCTGAGAATTCCGGTACTGACGGAATAGGCTTCAATGTAGCTGAAGAAGGCGGGGAAGTGTACCTGAGCAATAATTATGAATATAAAATTGTTGATGTAGAAGACAGCAGCATGGTTCCCAAGGGATATGTCAAGACCTCTGTAAGATTACTTGGGGTAAATGTCACGGCATATACGATGGCAAATGACCTTGAAAATGATTATCTTCTGATGTATTGTATGAACAGTACAGGTGACAAAGAGTTTTATCAGTTTGACAGACAGGAAAAGAGTCTCCAGAGATATACCGGGGATCTGATAGACAGGGTGAATTCGAGTGAAGCAGTGGAATCATCAGAAAATATGACTGCCAGGGAATATGAGGGTAACCTCAGGCAGATGGCGGTAATAATAGCAGTAATGGCTGCGGTAATTGTGTTCCTGGTTATTGGAATAATAAGTATTGCATTAAGGACGATAAGAAAAGGTTCAGCAAAAACAGATGATGAGCTTGATTTTTAGTATCATCAGTTAAGATTCGGTTCTGATAATATATTTTATGTAGGAGGATGTTATGACACCAAGTTATACGGACAGTGCGAGACAGGCACTTAGAATTGCATCTGACATGGCATATGAACTGGCCGACGGTAATATCGGCACAGAGCATATTCTTATAGGACTTGCCGGATGCGAAGGGGCATCTTCGGAAGTTCTTTTAAAAAATGGGGTCAGCAGTGAAAAGTTAATAGAGATTACACAGAATCTGATTGAGACCCGTAGTAATACATCAGTGATGGGTAATGACGAGTATACCCCTAAGGCTGCAGCAGTTGTTGAGGCATCGGCAAAGGAGGCGAAGAGACTGTCTTCAAAGGTCGTTGGAACGGAGCATATCTTAATTGCTTTATTGAGGGAGAATGAATGTGTAGCAGTAAGGCTTCTTAATACGATTGGAATTAATGTGCAGCGTCTCTATATAGACTGTATGCTTGCACTTGGGTTTGATATGGCGGCAGCCAAGAATGATTATATGGCATACCGCAGCAGTAATAAGAATAATAAAGGAAAATCAACAACACCTGTTCTTGACCAGTACAGCAGGGACCTTACGGCGTACGCTGCAGCTGGAAAACTTGATCCGGTAATAGGAAGGGAACGTGAGCTTCATAATCTTATACGTATTCTCAGCAGAAGAACCAAGAATAATCCATGCCTTATTGGTGAGCCGGGTGTCGGTAAGACAGCTATTGTAGAGGCACTTGCCGCAAGAATTGCAGCCGGGGATGTACCTGAAACGGTAAGGGACAAGCGTGTACTTACGCTGGATCTGTCCGGTATGGTTGCCGGCTCAAAGTATAGGGGAGAATTTGAAGAACGTATTAAGCGTGCGATAAAAGAAGTAACAAACAATGGCGATATTTTGCTTTTTTTGGACGAAATCCATACAATCATAGGTGCCGGCGGGGCTGAGGGTGCAATTGATGCATCAAATATACTCAAGCCGTCACTTGCAAGGGGAGAGGTACAGCTTATTGGTGCTACAACGATAACTGAATACCGCAAATATATAGAGAAGGATGCTGCACTTGAGAGAAGGTTCCAGCCGGTAATGGTAGAAGAACCGACGGAAGCAGAGAGCATACGGATCCTCATGGGATTAAAGAGCAGATACGAGGAGCATCACCATGTCGTAATAACTGATGAGGCTGTTGATGCGGCTGTTAATATGACAAAGAGATATATTAATGACAGATTTCTTCCGGACAAGGCTATTGATGTTATGGATGAAGCAGCGTCCAGGGTAAGGCTTGGAATACTTACGTCATGTCCTGAGATAAGGGAGATAGAGGATAAGAACAGAGAGCTTGAGCTGGAAAAGGAAGAAGCATTAAGAAATGAATTATATGACAAAGCTTCCGGGATAAAAGAAGAACAGGAAGCTAACAGAAATAAGATAATGCAGTTAAGGCGTGAGCTGCATGCCAATAATGAATCCTCCGGCAGTGTAAGTGTAGGGGAAGAAGAGATAGCTGCAATTATCTCATCATGGACAAAGATACCGGTAAGCAGATTGCAGCAGACAGAGACAGAAAAGCTGCTCAATCTTGAAAATATTCTTCATAAGAGAGTAGTGGGACAGGACGAAGCCGTTGAGAGTATTGCCAGGGCAGTAAGGAGAGGGCGTGTAGGGCTCAGGAATCCAAACAGACCGATAGGAACATTTATGTTCCTTGGGCCTACAGGTGTAGGTAAGACGGAGCTGTCCAAGGCTTTGGCTGAAGCTGTATTTGGAAAAGAGAGTGCGATTATCAGGGTTGATATGTCTGAATACATGGAAAAGCACAGTGTGGCAAAGATGATAGGTTCCCCTCCGGGATATGTTGGATATGAGGAGGGGGGACAGCTTAGCGAACGTGTCCGCCGTAACCCATATTCGGTCATATTATTTGATGAGATTGAAAAAGCACATCCTGACGTATTCAATATACTTCTCCAGGTACTTGAGGATGGACATATTACTGATTCGCAGGGACGCAGGGTAAGCTTTAGGGAGACTATAATAATAATGACCTCCAATGCCGGTGCACAGAGAATACTTGCGCCGAAGCTGCTTGGTTTTTCGAGCACGCATGATGAACAGGAGGATTACAAAAAGATGAAAGCCGGGGTAATGGAAGAGGTTAAGAGACTTTTCAAACCGGAATTCATTAACCGCATTGATGAGATAATAGTATTTCATTCGCTTACCAGGGATAATATCAAAGATATTGCACGTATTATGTTTTCATCACTCATCAGGCGTGCGTCGGAGCAGATGGATATTACACTTGAACCGACGGAACAGCTGTATGAGCACATTGCCGAAAGCGGGTTTGACAAGGACTATGGTGCAAGACCTATAAGACGTGCTATCCAGACAGACGTGGAGGATGCGCTTGCAGATGGTATACTTTCCGGCAATATACGCAGCCATACTACGGTGGTGCTTGACTGGGAAGATGGAAGATTGTCATGTAAAGTAGAATAACCGGTAAAATTAATGTAGACAAATTGTAAAAATACCAGTAGCATTTTTAAAGCAGATATATTATAATAATACTATAGGGAACGACATAATAAGTTACGATACGACAAGGAGGATTCTGGTATGCCAGTAGTTGAAGAATTGATTCGTAAGGAAGCTGACGGAACTCTCAGTTTTGGTAACTATCTTCTTGAGACTAAGACCAAGCTTTCGGATTTTGAATATGAAGGGGATCTGTATAAGGTCAAGACATTTAAGGAGATTACCAAGCTTGAGAAGAATGGGATGTTTGTATATGAATCAGTAGAAGGAACATCTGTTACAGGCTTTAAGATGACAGAAGATTCAGTTGTTATGAATGTTGAAGGTGCAGAGGATACACAGATCACACTGGAGCTTGCCCCGGATACAGAGTACATGGTAACGATTGATGACGAAGAGATTGGTTCTATCAAGACTAAGTTTAACGGAAAGATTGTTCTTAGTGTTGAGCTTGATAATGGACAGGCAAGATGCATTAAGATCGTTAAGGCTTAATGATTGAATATATGTCTATATATAAGTTATATGTTTATTGGATGAAGACCTCTGAATATCTGCCTCAGTTATGAGTAACAGCTCAAAACTGAGGCTGTTATTTAATTATGACAATTGTCTGGTTACGGTCGGTTTATTTTAAACTGCTGTACCGGTTAAAGTAAAATGAATACTAATATGTGAGGAGCAGTATGGCAAAAGAAAGACAGGTATTTTTTTGTAAAGAGTGTGGGTATGAGTCAGCAAAATGGGCAGGGCAGTGTCCGGCGTGTCATGAGTGGAATACATTTTCGGAAGCCCCTAAGACTGTTAAGACAGGGCGTAATTCCGGACGTAACCCTGCCGGTGGAAGATATGGGGAACAGCCGGCCAGTGCAAAGCCTTCTAAGATAACTGAAGTTACGATTGACAGTGAGGACAGATATATCACCGGTATCGGAGAGCTTGACAGGGTGCTTGGAGGAGGTATCGTCAAGGGTTCCCTTACGCTAGTGGGCGGTGACCCGGGGATTGGTAAGTCAACACTGCTGTTACAGATGTGTAGAAAGCTTGCAGGTAATTTTGTTAAGGTATTATATGTTTCGGGTGAGGAATCACTCAAGCAGATTAAGATGAGAGCTGACAGAATAGGTGATTTTTCAGATTATCTGCTCCTTTTAAGTGAGACCTGCCTTGACAGGGTAGAGGACATTATATCAGAGGGGTGCGGCTATGGTGATGATACTGATGCCCGGCCTGATGTTATAGTGATAGATTCGATTCAGACTATTTTTAAGGAGGATGTTGATGCGGCACCCGGAAGTGTAAGCCAGGTCAGGGAGTGCACGGCCGCTATACTCCGGATTGCCAAGCAGCTTGGAATATCAGTATTTATTGTAGGACATGTTACTAAAGAGGGAGTTGTTGCAGGACCGAGGATGCTTGAGCATATGGTTGATACCGTGCTGTATTTTGAGGGGGATAATATTGCAGCTTACAGAATGCTGCGTGCTGTTAAGAACAGGTTCGGATCAACGAACGAGGTCGGCGTATTTGAGATGAAGGAGAGCGGACTTGATGAGGTTCTTAATCCGTCGGAGTACATGTTACAGGGAAGACCTGAAGATGAGCCCGGTTCCGTTGTTGCGTGTGCAATGGAGGGAACAAGGCCGATAATGATGGAAGTGCAGGCTCTTGTATCACAGACTAATTTTAATTATCCGAGAAGAACATCGGTGGGTGTTGATTTTAACAGGATAACACTTCTTATGGCAGTTATCGAAAAAAGAATGGGTATTCATCTCTCGGATTATGATGCGTATGTCAATGTTGCGGGAGGAATGAGGGTGAATGAACCATCCCTAGACCTTGCAATTGTTGCGGCAATTCTGTCAAGCTTCCGTAACAGGGCAGTGGATCCGGGAATGCTGCTGTTTGGGGAGGTAGGGCTTGTTGGAGAAGTAAGAGGTGTAGGCATGGCAGCCAAGAGAGTTGCTGAAGCGGCTAAGATGGGGTACACTGCGTGTATTTTGCCAAGAGCCAATCTGGCACAGCTTGAGGATTATCCTATAAGGTGTATTGGGATTCAGAATATCAGGGAGCTGTCAGATTATATATGATAATTATTAAGATATATTAACTTGCGATATAAGGAGAATACATATGGGAATAACAGATACGTATAATGGTATTAATAATAAGATTGGTAATGGAATAAAGGTAGTTATTGGCCTTGTACTGATAGTTGCAGCTGTTGTTATTGATGCAGTATCAGGGTTTGCTAATGAATACAATGAGATAGTATCGGTAATGGCAGCAGCGGGAATGCTTAGCTTTGTTAATGCCCTGTTCGCAAAGCTGTATAAAAGTCCGTTGTCATACATTTTATTTATGGCAGGAAATATTGCCGGGTTGCTTTTATATCTGTTTGTAATATCCAGATATGATATGATAGGCGGTTTATTTACCGGGCTGTTTTCGGGGCTTGTTTTTGTGGTTATGTGGCTTATGGAGATGTGCCTTATAACAGGTGCCGGGCTGAAAAAGAGAATTTTTGGCGGACTTTTGCTTAATATTATTGTGCTGCTGGCAATGGGGATATCTGTAGTCGCAGTGGTAGCCGCATCTGTTGTCATGTCTATGATAGCTTAATTAATGAACGCTATCCGGCGTATGGGAACGGAAGCTGCAGTCCCCTATATTATGATTGACTTATTATTGTGTATTGGTATACAATAATACGGATAGGTTATTACTATCATGAAAGGATGGTTTAACATGAAGATTACATTGAAGGACGGCTCCTGTAAGGAGTACGGAAATGCAATGTCAGTTTATGATATTGCAAGAGACATTAGTGAAGGTCTTGCACGTAATGCATGTGCAGGGGAGGTTAATGGAGAGGTCGTAGACTTGCGAACTATGGTAGAAGAAGATTCTACTTTGAATATATTGACATTCAACGACGATGCCGGTAAGTCTGCGTATCGTCACACCACATCACACGTTCTTGCCGAGGCAGTAAAAAGATTGTATCCCGATGCCAAGCTTGCTATCGGACCATCAATCGACACAGGCTTTTATTATGATTTTGATATGCCTTCGCTTGACAGGGAAGCACTTGATAAGATTGAAGCAGAGATGAAGAAGATCATCAAGGAAGGTGCTAAGTTAGAGTACTTCACACTTCCAAGGGATGAGGCTATTGAATTTATGAAGAAGAAGGATGAGCCATATAAGGTAGAGCTCATTGAAGATCTTCCGGAGGATGCTGTAATATCATTTTACAGCCAGGGAGAATTTACTGACCTCTGTGCCGGACCACACCTTATGAGTACTAAGAATATTAAGGCGTTTAAGCTTATATCATCGTCAGGTGCTTACTGGAGAGGCTCGGAGAAGAATAAGATGCTTACAAGGGTATATGGAACGGCATTTGATAAAAAGGCTGATTTACAGGCATACCTTGACCATCTTGAGGAGATTAAGAAGAGAGACCATAACAGGCTTGGAAGAGAAATGGAATTATTTACAACGGTTGATGTTATCGGACAGGGACTTCCGCTTATCATGCCTAATGGTGTAATTATTATGAAGGAGCTTCAGAGATGGATTGAGGATCTTGAGGATGAAGAGTGGGGATATGTAAGAACTAAGACACCTCTTATGGCTAAAAGTGATCTTTATAAGATTTCAGGGCACTGGGATCATTATAAGGAAGGAATGTTCGTACTTGGTGACGAAGAGAAGGATAAGGAAGTATTTGCACTCCGTCCTATGACCTGCCCATTCCAGTACTATGTATATAAGAACAGTCAGAAGTCATACAGGGATCTGCCGCTCCGTTATGGTGAGACTTCCACATTGTTCCGTAATGAGGATTCAGGAGAGATGCATGGTCTTACCCGGGTAAGACAGTTTACTATATCGGAGGGACATCTTATTGTAAGACCTGACCAGATGGTAGAGGAGTTTAAGGGTTGTCTTGCACTTGCCAAGTATGTGCTTGAGACACTTGGTATTGAAGAGGATGTAACATACCATCTTTCCAAATGGGATCCTGATAACAGGGAAAAGTATATCGGGGAGCCGGAGGTATGGGAGCAGACAGAGCAGCATATCAGGGACATACTTACAGAGCTTAATATATCATTTACAGAGGAGGTTGGAGAAGCTGCATTTTACGGCCCTAAGGTTGACATTAATGCCAAAAATGTGTATGGCAAGGAAGATACTATGATAACAGTTCAATGGGATGCACTTCTTGCTGAACAATTTGACATGTATTATGTAGACCAGAATGGTGATAAGGTACGTCCTTATATTATCCATAGAACAAGCCTTGGCTGTTATGAGAGGACTCTTGCATGGCTTACGGAAAAATATGCCGGAAAGTTCCCTACATGGCTTTGCCCTGAGCAGGTTCGTGTGCTTCCAATCTCAGAGAAGTACCAGAAGTATGCTGAGAAGATCAACGCTGGGCTTAAGAAGAATAAGATCAGGAGCAGTATAGATGATAGAAGTGAAAAGATTGGATATAAGATCCGTGATGCAAGACTTCACCGTGTACCTTATATGCTTGTTGTCGGACAGAAGGAAGAAGAGGAGCAGACTGTATCAGTAAGAAGCCGTTACCTTGGTGATGAGGGAAGTAAACCAATTGATGAGTTTGTTGATGCTATTACAAAAGAGATACGTACAAAAGAGATACGTAAGGTAGAAGTTGAGGAGTAAGGCAGCATGTCAGTCTGGATCAGAAAGGGGTTATTCTTTATGGACAACGATCAGTACAATGATTCCGGTAATGGTTCTGATAACCGGATGGATGATAGTTATAACAGCAATAATTATGCAGGCAATGATGGGAATAACTGCAACGGCAATAATTATGCAGGCAATGGTGGGAATAACTGCAACGGCAATAATTATGCAGGCAATGGCGGGAATAACTACAACGGCAATAACTATGCAGGCAATGACGGGAATAATTACAACGGCAATAATTATGCAGGCAATGGTGGGAATAACTACAACGGCAATAACTATAATGGCAATTATAATGGTGGCTATAACAATGGCGGCTACAATCCATATCAGCCTCAGGGTAATAACCGGATAGATGAAGGCAGGCCGTTTGGAATTGCAGCTATGGTACTTGGAATTATATCAGTTGTATTCTCATGCTGTTGTTATGCGCTGTCAATAGTAACAGGTATTGCGGCAATTGTACTTGGAGTTGTATCCCTTAAAAAAGGAACAGCCGGTAAGGGCTTTGCTATTGCCGGAATAATTACCGGGTCCGTTGGAATATTCTTTGCGGTTGTAATGTTTATCTTTGAGGTTTATTTAAGGCAGTCAGGATTGTATCAGCAGCTTATGGATATGTACCTTAATTCTGATTCTTCATCGGATTTTTGGAAGGATTATATGAAATAAAAATAATCGTCTGTGTTATTAATCTGCAGGGAATGGTATTGTATGCTACAGGATAAGAGAACATTATATAATGGAGTATCCTGCAATCAGCTTTAAAAGGTTTTTAAATATACACTGGAATAGTAATATTATTATTCCGATGTATATGTAAATTGGACGAATTGTAAGTGGCCGCACTACTTTGGGAAAGGTAGTGCGGCTGCTTGTATTATGGGAGTTATTGCCGGTGCCTGCCGGAGATGTTTTCTGATATACGTGATACGCAAAAAAACGCTGTATCCGGAATGTACTGTGGCTTATGAACAGCCATAGTCCGGGAATGGCAGTATATACAATAACAGGGTGATATATTATGCTGCTGATAATATCACCCCTTAAAAAGAATGCCAGGCTGCGTGTCCCTCCACATCCGGGACAATAATATCCCGTATGTGAGTATAGGACGCATGGAAGCATATAATCCGTTAGATTAATACCGGATACAGCTGTGAATACTTTGTATGTAATTATAAGTGCAATACTTATGATGGTACTTATGTAAGCACAGGTGTCCAGACCTTTCTCATAAGGCATATATGGTCTGTCAGGTGTAATAAATATAAATTTTTGTAATGATGATAATGCTTTCATAATAATGTATAAAAAATATTTTTGTATTTAAGTGTTTACTTCGCTAAATATGTTATTTCTTAAACTTTTCTACAATGGAATTAATATTGCGTGCATTTTTCTGGTTTGCTGATACGAGCATCCTGAGCTTTTGGGCAATATCATTAGTAACCTGGGCTTTGGCAATGATATTATCAATACCGTTCTGATTGTTGGATGTTATGGTATCGAACTGCTTCATCTGTCTCTGGATATCATCAATTGCAGATGCAACATTGATTGCAGCCTTATCAATCTCGTCAATTGTCTCCTTAAGTGCATAGTAGCCGGAACCATACTGCTCCATAAAAGACATGATCTCTTTAAAACAGGATTCTATATGGGTAACACTGTCATTGGTTGACTTGCATACACTCTGGATATCAGTAGCAACAAGGGATGAATCCTCCGCAAGCTTCTTAATCTCCCTGGCTACAACAGCAAAGCCATTGCCTGCCTCGCCTGCCCTTGAAGCCTCTATAGAAGCATTAAGTGCAAGAATATTGGTCTGGCTAGAGATGCCGAGGATGCTGTCTGCCTTCTGATTGATCTGTGTAAGAGTCTGAAGCTCGTCAATTGCTTTGTTGATATTAAACTTCATAATATCGATCTTGTCTGTTATTGTTCCGGAGCTGCCTGAATTGTCATGCTCCACTTCGCCATCAGCGTCCAGTATTGATAGATGCATTGCATCGTCATCAATATAGTCGTCGGCATTGATCTTTTCATTAACAAGTACTGTAAGATCAGATACCATCTTATTAATTGAATGTATCTGCCCAGTAACCTGTCCGACTATGTGGGTTGTTCTTGCGATAGTCTCTGAAAATGCTTCGGTAGTAGTTGTATTGTCAGCGGCACAGTTGACTAATTCTGAAACAGTATACTTCATTATGCCGGCATCATTTGAAAGTGAATCAGAGCACTCGGCAAGAGTGTTGACGAT
Source organism: uncultured Lachnospiraceae bacterium (assembly GCA_934437985.1). Lineage (GTDB taxonomy): Bacteria > Bacillota > Clostridia > Lachnospirales > Lachnospiraceae > V9D3004. Next base: position 110,128 of record CAKSBI010000002.1, read on the forward strand.
ATCGCTCCATGTGACCGTGAGATGATCTACGGAAGAGGCAATCTCGCCTATCTCGTTCCGGTTATTCTTAAATGCCTGAATGTCCTTATTCTTTTTTAATGACAGATCCCCAAGAGAATTAACGGCAACCTTCACTCTCTGTAGAGGAGCTGAAATGAGCTTTGAGAGAATAAGGGCGCATACAACGAGTAACAACAGGCCGATTGCGCATGCTGCAAGAAGTCCCTGCAGGGTAGTTTTACTGGCAGCAAAAACCTCGGATTCAGGGTCTGACATTACAAGGACCATATTATATTCAGGAAGCGCCTTATATGCAAGGATGCTTTTTATTCCATTGTTTTCAATTGACATGGTTCCTGAATTGCTGTCATTCTTAACCTCATTCATTACCCTGGTCATATTACTGTCTTTTATTGGCTGAAGGGACAATTCATTGTTAGAGTGATATGCATATACTTCATTGGTTATATCAAGGATAGCGTATTCCTGCTCATCAAGACCTGATATTGACATCTTGCCGAGAATGTCATTGAGTCCTGCGATAAATGGTGCACCGCCGACAAATCCGATTGGATTGCCGCTGTCATCAAAAATTGCCATGCGCATATTGATGACAATAGAACCTGATGCAGGAGACTTGAACGAACCGGAGTTAACAAATCCACCCTTTGCATTGACCGTCGTGTTCTGATACGTGGTAAGCTCATCTCCCTCGCGTGTTACCATGCCTACTGCTTCGGGATTAGAGTGGGCGAGAACCCTGGTCTCCCATGTACTGACGTATATGCCCTCCCAGTTATTAAGAAATGAAAAATAGTCTTCGGTATAGTTCTGTGCCCTTGCTACACGTGATGGGTCAGCCGGCTTCTCAAGCAGCTCTTTAATTACCGGAGCGGTAGAATACTCTTTAAGAAGATACTCGGAATTTTCAATGAATTCTGAGATTATAGCGGCTTCACCATTAAGCCCCGTTGTCATATTGTCAATCGCACTGTTCTTCGTAAGAATTGAGAGATTACTGCTAAGAAACAGATATAACAGCCCCATGACAAATAATGCTATAACAGCAACTCCTGAAGATATAACAGTTGACATTTTCTGGTTACGAAACATTATATACCCCCCTCTGTTCAATAATACATTTTGAAAAAATATACTATATATAATGATACTAAATTGTGGAATTATGTCAATAATTTTATTGAAAATAAGTAAAGGATTCTGATGTGCAATTGGCATTGGAATAGTGAGGTGTTGAGTAAAAAATATATGAATAATATAACATATATTGACATATAATAAAATGTTGTGTTAATATCTAACATATTACGACAGGCAGTTGGTGGAAAAGAAACTATAATTGGCGTTCGTATTTTCTTTTAGAAGGAATAATAGCTTTGATATTCCTATAATATTTTCTTGCATTTTTGTTCATTGTATTCCTTCATGGTAACTGTAGCTTACAGATATTGTACCTATAATGATATTTATACAACAAAATAGAGAAAAAAGTATATGCATAGAAAAAACTAAAATATATTGACATATAGTAGTAATAATGATAAAATTAACAAGAATTGGTGGAAATGATGGAGAATGTACATGAATATATGGAAGTATGCAGAGAATGAATTTGAATAAGCGTTCTTTTCATAAGACAGTAGGATGTCTGAAAAGAACGCTGTATTAAAATTGTGATAATATTATACTCAACTTTCCCATTAGCAAAGCTACAAGATTATCAAAAAACGATTGTAAGTCCACTAAAAAATCCTGCTTAAAGCGAGTGATTTTTGAATCATCAGGAACCTTAGTAAAACCACAGAATTCTTTAAGATGTCTGGAATAATGCAGAAAGATTAGCAAAAGAGAATCTGTTGGAATAGAAAAGAGACGTTGGATAATCAAAGCCCAAAGCATGGCATTCAATGGGTATTTATGATTTCTGCCAGTGGATGCATAGTAATGATGACGAAAAGAAATCGGAACAATTTCATCGAGGTCAATGTGCTTTTCAAGCAGAGTAAGAAACTGAGGTTTGTCAGATTCATAAATATCTTTACATTCTTCAAAAAAATTGTAGGTAAAGTGTTAGGCAAGATGACACATATTACGGCATGTCTTGCTATAATGAATATGAATAGTACTTGTTTTTTCTTGACATATCAGCCGGATGTGCCAGAAGAATAAATCTATGTATTTTTTGAAATTATTAGTATTTACGCTCGTGAAGTATATCATACAGGGTTATACACCAATGATGCAAGATTGGCATGTTACCCTAATAAAGTAACTAAAGCGACGGGACATGCATCGGTTTAAGTCATTATTGATAGCACACCGGTAAGAGATGCATGTGGCATTTGCTTGCTGCATGCATCATATTGATATGTGTACTATAACACATAAATATCAAGGAAAAGAGGGAAAAAATGAGAAATAATATATACAAGCTGATTATTGGCGGGCTTATGTGTTTGTGTTTGACAGGTTGTCAGAAAGCACCTGAGAAGGTAGTAGAGGATATGAAAGAGTATGGAGAGAATGAACAAAAAAAGGAATCAGAAATCACATACTGCAGCCCTCAAGAATTGAAAAATCTTGATGTTAAAGCTATTATGGGAAAAGGGTACAGTGTAAGAATACCGGATAATATTGATTTTTCAAGAGTTGAAGATGTATGTGAACTAACAGTGAAATTTAAGGAGAATTTTGTAGCTGACTATGAGAAAAAATATGCCGAGCTTTTTGGCTTTGACCTGTCAAAACTTGAAGAAAGCAGAGGAGACAGAGTTGTGGGAGGCAGATTAAAACAGGGTGATGATGAAGAAAAGAAAATTCATTATGGAATAAGAGATAATGGGTTACTGGCATATATGTCCGGGCATTGGTTTGATGATGCAGCAGAAAGTAAAGTTGAAGGAAGATATGATATTTTAAAGGATGATATTGAGAATGTCAAAATTGATTTTGCGGGTGATAGTATAAGATTAAGCGATATGTGTAAGAAAAGCGAAGAGTGGTTTAATACCAATATTGGAACTGATACACTTACTTATAATGTGACTGATGCATTAGTAAGAAATGTCCGCTATGGTTCAGAAAATGTAAAAAGACTATCACTATGTGGTGAATTTGCGTATAAAGGAATCTTTTTTAATAATCATTTATTTGACATGAGCGAGGTGTCAGGAACTGAGTATACATCTATACTTACAAATTCAGTTGTGAGCGAATACGAAGCTGCTGATGATATGGTCAAATTGGTAGTGAATGACTGCCTGTTTGAGGTTACAGATGCCAAAAAACTTGATAAGATTGTTGATTTTGAAAGTGCTTTGAGAATAGTAGAGGAAGAACTCACAGGATTCAGGTTGTTTGAGTTTTGCGATGTGATGCCCTTATATGTTATGGAAACTGTTTCGGATGAAAGTGGCGGTATTGATCCAAAGGCACCGGGAATTGAACTTAAGGCAAGGCCCGTATATGCATTTCTTGAAAAGGGTGACCTAAGTAGTGATGAAATGCCGGATGACATAACGATAGCGCTTAATAAATATGGAAGATTTGTATATGTTGATATGGTAACAGGAGAATTTGTTACGGATATCGAAAAATAAATTCATATATTTTTTTATGGTGACAGATATGATTATGAATAGAAAAATTATGTTTTTTTACATTCTTGCAATATTGTCTCTTGTAATAATGTGTATGTTATCTCGGTGTTGCAATATTGGCATGAATGATGAAACTTATTCCGTACTAAAGGTTATACTTTCGTTTTCAAAAGAACAGATGAAGCAGAATGGTATCGTGTTAGGAATGGCAACAAATGGTATAGGTACATATTGGACATATCTTGTAATGTCGGTTACACTGTCCATGCCGGTAGCACTTTATGTATTTCATGAGTTGAAAAGTAAATCATATTTGAATGTGATGATTCGCAAGGGAAAATACAGGTATATATATTCAAGGCTGCTGAATGCAATGACAGGTGCTTTGTTCGTTGTACTTGCAGCAATGCTCATATATTCAGTGATTTTGCTGATTTGCTTCCCAATGGAGGCAGATAATATCATTGTTCCTTCCGGGGATGTATATACATTAGGAAAGTTTATTTCTGATATGATGTTACAAATCGGTTATTTTATTCTGTACGGAATTATGCTTGCGCTTATTGGAACATTATTTGTATACATATACCTTGATTTGCTGTTTGATATGAGTCTGGTATTTATATTTGCATATTTTTCGGCAAATCTTTTTCTTCAGGATAATTATATTTTCCCGGCAGCGTTTATTGTTATCTGTACGGTCATGTACGGAATTATATGGAGAATAAGGAGTGCAGCACTATGAAATTTGGTTCAGATATAGGAAGAATTGCCGTATCAGAGTACAGACGATTTGTGATGAATCCACGAATGATTCTGCTGGTAGTTGCAATTCTTATCATCAGGACAATGGTTATACTGCCTGTCACAGAGGCAGCTGACAGCATGGGTGAAGTTATTAATATAGTTGAAATGCCGATTGCCATTGTAAGTTCGTGGATTAGTATTCTGCTTATTGTAATATCGTATGTGGTTTTGATGTCTTCATTTCCTTCAGTAGATGATAATATGCAGCTGTATATAACCAGAACGAGTAAGAAAAGATGGATAATTGGAGAATTTATATTCCAGATTGTCTCAGCATTTTCTTATACGGCAGTAATTGCATTGGTGGGGATTATAAGTGGTGCAAAAAGGGCTTATGTTTTAAATGGCTGGAGTCTTGTGGTTACTGCTTATGATGATTTGATGGGTGATAAGAGTTTTATAAAAATGAGTGAATATATCCCCGGAAGTCTTTGCAATCAGATGACACCATATAAGGCATTTGTTTATTCCTACTTCCTGCTCTTTTTATTTCTTGTGTTTTGTAATCTGTTGTTTTTGCTTGGATGCATGTATTCGCGCAGGCTGCTTTTCTTCTTCATACAGACGGCTCACGTTGCTATCGGTTGTGCAATAATGCAGATAGATGTGAAAGGAAAAAGTATATCATGGCTGTTTCCTGTAACACATGCCATGCTCCTGAAACACTATAATAATTATTTTAGAAAATATATATTTCCACCATGGCTGTCAGTTGTGATTCTGGGTGTGGCATGCATAATCATGTTTGTAATCATATACAGAAAAAGCAGCAAAGTTAGTCTTGATATGATAGGAGGAACGGTATTTTCATGATAAAAGTTAATAATGTTTCGCTAACAATAAAAAAATATAATATACTATCAGATGTTTCGCTAAATGTCGAAAAAGGACAGGCAGTAGGACTTGTAGGTGGCAATGGTTCGGGCAAAACCATGCTTATGAAGTGTATATGTGGATTCAATACATTATTTACAGGGGAGATTCGCGTTGATGATAAGGTTATCGGGAAAGACCTTGAATTTCCCGAAAATACCGGCTTCATAATTGAAACGCCCGGTTTCATCCCCTATATGTCAGGGTTTGATAATCTTAAAGTACTTGCTAAGATAAAAAATAAGATTACGCATGAAGATATTCGCGATTATATGAATCTTGTGGGATTGGATCCGGATAGCAAAAAAAATGTGAAGAAATATTCGCTTGGCATGAGGCAGAGACTCGGAATAGCACAGGCATTAATGGAGGACCCCAAAGTGTTAATACTTGATGAACCCTTCAACGGACTTGATAAAAGTATGACACAGAGAATAAGAGAGATTCTTGTGGAGGAAAAACAGAAGGGGAAGACGATACTTTTGGTTTCACATAATGAAAATGATATTTCGTATATATGTGATAAGATATATGAGATTGATGGGGGCAGGATTTGGACAGTGTGATTAAGGTTATTCAGGATAAGATTAGCAAATATGTTAATGGAAATATGTAATGCGTTTTCTGTGTTTTAAAAGATGGTCTGGTACACAGATGTGTATTAGATTAAAGCTACATTCAGAAGCTGCAAATTTGGTTTTTTCAACAGATACGGTAACAGATGTTTGGTATTGGAATTAATAATTTTACCTGAACTGTTACCTGATTTCTTTTGGGTTTACTTTTTTTTAGAATACTGCAAAAAAAATTGAAAAAAGGTTGACAAAGCAGAATAAAAATGATAATATATGAACTGCTGTGAAGACACAGACGGATAAATAAAGCAGAGTGTGTCCACTCTCACCTTAGCACATACCTGTGACTTGGGTTAATATTGTATCATATTAGCAGTTGACTGTATAGGGTATATCAGTATGTTGCAGGATAATCCGTATTCTGCAGATGAGATTTGGCTGGTAGAATAGATTCGGTTTATTATGGAGTTGCAGGCTGTTGATTAAATGAGGTGGACGAAGAATGCTTTGTCTGCTTTTTTATTTTTACATTATAATTTTCTGGAGGTGCAAGACAATTAGCGATTTTATGATTAATGAACAGATCAGGGACAGGGAAGTACGTCTCGTGAGTGATGATGGTGAACAGTTAGGTGTTATGCCGGTTAAGGAAGCAATGAGGCTTGCAAGGGAAGCAGAGCTTGATCTTGTGAAGATTGCTCCGAATGCTAAACCACCGGTTTGCAAGATTGTCGATTATGGTAAGTTCCGTTACGAGCAGATGCGTAAGGAAAAGGAAGCCAGGAAGAAGCAGAAAGTAACAGATGTTAAAGAGATTCGTCTTTCACCGAACATAGATATTAATGATTTGAATACAAAGGCTAATCAGGCAAGAAAGTTCTTATCAAAGGGAGACAAGGTTAAGGTATCGCTTCGTTTCCGTGGACGTGAGATGGCTCATGTAGGCGTTGGTAAGCAGATACTTGATGATTTCTTTGAAAAGCTTGCAGATATGGCTGTTGTAGATAAACCAGCTAAGCTGGAAGGAAGAAGTATGGTCATGTTCTTATCTGAGAAGAGATAGTGGAGAATTATTTGACATACCAATATTAAGGAGGAATTTTATTATGCCGAAAATGAAAACAAGAAGCGCGGCAGCAAAGCGTTTTAAGCAGACTGGTTCTGGTAAGATTATTCGTATGAAAGCTAACAAGAGCCATATTCTTAACAAGAAGACAAGAAAAAGAAAGAGAAATCTCAGAAAGCAGACAGAGCTTGATGCTACTAATTACAAGCAGATGAGAAGATGCATGCCATATTTATAAGAAGTGTGCATTGATGGAAGTATAGTTAAGATTACATGATTTTTTAGGAGGTATATAACAATGGCAAGAGTTAAAGGTGGAATGAATGCCAAGAAGAAGCATAAGAGAGTTCTCAAGCTCGCTAAGGGATACCGCGGAGCAAGATCTAAACAGTACCGTGTTGCAAAGCAGTCTGTAATGAGAGCTTTGAATTCAGCATATGAAGGTAGAAAGCAGAGAAAGAGACAGTTCCGTAGATTATGGATTGCACGTATCAACGCTGCAGCAAGGATCAATGGAATTTCATACAGCCAGATGATGCATGGTCTTAAGGTGGCTGAGGTTGACATCAACAGAAAGATGTTAGCAGAGATGGCAATAAGTGATCCGGCAGGATTTGCAGCATTAGCAGAGCTTGCCAAGTCAAAGGTTGCTTAATCAATATTGAATTATTATCCGGCACTTCGATGTTGTTTTATCGGGGTGCCATTTTACAAATATAAAGGAGGTATAATATGAAAGAAATATCCAAATTAATGGAATACCGTTCGGATGTAAAAGTTGTTGATGCTACACTTAGAGATGGAGGACTGGTAAATAACTTCTATTTTACAGATGAATTTGTTAAAGCACTCTATATAGCCAATGTGAAGGCTGGCGTAGATTATATGGAGTTTGGATATAAGGCCTCTAAAGAAATGTTTGATGTTAATAAGTTTGGTCCATGGAAGTTCTGCAATGATGATGATATCTACAGAATTGTAGGAAGTAATGATACAGAGCTTAAGATTGCCGTAATGGCTGATGTCGGAAGATGTGATAAGAAGGATATTCCTGATAGGGAAGAGAGTCCGGTTGACCTGATAAGGGTTGCAACATATCTTAATACAATACCGGCAGCAATTGATATGATAGAGGATGCCAAGGATAAGGGATATGAGGTTAGCTGTAATATTATGGCTATATCTAATGTTCAGGAAGGTGACTTAAGAGTTGCGCTTGATATGATTGGAAAATCATCGGCAGATGTTATATATATAGTAGACAGCTTTGGCTCACTTTATCCAGAGCAGCTTGCGAGAATTACCAATGTTTATCATGAAGCTATAGAGCAATACGGAAAGAAGATAGGAATTCACGCCCATAACAACCAGCAGCTTGCTTTTGCCAACACTATTGAAGCGGTAGGTGATGGAGTTGACTGGCTTGATGCTACATATAACGGAATGGGAAGGGGCGCCGGTAACTGCTCTATGGAGCTTTTGCTTGGTTTCCTAAAGAATCCAAAGTACAATGTATATCCTGTAATTCAGTTTGTTGAGCGTTATATGAATAAGTTAAAAGAAGAAGGTATCGTATGGGGATATGACCTTCAATATCTTATGACAGGACTTCTTAACCAGCATCCAAGAACGGCAATCCAGTTTACAAAGGACGGCCGTAAGGACTATGCTGAATTCTATCAGGAAGTTGTAGCACTTGATTAATTGCCGGCAGCTGCTGACCGGCAAGGAAACAGTTGGTGTGCTGCCTGTCAATAGGATAATAATAAATTTTTGTATTGTCAGCTGAATTACGGCTGGCGAGAGTATAAAATTAAGTGTGTAAGTTACCGGTAACAAAAACTTACGCACTTTATTTTTTTAAAAGTGCGGTATCTTTAGGAAAGGAAGACGAGAGAAAAGCCGGAAACAGTTTGAACAGCAGACACTAATTATATGCATGGCTTTGAGCACTCAAAATTTGTAATTGCATAGGCGAAAATCTGCTGATATAATAAAAATCAAGATAAAAGGACTAGTATAACGATTTTTAATTAACTGGACTTTATTACTTGTCTATTTTCGCGATTGTACTATCCTAAAAGCCTCAG
>CAKSBI010000003.1 GCA_934437985.1 uncultured Lachnospiraceae bacterium
TCAAATGTATCATCCGCAAGCTTATATATGGCAGACTTACTGTAATCTCCCTTTCCGTCTCCTACATGTTCAAATTCATCTGTATAGCCCTGTACCTCCGTTAACAGATAATCTCCCTTATTATCTCCGGCATACTTATATGTTCCATATTGCCTTGCATCATTATATTCTGAAAGCTCATACTTATTATACTCTTCCTCTGTTATCTCACCCTTTTTTAACTTATCATCAAGAACAGACTTATACTCAATGGCTTCGACTTCCCTTGAACCATAGTCATTGGCAATATAATCTTCAAGATCAATATCAGGTTTATCTTCACGCACCTTACTGATATCAACAGGCTCCTGACCCTGTACAAGGTAACCGAAAGAAGCCATGCTCTCATTTGGCACAATCTCAAGTACCGTGAAAGGATTCTCTTTTGTCCCAAGGCTGCCGTTCCTGGCCGGAATTGTAAATCCATTATCCTTAGTCCATGTCCCGGCACTTGCTTCCTTACCAATGATACCGGTAAATAACGCAACAGCCGGAATAGCAGTAATTAACATTACAATAGCAAGAACGCCCGATATTGTTCTCCTGATACCGTTCTCCTTAATTATGGTATCCGGTGTTTTAATATATCTGCCCATGTTGTCAGCTCCTTCCATAGTTATACCGTTCAATATATATTACGGCTTGCAATGCTCTTCGTTGATACAAAATTACTGTCACCATACTTAAGCCTGACAGTGACCTGTAATACCGGAAATGCCGTATCCTCCGGTACCACCGCACTGAACCCGGTAACATACTGTGCAAGAAAATTTTCCGGGTTACTGTATACCCCTGCCTGTGTAAGCGTTGCATCAATATCAATGTCAGCTGCAGAAGCAATACTTCCATCTGCCTTTACCGACTTAAGCTCACTCTTTGCCAGCTTACAAAACCTAAGCTTATTATCGTCATCCTGATGCCAGATTATATAATAGCTGTATGGGTCTGCCGGGTTATCTGCATCCGGTGCCTCCATACATAATGCACTGCAGTTAATACTGCCATGCATATATGATGATACTGCCTTGTAATCCTTAGCTTCAACGGCGATATCATTAATATACGTCATTGCAATATCTGCCTCTGTCTGCATATTAGCATCCTCATATACAAGGTTATAGCTTTTAGTTGAAGTTCCCACAAAGAGTCCGATTATTCCCATAACCATACTTAGCATAAGTATACATACAATTAATTCAATAAGAGAAAATCCATGGTTACCCTTTTTTAATCTCCTGAACATAACCTACCTCCTGCAGCTCTTACCCCATAATACATCTACCGGTTTCCCTGATAACTGTAATCTCCTTTGTTATAGAACCTTCTATCTTAATCTTTTTATATTCTTCTTTTAAGCTTCCATTTGATTTTTTAAATGTAAATCCAGCTTCTCTGTCAGAATCTGACAGTGTGATAGATGAACTTCCATCAGACTTCTCAATTGTAAATGTAAGGGACTTACCGCCAAGCTTTTCCTCTGAATATACCGACCATGAACTGCCATCATACATATATAATCTGGCATAATAACCCCCATCATCCAATTCGACAGCCATTTTTACAGTGTCTTCATCCTTTGTAACCGCATACTTACGCGTAGTGGCAAGCATTGATACAAGCCTGTCAGATGCGGCTGACACATCAGCATCACGGACAACGGCAAATGACACTACAGCCACGCCGCTGAGTATCCCAATAATAAGTATTACAACTATAAGCTCAACCAGGCTGAAGCCTCTGTTATTATTTTTTATATTACAGCCATACGGTCCGCTATACGCTGATATATTAACATCCATGCGGTAACCTCCATCCGGTTTTATCAGTTCTTCTTCCAGTTAGCATAATTAATCTTAACAACATCCATTGAATCAATATCAAAATTACTATACTCTTCACCACCGGCTATTCTAAAATACGGAATAACCTTGTTATTATTATTTATAAGATGTCCGACAGCATCCGGCTCCGCATAATAATTACCGTTGATCGTAACATTGCCGCGTGCAATGATCAGTCCCCTGAAATCAGTTCCATTGGCTATCGTAACATTACCTGTCGCAATAATGATTCCCGACATATGCTCTGTTATAGTGATATCTTTTCCCGTAACAAGCTGATAATTATCACATATACCCGCTTCCGATATATCTTCTCTCTTTTCCGTATCCCCGACCTTACCCATATCCACAAATGAATCCGTCAGGTAATTTGTACCGGCAGCTCCCATATAATCAGGATTAAGGGCTGTTATCATACCTGAATACTTAGTTGCAAGCTCGGTCTGCTTATTCTCAACATCATTATCATTATAATCCCTGTTAGCATCAAAGATATTAATCTTACCATTTTCATAACCAATACAGTTACCGGTTGAAACAATTGCTGCCGGATTGAATCTGACAGTTCCATTTGCAAGCGAACCCATCCGCTTATCAACAAGCTCCCCATGCTTATTCTCATATTCCTGAAAATACCCGGCAGCCTTATCTGTATCAGTAAAATTAAGATACAGGTATACAAGCTTATCACTTTTGCCTGCGCTGTAGGTTACATATGCGATCCTGTAGGGCTGGTTCAGGTTAACATAGCCCGATAATCTTACGCCACCATTACTATAGCTCCTTGACAGGTCAATATAGTACTTCTGTTTATCTTCGGCATTATTACTTAAAAGGTGTTCGTATTCATCACCTGACATCGGATTGTGGCCGATTCCCATGATGCAGTCACCGGGCAGCAGGTACGCCGCCTGAAGTCCACGGTATGAAAGCGACTCTCCTTCCGGGAAAGTAACATTATTCTTATTCTTATACCCATACTGGTCAGGAACAGACACAAAGGACTTGCCTGCTAACCAGAGCGGGTCACAGCCGGTAAAATCAACTGATGTATTCTCTGTATTGATTACTACGGAGCTGCTTCCCTCAGGAGTACCATAGATACGTGCAACATTATAATCATCTACATCATCAATATCTGCATTATTAGTATTATATCCATAGTAGCTTCCATTAACTGTAAGATATGAATTACCGTTAGTGCCATCTGTCGCAGCACTAAGTGTGGCATCATCGGTAATATAACAATTACCCTGTATATTCATGCCCGCAGCACCATTACCTGTTATGTCAAGTCCTTTTGCCCATATATTAGCATAGCTGAGCTCCCCGGTATAGTCCTCCGCAGCATTGTAACCCTTAATAATAAGCTTCGCCCCATCAGTGACCTCAACATCATTCTTCGACACAATATCATTACCATATATAGTTGTGGTTGATGAACCTCCGCTGAACTTAATACCCGGATCATATTCCTTCGTACTGTTGTTATACACACCGCCGCCATAGATACTGCCATTGATCTTAATATTACTTCCGTTACCTGAATTGGCAATCTGTCCATCTGCAATAATCACATAATCTACACAACCCGAATTGGTAACCGATATATTATTGACGGTCAGGCCCGGATATGCCACCTCAAATACATAATCAGTTGTAATTGTCGTTGCAAATCCCCTGCTGTCCTTATACTTAATAGAGATATTCTTAACTGTAAGCTCAGTATCATCAGTTGTCTCAGGAGTATGTGGGTCAAATATATCACTTGTTACGATATCCGGATTACCTGCCGCCGTATTCCACGTAGTATTGGCCTTAACATTATCAGACTTAAATAATTCATCCATAGTCCCGGCAGGTTCTGCCCCGAAGTATCTGTCTAAAAAATCATCCTTCAATATCTTACCCATCTCAGCAACAAACAGTCTCTTAAAGAGTGCTTCCTGTTCATCCCTGTCCGTAGCCGACACCTGCTGCAGCCATTTTACATAAGATTTACGTATGGCCTTATCTGACCATTCATTAAACGTAGTCTTAAGCTCATCCATTGCAGTCTCGGCAGAATAAAAGGTAGCCGTGCCTGCCGCCCCTGTCCTGACCGACTCAAGATTCCTGTATGTAATCACAATGATAACCGCCGATATTATCGCAACAAATGACATTGCAACAATAACCAGGAGTAAGGTTGAACCCTTATTACTGTTATTATCCATATTTGCATTATTCTGTGAAATATGTCTGTCCATATAACTGCTCCCTTATTCATTGTGTGTTAAACATAAATACACTAAAATATACTACCCATCAAGCATTGTTGAATCAAGCTGTGAGACAAGCTTTGTATATGAGCTTCCGCTCCCATACACTTTAACTGATATATTATATAGCTTATTACTTGCTTTCAGATCACCTAATAATGTACCAAAATGCTTTTGTGATTCATTAAGTGTAGTGCCCGCAATATCAAACTCTGTCTGGCTGTATATATTAAGATAAGACTTGTCTGCATCCTTATCAGTCCTTCCGGTTCCTGATATCACAAGCCTTGGAAGATTAGTTATACCTGTAAAATCTGTATCTCCATCACCCTGCATTGCAATATACAGGTCAAGCGGGGTATCAACATCCTTTACAAGCTCAATTGTCTCTTTATTAAGATTATTCAGATCATTAATAGGTTTGTATATAAGCATTACGGTATCCAGTGAATCATAATGCTGGTCACGGCAAAATCCATTATATGGTGCCATTTCAATCTTCTTATCTGTACTGCCTACAGGATAAGAAGCAACATCAGTGCTATATAACGGTCTGTCGTCCGCATCGCCCCTGTTAACACATGAATACACGATCTCGGAATTAAGGACATACTGTCCTGAACCATCTGCTTCCTGTTCAAGCCTGATAACAACCCGCTTACTGATATCATTCCTGACTTCACTAAGCCCCAAAGCCTTATAGCCTGCAACCGGAGGATACGATTCAAGATCCGGAGGCTGTACATCTTCACCATTCTCACGTCTTGTCTCATAATCATTATATTTAGCTGCATTCCTCGCATCTATGTCACTGCATACAGCCTGATACCTGTCACTCATAACACGTTTATTCATGTTATGAAAATATGACAGTGCTTTATTATCATATGTCGAGCCCTGTATTACCGGATTGATAACTGCTACGGCATCTGATGAAAATGCTGTCAGGTCGGCATACTGATAACTGTTAGGCATGCCTTCACCTGAATATATGTCTAATGCAGATATTGTTATATCCACATCATACTTATGTGTACCTTCCTCTACTCCGTCTATCCTGTACTCATATGTACCATTAGATGCAAGGGGCACATAAGTCTTTTTATCATCTGACGTTACAATTGAAGTCCTGCCATCAACCGCAACCTCATAATAACTTCCGTGTAAGCCTTCAGATACCACCGAAAACTTATCCCTCCTGCCACAGTCACTGAACTCCCTTGCTGTCTCCTCAACTCCAAGGGCCTTCACAGCCTCCATTACATTTTCCCCGGCTGTATGGGCATATATCATCTCTTTTGACTTTTTATTAGTCATTGAAGCTGTTACAAATCCTGATAACAAAGGAACAATTATAATCATAAGTATAAGAAGCGACACAATCACTTCCACAAGGGATATACCTCTGTTATCTGTATCCGGCTTAATACCACCATGTCTTCCCATATTACGATACTTTCCCATATTACGATGCTCCCTTCCCAGCCTGATCACCTGACCGCACCGAATATATTATCTGTCGATATCTTAATGCCGCCTATTGCAGGCGGCTCATACTCCTTACCAAGTCCTGTTATAGAGAATCTGTTAATAAGCATCGTACCGGTAAGCACTCCTGTCTCCTGATTATAAGAAGCCGTGAGCTCTTTTACATTCATACGTTCCCCATAGCCATTAATATAGTTCACGATAGCCTTAAATTCATCATAACCTGCTTCGTAAGCTATACTAAGGGGCGCCAAATACCCAAGAATGCTTTCTCCATCTTCATTGGTAAATGAAGATGTATATATATTCTCCGGATCATTAAAGGATATTGTCTTAACCTTTGCCCCTGTAGACACCTCCATATCCCTGACAAACTTAATACTCTTCTCAGGTGTAACAAGTGACGGATACCTTTTCTCAATAAGCTCTATCTCTGCCTGCGAAGCCTTAAGCTGCTTATCTAAGGTATCTTTGTTACTCTCATCCGCCCTTAGCATAGCAAGCTTTCCCTCAAGCTCCTGGTTCTCCAGTGAAACGGCATCTGCTTTTTCTAATACAGGCGAATATCCAAACCTTATTGTTACAAATAATACAACTGCAGCAAGAAGTCCTATTACAAGTCTTAACTGCCTTGCATCCATATTATCCATATCCTTATATCCCCCAATCTGATCTATTGAGCTGTATTCCCCGGATTATCCCCGCTTGGGGCATCAGCCGCCGGGGAATGAGTTTCCATTTCCGTCTGTTTAAATGTACAGGTAACGGTAAAGCTTACATTCTTAACACCTGTTGCCTCATCATCGGTTTCACTGAGTGACGCAATCTGTACATCTTCAAATACAGACATGCTCTTAAGCTGGACAAGGAGCTTTGCAGCCTCCCTCTTGCCCGGAACCGTAATTATCATATTAAGTCCTGTCTCATTAGAAGTTAATGAGCTTACAAGCGTATCGGACGGAAGCATGGTCTCAAGCTGGTCAAGTATCTTATTCCAGTCCTCATTCTTAGTTACTGTTGATTCGTCAAACTTCTTAATATCATTAAGCTTCGACGTTGTTGTATCAAGAGATTCCCTGAGGTCAGCAATCTTTTGCAGTGATGCAATATCTGAATTAAGCTGTTCCCTTTCATCCAGTGCTGACTTGTACGTAATAATTGCAGTACCCATAAGTACGATAACTGCAGTCAGGGTAAGCACACCGGCAAGCACGGCAAATGCCCTCGCACTTTTTTTATCATCTTCAGCCGCAATCCTCGAAAAGTCAATTGAAAATGCCGAAGCACCGATACAGGAAGTAAATTCCGTGCTTCTGTATTCCATAAGCTTATTCTTCTTCGCAAATCTGATATTAGGAAGCACATTGACAGCCTCTACAGTAATCCCATCAAATTCACTCATTATGAGTACATCAAGATTCTTAATCTTGGAACCACAGCCCCCAATGTATACTTTTGAAATATTAGCGTTCTTATTCTTGGCATTGTAGTACTCAAGCACTCTTGTAAAACCGGCAATCAATGGCCTTACCGCCTCTGTCATCCGTTTCTTACACTCATGCAGCCTCGCTCCGGCCTCATCTACAGGCATATAATCCATCATTTCTGCGTATGATGAATATATGAGAGCGTCTGTCTCAAGCTTCATTGCTGCCTGTTCATAGGATAATTCACCATAGCAGGCTTCATCAATAAGATTCTCCGCAAGTGAAGCAGTACCGAACCTCATATTACGCTGAAGCGCAAGTTTGCCATTGTCAAGAATTGTAAGCAAAGAATTATTCTCATTAATCTGCAGATAGAATTCAATTCCTGAAGCCTTATTATGCTGCAAAAACTGAAATATCGCATTACCGCTGCAGTCAAGTGCGGCAATATGAAGTCCAAGCTCTGCAGCCAGTGCGTTATAGCTGTTAACTATCGTCTCGGGAGCAGCATACACATTGACACGCATCTGCCTTTTTTCTCTGTTTCTGTCAATAATTGTATATGAAAGGATATGGTCACTTATATCCATCGGGAAATATGACTCCTTTTCCCCATCAATATACTCATCAATAAGCTTATCCTTCATCTCAGGTATGACTACTTCGCGGCTTAATACCCTGTTGCCTGATATAATAAATACAGCATCTTTACATTTTATCCCGGCTGTCCTGAGCCGGGTCTTGAATTCTTCTGTATACCTGCTGCTGTCAATTACTACCGAATCTTCTACCGAGCCTTCCGGGTTATTGAATAATAATGTCTGGTACACCTTAGGTGTCTTTTTATTATAACTGACTTCACACAGTCTTGTATTAAGATCATTTATCTCAATACTGATAACCTTTGATATAGCCATATCAACCTCTTTCCGTCCATATATATGAACTGTTATTATTCATAATTTCAAGCTATGATGTACAGTTTGCAATGTATCACTACTGATATACTCCAGACTACACACCACCGGCTGACATGCAATGCAGTCACATTCATATTATTAATATACAGTCCTACATCAGACTGATATACCATTCAATGATTCCTTTGCCGAATAATATTGCTGTGGCAATTCCTGCTGACAGGTATGGCCCCATCGCAAGCATATGCCCTTCCCCACTTATACGCATTCTGATAATATGTATCACACTTCCATACAGACAGCCGAGTATAAGTGCAAGTATTATGTACTTCCAGCCAAGGAACAAGCCTGCCGCCGCCATAAGCTTAACATCTCCGCCACCCATGCCCTGTCCCTTAGTAAGGAGCAGTATTATAAGCAGTGGTATACTCACAGCAAAAAAGCCTATGGCATATTCTGACAGGTTATCAGGATGGCATATTAATCTTACCACCCCAAGAATCCCAATGAATACATTAAGCCCAAACGGAATCTCATATGTACGCCAGTCAATTACACTAAGAACAAGCAATGCCGACATAAGCAGACATACTAAAAATGTATCTGCACTGACACCTAGCATAACCCATGTTACAACCCATAGTATACCATTGCATCCCTCTATTATAGGATACTGCACTGACACATGTGCCCCACATTTTCTGCATCTGCCACGCAGGAACATGTAGGAAAATAACGGAAACATATCGTACCACTTAAGCTGATAGCCACAGCTCATGCAGTGCGAACGCTCTGTTACAATACTTTCATGCTGAGGGATACGAAGTATGCAGACATTGAGGAAGCTGCCAACAACAATACCATAGAGGAATACAACGATATACAAAATGATCATAAAATCCAATGTCCGGGTCCTGCTTTCCAGAATAATTTCAAATCAATACACAATCACTTGCTGCAAATGGAATTGTTAATTGTATCCATTTGCAGCTTATGATAAAACACTAATAGCACGAGGGGTTCCATTTCTAATCATTTTAATTACTTCATTGTTTTATTAGGCTCTGTGGTTCTGGCAACATTTCCATTAGTAATTGTAATTTTATACGTATTTTCATCTGTAACTTTTACTTTCTTCCAGTCTGCATGAATCGTGTTAAGACCAGTTTCAAAATCAGCATTATCACATGTTGTTCCATTCTTATCAATAGTAATAACAACTGTTTTATCATTTACTTTATTCCAAGTTGTCTCATCCCCAAGAGCAAGATTACAATACTCTACCATTGTGTCATATGACTGCACATTAGAAGATGTTCTTGCATTACCTACCCACTTCATTACCTGTGGTGCAAGTGCTACAGCTATAATAGCCATAATAAGTACTACCACGATTAACTCTACAAGCGAAAAACCTTTGTTGTTCTTCTTAATTTTCTTCATAATAACAATCTCCTTTTTAATAATATATATCTTAAACCCACCCTGTACCGGCTCCCTCTCCACCGTTACCTTAGGATTTAATTCAACCTTACAGATCATTCAATCCACCATACATATTGATCATCGGCATATACATTGCAAGTACAAGTATACCAACTATAACACCCATTACCACAATGATCAGCGGCTCCATGGCTGCTGTTAAACTCTGGGTTGCAAGCTCGGTCTCTTCTTCATAGTAATCAGCAACCTTGTCAAGCATCTCTTCTATATTACCGGTCTCCTCACCAATAGCTAACATATTATGTATCATAGGTGGGAATACACCTGCTTTTCTTATAGGTACTGACAATGCTATTCCCTGCTCCACTTCAACCCTTGCCTTCTCAAGTGCCGTTGAATACAATACATTAGTCATTGACCTTGCTGTAATCTCTATGGCCCGTGAGATGCCGAGTCCCGAGCTTATGAGTGTACTGAGTGTTCTTGCAAACTTAGCCGAATATGACTTGACATTAAGACTGCCAATTAGCGGTGCCTTAACCGCAAGATTACCGAATACTACCCTGCCTGATTCAGTTCCGGCATAGAACTTAATGCCAAAGAACAGCCCCACAGCTGCTATTATCAGCACATACCACTTATATATAAATACATCACTTAATGCTACAACTGCTTTTGTAATAGCAGGCAGCTCGCTTCCCATCTCTTCAAACATTGCAGCGAACTTTGGTATGACTAGGACAGACATTATAATTACTACAACAAGTGCAACACACATAAGTACTATCGGATATATCATGGCTTTCTTTACAAGCCCCGATAACTTGGCAGACTTTTCAAACTGCCTGCTCATTCGTTCAAATGATACTTCAAGGCTTCCTGATTCCTCACCGGCTTCTACAAGCGTAACTAACATTGCCGGAAATACCTTAGGGAACCTTGACATCGCCGAAGCAAGTGTATCTCCCTGTTCAACGAATGATTTTGTCTCTTCAAGTGCTTTCTTAAGTGTCTTGTTATCAGACTGTTCTGCAAGCATCCTTAGTGCATCCACAACCGACACCCCGGCATTAAGAAGACTTTTAAACTGTCTGCAGAATACACTGAGCGCCCTTACCCTGACACCACCGCCGCCAATACTTATATCCTTTGTGAATATATTGGCCTTTTTAACTGATATGGGACGCATACCTTCTTTTTTAAGACGTGCCCTGGCATTGGCCTCATCAATTGCCTGTACTGTACCTTTGACCTCTTTGCCATCCTTATCAATGGTAATATATGTGAAATCAGTCACCTGCTATTCCTCCAAACTTCCAATTAATACATCCTGCCAGACAGGGTATTCGGTTCCTGTGCATAACATAAGGCCTGCTCCCTGTCTATATACCGGTTAATATAGAGGTCATATAAAGCATCGTCCATTGTCTGCATTCCATTTTTCTTATTGGTCTGCATAATTGATGTAAGCTGATGGGTCTTGGATTCCCTTATCAGGTTACGTACAGCAGGAGTTGCAAGCATTACCTCAAATACCGCCTTACGTCCCTTGCCGCCTGTCACAGGTATAAGCTGCTGTGATATCACTCCTTCAAGTACAAGTGCAAGCTGGCTCCGTATCTGTGACTGCTGATACGGCGGAAATACATCAACAATACGGTCAATGGTAGCTGCCGCACCAATCGTATGCAGTGTTGAAAATACAAGGTGTCCGGTCTCTGCCGCCGTTATTGCCGTCTGTATCGTATCAAGGTCCCTCATCTCCCCGACAAGCAGTACATCAGGGTCTTCACGAAGTGCCGATATAAGTGCATTAGTATATGACCTTGTATCAATGCCAACCTCCCTTTGGTTAACCACACCCATCTTATGCTTATGCAGATACTCAACCGGATCCTCTAATGTTATAATGTTATACGGATAATTTGAATTAATTATATCAATGAGTGATGCAAGGGTTGTACTCTTGCCGCTTCCTGTCGGACCGGTAACAAGTATAAGTCCCCTCTTTTTATGTACCAGCTCCTGCACAGACTTTGGAATCCCCAGCGAATCAGCTGATGGTATCTCTTCCCCGACAAGTCTGATAACAGCTGCAACAGAGCCTCTCTGATGATATACGTTAACACGGTATCTGCCAACACCCCTTATGGAATATGAAAAATCAAGCTCACCCAGCTCCTCAAACTTAAGAACCATCGACTCCGGTATAAGCGAATATGCAATATCGTGCATATCGTCCGGCATAAGCACAGGATAATCGAGGTTCATGAGCCTGCCGTTCATCCTTATCTTAGGCGGCACACCAACCGTAAGATGTAAGTCTGATGCACCGAGTCCCGTAGCCTCTGCGAGTAATTCATTAATAGTTGCCATATTATGTCTCCTTTATACGGTTAAGCTTCTTCATCATTAGTATATATGATGCGCTTAAACTCATCTATAGTTGTAATGCCTTCACGGACAAGTCTTGCAGCACTGCTTCTAAGCGTACTCATTCCCTCAAGAACGGCAATCTTCTCAATCTCTTCCGTAGTTGTCCTTGCCGCAATACAATTACGGAGTCTGTGGCTTATGCCCATAATCTCATATACACCGATACGTCCCCTGTATCCTGTATCATTACACTGGGTACAGCCACACGCCTCATATATTGTGCATTCGCATGTCTGCGGAACCTTTATAAGCTTCTTCTCCTGTTCAGTAGCTTTACGTGGCCTCTTACAGTCACATAACCTTCTTGCCAGCCGCTGTGCAATAACACCGACTGTCGAGTCTGCAATCAGATACGGATCAAGTCCCATATCAACAAGACGCGTTATGGAAGCTGCCGCACTGTTAGTATGGAGTGTGCTGACAACAAGGTGTCCTGTAATGGATGCCGTAACCGCAATACCTGCTGTCTCCTCATCACGTATCTCCCCAATCATTATGATATCGGGATCCTGACGGAGGATTGACCTTAATGCATTGGCAAATGTCAGGTCAGCCTTCAGATTAACCTGCACCTGATTGATCCCATCAATGTTAGCCTCCACCGGGTCCTCAACGGTTACAATGTTAACATGCTCACTGTTGAGCTCGCTGAGCGCCGTATAAAGTGTTGTGGATTTACCGCTTCCTGTCGGTCCCGTAACAAGTATGATCCCATTGGGATTAGAAAATATCTTATCAAACTTTACAAGCTCTGCATCAGTAAATCCAAGCATCCGCTTATCTCTCGAAAGACTCTGCTTGGAGGTGAGACGCATAACTACCTTTTCACCAAATACTGTAGGAAGTACGGATACACGGATATCATACTCTGTCCTGTCTATCACCGTCGTGATACGTCCGTCCTGCGGTTTACGCTTCTCAGATATGTCCATGCCGCCTATAATCTTAATACGTGTAATAATTGCCGGAAGCATATTGAGCTGATATGACCCACTATTCTGCATAACACCATCAACACGGTAACGCACCCTTATCATATTCTCCATTGGCTCAATATGGATATCGCTGGTCCTTCTTCTTACTGCCTGTTCAATTATACGCCTGACAAGAATAACTATAGGTGCATTTTCAACCGTATCATCTACAACCTCGTCATCATCATCCTGCCTCTGTTCAAGTTCCCTGTTATACATATCGGCAACAGCCTGTGTCTCAGCATTGCCGTAGTACTTATCAATAGCGGTCATTATATCACTTGTTGTAGATATGACCGGTGTTATCTGCATTCCTGTCATTATCTGCAGATCATCAATCGCTATAATATCAAGCGGGTCACTCATTGCAACCCTTAAGTATTGCGAATCAAATGCATCAAATTCAAACGGCATCATACATACACGCTTGAGCATTGAACCATCCGGCACAAGCTTAAGTATATCCGGTGATATGTCAAGCTTTGAAAGCTGGATAATATCATATCCTGTCTGTTTATGCAGCGTGTAAGCCACCTGCTCCTCCGTAACATACCCTTCCTGTATGAGAAGTACACCAAGCTTAACACCTGCTTCTTTCTGCTTTGCGAGAGCTTCTGTAAGCTGTTCCTCTGTTAACAGTCCCGCACTGATAAGCATATCTCCGATTCTTTTTTTCTGTTTTCTAAATACTGCCATTAGTATCCACCCCATCCGACCGGTTACTTTCTATGTTTATATATCCACACATATTACATTTCTTATTATACTTTTCTATTATATAATACATATTTATACACTTCAATTATTTTTATTATATTTTAACAATTCTACTCATTTTTTTACTTTTTCCATGCAATACATAAAGAAATATTTATAATTTGAAACTTTTTTTTTTGTATGTTATATTAACATGCAGGAAAGGAATCATATATGTTATGAAAAGATTAATTACGATAATGTTAAAAATAGGTGCTATCGGCTTCGGCGGCGGTACTGCACTTATTCCGGTGATTGAAGATGAAGTGATCAATAACAGGCTTGCTGATGAAGATGAATTTAATAAGGATGTTATTGTTGCCAATATTACACCGGGGGCACTTCCGGTTGAGATCGCCTCAGGCATCGGAAGACATACACATGGTGTCCGTGGAATGATAGCGGCAGCCTTTATGATGGCTTTACCCGGCTCATTTTTCACTATACTGCTTTTGTCCCTTATCAGCCGCTCCAGCGAAGGTGTATTAAGGCAGATAATGTTTGCATCTGCCGGTGTGACTGCGTATATTATTTTTATGCTTCATGAGTATCTTAATTCCACAATTGCTTTATGTAAAAAAAATAATATCAGAACCATCGGGCTTCTGTTCATTATTCTTGTATTCGCCCTTACCTCAGGCAAGGAATTATTTGAACTTACCGAATCATTTTTAGGAAATGCTGTCAGCCCTGTTTTTGATATATCAACTATACAGATTCTGATCATTGCTTTTTTCTTTATTTTTTATACCGGCGGCAGAAAAGCTCCGGTTAAGATCGGTGTATCATCTGTTATTGCTGTTTTATACTGTCTGTGCGTTGGGAAGGCACATGTGATCGATTCTCCTTATATTTTATGGGGACTCAGGATAATTATGCTTATTCTGGCATTATACGGATTATTTACAGGCATCAAGGACAGACCACAATTTTCACTCACTCCTGTCAAAAGGCTCATCAAAGAAGAGTTTGCATGGATTATGTTTTTGTTAATATGCTCGTTACCTGCCTTTGTCTTATGCAGTAAATCGTTGCCTTTTATTGGCAACGGAGTTTTGTCAGCTCTTATGTCATTTGGCGGTGGTGATGCCTACCTTGCAGTTGCAGATGGTCTTTTTGTAGAATCAGGCCTTGTAAGCTACAGTGATTTCTATTCAAAGATTGCATCAGTTGCCAATGCACTGCCGGGCTCTATCCTCTGCAAAATTCTGGCAGGCGTCGGTTATTTCATAGGCAGCGAAAACGGACTCATCAGTGCACTTGCAGTTGCATTTTCAGGCTTTTCATGCAGCGTTGCCGCTTCAGGAGGTACATTTTCAGCCGTTGCTTATCTCTATGAGCGTTTTGAAAACCTTGATATTTTTCAGGCACTTAAGCTTTATATAAGACCTATTGTTGCAGGTCTTCTGCTTACTGTCTCCATATCAATGCTGTGCCAGAATATAACAATAGCAGATACAGCCAATGTATCTGCTATCGGTATTGTTATTATCACTGCCCTGATATATGGACTCAATATCATATGGCGGCGTTTCACCGGGCTTAAGCCTATTGTATGTGTATTAATCTCCGCCGCATTATCACTCATAATGTGTAATGTTCCCGGAATGATGTAATGTAGAGCTAATATCAACTGCCTATGCTGCCTATTTCTGCCATGCCTGCTTCAGGTCTTCTTTCATGTCAAGCACCGCAGCCCTTGATGCATCAGCGTAATCTGCATCACCATACTGTGCATACTTATCCTGCTTATATGCAGCAATTATTCCGCGTGATGAATTAACAATTGCACCAAGCCCATCTTCATTAAAGAAGTTAGCAAGGTCACTTCCCCTGCCACCCTGTGCACCGTATCCCGGAACAAGTATATATGCCTTTGGCATAATTTCACGGAGAACCTTACCCATCTCCGGATATGTTGCGCCTACAACTGCCCCAATATAGCTGTAAGCATCACCCATAACTTCTTCGCCCCATGCCGCAACCTTTTCGGCAACATGCTCATATAATGGACGTCCTTCAATTATTCTGTCCTGGAACTCCCCACTTGAAGGATTAGATGTCTTAACCAGTATAAACATTCCCTTTTTCTCTTCTTTACATACGTCAGCAAACGGCTTAACTCCGTCAGAACCAAGATATGGGTTAACTGTCACAAAATCCTCATCAAAGCCTGCTATATAATTATTACCTACCTTTACTTTTCCAAGATGGCCTACAGCATATGCAGCAGATGTAGAACCAATGTCACCACGCTTAATATCCCCAATTACAACAAGATCCTTTGATCTGCAGTAATCCACAGTTTTCTTGAATGCCATAAGCCCCGGTATACCAAACTGCTCATACATAGCGATCTGTGGCTTAACTGCTGGAATAAGGTCACATACTGCATCAACTATTCCTTTATTATACTCCCATATTGCCTCAGCTGCACCTTCAAGAGATTCCCCATATTCCTCAAATGCCTTGTCTGTTATAAATTTTGGCACATAATTTAACATCGGATCAAGTCCTACAACTATGGGAGCTTCTGTCTCCTTAATCTTATCAACAAGCTTATTGATCATTATTACTTCCTCCATATCCGTAATTATTATTATATTTCTGTTTTATTATTTTGTTTTACATTATTGTTTTGTATCTGTTTTACATTTATATGGTGTAGGGGTCAAAAACCCCAGACTTTGATGCATTATAGCTATAATACTCTATAACACTTCCCTGCCTGCCACGAGTGTTTTTATGACTTTTCCATGTACCTTTCTTCCACCAAATGGCGTATTTTTACCCATTGATCTGAAGTTATCCGTGTTAATCTCATATTCTGTATCAAGCTCGGTGAGTACGATATCGGCAGTCTTGCCCTCTGCAAGTGTCCCCCTGTCTATTCCCGCAACTTTTGCCGGGTTAGCACTCATGCATCTTACAAGATCTGATAACGAGATAACGTTTTTCAGTACAAGCTCTGAATATGACAATGCAAATGCTGTCTCAAGCCCGACAATCCCAAATGGTGCTTTCTCAATCGAAGTGTTCTTTTCATCAAAGCTGTGTGGCGCATGGTCAGTTGATATAACTTCCATTATTCCGTCACTGATTCCTTTGAGCAGTGCATCCACATCTTCTCTCGTCCTGAGCGGTGGATTCATTTTATAATTAGCATCATCACCCGGAATATCGGCATCTGTAAGCGTAAAATGATGCGGACATACTTCTGCAGTAACATTTATTCCGTTATCCTTCGCTTCCTTAACCATTCTCACGCTGTCTTTAGTTGAACAGTGGCACAGATGAAGCTTTGCACCAGTCTCCTTCGCAAGCATTATGTCCCTCGCTGTAATTATGTCTTCAACAGCATTGCTTATACCCCTGAACCCAAGCTCCCCGGCTCTCTTACCGGCATTCATAACACCCTTTTCAACAAGATTGATATCTTCACAGTGTGCAAATACTGTTATTCCGGCTTCTTTGGCAAGCTTCATTGCCTGTCTGTACAGTCCGGAATCCATCACAGACTTGCCATCCTCACTTATCGCCTTCATACCCTTTGCCGCCATAGCACTGATCTCGGCAAGCTCCAAACCCTGCTGCCCTTTTGTTATGGCACCGACCGGGTAGACATTAACACATGCATCCCTGTTAATAATGTCCATAAGTAACTCATAATTACCTACACTGTCTATAACCGGCTTTGTGTTAGGCATGCAGAACACAGATGTATAGCCACCTGCAGCTGCAGCTTCACTTCCGGTCTTTACTGTCTCTTTGTGTGTCAGTCCCGGCTCCCTGAAATGAACATGCAGATCTATAAATCCCGGCATCACATACAAGCCATCTGCATCTATAACCTTATCGCATCCCTGCAGCACACTGTCTGCAAGATTCTCTCCTACTTTATCAACAATTCCATCCCTTACAACAATATCAAATATACCATCACGACCTGCTTCCGGGTCTACAAGATGACCATTTTTTATCAAAAGCTTCAAATCAGTTCTCCGCCCTTCTAATCATTCTCAATATAAATCGTGCATGCACAGCAGCTTACGCATGACACAATATTGCACAAAATATAGCTGATGCGGCTAAAATGTCACATCAGCTATACGATTGTTATTATTTTGCTGTTATTCTTCCCTGTGCCTTAAGAAGCTCTGCAATAAGCACAGCGCCACCGGCAGCACCCCTTACTGTATTATGTGATAATCCAACAAACTTATAATCAAAAATTGTATCTTCACGAAGCCTTCCAAGTGAAACACCCATTCCGTTCTCATAATCTACATCAAGTGCAACCTGTGGTCTGTTATCATCCTCAAGATATTGTATAAAGTTCTTAGGTGCACTAGGAAGGGCAAGCTCCTGTGGAAGTCCCTTAAAGCTTCTCCAAGCCTCAATGATCTGCTCTTTTTCAGGCTTATTTTCAAATGTTACAAATACTGTAGCTGTATGTCCATTCAGAACCGGGACCCTGATGCACTGGCTTGTGATAACAGGAAGGTCAGCCTTAACGATAACACCATTCTCAACCTTACCCCAGATACGAAGCGGCTCCTGCTCACTCTTTTCTTCCTCACCACCAATGTAAGGAATTATATTGCCTACCATCTCAGGCCAGTCCTTGAAGGTCTTACCGGCACCGGATATAGCCTGGTATGTTGAAGCTACGACCTTAAGTGGCTTAAACTCACGGAGTGCATGAAGCGCAGGTGTATAGCTCTGGATTGAACAGTTAGGTTTAACAACAATAAAACCTCTTGTTGTTCCAAGTCTCTTCTTCTGGTCATCAATAACGCACAGATGCTCCGGATTAAGCTCCGGTACTACCATAGGAACATCCGGTGTCCATCTGTGGGCACTGTTGTTAGATACAACAGGTGTCTCCGTCCTGGCATATGCTTCTTCGATAGCCCTTATCTCTTCTTTTGTCATATCAACCGCACTGAATACAAAATCAACCTGGCTGCTGACCTTCTCAACATCATTAACATCATTAACAATTATATTCTTAACAGCTTCCGGCATCGGTGTTGTCATCTTCCATCTTCCACCAACTGCCTCCTCATAAGTCTTACCGGCACTTCTTGGACTTGCTGCGATGCAGACAACCTCAAACCAAGGATGATTCTCTAAAAGAGAAATGAATCTCTGTCCGACCATACCTGTACCACCAAGTATACCTACCCTAAGCTTCTCACTCATAACTAATTCCTCCACACATATATTTAATTCATAGTCCAATGACCATTTTCGAATTATTTTACATCATAAAATACCAATTTGCAATATTATTTTATCCGGTATGTTAATTCTATACATAATTTTAAGTATTGCAATAATATTTACAACAACTTTATCAGATGCTCCGGATTATATTTATTCCCAAATATAAATTCTTCCTCAAGACTTTCAAGATTAGCATCTGAATGCTCAATCTCTTTTGCATAGATATGTGCTATGTCTATCCTGTCTTCCAGTGTAAATCCATGATCACTATCATACCATCTGACATAATCCATGCACTGTATCACCATTGCTGAATATACTGCCATTGTAACCTTTGTTATTATATTGTTGTCATAAAATGCCCTTATCAGATATCTGTATATATAATATATGAGAATCTGCTCATGCCACAGGTTATAACTGTCGTTAACCTCATTATTGAACTGCATCCACAGCCTTTCATCAAATACATCCATATATCTGTTAACAATAATCTTAAGATCTTCATGCAGCAGCTCAAGCTCATTAATGCAGCCCAGTATCTGTTCCCTTGATGCTGTATCTTCACCGTATACTGTATTATTTAAATCATTATCCTGTACTCCCTTTTCTATATATATCCTGTAAAACTTTCTTTTGAACCGGCGGCATTCCTTTGCTATAAGCCTGTAATCATCTTCATTCCACAGCCTCTGTATCACTTCTGCAAAACGCAAAATACATGCGGCTTTTTCCTGCCAGCATAAGCCTCTCAGATTGTCGCGTATTACATATATGAACGTATCTCTTATTATAAGAATTGTCTTAAGCCTCTTTTTCGCATCTGCATCAAGCTTTTCACAACCATCAATCTTATCTTTTCTTATAATGTAATCTATGTGATGCCCCGGTGTAAAATGCATTCTTGCACATTCAAGGCAGGACAAGCCTATATCAGACTGCTTATAATCTCCGATTATCTCATGATTTCTTGGATATTCTGTACATACATTACACAGGCTTTCTTCACCAAGAATAATATATATGTCGCACAGATTATCCTCATTCAGAAACGGACACCTTCCATCATCCTTCAAAGTAAATGTATTTTCTTCATCCTCATGCATTGATACTCTTAATCTGTCCCCAAAATCACCTTGCACATTCTTATAATAATTATAAGTTTCTTCATCAATATCAAGCTCCCAGCCTATACAGCAGCTGTCCTTACAGCTTCCGCCGATGCATGCAAATTCAGTATAATATTCAGGATATTCATGTATCATATTACTTTATCCCTCTTCCGCATATTATTAATTGTATCTTAATGTACCAGCCGGCTAATACTAATCGGGTAGGAATACTCCTACCCGATCATACAGCTTATATCACAACTAATATCAGACCATATTACTTTACCCTGACCCTGACAGTCAGCTTAATACCCTGACATGTTATGGTTATTGCAGCAGTCCCCTTTTTGATACCTTTTACAACACCCTTTGAATTAACTCTGGCAATCTTCCCGGATGATGTCTTATAAGATACCTTATTCTTAGGTGCTACAGTTACTTTAATCTTAGCAGTCTTACCTTTTTTTACTGTTATGTTCTTCTTAGCTGCCTTAAATGTTATTTTTTTAACAATCACCTTACACTCCGCAGATACGCCTGCAACAGTCGCTTTAATAACCGCCTTACCTGCTGACTTCGCCGTAATAACACCCCTTG
This sequence comes from uncultured Lachnospiraceae bacterium, assembly GCA_934437985.1. Classification (GTDB taxonomy): domain Bacteria; phylum Bacillota; class Clostridia; order Lachnospirales; family Lachnospiraceae; genus V9D3004. The sequence continues at coordinate 20,527 of CAKSBI010000003.1, forward strand.
AATCCACGGCAGCCACCTTTGAATCAGATGATGTCCATACTACGGCATCGGTGCTGTTCCCAACATCAGCTGTAAGCTTATACTTATTAGCACCCTTTTTTGCAAGTGTGACCTTGGAATCAGACAGCTTAACAGTTACAGCCGGTGCAGCAGTTACTACCGGTGCCGGGGTAACAGCTGCCGCCGCAGGAGCTGCTGTCTGTGCCTGATCTGTCCGGGCATCTGCAACCTTAATCGTAAACGATGCACTCTTTCCACTATATTCAACCATTACCGTAACATCACCGGTCTTTGACGTATCAACTGCAGATATTGTATAATCTGTTACATTCTGTGTGGTTCCATCCCTCATTACAGCTGTGACTGCAAGACCCTCAGCCGTAAAGGTCTCGCCTGTCTTGTAAGATGTCTTAACCTTTGAGGTATCTAACTTAAGGGTGCTGACAAGGCTCTGTGATGCTACCCATTCCATGGCAGTTACTTCTTTTCCATCCTCATCTATATAATACTCACGGTTATTGAATAACAGAACCCATCCTGCCTCATGTCCACCATATGTATCATTATTGAAAGTCAGATCACCTGTTTTGGTATTCTCCCTGCCCTCATCACTCTTAATCTCATATAATACAGGGTCATCACTTTCAGGTGTATAGAATTCCATTCTGCATGCAGGATCACTTCTGTTAGACTTAACAACAGCACATCTTGCATCCTTATTACCTGCTTCCTTAAGCTTGACATATGAAGCATATGTATACGGATCCATAGCACATGTTCCATCTACCTCACTGCAGCTTACCCATACAGGAAGATCCTTTAGCTTTTCAGCATCGCTCTCAGTAATTGCATATGCCTGGCTGCATGGAAATGCCGCCGCAAACATCTCAGGATAATTGATAATCATACGGCATGCCATAAATCCACCCATTGACAGACCGCCTATATATATACGGTTAGTATCAATATCCTTATTCTCAGCTATAACTGTATCGATAAGATTCTTAACTACCTGGAGATAAGCAGTCTCTTCCGTAAATCCATTGGTCGGCCATCTGTCCGGTGACTGTGGAAGAAGAACATAGGCACCGCCTCCCATAATATCCTGAATCTCTTTTTCCGCAAATGCCTCTTCCTGGTAAGCATACATCTGCACTCCCTGATTCTTAAGGTCTCTTGTACCACCTTCACCCATTCCATGGAAGAAAATTATAAGCGGCTTCTTCCTGCCATCTTCCTTTGGTGAATAAAATGCATAATCAACAAAATTGTACTGCTTATCCTCAACACTATTGTCAATATGCCGTTCAAGCCTGAACTCATCAATTACAAGCTTTACAACATTAGTCTTATCATTCTGTGTATATGTACTGTTATTCTTACTCCATGTTATCTTATAATTACGTGGTGTAAGCGGTGTATAATAATTGGCATAACTGTATGAACCCAAATGCCCTGCCTGTATATTCTTGCCATACTCAAGTTCTAATACAATATACATGCCATCATCTGCCTTATTACCCTGAGAATCAACAGGATATGCATTAACTACTTTACGTTCACCTGCCGAATCATTCTTATATGCCTGTTCGCTGTAATGTTCACCATATACAGTGAAGTCCCCAGCCTTAACGTCAGAAGCATTATAGCTTGCATCAGCCTTAAGCATTATCCTTGTAACATCCAGTCCCCATTCAAACGGCTCTGCAATAATATTAAAATTATCATCTGCAGGCAGACTGCTTGTTGAAGCTAAAACATCATTCCTTATAACTGATGGTCTGTGCGCCGATGCATCAGACACGGCAGGCACACATGATACTGCAAGTGCTCCAACTAACAACTTTGCCACCACTTTCTGTAATGTCTTACGTAACATATTATACTCTCCTCTCCTTAGCACTATATATGTTCATTCTTCCTCGTCATAAGCACGCTTAAGCTTCGTAAGTGCACGTTTTTCAATTCTGCTGACATAGCTTCTGCTTATTCCCATCATATCTGCAATCTCTCTCTGCGTGTACTCCTTATCACCATCAGGTATTCCATATCTGAGATATATAATCTTACGTTCCCTGCATGTCAGGTGAATCTTAACATATTCAGACAGCTTCGACACATTCTCATCATGGGCCATGTTATCAATTATGTCATCATCATCAGACTCAATAACATCCAGCAGACTTATCTCATTGCCTTCCTTATCTGACCCTATAGGCTCGTTAAGATATACCTCTTTGGAATGCTTCTTCTCATTACGCATAAGCATTAACAGTTCATTATCTATACACCTTGAAGCATATGTTGCAAGCCTTATACCTTTACTGATATCAAAGCTGTCAATAGCCTTAATAAGTCCTATTGTTCCTATAGATATCATATCTTCTATATCAGAATCTTTGGCACTGTACTTCTTAACTATATATGCAACAAGTCTGAGATTACGTTCAATTAGCATGTCTCTGGCTTCCATATCCCCTGCCATGCATCTCATCAGATAGCTTCTCTCCTCATTAGCATTAAGAGGTTTTGGAAATGATTTCAATCAGACCAGCACTCCGGCTAAAAACAGTTAATACTAACTTATGAACAAATGACTCTTTTAGTGCATTTCCATTTAAGTATAATTTTTATTTATATAAGTGTCAACCAATAATTCCGCCCGGAAACTCACGAAATATATATTAATCTGGCTGTTCCATCCTCCCTGGTATTATACATCATCTCTGTAAGAATCTCAGATACATCTGAATATCTGTAGCACATATCACGGCTGGTACATCTCTTTATAATGTTCCCAAGCTTTTGCGTATCCTTATCATAGTCTGCGGATGCCCTTAACATATTTTTTAACAAAATACCCATGCTGTATATATCTGTTCTGGCATCAATATTACCTGATGCGTCAAACTGCTCCGGTGCTGCATACCCCTCAGTTCCAAAGCATGCACTGTTTTTTTCACCACCATATAACGAAACACCAAAATCTATCAGGGTAACACATCCATCCCCTGCAACAATAATATTAGACGGCTTAATATCACAATGATATACTGCAGGTGAATGGTCATGCAGATATATAAGTATTCTGCATAAACTCTTAATAATTGTCAAAGCTTCCCATAACGACAGCATGCCATTACTCATTAAATATTCCAACGTCAGTCCATCAATATATTCCATAATAAGACTGTCACCGGATTCTTCTGACATATATCCGTAAACTCCGGGTATTCCATTATGATTAAGTCCCTTAAGTATTCTGTATTCATTCTTAAGTGCTGCTATTCCAATAATATCACTATTCCTGCATACTTTAATCATCACATATATATTATTGATAATATCGACCGCCCTGTATCCGGCCGACATACCTCCTTCATGTATGATACCTTCTACATAATATCTATTATAAAGAATCCTACCCAGTATATCATCAGTCATTGTTCCATCCTTTCGCAGCACAGTACAGCTGCAATAGGGGCAGTGGTGCTGCATCCCAGTCTGTCAGTAATACAATTAACAACATCCGCACCAGACATTCCCCTTCCATGGTGTACCGTAAATCTTTTTCTCTTTTGTATCAGCTTTCTTATATACCACAGGGAATTATCATCCAACCGGTTCCCCCGGCACATTACAAATGTATCGCCATATCTTACCCTGCCTTTGTTAACATGTATCACACAACCGGAATGTCTTCCAAGCGCATCTCCATCAGTAACCCTTACTTTTACCCCTCTCCCTGTACAGCAGCACACAGTACCCTTACCTGTCTGAAATAATACATAATGCTTACCGGTCGCTATCAGAATAGTAACAGATGCATTCATTCCGTTTTGATTGCAGCTATGCTCATACATATACTCATTCCAGCCCCGTATAAGCCCTTTAACATCCCTGATAACTCTCCGTACGGCAAAAGAATAACTACTCACAATATCAGTAACAGATATGATCCACTCCCTAAAGCTCTTGAGAATATAGCTGTAAGATGCCCGGCAGTCAGCAATCCCATCCGAACTGTCAGCAATTATTGTAAACGCAAGCTGTACCCCATCACGCATAATCAGCCATGCAAATCCGGTATTGGTACCCTTTGTCCTATATTCACCGGCAGCCACATTCAGATTAACAGTAAAATACAAATTCTTCATCCGCAAACTTAATAACATCCCCCGACTTAAGTAATTCCGGCACATGCGATTCTAAAATCTTATCATTAACATATGTGTGATTCAGTGAATCCTGGTCAATAATATAATATCCATCCGTCTTAATGCTGAATTCAGCATGAACACGGCTTACTGCAGCATTATCCCTAATCAGGTAATCCGCATATCGTTCTTCCTTGCCTATCCTGAAAATATGCTTGTCAAGACCAATATTCTCACCTGTGGAACTACGCACTATATACGGTATTCCCTCATCCTTAGGTGAACGCGACAACATAACAGTATCACCGGATGCTTTGCAATCATCCACCATTCCTTCCCCAACAAATACCGGGGTATCATCCACTTCATACATTGGTACAGACCTGCTGTCATAATTATGTTCAAAGCCATCAGTCTTCCCACAGCCTGCATTATTGCCCCTGCGGCTGCTTTCTTTTATACTGCTTTTATTGATATCATCCTTATTAATATCATCATCCATACCGTAAATGACTGACATGTCAGTTGGACTATCCTTTTTTCTGAACATCCCTTTAATTATCTTAGAAAACCTCTGTATTATATTATCATTCCGGACTACAGTATCTTCCGCATACCCGCTTCCTGTGCCACGAACAGGCTGCATACTTCCGTTAAATACTTCATCACTTCCGGTATCTATCAGCCTTATACCTGGGTATACATTATCACTGTGCTGCGCTTCACCTGTATAACATCTGCGGACTCCTATATCAAGCCTGTCAATAAGGGCTTTAAAATCCTGTATGGAAAATTCCTGCTCAGAATTGAGCGCATTAAGAATCTCAGTAATGTATGTATTGTCCTGCTCCACAATAAAACGTGCTGACATAAGCACGCTACGAAATAATGAACGCAGCAGTTCCGTTATATTACGCTCAACATCCGGCCTGACAACAGGCAGATACACCATGTTAATACTTAATGGATTACTCCTGACAAATATACTGTCAAGACTGAATACAAGCATACTGCTGTCTAGCAGATACATACCTGTACTTTGAATAATACTGATGACCTCTTTAAATAATTCAAGAAGCCTCTTCTTAGATATACTTGAATCAAGATACGACCTTAATGATATCATGGACTGAAGATCATACTTAATCTCTTCAATCCCATTCCTTCCACCTGCAATAATCGGCAACAGACCATTGATATCATTGTCATGAACCATCTCATAACCAAATGTATCAATATACTCATCTACTTCCAGGCGATATACAAGTCTTCTCTCAACACCTTCATGTTCAATACTAAAACCAGGCAATACCAATCTTCCTTTCATATATTATCCCTATGAAAGAAACAAATAAGATAATCAGCCTTATATCTGAGTCCAGCCACAGACTACTAATGTAAGACATATAATATCACCTGTAATACAAGGTGTCAAGAGTTTTTTGTATATTTTTGTTCTATTTTTTTATATATTAAATACTTATTAAATACTTATTTGATTATAGTACCCTCTTTACCAATATAACCTTCGTAAGCATTATCTATTGAAGTAATGACAGCCATACGTCCATCACGTTTTTCTACAAATGACACCGAGGCCTCCATCTTAGGAAGCATGGTTGTCTCTTCAAAATGACCATCAGAAATGTACCTTTCTGCTTCTTCTGCGGTGATAGTTTCAAGGAGTGTCTCCTCTTCTGTCCCATAATTGACAACAACATTATTGACACTTGTCAGAATAAGAAGCTCATCTGCATCAAGAGCCTCTGCCATAACTCCACACGCATAATCCTTTTCAATTACAGCACTGGCACCCTTAAGCTCTGTTTTCTGCTCAAGAACCGGAACACCGCCGCCACCACATGCAATAACAATATTTCCCGCATCAAGCAATGCCCTTATTGAATCTATCTCAACTATTTTACAAGGCTTTGGTGCAGCAACGATCCTCCTGTAATGATCATTTTCTTTAATGACATAATTACCTTTTTCTTCCTCGTCCCCTGCTTCCTTTTCTGTAAGGTTACGGCCTATTTTTTTGACAGGTTCGGCAAAAGCATCATCGTAAGGATCCACAACTACCTGCGTTATGACAGTACAGACAGGCTTATATATCCCTTCCTTTAAAAGTTCGGCACGAATAGCGTTTTGAAGGTCAAATCCAATATACCCCTGACTCATTGCAGAACACACACTCATAGGTGCGCAGGTATACTCAGGATGTGCAATTCCAAATTCATTCATTGCCGTATGAATCATTCCAAGCTGCGGTGTATTGCCATGCGTAATAACAATTTCAGCACCTTCTTTTACAAGCTTAACAATTTTCTTTGCAGTTGACCTGGTTGCGAGCTTCTGTTCAGGAAGTGTTGTTCCCATCGCCCTGTGTCCAAGTGCTATAACAACCTTTTTCTTCTCCATATCTCATTTCCCCTTCTATTATTGATACAATATCTGTTCTGTATAAAATGCATTTTTTCACTATCAAGGAAAAAACCTACAGCTCCGCTATATTAACAAGTGTCAGCCTGTCTGCAGCTGTATTCTCAAGACTTGTTACAAGTGCTTCTGCCGTATCCATTGCGGTAATAACGTTGACACCGGTTTCAATTGCGTTACGTCTTATCACAAAGCCATCCTTTGAATGTTCAACACCCTGGGATGGAATGTCTATTATAAGGTCAATCTTATGTCCAAGGATAAGGTCCATAAGATTAGGTGAATCCTGCTCAATCTTGTTGGTTCTTATTGCTTTTACCCCGGCAGCATTAAGAGCCCTGGCAGTACCAAGTGTTGCATATATCCTGTAACCTAGTGCTTTAAAGCGGCGGCCGATCTCTACTGCGGCGTCTTTTTCTTCTGCACGGACAGTCATGATCATATTCTTATGCTTTGGAAGATTAATGCCTGCTCCAAGAAATGCCTTGTATAAGGATTCATTGAAGTCCTTTGCGATTCCAAGGCATTCACATGTTGACTTCATTTCAGGTCCGAGGCTTATATCTGCCCCCCTTATCTTTTCAAATGAGAATACAGGCATCTTGATCGCATAGTAGTCAGCTTCCTTCTGGAGTCCTGAAGTATAACCCATATCTTTAAGCTTATGTCCCATTATTACTTTTGCTGCAAGCGGAACGATCGGTATGCCTGTTACCTTGCTGATGTAAGGAACAGTACGGCTGGAACGTGGATTCACTTCAATGACATATACATCATCCCCACATACGATAAACTGTATATTGATCATTCCGATAACATGAAGTGCTTTTGCAAGACGCTTTGTATATTCTTCAATATCAGCCTTGGCTGCGGCACTTATTGTCCTTGCCGGGTACACTGATATGCTGTCGCCGGAATGGATTCCCGCACGTTCAATGTGCTCCATGATACCTGGAATTATTATATCTTCTCCATCACAGACTGCATCAACTTCAATCTCTTTTCCAACAAGGTACTTGTCAACTAAAATTGGATGCTCCTGTGCGATACGGTTAATAATCCCGATATACTGCTCAATGTCCTCATCATTAATTGCAATCTGCATTCCCTGTCCTCCAAGTACATATGATGGACGGACAAGAACAGGATAGCCAAGCTCATTCGCAGCCTTTTTTGCTTCCTCAGCAGTGTATACTGTCTGTCCCTTCGGACGGCTGATTCCACATTTTTCCAGTATTTTATCGAATAGTTCCCTGTCCTCTGCTGCATCCACATTTTCGGCAGAGGTACCAAGGATAGGAACACCCATATCCATAAGTGCCTGTGTAAGCTTAATGGCTGTCTGTCCACCAAACTGCACAACTGCCCCATCAGGTTTTTCAATGTTAACTATGTTCTCAACATCCTCCGGTGTAAGCGGCTCAAAATAAAGCTTATCAGCAATGTCAAAGTCAGTACTTACTGTCTCAGGGTTGTTATTAACTATTATAGTTTCATAGCCTTCTCCCCCAAATGCCCATGTACAATGCACACTGCAGAAATCAAACTCTATACCCTGCCCGATCCTTATAGGACCTGAACCAAGTACAAGGACTTTTTTGCGTGAATTATCTGATACTGCTTCATTTTCACCACCATATACAGAATAATAATATGGGGTCTCCGCCGCAAACTCTGCAGCACATGTATCAACCATCTTATAAGCAGCTGTTATACCATATTTAAGTCTCATATCTTTTACATACTGCTCTGTCTTGCCGTTAAGCTTTGCAATAAGGTAATCCGGGAATTCAATTCTTTTTGCCTCACGTAATATACCTTCGTCAAGCTCACGTGTTTTAAGTACAAATTCCATATCAACTATATTGGCAATCTTATCAATAAACCATGCATCTATTTTTGTTGTTTCGGCAATCTCCTGTCTTGTTATCCCGACCCTTAATGCCTGGGCAACACGCCATATACGCATATCGTCCACTATCCCAAGCTGTTCTTTCATCTCAGCACGGGAGAGTTCTGAAAAATCATATGACATCAGGCTGTCCACATGCTGTTCAAGTGAACGGATTGCTTTCATGAGCGCTCCCTCAAAGTTATTGCATATGCTCATAACCTCCCCTGTTGCCTTCATCTGTGTCGTAAGTGTACGCTTTGCACTGATAAACTTGTCAAACGGAAGTCTCGGAATCTTAACAACACAATAATCAAGCATTGGCTCAAAACATGCATAGGTCTTTCCTGTAATTGCATTTTTTATCTCATCAAGTGTGTAACCAAGTGCTATCTTCGCGGCAACCTTTGCAATCGGATATCCCGTAGCCTTACTTGCAAGTGCTGATGACCTAGATACACGTGGGTTAACTTCGATAACGCAATATTCAAAGCTGTCCGGGTTAAGTGCATACTGGACATTACAGCCACCTGTAATTCCAAGCTCTGTAATTATATTAAGTGCCGATGTCCTGAGCATCTGGTATTCTTTGTCACCAAGAGTCTGTGAAGGTGCAACAACAATACTGTCACCTGTATGGACACCGACAGGGTCGATATTTTCCATGTTACATACCGTAATACAGTTACCTGCACTATCACGCATTACCTCGTATTCAATCTCCTTCCAGCCGGCAATGCATCTCTCTACAAGTACTTCGCCAACACGGGATAATCTTAATCCGTTTTCAAGAATCTCAATAAGCTCTGCTTCATTATACGCAATTCCGCCACCGCTTCCACCAAGTGTATAGGCAGGACGAAGTACAACCGGATAACCAATCGTATTAGTGAATTTTATACCGTCTTCAACGGTCTTTACAACAAGTGATGCGGCAATAGGCTCACCGATCTTTTCCATTGTATCCTTAAAGGCCTGTCTGTCCTCTGCCTTTTTTATGGTGAGGGCTGTAGTTCCGATAAGCTTTACATTATGCTCCTTTAAGAACCCTCTTTCCTCAAGCTCCATAGCAAGGTTAAGGCCGGCCTGTCCTCCTAAGGTTGGAAGTACACTGTCCGGCTTTTCTTTTAAGATGAGCTGCTCAACTACCTCTACGGTAAGAGGCTCAATATATACTTTATCTGCTATATCCTTATCTGTCATGATCGTCGCAGGATTGGAATTAAGAAGAACAACCTCAATGCCCTCCTCCTTCAGCGAACGGCATGCCTGTGTTCCTGCATAATCAAATTCCGCCGCCTGTCCAATAACAATCGGTCCTGAACCAAGCATCAATACTTTTTTTATGTCTTTATTCTTAGGCATCAGCTTTTCCCCCCATCATTTCAATAAATCTGTCAAACAGGTATTCCGAATCCTGCGGACCCGGACATGCTTCCGGATGGAACTGCACAGTAAATATATTTTTACCTATATATTCAAGCCCCTCGTTGGTGTTATCATTTACATTTACAAATGCAGGTACTGCCACGCTGCTGTCAATTGAATCAGTATCTACCATATATCCATGATTCTGTGAAGAAATATATACCCTTCCGGTTTTCAGATCCTTAACCGGGTGGTTACCGCCCCTATGACCGTATTTCATCTTCTTTGTCCGGCCTCCGGCAGCAAGGGCCATCAGCTGGTGTCCAAGGCATATTGCAAATATCGGCACATCTGATTCATATAGCTTTTTAATCTCTTCTATAATATCAGTGCATACTGCCGGGTCGCCCGGTCCGTTAGATAACATAATTCCGTCAGGATTACTGCTCAGGATCTCAGCGGCGCTTGTCTGGGCCGGATATACCGTTACATTACATCCGCGTTTATTCAATGACCTTGCTATGTTTTTCTTGGCTCCAAGATCAAGCAGGGCTACATTTTTGCCTTTTCCTTCCAGGACATATTTTTCATTACATGTTACCCTTTCCACAACATTTCCGGTAGTATACTTCTTTAATCTGCTGATAACTTCATCAATATCGTAGTTATCATTAGTTGTTATCATACAGTTCATTGTACCACTTTCACGAAGAAGCTTAGTAAGCTGTCTTGTATCTATTCCACATATTCCCGGAATATCGTACTTTAAAAGGAAGTTTCCAAGTGTATCCTCACACCTGAAATTGCTCGCCATCTTAGACAGCTCCCTTACAATAAATCCATCAAGTCTTGGCCTTATCGATTCCTCGTCTTCATAACAAACTCCATAATTACCAATTAATGGATAGGTCATGCACACAGCCTGACCTGCATAGGACGGATCCGTAAGGACCTCAAGATAGCCGGTCATAGATGTGTTAAAAACCAATTCGCTTATAATTTCTTTTTTTGATCCAATACTTTCCCCGGTAAAAATCATTCCATTTTCAAGAATTAAATAAGCCTTCATGTTCTCTCTTTCCCTCCTGGTGTAATTCAGCACAACGCCCACAGAAACCCGGCTGCCGGTCAGCTTTACTGGAATATCAGCTTTTAACGGCACCGGGCATCCTGCCTGGCATACTGTATAAAGAGGACATCCTCTTTTATGTTACAGATTGGTATATCCCATAAGGGATCTGTCAACTGCCCTTGCAGCCTCAAGTCCTTCCCTTATAGCCCATACTACAAGTGACTGGCCTCTTCTTACATCACCAGCTGCAAATACACCTTTCTGTGTAGTTTCATAATCATTGGTGATTATGTTGGTTCTTCCGTCAACTTCCACCTTAAACGCATCTGTTAAGTATTTTTCACTTCCAAGGAAACCGGCTGCAATAAGTACAAGCTCTGCAGGATATTCTTTCTCACTTCCTTCGACCGGTACCATCATCATGCGGCCTGTCTTTTCATCCTTTTCAGATGTAAGGCTTACTACTATAACCTTAGTAAGATTACCTTTTTTATCCTTAACAAATTCTTTAACGGTTGTCTGGTATATCCTCGGGTCACTGCCAAATACGGCAATTGCCTCCTGCTGGCCATAATCTGTCTTAAGAACCTTAGGCCATTCAGGCCATGGATTGCTTCCTGCCCTCTCTACAGGCGGCTTAGGCATCATCTCAAGCTGTATAACCGACTTGGCTCCCTGCCTTATGGCAGTACCCACACAATCATTACCTGTGTCACCACCACCTATTATTATAACATGTTTATCCTTTGCTGATATAGCTTTTCCATCAGAAAAACCAGAATCAAGCAAACTTTTTGTTACTGACGAAAGATATTCAACAGCAAAGTATATGCCCTGCGCGTCCCTTCCCGGTGCTTTTATATCTCTTGGATTGGAAGCACCGCACGCAAGAACAACTGCATCATATTCTTTTTTAAGTGCCGCCAGCTTAACATCTTTACCGACATTAACCCCTGTTTTAAATACTATCCCGGCTTCTTCCATCAGCTTAACTCTTCTGTCAATTACGGTTTTCTCTATCTTCATGTTGGGAATTCCGTAACGGAGCAGTCCGCCAACCCTGTCAGAGCGCTCATACACTGTAACATTATGGCCTCTTTTATTAAGCTGCATTGCCACAGACAGACCTGATGGGCCACTTCCTATAACAGCAACCTTTTTACCTGTCCTTACTTTTGGGGCATTAGCCGACACCCATCCTTTTTTATATGCATTCTCTATTATAGCACGTTCGTTCTCTTTTGTCTCAACCGGTGTCTCAAACAGATTATGTGTACACGCATGCTCACAAAGTGCCGGGCACACCCTGCTTGTAAATTCCGGGAATGGGTTAGTCTTAGTTAACCTTTCATATGCCTGAAACCAGTTGCCGCTGCATACAAGATTGTTGGTCTCAGGTACAAGATTATTAAGAGGACATCCCGAAAACATTGTACCTACCATCTGTCCATTCTGACAGAACGGAACACCACATGACATACATCTGCAGCCCTCTTTTTTCTGCTCTTCAAGAGATACCGGAGCATGAAATTCGTTAAAATGCTTTATTCTTTTTAATGGTTCTTCATATCTTGATACATTTTTATCAGCCATAATCTTACTCCCCCTCTTTTCCTGCAAAGCTTTCGTAGAATGCTTCCATCTGCGCCTGTTCAGTACTCATGCCCTTCTCTTCAAGCTTTGATGCAAGTGCAACCATCTTCTTATAATCATTAGGTATTATCTTCTTGAACTTATCAATGTAATCATTCCAGTCTTCAAGAATCTGTTTTCCCCTCCGGGAACCGGTTGCCTGGACATGCTCCTCGATCATTGCCTTTAATTCCTGGATGTCGTATTTGCTCTCAACTTTTTCAATTGATATCATATCCTTATTAAGATTCCTGTACAGATGATTGTCTTCATCAAGCACATAAGCGATACCACCGCTCATTCCGGCTGCAAAGTTCTTGCCCGTGCGACCAAGTACAACAACTCTTCCTCCTGTCATGTACTCACAGCCGTGCTCACCGACACCTTCTACAACTGCATATGCACCGGAGTTACGGACTGCAAAACGCTCACCTGCAATTCCGTTTATGAAAACTTTTCCGCTTGTTGCACCATATAATGCAACATTACCTGCAATTATATTATCCTCTGCCTTATATCCCCTGTTCTCAGGCGGATACAATACAAGCTTTCCACCTGACAGACCCTTTCCAAAGTAGTCATTCGTATCACCACATAATGATAATGTAAGTCCTGCCGGGATAAATGCACCAAAGCTCTGTCCACCGGCACCATTACAATTAACTGTGATAGTATCCTCAGGGAGTCCATTCTTATGATTACGTGTAATCTCTGCACCAAGTATTGTACCGAATGCCCTGTCAGTATTGCCGACTTTAATATCAATAGAAGCTTTTTTACCTTCTCTGACAGCAGCCCCGAGTTTTTTCAGAAGAACTCTTTCATCAAGTGTCTTTTCAAGCTCAAAATCATATACCTTACGCTTATCAAATATTACATTTTCTCCTTCAGCAGCAAATGGATTATTAAGTATCTGTGTCAGATCCATCTTGTCTGCCATCCGGAGCCCTGAATCATTTTTTACCTTAAGAAGATCCGTTCTTCCTACCATCTCATCTATAGTTTTAATTCCAAGTTTTGCCATATGCTCCCTGAGGTCTCTTGCAATAAATCTCATAAAGTTCTCAACATATTCAGGCTTACCCTTGAATCTCTTACGAAGCTCAGGATTCTGTGTTGCAACTCCGACCGGACATGTGTCAAGGTTACATACCCTCATCATTATGCATCCCATTGTAACAAGCGGTGCTGTTGCAAATCCAAACTCCTCTGCGCCAAGAAGTGCTGCAATGGCAACATCCCTTCCGCTCATAAGCTTTCCATCTGTCTCAATACGTACTCTGTCACGAAGTCCGTTCATTATAAGTGTCTGGTGTGTCTCCGCAAGCCCCATCTCCCATGGAAGTCCTGCATTATGGATTGAGCTTTCAGGAGCTGCTCCCGTACCACCGTCATAACCTGATATAAGAATAACCTGTGCACCGGCTTTTGCAACACCGGCTGCTACTGTACCGACACCTGCCTCTGATACAAGCTTAACTGATATGTCAGCATTTTTATTGGCATTTTTAAGGTCATATATAAGCTCTGCCAGATCCTCAATTGAGTATATATCATGATGTGGCGGAGGTGAGATAAGGCTTACTCCCGGTGTTGAGTGTCTGGTCTTTGCGATCCATGGATATACCTTTTTTGCCGGAAGATGCCCACCCTCACCAGGCTTTGCACCCTGTGCCATCTTTATCTGAATCTCTTTCGCACTTACAAGGTATCTGCTTGTAACACCGAACCGTCCTGAAGCAACCTGCTTGATCGCTGAACATCTGTCTACTTTGCTTCCTGCTGAGTCAAGACGCTCATCACTCTCACCACCTTCACCTGTATTTGATTTACCGTGAAGATTGTTCATTGCAATTGCCAGTGTCTCATGTGCCTCCTCCGAAATAGAACCGTATGACATTGCACCTGTCTTAAATCTCTTGACAATCTCATCTTCACTCTCTACTTCATCAAGCGGAATTCCTTTTTCCGGGTACGCAAAATCCATCATGCTTCTCAGATAGCCGCTTTTTTCTTCATCTATCAGCTTCGAGTATTCCTTATATAATTCATAATTACCTGTCCATGCAGCCTGCTGAAGCATATGGATTGTCTGAGGGTTATATCTGTGTTCCTCTCCACCGCTTCTCCTTTTATGCTTTCCAAGACTGTCAAGTGTAAGGTCAATCTCTAACCCAAGCGGATCAAATGCCCTTGAATGCCTGTCATCCGTCTGGCGCTCAATATCCTCAAGGTCAATACCGCCTACACGGCTTACAGTTCCGTTAAAGTAAGTGTCAACTACATTCTGTGATATACCGATAGCCTCAAATATCTTAGCACCCTGATATGACTGTATCGTTGAAATTCCCATCTTAGATGCGATCTTAACAATTCCATGAAGTATAGCCGCATTGTAATCATTTACTGCTGCATAATAATCCTTATCAAGAAGATTATCATCAATAAGCTCCCTGATAGTATCCTGTGCAAGATATGGGTTAACAGCAACTGCACCATATCCGAGAAGTGTTGCAAAATGATGTACTTCCCTTGGCTCACCTGATTCAAGAATAAGTGCAAGTGATGTCTGTTTTTTAGTTTCAACGAGATGCTGATGGACAGCTGATACCGCAAGAAGCGAAGGAATCGGCACATGATTTTCGTCAACGCCCCTGTCTGACAGGACAACTATATTAGCACCATCCCTGTAAGCTTTATCAACTGCAACAAACAGTCTGTCGATTGCACGCTTAAGCTTCGTACTCTTGTAATAGGTAATTGGTACAACACATACCTTGAAGCCTTCACGGTCCATATTCTTTATCTTAAGCATATCCGTATTGGTAAGAATTGGATTTTCAATTTTAAGAACCTGACAGTTTTCAGGCTTTTCCTCAATCAGGTTACCCTGTTTTCCAACATATACTGTTGTACTTGTAACAATCTCTTCACGGATTGCATCGATCGGAGGGTTTGTAACCTGTGCAAACAGCTGCTTGAAATAATCAAACAGCAGATGGCTCTTATCTGACAGTGCTGCAAGCGGTGTATCAACACCCATTGCAGCTATTGCCTCACCACCATTAAGTGCCATATTATATATTGAATTACGATATTCCTCGTAAGTATAACCAAATGCCTTCTGTAATCTCTTCTGTGTCTGGTCATTATATGTCTCAATACGTTTGTTAGGAATCTTAAGCTCCTTCAGGGACAAAAGATTGCTGTCAAGCCATTCGCCATACGGCTGCTTGAATATATATCTTTCTTTTACCTCTTCATCCTGCAGGATTTTTCCACCTACGGTATCAATAAGAAGCATTTTTCCCGGATGAAGTCTTTCCTTTAATATAATCTCCTCTTCAGGGATATCAAGCACACCAACCTCTGATGCAAGAATTACATCACCATTTTTAAGCACATAATATCTGGAAGGCCTGAGTCCGTTACGGTCAAGCACCGCACCAACAAGATCACCATCTGAAAATACGATTGATGCAGGTCCGTCCCACGGCTCCATCATCGTTGCATAATACTGGTAAAAATCTCTCTCATCCTGGTCAAGTGTCTGGTTATTGGCCCATGGCTCAGGGATTGTGATCATAACGGCAAGTGGCAGTTCCATTCCATTCATCACAAGAAATTCCAGTGTGTTATCAAGCATTGCTGAATCTGAACCCCTTGTATCAACAACAGGAAGCACCTTGTGAAGCTGTCCCTTAAGGTACTCTGATTCCATTGTCTCCTCACGGGCAAGCATCTTATCAGCATTACCCCTGATTGTATTAATCTCACCATTATGGACGATAAATCTGTTCGGATGTGCCCTTTCCCAGCTCGGATTAGTATTGGTACTGAATCTTGAATGTACCATGGCAATCGCTGATTCATAGTCTTTGTCCTGAAGGTCTGCAAAGAATGTCCTGAGCTGTCCTACAAGAAACATACCTTTATATACGATTGTCCTGCCGGACATTGATACAACGTAGGTATTATCATTAGATTGTTCAAATTCCCTTCTCGCTACATAAAGCTTTCTGTCAAATTCAAGTCCTTTCGATACATTATCAGGCTTTTTAATGAATACCTGGACAATATGCGGCATACATTCCCTTGCTTTGTGTCCAAGAACCTCCGCATCAACAGGTACCTCCCTGTAACCAAGAAGCTCAAGTCCTTCCTTCTCAATAATTACCTCAAACATTTTTCTGGCCTGGTTACGCTTAAGCTCATTTTGCGGCAGGAACAACTGTGCAATTCCATACTCCCTTTCCCCGCCTATCTCTATTCCCAGTTTTTTACATTCTTTTTTAAAGAACTTGTGGGAAATCTGGAGAAGAATACCGACTCCATCACCGGTTTTACCTTCTGCATCTTTTCCTGCCCTGTGTTCAAGATTCTCTACTATTTTAAGAGCATTTTCAACTGTCTGGTGCGTCTTCACACCCTTACTGTTAACAACTGCACCTATACCACAGTTATCATGCTCAAATTGATTTCTGTATAGTCCCTTACTCTCCATACTTTCTTTCCTCCTGTCATATAATGAAAGTTTGTATCCGGCCCCCGCCTGCAAAATATGATGAACCACCTTATGAGTTGTAATATTTGTACCATACGGCACTCTCTATTAACCCCTTAAATAAAGGATGTGCTTTGTTCGGTCTTGACTTAAACTCCGGATGCCCCTGTGTTGCAATGAAATAATGCAGGTCAGGTAATTCTAACATCTCTACTATTCTGTTATCAGGTGATTTCCCGGAAAACACCATCCCTTCAACTTCAAGCTCATCCCTGTATGCGTTATTGACTTCATATCTGTGTCTGTGTCTCTCATGTATTAATTCTTCGCCAAACAGGTTTTTAGCCAGGCTTCCTTCGGTAAGTACACATGGATATGCACCAAGCCGCAATGTACCGCCCCTGTTAGTAACACCCTCCTGCTCCGGCATAAGGTCAATAACCGGATGTTTTGTATCCGGATCAAATTCAATGCTGTTAGCATCACTATATCCAAGTACGTTTCTTGCGTATTCAACAATTGCCATCTGCATTCCAAGGCATATTCCAAGAAATGGAACATTGTTTTCCCTTGCATACTTTATAGCCGTAATCTTACCTTCTATCCCACGTTTACCAAAGCCGCCGGGAACCAGTATTCCATCAATATGCCTGAATTTATCTTCAACATTTTTCTCCGTCAGCTCCTCTGAATCAACCCATTCAATGTTAACCAGTGACCTGCTCGCAATCCCTCCGTGCTTTAACGCTTCTACAACGCTAAGATATGCATCATGTAACTGAATATATTTACCCACAATTGCAATCCTTACCTCTGTCTTTGGATTACGCAGATTATGTGTCATCTCTATCCAGTCAGTAAGATCCGGCTCCGGACATTCTATATCAAGTGCTTCACATACAGCCTGCGCAAGATTCTCTTTTTCCATTGCAAGCGGTGCTTCATACAGATATTCAACATCAAGATTCTGGAGCACATTTTTTACAGGTACATTGCAAAATAATGCTATCTTGCTTTTAATATCCTCACTTATCTCATATTCACTCCTGCATACGATTATATCAGGCCACAGACCCATACCCTGCAGCTCTTTTACACTTTGCTGCGTCGGCTTTGTCTTAAGCTCACCGGATGCCTTAAGATAAGGAATCAGCGTTACATGGATCAGGATTGCATTTTCATGCCCGACATCATGCTGGAATTGTCTGATTGCTTCAAGGAACGGCTGGCTTTCAATATCCCCAACCGTTCCACCAACCTCAATAATAGCAATACTGTTATCTTCGCCTTCCTTATGATAAAACCGGCTTTTTATTTCATTGGTAATATGTGGTATTACCTGTACCGTTCCCCCGCCATAATCTCCACGTCTTTCTTTTTGTAATACCGACCAGTATATCTTACCTGTAGTAATATTAGAATTCTTATCAAGATTCTCATCAATGAATCTCTCATAATGCCCAAGATCAAGGTCAGTCTCTGTTCCATCATCTGTTACAAATACTTCTCCATGCTGAATCGGATTCATAGTTCCGGGATCCACATTAATATATGGATCGAACTTCTGCATTGTAACCTTATAGCCCCTGGCTTTAAGTAATCTGCCAAGTGAAGATGCAGTAATACCTTTACCAAGTCCGGAAACAACACCACCAGTTACAAAAACATACTTGATAGCCATCTCTTATTCCCCTTCCCGATTAAATAATCCTTTGTTTACCAGAAATCAAATTTCATATAAACGAGAAAAGGTGTCAGAAACTGTACGTTCCTGACACCCTTGTCATTAATTATAAAATATTTTAATTCGAACATATTGATTTGTCAAGTACAAATTCGCTTGAGTTCCAGTAAATAATTACCATAAAACCAAATCTAAGCTAACTAACGTTCATTCCCAACTGCTTTTTAATATTATATAACTCCTCCTTCATATTTTGAATAATGGTATCTTTATCTGCCAGCTGCTCATCTTTGTCCGCCAGCTGCTCATCTTTATCTGCCAGCTGCTCATCTTTGTCTGCCAGCTGCTTCTCCTTACTTATAAGCAGTTGTTCTACACTGGCAATCCGCTCTTCCAGACTGGTAAGCTCAGCCACCTTATCTGCCATCACCTCTTTTATCTTCGCATTGATTTCAGGCTGCATAAGTTCCCACATTGCTTCACACATATACTCGCTACCTCCTTTTGCCGATTGAAACACCCACTTATTTGCTTTAATTATAACGTCCATAACTACTTCCGCATTGTCTCTTTCCCATTTTGACATTGCGTTTTTTTCCAGCAATACAAGCTTTTGGGCTTTACAGGTATCCACTTTTCCTGTTAATGCCGATAACCAGGGGTGTGTTTCAAAGTCTATTTCATTCAACACAATTATTCTGATCTCAAACAATTGTGTTACATTTATAGTATACACTCCTTTTTGATGTTTTACAACTATTCTTTTACCTTTCAGCTGCTTAAGTAACTTGACCGGTTTTGCAGCCCTCACAAAAATCAATGTTATATCCTCAAAATCTCTTGGCTCTATCTCAGTCTGTTCGCTTTTAAAAAGACATGCATAAGCAATTCCTTTTGAAAACACGTCAATATCCAGTTCATCGCCAACGCCTTTGTACTCAAATACATTCAATCTGTTAAATTGCATTAACAGATCATCTTCCCTGTCTTCAATGTCTTCACGCTTAATTATAATCAGGTCAATAAATTTCGGACTATTATTTAAGACATATTCAGAATGAAATGTGATGTGTTCTGCATGATTTTTCAGTTCAAGTTTCATTGCAGATACGAAACCATGATGCCATTTGATGTATGCTTTATTTTTTCCTTTTGTAATATTACCCAAATACTCTTCTCCCCATACAATGTTTTATTGTATTATGATATCATTTATCATAAAGTGATGTTTAACAAAAATCCATTAATTATTTTGTGCATATATAACAATAAAATAATATTCACAATATAATACATATTATAATTTTATTCATATTGCACAACTAACACTTATGCTTATATCAACGCCTTTGCCTTTTAATTCTATCAGGCTTTCTTATAAAAAAAGCATTCAGACTACCTGTATTATGGTAATCCGAATGCCTTTTACTGCTAACCGGTACTGTTATTATATTAATTGATCTGCTTACTCAACGTCCTGAAGTGCTGCAAAGCCTTCCTCACCGGTCCTTACCTTAACAACCTGCTCAACATTGTATACGAATATCTTGCCATCTCCTATATGACCCGTATAAAGAGTCTTCTTAACAGTGTCAATTACTGATGCAACAGGAATCTTACTTACAACAACCTCTATCTTTACCTTTGGAAGAAGTGTTGCGTCAAGCTCAACTCCACGATACATTTCACCGGCGCCCTTCTGGATGCCGCAGCCCATTACCTGTGTCATTGTCATACCTGTTACTCCAAGATTATTAAGTGCTTTTCTAAGCTTCTCATACCTTGAGAGCTTAGCAATGATAACTACCTTATATATACCTGATACAGATGCCACAGGAGCCTGGGCAACCTTAATTGCCGCATCAATCTGGGCCTCAGAAGCCTTATTATATTCGCTTACACCAAGATCGGTATTCTCATTTTCATCCATTATGTTAGATATGTCCATAAGTGAGAATCCTGCATATGCTGATGGAAGTCCATGTTCTGCAATATCCATGCCTGTTATCTCTTCTTCTTCTGATGCCCTGAGGCCAAATATTGCTTTGATTGCCAGGAATGTAATTGTAATTGTAACTGCTGTGTATGCAATAATTATTATCATTCCCAAAAGCTGTGTACCAAGAAGCTTAAATCCGCCTCCGTAGAACAATCCCTTTCCACATATCTGGTTTGCACCATATGTAACTCCATCTCCAAATCCTCTTGCGAAAGCAGGTGCTGTATCTGTTGCAAAAAGACCTACAGCGATTGTTCCCCATATACCATTCATCATATGAACCGCAACAGCTCCGACAGGATCATCAACATGGAGCTTGTGATCTAACAGCCATACGCCAAATACTACAAGTACACCGGCAACTGCACCGATAATGACCGAACCAACAACATCTGTTACATCACATGAAGCTGTAATAGCTACAAGTCCTGCAAGTGAAGCATTAAGACACATTGAAACATCAGGCTTTCCATATTTAACCCATGTAAATATCATACATACAACAGTTGCGATTGCCGGTGCAATAGTTGTTGTTACAAATATTGAGCCAAGCTCCTGTACATTTGTTGCTGCTGCACCATTGAATCCATACCAGCCAAGCCATAAGATGAATACACCAAGTGCGCCGATCGGGATATTATGTCCCGGAAATGCATTAACCTTGACAATTTTTCCATTTTTATCCTTAGAAAACTTACCAATACGTGGTCCAAGTATTGCCGCACCGATAAGGGCACATATACCACCTACCATGTGGATACAGGTAGATCCGGCAAAATCATGGAATCCCATCTGTGAAAGGAATCCGCCGCCCCATACCCAGTGTGCTTCAATCGGATATATAAAACCTGAAATAACAGCTGAATACACACAGTATGAAAGGAATTTTGTCCTCTCTGCCATTGCCCCTGAAACTATTGTTGCCGTTGTGGCACAAAATACAAGGTTGAATACGAAGTTTGACCAGTCAAAGTCCTGATATGACGTAAATATGTCAAATCCCGGTTTACCTATAATACCGACAATGTCTTCTCCAAGCAACAGACCAAAGCCGATAAGAATGAACATTACAGTACCAATACAAAAGTCCATAAGGTTCTTCATAATAATGTTACCTGCGTTCTTTGCCCTTGTAAATCCGGTTTCAACCATTGCGAAACCTGCCTGCATCCAGAATACAAATGCTACTCCTATCAGGAACCATACTCCAAACACGTTGTCAGATACAATCTGCATTAATTCTTCTGTCATAAAAATCTCCTCCTCGTATTTTCATATATAAAAAGGTGCAGCGAAGAGTAGTTTTTCTACTGTGCTCCGTTGCACCTTTTTTTAGTATTATTATATTTAGTATTATTTTATAGGATATATATTATCAAAGCATGCTTTACATAACGGAAGCCCCGGTACCATTTTCTGAAGGTCTTCAATCCTCATGTAACCAAGTGATTCAGCACCGATAAGCTCTCTTATCTCTTCCGTCGAATGCGATGAAGCGATAAGCTGCTTATTGGATGGCACATCCGTTCCGTAGTAACACGGATATAAAAACGGTGGCGAACATATCCTTACATGGACGCTCTTTGCTCCGGCCTTCTTAAGCAAATGAATGAGATTGGCTATGGTAGTTCCACGAACTATCGAATCATCAACAAGAACAATATTTTTATCCTTAACTGCCGGTCCAAGAACACTAAGCTTAAGCTTTACCCCAAGCTCCCTTTCCTTTTGCGTAGGTTTTATAAATGTTCTTCCGACGTAACTGTTCTTATAAAATATCTGCCTGTATGGTATACCTGATTCATGTGCATATCCTGCAGCTGCCGCAATGCCGGAATCCGGAACACCCGCAACCAGGTCAGCATCAACCGGATATGCCTTTGCAAGTGCTGCACCGGCACGTAATCTTGATTCGTATACAGAAAAACCATCTATATCACTGTCAAGCCTTGCAAAATATATATATTCAAATATACAATGCGCCTGCCTTTCCTGACATAGCGATGTATCAGAATGTATCCCATCAGGTGTTATGGTAACAATCTCACCAGGTCTTACATCCCTGACAAACTCAGCACCAATTGATGTTAATGCGCAGCTTTCAGATGTAATAATATAAGCGTCATCCTTTTTTCCGATACAAAGTGGCTTCAGACCAAATGGATCCCTTACCCCTATCAGCTTTCTCGGACTTGCAATAACCAGTCCATATGCACCCTTTATCTTACCTGCGGTCTTAACAATTGCCTCTTCTACAGAAGCTGTACCAACTCTTGCCCTTGCAATAAGATATGCAATTACTTCAGAATCAATTGTTGTCCTGAATATTGCCCCTCCCATTGAGAGTTCCTCACGCAGTTCCTCTGTATTAACCAGATTACCATTGTGTGCAAGAACAAGCGTTCCCTTTATGTAATTAAGTACAAGCGGCTGTGCATTATCTATCGTTGATTCACCGGTTGTCGAATACCTCACATGTCCAACACCGATATTACCTTTTAGCGGTTCCAGGGTCTTCTCCTTAAATACCTCGTTTACAAGCCCCATACCCCTATGGACACTCATATTGCCTTTTTCGCCCTCCGTATCAGAGACTGCGATACCACAGGATTCCTGACCACGGTGCTGAAGTGATTCAAGACCATAATATATCTGATGTGCAACCTGATCTCCTGCAATGTCGTATATTCCGAATACTCCACACTCCTCTTTAATCCTGCGATCGGATAACTCTAACATTACGACCTGCCTCCATGTATATTAAACTAACATCATATTATATTTCAAATAATAACTTCTCATAAGTTGGGTAAGACAACATCTCATCCGGAATAAGTGCTTCCGCCTCACTTGCACAGGCTGAAAGCTCATTCATTTTAGCAAGAAGCTTATCCCTTGCTGCCTCTGCAGCTGCCTGCATATCATCAATAGCTTCAACTGTATTAATATTATCCTTTAATATGGCAATGTTATCTGTAATATAGTCATATGCTTCCGTAAGCTTTTTAACCAGCTTCTCTTCGGTCTCTGTTGCAATCGATGGAATAAATGCTTTCTTATTGGCTGCATTGGCTGCCACCTGTCCTGCATATTTTGAGATTGAAGGAAGAAGATCCTTTGTAAGCATATCAGCCATTGTACGAGCTTCTATAACAAGTGTCTTCATATAATTCTCAAGGAAAATCTCATATCTTGAATATATTTCTTCCTTTGTAAAGATGTTATACTTTGTATAGAGCTCTACATTTTTATCAACTATAAACCTAGGCATACAGTCCGGCAATGTAGGGAAGTTGTATAAGCCTCTCTGTTCTGCCTCCTTAATCCATTCGTCTGTATAACCATTACCATTAAATATAACCTTCTTATGCTTCTTGATAGCCCGTTTGATAAGCTCATGGACTGCCTTTTCCATATCCTCCGGCTTCGTGCCATCAAGTTCGGCATAAAACTGGTCGAGTGCATCGGCAACCGCTGTATTAAGAACAATATTAGGATTAGATACAGATGATGATGAACCTAACATACGGAACTCAAACTTATTACCTGTAAATGCAAATGGTGATGTACGGTTACGGTCTGTATTATCCTTAGTAAAATGAGGAAGTACATGTGCCCCGATATCAAGAAGCACCGTATCCTGTTCACCAAAATATGTATCATTTTCAATAGACTCAAGAACAGCTGTAAGTTCATCCCCAAGGAATATCGACACAATTGCAGGTGGTGCTTCATTAGCACCAAGTCTGTGGTCATTGCCTGCTGACGCCGCTGATATTCTCATCATATCAGCATATTCATCAACTGCCTTGATAACTGCCATAAGGAATACAAGGAACTGAATATTCTGTGCCGGTGTATTGCCCGGATTAAGAAGATTCTCACCTGTATTGGTCGACAACGACCAGTTGTTATGTTTACCACTTCCGTTAATTCCCTCAAACGGCTTCTCATGAAGCAGGCACACAAGTCCATGCTTTTCTGCAATCTTCTTCATCGTATCCATTGTCAGCTGATTGTGGTCTACCGCAACATTTGCAGTTTCAAATATCGGTGCCATCTCATGCTGTGCAGGAGCAACCTCGTTATGCTTTGTCTTTGCAGGAATACCAAACTTCCACAATTCCATATCAAGGTCATGCATATACGCCGCTATTCTTGGCTTTATTGAGCCAAAGTAATGATCTTCCATCTCCTGTCCCTTCGGGGCAGATGCGCCAAATAATGTTCTGCCGCAGAATACCAGGTCTTTTCTCTTCTTATATAACTCTTTATCAACAAGGAAATATTCCTGCTCAGGTCCTATTGTTGTAGTAACTCTTGTTACTTCTTCATTTCCAAGAAGCTTTAACATCTTTACTGCACTGTCACTTAAGACCTCCATTGATCTGAGAAGTGGTGTCTTCTTATCAAGTGCCTGGCCGCCGTATGAACAGAATGCTGTAGGAATATATAATGTATTATCTTTTATAAATGCCGGCGAAGTAGGATCCCATGCTGTATATCCCCTTGCCTCAAATGTTGCCCTCAGTCCTCCTGATGGAAAGCTCGAAGCATCAGGCTCACCCTTAACAAGCTCCTTTCCTGAGAATTCCATGATAACCTCTCCGTCACCTACAGGCTGGATGAAGCTGTCATGCTTCTCTGCTGTAACGCCCGTCATCGGCTGGAACCAGTGTGTGTAATGTGTAGCCCCATTTTCAACTGCCCATTCCTTCATTGCAACTGCAACTGAATTAGCAACATCAAGTTCAAGGTGTGTACCATTCTCAATAGTCTTCTTAAGTGCCTTATATACATCCTTCGGCAGCTTAGCACGCATCTCCTTATCATTAAATACCTGGCTCGCATACAACTCCGGGATCTGAGTGGTCATTTCATTTTCCATAATTACTTCCCCTTTCTGATATTGGTCTATTAGTTATAGTCTAATCAGTATACTGTAATGCTATCAGCACCGGCGAGTGCGCTATTCGTCGGGCAATTTCGTATCGGTAACACATTCATCCCTTTATGGATCAAAATACGAAAAAAGCGCCTTAGAGAATTATCTCTCTAAAGCGCCCTTGCTTTTATGCTTTTAAGAATACCACCTTTTTATAAAATGTCAAGAGGTAAATTTAAATTTTTTATGGCTGTCCCTGAGCCATACCGGTAACCCAGGTTATTCCGGCTCTTCCACGCACCTTAACTTAACAAATATCCTGTGCAGGAAAATAAGTGCACATATTGTTAATACGAATTCAGCGCAAAACTGTGCATACGCAAGACCATACAAACCAAACACGGCATTAAGCACAAACAACGCAGGTATCTCAAGCACAATCTTTCTGGCAATGGCAAACACAAGTGAATTGATACCCATTCCACATGCCTGGAACACCCCTACTGCAAGAAAGTCAACAGCCAAAAATGGTGTACCAAGGCAAAGTCCCCGCAGCAGTCCGGTGCCATATCCGATAACCCCCGGATTATTAATAAATGCACCTATCAGACTCTCCGCACCAACATAATACATAACCGACACTGCAACTAAAAAAGCAAAGGATATCCATCCTGTAAAACTTATCGTCTTTTTCATTCTGCTGCTATTGCCGCTTGCATAATTGTAACTGATAAGCGGCATTACACCTTGTGACAGTCCCATGGCAGCATACATCGGAATCATACTGATCTTCTGCGCAATTCCAATTGCTGCAACAGCATCAGCCCCATACTCAGCAGCAAAGTTATTCAGTACAGTCATTCCTGTAACATTCAGGAGATTCTGTATCGAAGCAGGAACCCCGACACCAAATACCTCCTTTGCAATTCTTGCATTTATTGTGAGTTTGCGTGGATCAATACACACATATGACTTATTTCTCTTAACATATATCAGCACAAAGAAATATGCACATGCCACACAGTTAGATATAAATGTTGCACAGCCCGCACCTGCAGAACCCATTCCCAGAAACTGCGGCAGTATAAATAACGGATCAAGAATCATATTAAGAATACATCCACTCATGCTCCCGATACTCGCATGAAGTGATTCACCCTCTGAACGTACAAAATATGACATAACCATATTAAGAATTGATGGTATTGCACCACATGTAACTGTCCAGAACATATATCCATCCGTTACATCAAAAGTATTCTTATCAGCACCAAGCAGCGTAAGAAGCGGTCCCTTCAGCACAGTACATCCAACAGAGAAAATCAATCCACATACTATCGAACACCAGAACCCAAATGTTGAACTCCCCGATACCGTATCATAATCTTTTTTTCCAAGGGCACGGCTCATCATGCTTGAACAGCCCACACCAAACAGATTATTAATTGCATTAAACGCAAGCAGCACAGGCGCTGCCAGTGTTACTGCCGCATTCTGTACCGGATCATCAAGCATTCCAACAAAATATGTATCCGCCAGATTATACAGCATCATTACCAGTGAGCCTATAACTGTAGGAACTGACAACTGCGCTACTGCTTTTGGTATTGATGTCCTTTCAAATAAATCTTCTTTGTCAAACTTACTGTTATCCATAAAATGCTCCCCTTCCTTTGCATGATAAATATTCTTTACAATAAAAAGGTGCTATACACCACCAAAAGAAAAGCCCCGGAAACATTTCCAGAGCCTTCCCACATTATCATAATCTGTATTAACCTTATATCAATCCGTTAATTAGCAGATTCCCTGAGCATTCATAGCATCAACAACCTTCTCGAAACCGGCGATGTTGGCACCTGCTACATAGTCTCCGTCAAGACCATACTTCTTAGCAGCATCATCAAGGTTATGGAAGATGTTGATCATTATGTTCTGAAGCTTGGAATCAACTTCCTCAAATGTCCAGCTAAGTCTCTCACTGTTCTGTGACATCTCAAGAGCTGATGTAGCAACACCACCTGCGTTAGCAGCCTTACCAGGAACGAAGTATACATTGTTATCCTGAAGATACTTGGTAGCCTCAAGTGTTGTAGGCATGTTAGCACCCTCACATACAGCGATACAGCCATTAGCAACAAGCTGCTTTGCATCATCAATAAGAAGCTCATTCTGGGTAGCACATGGAAGTGCGATATCACACTTAATCTGCCATACTCCCCTTCCCTCATGATACTGTGCGCTTGGTCTCTTAGCAGCATACTCTGTAAGACGGGCACGGTTAACCTCCTTAACCTCCTTAAGAAGATCAACATCAATTCCTTCCGGATCATATACCCAGCCTGTTGAATCTGAACATGTAACAACCTTGGCACCAAGCTGATGAGCCTTCTGGATAGCGTATATAGCAACATTACCTGAACCTGATACTACACATGTCTTGCCTGCAATATCAACTCCATTGCTCTTAAGCATCTCCTGGGTCATGTAAAGAAGTCCGTAACCTGTAGCTTCTGTTCTTGCAAGGGAACCACCATATGATAATCCCTTACCTGTAAGAACACCTTCATATAATCCACGGATTCTCTTATACTGTCCAAACATAAATCCGATCTCACGCGCACCTGTTCCGATATCTCCGGCAGGTACATCTGTGTCAGCACCGATGTATTTGCAAAGTTCTGTCATAAAGCTCTGGCAGAATGCCATAACTTCTCTGTCTGACTTACCCTTAGGATCAAAGTCAGAACCACCCTTACCACCACCAATTGGAAGGCCTGTAAGTGAATTCTTGAATATCTGCTCAAATCCAAGGAACTTAATAATACCAATATTAACTGATGGATGAAGTCTGAGACCACCCTTGTAAGGTCCGATAGCAGAGTTAAACTGAACTCTGTAACCAGTGTTAACCTGAACCTGGCCATTGTCATCTACCCAAGGTACCCTGAACTTAAACTGTCTCTCAGGCTCACACAATCTCTCAAGAAGTGCGTCCTTCTTAAACTTCTCCTCATTTGCTTCGATCACAGGTCTAAGAGATGAAAGAACCTCCTCAACAGCCTGTAAAAATTCCGGTTCGCTGGCATTTTTCTCACGAACCTTTGCAAGAACCTCGTCTACATAAGACATAACAAATTCCTCCTATAAAATGAATTATTTATAGTAAGTATCGTTTGTATGAGAGCTGCTTCCCAATTCAGCTGACACAGATACTTAGTATACTAACATTACCATCAGCGGTGCCTATGGTAAAGTTAGTTCCCTATACATATTACTTACTCTGAAGATACTCATGAATTCCCTTAGCTGCTGCTTTTCCTGCACCCATTGCAAGAATAACGGTAGCTGCACCGGTAACAGCATCACCACCGGCAAATACACCCTCTTTACTTGTCCTACCAAGCTCCTCATCCGCAACAATACAGCCTCTCTTATTAACATCAAGACCTTTTGTTGTTGACGTTATAAGTGGATTAGGTGATGTTCCAAGTGACATTATAACCATATCCACATCTATTGTAAACTCTGAACCCGGAATCTCTTCAGGTCTTCTTCTTCCTGAAGCATCCGGCTCGCCAAGCTGCATCTTAATGCACTTAATGCCGTTAACCCATCCATCCTCATTGGTAAGTATCTCTGTCGGATTAGTAAGAAGGTCAAAAATAATTCCCTCTTCTTTTGCGTGGTGTACCTCCTCTGCCCTTGCAGGAAGCTCTTCTTCACTACGTCTGTATACAATATGTGTCTCCGCCCCAAGTCTCAGGGCTGTTCTTGCAGCGTCCATTGCAACGTTGCCGCCACCGACAACTGCAACCTTCTTACCTCTCATGATAGGGGTATTGGAATTCTCATCAAATGCCTTCATAAGGTTAGATCTTGTAAGATATTCATTGGCAGAAAACACACCATTAGCCTGCTCACCCGGAATTCCCATAAACTTAGGAAGTCCTGCACCGGAACCGATAAATACTGCCTCATATCCCTCTTCAAAAAGACTGTCAATCGACACTGACTTACCTGCGATAACGTTGGTCTCAATCTCAACACCGAGTGCTTTAACATTCTCAATCTCTTTTTTTACAACCTTGTCCTTCGGAAGACGGAACTCAGGAATACCATACACAAGTACTCCCCCCGCCTCGTGAAGTGCTTCAAATATCGTTACTTTATAGCCAAGCTTCGCAAGATCCCCTGCACAGGTAAGACCCGCAGGACCTGAGCCGATAACAGCAACCCTTCTGCCATTAGTCTCAGCCGGTGCCTGAGGCTTAATACCATTGGCCTTAGCCCAGTCAGCGGTAAATCTCTCAAGCTTACCGATAGATATCGCATCACCCTTGATGCCCCTTACGCACTTGCCCTCACACTGGCTCTCCTGAGGACAGACCCTTCCACAGATTGCAGGAAGTGCTGATGATTCACTAATAACATCAAATGCATCCTTAACATCACCGGTCTTAAGGTGGCCAATGAATTCAGGAATATTAATGGAAACAGGACATCCCTCTATACACTTTGCATTCTTACAGCCAAGACATCTGGATGCCTCTGCCGTTGCTTCTTCAAGATTATATCCAAGACATACTTCATCAAAATTAGCTGCTCTTACCTTAGGATCCTGCTCCCTCACAGGCACTCTTTTCATAGCATCCATTATCTGTCACCTCCGCAATTACCACATCCACCATGATGTGTGTCTCCTTCTTGAGCCTTAAGGAAAGCTCTTCCTTCTGCCGTCCTGTATATCTGCTGTCTCTTCATAGCCTGATCAAAATCTACAAGATGTCCGTCAAACTCCGGACCATCAACACAGGCAAACTTAACCTCATCACCTACAGTAACACGACATCCGCCACACATACCGGTACCATCCACCATTATCGGATTAAGGCTTACAATGGTTGGAAGCTCAAGCTCCTTAGTAAGCTTACATACAAACTTCATCATGATCATAGGACCGATGGCGATACACACATCATACCTTGTGCCTGCATCG
The DNA here is from genome assembly GCA_934437985.1 of uncultured Lachnospiraceae bacterium. Lineage (GTDB taxonomy): Bacteria > Bacillota > Clostridia > Lachnospirales > Lachnospiraceae > V9D3004. Next base: position 51,157 of record CAKSBI010000003.1, read on the forward strand.
TACAGCTTCTGGATTGAATTAGTAACCATTCCGTGGTCACCATATGAACCGTCATCTGTTGTTATATAAAGATTACCTGCCACAGACTTCATCATATCTTCAAGTATCAGAAGCTCTTTATTCTTGGCTCCAACGATCACATCTGCAGCAACACCCTGCTCATGCAGCCACTTTACCTGTGGGTATACAGGGGCAGTACCAACACCGCCTGCAACAAATAATATCTTCTTATCCTTAAGCTCATCTGTTGAAAGCTCTGTAAGCTCAGATGGCTTTCCAAGTGGTCCGACAAAATCCTTTACACTGTCTCCTGCCTTAAGGTCTGCAAGCATCTTTGTACCTGCCCCGACAATCTGGAATACAATTGTAACGGTTCCTTTTTCCCTCGAATAATCACATATTGTAAGAGGAATACGCTCCGAATCCTCATCTGCACGAAGAATAATAAACTGTCCCGGAAGGCATGCAGCCGCAACACGGGGAGCTTCAATCTCCATGAGATATATGTTATCTGTCAACATCTCATCTTTTAATATTTTGTACATGACTATCAATCTCTCCTATCTTCCTTCTTAACCGATGTCCTAATCAAAAGGAAGTATATCACATTAGTTTTTTCATTACAAGGTGTGAAAAAATTACTTTTTTCTTAATTCTTAGATATTATCCGCAATTTTTCACCCAATACACCGCACAAGGTACACAATTGCCGTACCTCATCTGTTTACAGTATAACCGCAAGACTGTCTGTAATAAAGCCTTCCTCAAAGTAATAATCAGCGAGCTGCTTTATATCTTCCGGATTACCTGCCTGCTTATCTTCCACGGCTATTACCGTATACCCTGCATCTTTTGCAGACCTGACCGCATACAGCGAATCTTCAAATATAACAGTATTTTCTTTAGTTGTCCCAAGCGACTTCATTGCCTCATCAAATATAAGCGGACTTTCCTTGCCTGCCCCGACCTCATTACATGTAAAAATCCCGTCAAAGTATTTATCAATACCGTTATTCTTCAATGCACCTTCAATCAGATAACGGTCCGTCGCCGTGGCAATGCACATTTTTACCCCTGCTGCAGACAGCCTTTCAAGCAGTTCACGGATTCCGGGCTTAAGTGCTTCCTCATTCATATAAAAATGCTCAATCATTCCATTGATCCTGTCAACAATCTCGTCCACTGACATCGGAACATCACATTCTTCCTTATAATATACTGCTGCATCATACAGACTCATCGAACGGAGCCTCTCCTCTGTATCTTCTTTTGGACTTATATTAACTGACGCAAGAAATCTTAATCCGACATTCTTCCAGACCGGCATTGAATCAAGAAGTGTTCCGTCAACATCAAATATAACACCTTTTACTTTCATCACTATCAACATCCTTATATTTATTTCAAATAAGTATAACAACACATTATTTTAATATCAATAATATTATAAAAATATTATAAAACAACTTAAAACCCATAACATTTTGCAATGTTTTATTAACCTTTTGCAACCAATTTTCCATTCAATATTGACATTGTGCTATTAAGTGTTAAAATATTATGAACAAAATAAAGAAAGGATGACTAAAATGATTAAAGTAACAATCAAAAAGGCCGCAGCATTAACACTTGCGATGGCGATGGTTGTTTCTGCAGCACCGGCAGATAATGCAGAAGCAGCTAAAAAACCTGCCCTCAGCAGGACAAAAGCTACCATCAATGTAGGAAAATCCGTAAAGATTACGCTTAAGAATGGTGCTAAGAAAGCCCGGGTAACCTGGACAACAAGCAAAAAGAAGGTTGCTGTTATCAGCAAATCCTCTGCCAAAGGAAACAAGGCTTATGCAACCATCAAAGGAAAATCAAAAGGAAAGGCTGTTATCAAAGCAGTATACAAGCTTGGCAAGTCTAAAAAGACGCTTAAATGTAGGGTAACAGTTAACAAGGCATCCAGGAGGAATACCGTAACAGCTGCAACATCTTCACCGGCTGCAACTAATGTTCCGGCTGCCTCAACAGCTCCAGCTAATGCTACTGCAACACCTTCAGCTACTACAGAAGCAAGCGCAGTTCCATCAGCTACAGCAACGGCAACAAAGACACCAAAGCCTACTGCAAAACCTACTGCAAAGCCTACTGCAACACCTTCACCTATCCCATATACTTATGTATCTGACATATCAGAGCCTTTAGACTTCGAGTCAAGATATGATACAGACAGTAATGAATGTGCTTCCGAGATAACAGGTGGTGCCCTTGTATTCGGTGAAGGTAAGGCAAGCACACTTCTTAACCTTCCTGGATGTACTAATGCAGACGGAGAGTATGCTCCTGCTGACGCATATGTCCTTGTATATGTTAAAGGTACATACACAGGTACTAACGGATTTGCACTTGAAGTTGGTAATGGGTGGGAATCATATCTCGTACCTGACAACAATATGGTAAGCGAAAACAAGCAGTTTGTATTCCCTGCCGACCATGCACAGGGTGAATTCTCTGAGGTATACTATGGCAAATACTCAGATGCATTAAGCGGGTTCGGTATTAAATCACTTAATGACAAACCGGCTACAGGTGTAGCTATCAAAGAGATCAGGGTTCAGTTCTGCGGATTCCCACCAAAATTCACAGAGGATAATGAGCTTATCATTCCGGGTCATGAGCCATATGACGGATATATGGGAGTATTCAAGATTCCTTTTAAGACAGATAAAAAAGACGGTGATGTTGTTGGTGCCGAGGTTATGGTCAATGACTGTTCTAATGGCCACAGAAATGGTTCCCTTAACCTCTTCGCACCCGGACGCAACACTAAAGATGACAATGGAAATACTATATACAAAGAGCCTTACTTCTCAGCAGCCCTTTTTGGCGATGTAGTCCTTAAGGATACGTTACCTGCAGATGAAGCTCCTGCAAAGACTGCTTATGCGGCTAAGATTGCCAAAGATCTTACAATTGACGAAGATGGCAATGCTGCTGTTGATGAAGTATGGGATAGTATCCCTGAGATTAAGATAACAGACTTCACACTTTTCGATCAGGAATATGCCGATGCCAAGCAGAGCGTAACTGATGCTTCAGTTAAGTTTGCATGGACAGAAAAGTATCTGTATATATTAGTTTCTGTTACAGACCCTGACTTTGAAAATGTTTCAGAAAGTAATGAAGACTTCCAGCGTGATTCAATTGAGATCTACTTCGATGAGACACGTGCAAGAAACACAGAAACCGGCGAAGTTGAAGCTGCATATGATGATGACTGCTTCCAGTACAGACAGCCATACAATAATATGGGAATTAACGAAGACAGGGGTAACAATTACCTTAATACAGGTTACAATGTTGAATCTGCTTCAAGATTCTTTAAAATTAACTAAGAATATACACAAACTCTGCTTAACAGCACTGTGACAACAAAGAAAATAGATGCCCTGCAACATTGACCTGCAGGACATCTATTTTTATTATGCATTTATTTTGCTATGCACTAAGCGTTATCATCAATACTGTCATACATTGGACAGGATGGGTCAGTTACCCCCTGCACACTCTCTTCTACGGCAATCTCCGATATCCGTGCAGTCTCCTTTACCGCATCCTCGTACCCTGTCAGTGCAGCAAAGGACGCAAACTGCGCAGCCCTGTCTGACATTGACATACACTGTCTTCCGGACACAGGCCGCCCAAGATTGATTATATCATCATACTTTTTATTATCATTACCCTGAATACTGTCTTTATTCCGGATCATCACAATCACCAAATACTGATACAACCGTATCTACGATTGTATATATATCATTAATAAGGCTGAATCTTCTTAAACTTCTGAGATTATACTTCATCTTACCTGGCAGGACTTTATGAGTATATACATAATCTACATCTTCTGCACCGGATAAAAGTCTGTCCTCATCTTTATATCTTATACTTGCATCAGAAGTGATCCCTGCCGGCATAAGCAGCGTAGCCATCATAGCCGGTGTATATGCGTCAACATACTTCCTGACTTCCGGTCTCGTACCAACAAAGCTCATATCCCCTTTAAGGACATTGATAAGCTGCGGCAGTTCATCAAGCCGTAGTCCCCTGAGCTTCTTTCCTGCATCAGTTATCCTGCTGTCCCCGGCAACCGTTACCCTGCTTCCCTTCTGTTCGGCAAGGTCAACCATTGTTCTGAACTTGTAGATTGTGAAATCTTTATCAAACGCTGTAACTCTTGTCTGTCTGAATAACACCGGTCCCTTTGAATCAAGCTTTATCCATACTGCAAGCACGGCAAATACAGGTGCAAGTACAACTAAAAGCACAGCTGCCATGATAACATCAGCAGCTCTTTTTATCTTCAGGCTTAACTCCTTTTTCTTTAAAATGTCATAATACTTACGTACATAATCATTATGCATGCTTTCAGGAAGCTCATCCCAGTCAGGTAACATAATATTCCCTCCCCATTGATGACCGGATACTTATATTAATTTCATATTTTCCGACACTGGATACTTTATTACTACACATCATTTTACACTATATACTTACAATTATTACACGTCTTTGGTCACTGTATACTTTTTAACACATCATTAAAATTATCAATAATATATCTTACCTGCTCATCAGACAGCTTAGTATGAAGCGGCAATGTAACCTCATTTTCAAACATTGCGTATGCATTGGGATAATTCTTAATGTCATACCCAAGCTTCTTATACGCACTGAGAAGAGGCAGCGGCTTATAATGAACATTAAGCGGTATATCACGCTCAGCCATTTTCTTTATAAATTCATTACAGAACTCCCTGTCTTTTCCTGACAGCCTTACAAGACACAGATGCATGCTTGATCTTCTATCCTCCGTAATATGATTAAATACCCACACATCATCATTTGCAATGCCGTCTGTATACATCTTCACAATCTGCCCACGCCTGTTAAGAAGTTCACCATAACGGCGCATCTGCCCAAGCCCGATAGCTGCCATAATATCTGTCATATTACATTTATAATATGGCTCTACAATATCATATTCCCATGCACCAAGCTTAGTCTTGGCAAGTGCATCCTTTGACTGGCCATGGAGCGATAACAACTGATATCTGTGGTATATGTCCTCATTATCCATTCCCGGTCTGTCACGCCATACAACGGCACCGCCTTCCCCGGTCGTAAAATTCTTAACGGCATGGAATGAAAATGATGTAAAATCAGCAGCCTCACCGCTCATCTTTCCTTTATATACAGCACCAAAACCATGCGCAGAATCTGCCAGGACAATAACCCGGTCAAACAGTCGCTGTATATCGTTAGAAGGAGTATACAGGTGCTTTTTGCTTTCCAGTATCTCATATATCCTGTCATAGTCGCACATCATACCGGCAATATCAACAGGAATGATTACCTTAGTACGTTCCGTGACTGCATCTGCAATCGCATCATAATCAATCTCATATGAGTCTTTACCGGTATCAACAAGCACAGGAGTCGCCCCGGCATGAATAATAACACTGCAGCTTGCCGTATACGTATATGCCGTTGTAATAACCTCATCCCCGGGACCTACACCAAGCAGCCTTAATGTTGATTCCATACATGCAGTTGCCGAATTAAGGCATACAGCCTTTGAAGTTTTACAGTACTCTGCAATCTCCTTTTCAAGCCTTTTTGTCTTCGGTCCTGTAGTCAGCCAGCCGCTTTTAAGTGTATCAACTACTTCATCAATCTCAAAATCCGATATATCCGGTGGAGAAAACATAATTCTGTCCATATCATTAACTCCCTTCGTATATAATATTAATTATTCTTTCTTTCAAAACCAACAAGCTTCCTGTGGGTAATCTCCCTGTCATGTATCTCCTTAAACTGCTCACTGAGTATCTCACGGTCACGTTTTACATCAACAGCTTTTTCTTTATACGTCGGTACAATTGTCTCAACTATTGACTTAATATTATCACTTTCACTATAAGCATATTCATATAACATGTCGAGCTGCTTAAAGAACTGATCCTCATCAAATTCCAATGGTTTACCAATATGAATAAGGGAGTTGGCAGTATCTGTAAGCCCCTCCTCATTCATAAGCATCTCTTCGTACAGCTTCTCACCGGGCCTCAGTCCGGTAATCTTAATCTCAATATCTTCACCAACCTTATAGCCGGACAGCCTTATCAGATTCTTTGCGAGATCCATAATCTTAACAGGCTCACCCATGTCAAGCACAAATATCTCTCCGCCCTTCGCATATGCACCGGCCTGAAGCACCAGTGTTACAGCTTCTTCAATTGTCATAAAATATCTTATTATATCAGGATGCGTTACGGTAACAGGACCACCCGACGCGATCTGCTTTTTAAAAAGCGGTATAACACTTCCGTTGCTTCCAAGCACATTTCCAAATCTTACCGCAACAAATTCAGTATCTGAATGTCTGTCAAAAGCCTGAAGTATCATCTCACATATACGTTTTGAGGCTCCCATTATATTAGTGGGGTTAACCGCCTTATCAGTAGATATAAGCACAAACTTCTTAGTTCCGTATTTGCTTGCGGCAAGTGCCGTCTTATATGTGCCAAATACATTATTCTTAATTGCCTCGTTAGGGCTGTCCTCCATAAGCGGTACATGCTTGTGTGCAGCCGCATGGTATACAATATCCGGTCTGTACTTTGCAAATATGCTGTCCATTCTTTCTGTATTACGTACAGAAGCGATCAGGACAGTAAGATCCAGCCCCGGATAATCATGCTTAAGCTCATTCTGGATATCGTATGCATTATTTTCATATATATCCACAATTATCATCTTTGCCGGTGAATGTCCTGCAATCTGTCTGCACAGCTCACTTCCGATAGAACCACCGCCGCCTGTAATGAGCACTGTCTTTCCACTGACATAGTTAATGATCGAGGTTATGTCAACCTTTACAGGTTCACGTCCGAGAAGATCCTCTATCTGTACATCACGGAGCTTGTCAAGCGTTGCCTCACCATTAACGAACTGGTACATTCCCGGAAGAATCTTAAGCTGCCCTGATGTATGACGGCATATCTCCACAAATTCACTGATCGTCTTGCGTGAAGCTGCAGGCATGGCAATAATAATCTCATTTATGGAAAAATGCTCAGCCGCCCAAAGTATCTTATCTCTGCCGCCAACCACTTTAACACCATGAATGTAAGTATTCTGTTTTGTCCTGTCATCATCAATAATACACTTAATACGTGCATCCAGCCTGTTACTCATGATCAGCTCATTCATAACCATATTACCGGCTTCCCCCGCACCGATAATCATCGTATTGCGGGTATCCTCACCATGGCTGTACATGCTGAACAGATGCCTTGTAAGCCTGTACGAATATCTTATCGTGATAATCATAACAAACAAAAGCATCATATATATTATAATATAACTCTTAGTAAAATACCTGTAATGCATAAATAAAGATGTTATATGAATAATTGTAGAAATAAGGCACGCCAACAGGATGTTAACCATCTCCCTTATACTGGCGTACCTCCACAGACTGTGATAGAGTCTGAATGCCAGGAACAGCAGCAATGTCGTTACCGTATTAAACACACACATACGGTTGACTGCTTCAAGGCACTCAGGTTCTATCGATGTCCACTTTAGTTCAAATCTTATGAGCAGTGAAAGATATGAACTTAAATTAATACATATAATATCCAGAACAACAAGCATTACCCTGAAAAATACAGAGAATCTTCCGTCACGAATCCATTTGCCAAACAATTAACTACCTCCGGTAATACCGTACTGATTACTTACTTTCCGTACCGCTCTTATCCGTATTCTTCTTCTTGATCTTTTCTCCATTCAGTACCCTCTTAATTGTAGTACGTGCCTTATTAACAGAATCAGAATCCGGTCTCATTACATATGCCCTGCTTCGTGGCATTGAGTAAGTGTAATCCTTTGAACCTGTTCCATCAACACTGATCGAATCAATCTTCCAGTTAGGCATCTCATCCATCTGGTACTTAACATAACTTGTGATCTTCTTGGTCTTCATATTAGTCTCAAATGAACCCTCAATACTCTTCATAAGCTTATTAAAGTTCTTCAGGATTGATGGTGACGTTGCTTTATCAAGTATGGCAGAGATCATATGCTGGTGATTCTTGCCACGCTGATTGTCCCCGGCGGCAAAGTGATGACGCTCACGACAGAACGCAAGTGCCTGCTTACCATCAACATTGTTGTAGCCCTTTTTAAAGCTCGGTCCCCAGTCTGATGTGAAATCAAAATCTGAATATACCTTAACCCCGCCAAGTGCATTAACAATATCCTTAAGACCTGAGAAGTTAACCCTTACATAATAATCAATGTCAATATCATACAGCATCTCCAATGTTGCCATTGATACATCCACACCATATATGCCTGCATGTGTAAGCTTATCACGGACACCATTAGATATTGATAATGGAACGTAATAATCCCTTGGCGTATTAACAAGAAGAATCTGTGATGTCTCAGGATTAACAACAGCAATAATATTAACATCACTTCTGCTTGTCTTAGCTATTGAGCCATACGTATCAATTCCGGAGCAATACATAATAAATGGTTTGGTTATTGAGCTGTCTTCAGCTTCTTCATCCTTATTATCATCTTCGATAACTGTCTCAACCCTGTGATTACCAAGAACCTTCGTCTTAGTCTCAAAGTCCTTATAAGTATCACCTATAGTCTCACGGAAGGCTTCATTAAAAATAATAACCCCGACTTCCTGTGTGTACAATGCATTAACAAGCGAGTCTACATCTGTATATGACCTGATTGCCACATCTTTTCCGACATCCTTTTTTACAGACTCAAGCATTGAATCGGTGTATTTCCTTCCGACATTCTCAATAATACCAAACTGATAATCCTTAACATCATCAATAGTCTCTGCCTTGTCTGTTGAAAGGACAAGTGCTGATATCTCGTCAACCTTAACATTAGCAGCAGACATATTATCTATTGCGTTATAGCCCCTCCAGAGATATCCGGTACCAATAAGTATGATAATACAGAAAATCACTGAAAGAATTCTTCCGACAACATATAATCTTTTAGACATCTGGCTGAAAAATGTATATAACATAATAAATACCAATCCCAGCACACCAAGTAAAAGATATTTGTCAGGTATCATATCAACATACAATATAAGACCGATCAGTCCTATAGTAAGCAGAAACTGCAAAATAATAAATACAAAACCCAACTTCTTTTTTAATAACTGACTCATAAGTACCTCCCAAAATTAAATATTAGTATCGTAATAATATGTCCAGCAGCCTTTTTGTCGATTTACCGTCAAGGTAACGGTAAAACTTATCCTTAAACTGCCCTCTTATCGCAGAATAACCATCTCCGGACTTAACCAGACTGATAAGCCCTTCAGTTGTCTCTGCAACAGGACCCGGGACAAAGCTGTTATAGTCTTCATAAAAACCTCTTCCATACTCACTGAACACATCTATATCATATGCATAAAAATACATCGGCCGATCAAGTAATGCATATTCAAAAATAATCGATGAGTAATCAGTAATAAGTGCATCTGCCACAAACAGCAGTGTATTAAGGTCACTGTACCCGGACACATTTTGTACTTTATCACCATATTGTAAAATACTTGTGTCATCATATGCATCCGCCACATGCGGATGCAGCCGCAGTAAAAGCACTGTATCTTCATCCATATGGCTGCACCATTTCTCCATATTCAGCTCCACCCTTGGGGACGTAACCTGTTCATCACGGAATGTTGGTGCATACAATATCAGCCTTTTATTAACAAGCCCGGGATATCTTTCATAAAAGTCCCTGACTGCTTTTTCCCTGAAATCATCATTAAACATGACATCAGTCCGCGGAATACCGGTAAGATATACTTTATCCTCTGTTACCCCGAACGCTCCCCGGTACAGCCCGGCTGTGTACTCTGAATTAACAATAAGGTGTGTTATCCTGCTGTCTGCTTTCTTTTCAAGCCCTAACAGCCTGCCGCTGTTGGCGTCATGTCCAAACTTTTTAATAGTTCCTGTTCCATGCCACAGCTGTACTACCTTAACACCTTTTCTTATCTTCACATATGCCAACGGGAGGAATTCATTATCCATAAGAACTGTTCCTGCCCTTGCAAGTGCGGCCGACTTCTTAAAAACCAGGTCAAAAAGCCCTGCTCCACCTCTGTCGCTTTTTCTTACACATACAAAACGTGCATCAGGCTTCCTTTCCTTTATGGCCTTAATAACAACCCCGACACTGCTGTCATCGCTGCCATCATGTGTCATTACACAAAAGAAAAGATTATTATCAACATGGAATATACAGCCTATATAGTATATTATTGCAAAAATTATATATCCAATACTCTTAACCATTATTCAATACCCAGCACTTCTTTTATAACCTTATGTGATGCATTGCCATCATCCCACGGATTATACATCCGTGCAAACGCATCATATCTGTCCACATATTCCTGTTCCCTGCATTGCTTAATATCTTCTATCAATTCATCAGTTGTCGTTGATATCGGTCCCGGTGCTGAATTCTCAAAGTCAAAATAAAAGCCCCTGAGCTCATTCTTATAACGTTCCAGGTCATAGCAGTAAAAATACATTGGTTTTCCAAGCAGGCTGTAATCAAACATTACCGATGAATAATCTGTTACAAGCATATCTGATACAATATAAAGGCTGGCAATGTCAACGCTTTGGTCAAACATATATACAAACCCTTTATATGCAGACCAGTCTGTATTATCATTTACAAGGTAATGGTACTTAATTACCAGAACCATATCCCCTTCAAATTCTTCCTTCAAACTGTCAATATCAAGGGCACTTGAAAATCTGTACCTGCCAATACCGGAAGCTTCATCATCACGCCATGTCGGTGCATACAGAATTATCTTTTTATCTGCCGGAAGTCCAAGCTGCTCTTTAATATTAATAATATTATACTGCGAATTACCTTCAAACAGTACATCATTTCTTGGATATCCGGTCTCCAACATCTTACCACTGAATGCAAACGCCCGCCTGAAAACCTCTGATGAAAACGGATTCTGTGAAATCAGATAATCCCACGTTGCCGCATTGCGCCTGAACGAATCATGATAAGAATCAATATCAGTCTCACCGGCCATAAACACATTATCCATATCAAGTCCAAGCTTCTTAAGCGGAGTTCCATGCCAGGTCTGAAGATAAACTACCCTGTCTCTCTTTCGCAGGAATTCCGGTTGTCTTGCATCAAAAATCCAGAATTTTGCGGTTGCCATATAATACAGATATCTAATTCTTCCATATTTCACCTGTTTATTGCAGCCGTCGATATCGTAAGGTTCACTCTCGTAAAACCAGATACAGTCATACTTTTTATCTAAGCCTTCAGATACCATCCTCTCATATATTGCCCTGGGATTACCCGAATAACTCTTTCCAAGGCTTGATGAGAATACTATTCTTTTACCCCTTACCGGCAGTATACTGTTAAATACACGATACAGTGTAACAGCCATTGCCTTGGCTGCCTGCCTGGCACTCCTCATTATATTCAACGGGTTTCTCCTCCTCCAAATATGGTTTCGATAACCCTCTTTGCTGCATTTCCATCATCAACTGAACAGAACCTGTTATAAAAATTATTATAGCGGTCTGCATATTTTGCAGTTATCTGATCAATATTCTTTATGGAATCTATTAATTCCCTGTTAGTCCTTATAAGCGGTCCCGGAAGCTCGGTCTCCATATCAAGGTACATTCCCCTGAGCTCATCCTTATATGCATCAAAATCATATACAAAGAAAAGCATAGGTCTCTTAAGGTTTGCATAATCAAAAAATACAGACGAATAATCTGTGACACACATATCAGATATCAGATACAGTTCTGAAATATCTTCATATGTACTGACATTGTATACAAAGCCCTCATACTTAGTCAGGTCAAGTCTGTCAGCAATATGATAGTGTGTCCTGAACAACAGTACATATTCATCAGACAGCTCTTCCTTTAACATATCTATATCAAGTGCAAGACTGAATTTGTATTTGCCAGGTCCGTAAAATGCATTATCACGGAATGTCGGCGCATACATAATTACTTTCTTATCTTCAGGTATACCAAGCTTTGCCTTAACCGACCCTACTATCTCCCCTGCGTCAGGTGAATACAGGATATCATTTCTTGGATAGCCTGTCTCAATAATCTTTTCCCTGTCAACCTCAAACGCCCTCTCAAACACTTCCGTTGAAAAACGGTTAGCTGATACAAGATAATCCCATGCCCTTGAGTCACGGTAAAATGTCTCCTTATGGTCCTGACTAGCAGCATGTATGTCATCAAGGTCAAACGCAAGCTTCTTTAACGGTGTTCCATGCCAGGTTTCAAGGAATACCATGTCATCCTCTTTTTTAAACCATCCCGGCTGTCTGACATTGTATATATGATACTTTGCCCTTGCCGAATAATACACATGCTTTAAGCTGTGCCTTGCACAACGCTTAGGCCTGCCCTTCATATTATCTGATGGGTTATTAAGCACCCATATATACTTGTACTTGTCACCGAACCTTTCAAGCATATATTCATACAATACCTTAGGGCTGTCATTATAGCTCTTACCAAAAAAGCTCTCAAACACAACCCAGTTATTCTTCCTTGGAAGCTTCCTGAATACTGCACGGTCAAGAAAATGCCTCCACCTGGACTTTTTGAATAATGACCCCTTTTTCTTATACATCTTCAGCACTTTTCCAACAAAACGCGCCATACGGTAATGCCTGCCGGCAATTGCCTTCAATATGACCTTACCGGCAAAACCAAACTTATTAACTACACCATTAACCCCATCCTTGATTACTTCAGAGCATCTCTGTGAAGTCTCATCGTTAAGGTTCCACCCATTAAGGCACTGCTTATATATTGTCTTACATAATATAACACTTATCGTGTTCTTTCTTTTTGGCTGATCCTTCACATATGGAAGTGTATTGACATACACACGCAAAAGATCTGTAAGCATCCGGTTATTATCCTTCTTCGCACTCTGGTTAAGGGATGGGTAATGGATCGGATCATTTCTTTTTCTCTTGGCAAGCCCTGCATCCTTTGCAAGGTATCCTGTATTAGTCACAAGCAGGAGCTGCATTACAAAAGGTATATCAGTAAAATATAAAACCTCATCATCAAATCTGACATTATACTCATCTATCAGACTCTTTCTTATAAGCATATTAAGTGCAGTGATCTCTGTTGAAAAAAGGTTTGACAGTTCTATATCAGTAAGCTTTCGGTCTTCCTGGATAAGCCTGGCAGGATTGTACTTATTAAGGCCAAAGCTCTCGCTCTTAAAATGAGTTGTAATAATATCACCACGGACCAGATCCGCATCATTATTTTCGGCGCACTCCAATAAACGCTTCATACATCCGTCAAGGAGATAATCATCACTGTCAAGAAAATAAATATACTCTGCATCTGACATCTCAATTCCCTTATTTCGCGCATATCCTGCACCCTTCTTTTCAAGCCACTGGACATACCTCACCGGGAGTCCCCTGCTTTCAAACTCCTCTATCTTAGATACTATCCCTTCCTCAGGCGAATCACCCAGACATATCACTTCGTAACTGTCAGTATCCATTCCCTGTGAAAGAATTGTCCCAAGACAATCATCCAGATAACATAGTCCATTACTGCATGGAACTATTATGCTCACCTTTTTCATCTTCTGATCCTCCGAATCATTTTACAGATACTTGTCTACTGCTTATTACCAAGGTTCAGGTCTTCCTTGATCTTAGTTGTTGATATACCCTCTGTCCTTGGAAGATATACAACCTCACAATAATCCTTAAGGAAATCAAACTTGCCCTTCCAGTCATCTCCCATTACAAATATATCAATATCATTGTCCTGAACATCCTTAATCTTCTGTTCCCATGTGTATTCCGGAATAACCTCATCTACATACTTTATTGCTTCAAGAATTATCTTTCTGTCCTCATATGGATGATATGCTTTCTTATTCTTGACAGCATTAAATTCATCACTCGACAATACAACGAGCAGATAATCCCCAAGCTCTTTTGCCCGTCTTAAAAGATTGATATGACCTACATGCAGTAAATCATATGTTCCATAAGTAATTACCTTTTTCATAATTATTGTTCCCCGCCTTTCATATCTGCAGCCTTTTCAGCTTCATTATCAGCATTCTGTAAAACACCGGTCTTATGCTCCACATTTTCCGGTGCATCAGCTTCAATGCCATTTTCTTCCAAATCAGTATCGGCATTATCCTCATCCTCAGGATCCCCTTCATATAATCTGATCGCTTCATCCAGATCACCGGCAAATATAACATGCCCCGCTTCAAGAAGTATTGCCTTGTCACATACCTTTCTAACCTGTTTCATGGAGTGTGAGACAAAAAGCACGGTTACTCCCTTTTTCATCATCCTTCTGATACGTCTCATGCTCTTACGTCTGAATCTTGCATCCCCTACAGATAATACCTCATCCAGTATAAGGATCTCTGGCTCAACAATAGTAGCAATTGAGAATCCAAGTCTCGCTTTCATACCGGACGAATAATTCTTAACCGGAACATTAATAAAATCCCCAAGCTCGGAAAACTTAACAATCCTTTTGTACTTTGAATCAATAAAATCCTTTGAATAACCAAGAATCGCACCATACAGATATATATTTTCAGCACCTGTATACTGCGGGTCAAACCCTGCGCCAAGCTCAAGCAACGGAACAACCTTTCCATCAATTGTCACTTTTCCCTCTGTCGGCTTCAGGACACCTGCAATAATCTTTAGGATCGTGCTTTTACCTGCCCCATTATATCCAAGAATTGCAACATGCTCACCTTTGTTGATCGTGAAATTAACATCACGTAAAGCCCAGAATTCTTTGTACATAATGTCTCTCTTTATAAATCTCACAAAATATTCCTTGAGGTTATCTACCTTGTTGGAACTAAGATTGAACTTCATTCCTACATGCTCAACCTTAATAGCAGCCTTACTCATATATTCACTCCTATACTCTCCAATCTGTTAATACCCCCTCTTCCTGTATGTAAGGACAGGGGTACATCTCCTTTGGAGCTACAGATTGAGGATAAATTCATCCTGTTTTTTGTAGAACAGATATGCACCTATAATAATTGTTATAACTCCAAAGCATGTGCAGTAGATCAACGTCGGATAATGAAATCCCGCACCACTTATACAATGTCTGAAATTACGAATCACCCCATATATCGGGTTACTGTCAAGCAGCCAGCCGTAACCGGCCTTATAGAGCCTTTTAGCCTCATAGAATATTGCACATGTATACATTATAAGCATCAGTGCAACTCCCCAGAGATATTCAAGGTCCCTGAAAAATACGGCAAGTGTTCCAAGTATCAGGCCCACGCCAATACATATAAGCAGCAGCTGCAGTATTGGCACTACCGCCATAAACATCCACCATGAAGGTGCTACCTTAAGCACTATCGCAACACCGAACAATACTATCAGTGATATAAGAAATATAATAAAGTTTGACAGTATTGCAGCCAGCGGATACATATACTTTGGTACATATACCTTTTTGATCATTGCAGCATTGCTCCGTATGGACTTCATTGCGCCCTTTGTTGCACCGCTGAAAAATGAGTACAGCAGCCTTCCTGCAAGAATATATACAGGGAATGGCAGATCATCCGCAACCCCGTTTTTCCCAAGAAATGCAGAGAAGACCATTGTAAGCACTATCATAGTCAGCAGCGGCTCAATAAGAGTCCATACTATACCAAGATAAGACCTTCTGTACTTCAGCTTAATATCTTTAATAATAAGCTGTGATAACAGATATCTGTACTTTTTAAAATTATTAACTACACGATTACCTGTGTTACCCATTGTTTCACTCCTAATATCAGTGTTTTCCAAACACTTCTTTTATACAATTTTCCGAAGCATGTCCGTCTTCCCATCCGCAGAATCTCTCATAAAAGCTGTCATATACCCCGGCATATTTTTCATTAACACTTTCAATATCATGTATCGAATCGATCACTTCATCTGTTGTAAATAACAATGGTCCCGGAAGCTCCTTATTCATATCGATATAAAATCCCCTGATCACATCCCTGTACTTATCAAGGTCATAGGTATAGAACAGTATCGGCCTCCTGAGATTGGCATAGTCAAAAAATACCGATGAATAATCTGTTATCAGGATATCAGATATCAAATATAATTCCGCAATATCATCATATCTGCTGAGGTTATATACAAAGCCCTCAAGCCCCCTTACATCAAGCTTATCAGCAATAAAATAATGTGTACGGAGCATAATGACATATTCGTCACCAAGCTTCTCCTTCATTTTCATCAGGTCAAGATGAAGGGTAAACTTATACTTACCATGGTCATAATACTCATCATCCCGCCATGTAGGGGCGTATAGGATAACCTTTTTACCCTCCGGTATCCCAATGCCCTTCCTGACTTTAACGGCAACCTCTTCTTTATTATCGGAATGCAGTATATCATTCCGTGGGTATCCAAACTCAAGCAGCGGCTTATCATATGCAAAAGCCCTTCTAAACACCTCAGAAGAAAAGCCGTTAGCTGATACAAGATAATCCCATGAACGCGACTGTATATAAAAGTTCTTCTTGTATGTCGGTGATGCACTTACAACCTCTTCAATATCAAAAACCAGCTTCTTAAGCGGCGTACCATGCCATGTCTCAAGGAATACATTTCCCTTTCTCTTAATGAAATACTTAGGCTGTCTGCTGTTAAATACAATATACCTGCTTCTTGCAAGATACTTAAAATAATTCAGGCTGAATCTCCTGCACTGCCTAGCCGGATATGGAAGCTTTGTCTTCTTATCAAGCACCCATACATATTCATATCTGCCGGGATACATCTCATTGAGCTTTTCAAAAATATACTTCGGACTGTCCGAATAGCTTTTTCCAAAAAAACTCTCAAGGAATACCGTATTGTCAAGCATCGGCTGTGTGGCATACCTGTGCCTGTATACAAATTCTTTAATACGCATGGCACGCTTTGGTTTAAATATTATTGCATGTATCCAGTTACGCAGGTTGCGCCTGCCTGAAATCTTACAGAGCTTTTCAATATCATCCTTCAGGAGTGCCTTCACAAGTCTCCTCTTATACCATCCAATACCTTTAAATACCTCAGGGTCCATTGCCTCTACTAATTCCTTTATAACCGGAAGCCTCTTCTTACGCCATACCTTTTCATCATTCTTACGGACTGCAGGCATAACCTCTGAAGAAAAATAGTGTAAAAGCTTTCTGTCTACCCTTATCCTTAATACCGACCCCTCACTGATACATCTTATCGATGCCTTATATGCTTTTATCCTGTAATTAAAGTCTTCCTTCCCAATACTCTGATGCAGCGAAGGCTGGTGAATCGGATCATTGTGGAACCTCTTAATATATTCAGCCTCCTTGTCACCATTGACAACCCTGGCAAGGTTAAGCACACTTACTATAAACGCCATATCACAATAATGAAGCATCTTATCGTCAAATCTTATCCCATTGCTGACAATAAAGCTCTTTTTATACAGATTACCAAGAGCTGTAACCGTATGCATATTCTTACGCTTAGTGATCAGGTATCTTCCTGAAGCATACAGGCGTTTTTCATTAATTACATCTTCCGTGTCACCATCAAGGATTCCAAAATTATACTGGAGATTAAGGTCATCTTCCCCATCCTTATCCTCTTCTGTGCCTTCTCCATCATCCTCTTCATTAACGGAATCATTATTCTGTTCAATATAAATATCTCTTCTATACCATGTATATACGAACTTTCCAAATACCATGTCACAGTCCGACTGTACAGCCATGACCTGTAACTTGTCAAGAAAATCAACATCAAAATAATCATCGCTGTCAACAAACGTGATATATTCACCAAGGGCAGCATCCATTCCGGCATTGCGCGCAGCGGCAACACCCGGTAACGAAGCCTTAATACAACGTATATCGATCAGTTCTGCATACCTTCCTGTTATCTCATCAGGTATATCACACCCGGAAGCAACAACGATTACTTCAATATCCTTATAGGTCTGTTCCACTATGCTGTCAAGACAGTCTGTAATATATGTCTCTTCTCCATGATATGGAACGATAACACTTATCAACAAAATACAGCCTCCTATCAATCTATTTTTATCAACACATATCTTTAAATTATACCAATGTTGACAAACAAAGTCAAATCAACGGAGTCTTTTGACAATCTCATCATAAATTCTCTGCCTGTGATTTGAATCCCTTATAGGAAGATACTCATCCTTCATCCTGTCTGTACTGCTATCGTAATAAAAGCCGTCAGCAATATTTTTCCTTAAAGCATTAATGAAGGAATCAAAATCCGTCACCCTCTCACCGAATACTTTCTTTTCAAGATTAATATAAGAACCCTGGAGCTCACTATATTTTTTTGCGTCAAACTGATAAAACAGTACGGGCTTGTCCATATAATACACATCCCATGATGCACTTGAATAATCTGTTACAAACATACTGCATTTCATAAGCATCTCATTGATATTACATGAATTATAATCAAATATCTCTATATCAGGGCTTGTACTTCTAAGACACGAATAAAACTGTCCAAACTTCGGATGCATACAGAATACAAGCTTAACACTATTCTCCGCAAGCATGGCAGCAAGCTCCTTAGAAGCAAGAACCCTTGAATACTCCCTGTAATAATCTGTCTTCATGAATTCAGCCTCATCGTCCACCTCAAATATCCAGTTACGCCATGTCGGCATATAGAATATTACAGGCGGGTCGGCAGGCTTTGATACAAGCTTGTCCCATCTTGCAAGACCGGTAACAATAATCTCCCTGTTATCATATCCAAACCATTTGTTGATAATATTCTTCTCAAATTCAGAAGAAGCCACGAACAGGTCAGCCCTGTTGGCATACTGCTTTCCATATATATAATCAACTTTTTTAAAACCGATAACACCATGCTGTAAGAACACAAACTTCTTGTCATTCAGCATTCTTGAAATCCTGGTGTTGCCCGAGCGCCATCTGTAACAGTGCCTCTTTGAATCTGTCGATACGAACATCGCTGCAATCTGTACATATACCAGATGCCTGACACTCATAAATGCCACTACGGCAGGACCATACTTTTCTTTAAGCTCCCCGTACTTAGGCTGTTCCTTTTTCAAAACATATACAGGCTTAATATTCCTTGTCTTATGCTCCATAAAATACTCAAACATATAATAAGAATTATCCTGCGCAGCCGTACAAAACTTCTCATAGAACATCAGTATTTTTCTGTTATAAAACAGCAGCTTTGCAAAAAAGAACAAAAACATTGCCACGCATTCATTAATCCTGTATTTTTTCGCATCATACTCATTACGTCTTCTACACTCAAATACAACCTTATGTCCAAGATTTTCCGCAACAAATACATACAGGTCATCCTCCGTAAGGTAACTGTTCTTATATACCCTTGAAAGATTCCTGTTAAATACTCTCCCTTTGCCCATTGCCTTCAGCTCGTACTCATATCCATCCTTCTCGCATCTTACAAGCAGCTCATATCTGAGCGGAATCCACTTAACCTTTGAATAATCAAGTGAATAAGTGACAACCTTTTTTTCTGCTGTCTCTGTAACAGATTCTATATCAAACTCATACTCGTACTTCTCACCGGCAGGGTCCTCAGGGCAATACCTTAATATAAGCCTGTGATTCCCAAATCCATTCCTGCCAAAGCACAAACGCATCTTCAGTATTCCATGCTTTTGTCTGAAGCCCTGTATTCTGGCACGGTACATATTGGTGTACATAAATTCCCTTGCTACAAGTTTTGCGCATAATTCCGCATGATAATTAAAATACACCTGGTAAACATATTCATAATTACCATCTGCATCCCTGACTGCCGGACACGAGATGACATATCTGTCCTCTTCATCAATATCACTTATAAACACATTCTTCTTATCAGCCTGTTCAGGCTTTCTTATCTCTATCCTTGACTGATAAAAGATACCTTCCGCATTAAACACCAGATAGACTTCCCAGAGCCTGTTAAACATGTCAATACTGCATTGTTCGACAATCTCTGAAAAATCCATCTCAATAACACCATCATTGATCAGGGCAGCGTTAATTGTAATTCTTTTTACAGCCTTAAGCGCCCTGCTCCATATCCACACCTCTGCTTCATCAATATTCTTATTCATATTGACTATATTAAATGATATATTAAGCCCATCTGCCTTAAAATCTTTTACTATAATGTTAGCCTTCTTGATAAGCTCAGACTTGTTATGCCATTTTCTTACTGCAAAATATGACTTTCTGTCCAATATACACATATAATTAATCTTAGTCTCTGTATCAAACACAAATCTTTCCCTGCTAAGCTCAATAAGGCTTCCTTTTCCCGAGTCATTGACCATGTCCCTGTATAAAGAAAAGCATTCCGTTCCATCTTCAAGCACAAATACAAGATTCCATGTACCACAAGAAAGCGCATTGTCATCAAGTCTCACCTGTAACCTGCGCATATTACCGATAACTTCAATATTATCCGGCTCAATATCATATCTTTTTTTACGTTTAAAATTACGCAAATACACCCCCACCGGATTCATATCCGGTGTGGGTACATAATCACATATCAGTGTATAATTATTAATTCTATAGTCATTAATTACTATGCATCTATTCATGTATGCCTCCACAGTTGCACAGATGATTAAAACACATATCCCCGTATATTAATTAAAAGTAAGATCATGCCCTGAGCTCAGCTCCAAGCTCCTTAAGTGCATTAATGATCTTATCCATTATCTCATTAACATCCTTATCCTCAAGTGTTCTGTCTGCTGCCCTGAAACGAATTGAATATGCAAGGGACTTCTTATCTGTTCCGATACGTTCCCCTTCATATACATCAAATAATTCACACTGTTCCATGAGGCTTCCGCCCCTGCTGCGGATAATATCCTCAACAGTTCCTGCCTGTACGCCCTTATCCATAACAAGGCTTATATCCCTTGTTACGGCAGGGTACTTTGGCAGTCCCCTGAACTTAGTGTTAAAATCAGCATACTTTACAATGTATCTCATGTCAAGCACAGCAACATAAGTTTTTTCTTTTATTGAATAATTATCCATTACCTCAGGATGTAATTCCCCAAGGAATCCGATTACCGTATCATTGTATACAATATCTGCCTGACGTCCCGGATGAAGGTAATTGCGGCCTGCATCTGCCTTAAATGAAACATTATCCCTGAGACCGCATTTTTCTATAACAGTCTCAACAACACCTTTCATATCATAAAAGTCACATCCGCCAAACATACCGAATGTCATCTGCATATATTCATCAGGAAGTTCAGTTACCGGAATACTCTTAGGAATATAGATGTTAGCCATCTCATAAAGCCTTACATTCTTATTACGTCTGTTATAATTAGTCGACAGCGAAGTAAGCATTCCATTAAGCGTAAGTGTCCTCATTATACTATAGTCTTCCCCAAGAGGGTTAGATATAACCACAGCTTTTCTTACCGGGTCATCAGCATCGATTCTCAGCTTATCATATACCTTAGGGCTCTCAAATGAATATGTGCTTGCCTCACAAAAACCAAGATACTCTGCAGCATTACGTGCAACTGCTTCAATCCTGAGCTTATACGAAAGACCTCCGGCCGTTGCCTCACCACATGGAAGTGTTGAAGGAATATTATCATATCCGTAAAAACGAGCCACTTCTTCTGCAAGGTCCGCAAGCCTCAGTACATCCTGTCTCCATGTAGGAACCGTTACAAGCTTCTTAGCCCTGTCAACTGAAAGGTCAACCATTTCAAAATAAGATACCATATCATCTTCACTTATATCTGTTCCAAGAAGTCTGTTGATTCTGTCAACATCATATTCAATTGTAACCGGTGTCTTCTTTGTACTGTATACATCAACACATCCACCAACTACTTCACCGGCACCAAGCTCCTCTATAAGCTGGCACGCCCTGTTGATTGCTTCCATTGCATTTTCAGGGTCAAGTCCCTTTTCAAACTTGGTCTGCGCATCTGTACGCATGCCGAGCCTCTTACCGGAAAGACGTATATTAGTTCCGTCAAAACATGCAGCTTCAAAAAGCATTGTATTTACATTATCTGTAATCTTAGAATTCTCACCACCCATGATTCCCGCAATACCTATCGGCTTCCTGCCATCACATATCATAAGCACATCAGAATCCATTGTCCTCATCTGTCCATCAAGCGTCTGGAACTGTTCGCCATCCTCTGCACGTCTTACAACAATCTTCTTATCCTCAATTGTATCAAGGTCAAATGCATGCATAGGCTGTGCATACTCTTCCATTACATAATTAGTTATATCAACAATATTGTTGATAGGTCTGATACCACAGGCTGCAAGTCTTCTCTGCATCCATTCAGGTGATGGCGCAAGCTTAATATTCTTAACAACCCTCGCAATATACCTTGGACAAAGATCCTTATCTTTAACCTCAACACTGATGTAATCTGATGTCTTCTCTGCATTACCTGTAGCAGTAACTACCGGCGGTACAAATGGCTTTCTGAATGTTGCAGCAGCCTCCCTTGCAATACCCAGCACTGAAAAGCAGTCAACACGGTTTGATGTGATCTCATATTCAAAGTTAACATCGCTAAGTCCGAGAAGTTCAGGGACATCATCTCCCGGTACTGCCTTTGAATATTCAGGATTATCATTAAATATATATATTCCGTCAGGTGCAGCATCAGGATACATATCCGTTGATGAACCAAGCTCTTCAATAGAACACATCATTCCATTTGATTCAACACCACGAAGCTTACCTTTTTTAATCTTAACACCACCCGGTACCCTCTTACCTGAATGGTCGCATGCAACGCGTCCTCCGTCAAGCACAACAGGTACAAGTGCCCCCTCAAATACATTAGGTGCTCCCGTAACGATCTGGGTGGATGTACCATCAGCATCGATTATAACCTGACAGATAACCAGCTTATCCGCATCCGGATGCTTCTCAACCTTTGTAATCTTACCAACAACGATCTTTTCAAGACCGTCATCAAGCTTTGTATATCCTTCTACCTTAGTTCCTGACAGTGTCATTCTGTCCGCAAACTCCTGCGCAGTACACTCAAGCCCAGGAACATATGCTTTTATCCACGATAATGGCGTATTCATAAAACAACCTCCATTCAAACAATTAATTAGAACTGACTAAGAAATCTGACATCATTTTCATACAACAGTCTCATATCATCTATCTCATACTTAAGAAGTGCTATTCTCTCAAGCCCGATACCAAAAGCAAAGCCCTGGTACTTATCAGAATCAATATCACGCATTTCAAGAACCCTTGGGTGTACCATTCCACAGCCAAGAATCTCTATCCAGCCTTCTCCCTTACAGAATCTGCATCCGCTTCCACCACATTTGAAGCATGACACATCCATCTCAGCACTAGGCTCAGTGAACGGGAAATGGTGTGGCCTGAACCTTACCCTGGTAGTCTCACCAAACATCTCCTTAGCAAACTCCGCAAGCGTTCCCTTAAGGTCAGCAAATGTTACATTCTTATCGATAACAAGTCCTTCAATCTGGTTAAATGAAGGCGAATGTGTTGCATCAACCTCATCAGACCTGAATACCCTTCCCGGTGCTATCATCCTGATAGGGAGCTTACCCTTCTCCATCTCATGTACCTGTACCGAAGAAGTCTGTGTTCTCAGAACAATATCACTGTTAATATAAAATGTATCCTGTTCATCCTTAGCCGGATGATTGGCAGGTATATTAAGCGCCTCAAAATTATAGTAGTCATATTCAATCTCAGGACCCTCAACAACCTCGTATCCCATTCCGGTAAATATTCTCTCAACATCATCAAGGGCTATAGTATTAGGATGCTTATGACCCATTACAGGCTTCTTACCCGGAAGTGTGACATCAATAGTCTCCCTTGCTATCTTCTCTTCCCGAATCTTCTTCTCGAATGCCGTCTTCCTTGCCTCAAGCTTCTCTTCAATCATATTACGGGCATCATTAACCATCTGTCCAACCTTTGGCCTGTCCTCAGGAAGCACATCCTTCATTCCCTTAAGCACTGATGTAAGTTCACCCTTTTTACCAAGATAAGCGACTTTTATGTCATTGAGCTTATCAAGCTGTTCCGAGCTTTCAATACTTGCAAGTGCTTCCTCAACGATTTTACTGAGTTTCTCTTTCATTGCCATTCCTCCTAATATAATAATTCTGTAAAGCAGCCACAGGGTGCAGGCCAGCCCGCACATTACCCACTGCCTCTGCAAGAAATAAAAATCCCCTGCATATACTGATTATATGCAAGGGACGAACAATATCGCGGTACCACCCTTATTCCCATGAACAGATCAGCATTCCTCAGCTGAGCATGCATGGACTCTCATCATCTGTGTAACGAACAGTAACGTCAGTCCCTAATTAATATAACTCCGTATACCGATATAACATCAATACCGGCATGACAGCCATACATCGTTCAGAACCGAAGCTTGGGTGTGAAATTAAGAGTATACATAACCTGACGGGCTTACAGCCGATGGCCCGTCTCTCTGCCAGGTATTGGTATAATCCTTTTGCACCTTCAACGCCTTTATGTGAGATACTAACACAAATCATACACTAAAGTCAAGTCACATACAATATCTGTCTTAATTTTGTAGTTCCGGGTCTATTATGTTATAATATATGCTATAATATATTGATGCCAGGGTCAAAAGGTCTAAACCCACATGAGCTCGCTCATAGGTGGGTGAAAGACCTTGGGACCCGCCCCGATATGAGCATAAAAGCGGGATGATAATCCCACGATATGCGAATATTGGGCAGGATTGTGGGAGTGCGAAGCACGGAACAATCCGCAGGCATCAAAGTCGGGGCTTTTGACCCCGGCATCATATATTATAAATAGAAATAAGAGAGCAATGAGGTAACGGCTATATGAAAGAACCTGCGAAATCAAAAATCATATCCGGACCAAAAAGCGTATCCGGACGGTTAGTGTACAGATTACGTATCATATACACATATGTAAAAAAAATAACTGCCAGGATTAAAGAGGACAATATAACGGCATATTCGGCACATGCCGCATTTTTCCTTTTTATATCCGCATTTCCATTTATGATACTTCTGATGACGCTTATTAAGTATACACCGCTTACAAAGGACCTGCTGTATACCATACTCACCAATGGTACACCCGGCATTATAAGCGATACCGTAAACTCCTGGCTGGATGAGATATACAGCGATTCATTTGGTATACTTTCAGCATCAGTTCTCGGCGCACTCTGGGCTTCCTCCAAGGGCTTCGTCGGGATTGCTGATGGGATCAACAGAATATACCACCACAGATTTTCACTTAATTATATTGTGTACAGGCTGCTTGGTATATTATATTCCGTTATATTCCTTATCCTGACAATGGGTGCCATGCTTCTTGTACTGTTTGGGGGCAAATTAAACAAGTGGCTTTTTGATACCTTTAATATCTCATCAGATATCCTGAAATCAATTACCGACCTTAGGATATATATCGTAATAATCGTATTCATCACTGTCATTCTTGCAATATATATCCTGCTTCCCAACCGGAGGGTAAAGCTGATACACGAGCTGCCGGGAACCCTGTTCACAACAGTCGGATGGATAGCCTTTTCAACCGGATATTCATTTTATGTTGACATTGTAAGCCATAATAAGTCTATATACGGAAGTCTGTCAACCATCATTTTTTTCATGCTTTGGCTGTACTTTTGTATATATATATTGTTTCTTGGTGCAGAGTTAAACTTCAATCTCCAGACCTGGTGCAGCATGAAAAAGAATACTGCTCACGAAGCAGACACTGCCGATACCGTACACCCGGAATAATAATGTCCAAGTATTCCCATGTAATCACATCCCGAATCTGACATTGCCTTGGCTCCGTTCTGGCTCATGCCAACTCCGTGACCATATCCGCCACCTTTAAGTGTGTATCCTTCCTGTCCGGATGAATCAGATTCTATATAAAAAAATGCACTTGGCAGAATCGTAAGTCCGTCAACCGTAGAATTATCATTTCTTGTAATCCTCATACCCGGAGATGCGAGCAGAACCCTGATATTATATTCTGAGATTACTTTTATAGTCTTCTTTGACCCTTTTATTATAAGTGCAGTTATTATACCGCTTTTTGCACGCTCAGCTACTTTTAATGACTTAATTTCACCAATACCCGATATCTTTGCTGATACGTATTTCCCCTTTTTGTTCTTTGTAAGTATCATCCCCGGATTGGCCTTATAACGTTCCTTAATTGCATTTTCAAGTGATTTTTTAATATCCGTTCCATATAATTTCACACTCCATCTGTACCACGGAAAACTGCTGTCATATGTATCACATGGAGGATTGTTAATAAATTCACGTATTCCATCCTCTCCTGACAGGTCAATGTCCGGATGTTCTCCATTCTGTATACCTCCCGAAAGGTATGGTACATGTTTCATTCCTATCCATACATCACTGCAGTCGGCCGTAGAACCACATGAGGTTGAAAAATAATATGGTGATATTATTTTACCATCATATTGCAGCACCTGGCCATTGGTAGCATCCACGGCACTGACTGACATATCTGTCTCCCTTGTATTGTTATAAACCTGGTATGCGGTGCTGTCATCAACATGAGCCCCAATATACCCAAGCTTACAGTTATTAATCTGCATATATGCATATCCACGAGCACATACAGCCTGGGCCTTTAACGGCTCCATACCATACTCTGATGGCATTTCACTGGGAACTACAGAATACAGGTACTGCTCAACCGGCAGTTCATTTATCATAACAATTCCTTCATCATATAATGCAAGCTCAATGCTGCCCCTGTATACCGGAGCCCCATAAGAACGCCGGATACTGCTGACTGTCAGCATTCCGCCCGCCGCCGGTACAACATTAAGCCTTGAACCATTAAACATATTATCAGCGGCATTTACCGTAAATGTATCACCGCCGTTATATTCATATGAATTACTGCCGCCGGTAACAACAAATCCGGTTTCCGATGTTATCGCAACCTCAGAATGGTAAAGGCTTTTATGCCCTGATGTCATTATCGCAACACGTATATTATCGGGCTGTATGTCACCTGATATAAGTACTGCCTTTACCTTACCCTCAGGATCAACCACTGCATCTGCCACCGAGTAGCCGACACTGATATCACCATTTGATGCCGTCTCCGGCTCTCCTGATATGTTATATACATTGTAATTCTCATCAAATACTAGTCTTCCATGCAACTGCATATCAATATACACATCTGTTACAGACAGTATTCTGTCATTTATCCTGTCAGCATAAACCGACATGTCAGTTACCAGTCCGTCATCAACTGTAATATCCGCAACGACAGGCATTGCCAGCTCAGATGTATTAACCCCAATCTCCTCTGACAGCTTAAGCTCTGCCGTTGTATCATTACAAAATACCGATACCAGCCCTCCATTACAGGCGGTAAGAAGTACACTGTTTAGGGTTGTGCCACCCTCCGGCTGTCCATAGATATACACAACCTCTTCCCCATCTGTCAGTATCTCAACGGATGTATTGGTATATGCGTCCATTGCATATCCGTCAAAATAAAAGCTGCCCCTGTCCGTAGATATCCGCCATGCTCCATCATCTGCTTCTATCAATGACATTAAAAAGACCTTCTCACGCTTCATTTCACGCGTCCTGTCTATCTGCAGCATCGAATCATATAGCTGCATCCACCTTTCTGAATCAATATATTCAGCAGCAGAGGTCACCGCCTCATCTGAAACAGGCTCTGTAACTGTCCCGGCCTGTTCAGAAACCACCCCTGCCTGGTCACTCACAGCCTGTGGGCCTTCCAGGGTAACACCATAGATATTCTGCATGAAATAGTTATATAATCCTTCAGCCTCGGCACACGTAAGATTATCCAGCGGCCTGCATGTACTTCCCCCCCATACAACACCAAGCCCATCAAGGGCATAAAAATACTTGTTATACCAGTTATCCTCTTTAATATCTGTATATTGAGTATCATCCGGCATATCTGTAATCTCATCATGCGAATAGTATAATAGGGCCAGCATTTTAGCCGCCATTGCACGTGATATGACATTTTCATTCTGTCCGCATACCTTTTCACTGTCCATATACTGTACGTCAGACCTGTGCTTCAGATATACGGTCAGACAGACAGATATAGATGCAAATAAGATAATACTCATTAATATAATAAAAAAACGCTTTCGATACATATACACATCCTCCATTGATATAGTATATGTACCTACTCACGAAAATAGGACAACTGGTTAGTTTTCAACTATATTATTAAGCCATATCTCTTTTTTAAGAAGAATAAATGCAACTATACATTTGACAGAATCTGCAAATTGCACCGCAATGTATATTTTGAATACCTCAAGCCCGGTAAAATGGCTCAGGATGAATGCAACAGGTATCGCTGCAACCCACAAAAATACACTGTCAAACAAAAATGTAATAAATGTCTTTCCGCCCGATCTTATCGTAAAATATGCCGTATGAAGAAATGCCGCCTGTGGCATGAAGCACGCAGCAATAGATGTAAATCCGATTGCCAGATCCTTAGTATAAGCATCCGGATTATATAAAAGCGGGAATATACCGGATGTAAGATACACTATTACAGCCAATACAGTCGCACATAGCACCCCAAAGACTATCAGCTTCCTTGCGGTATCCCTGGCTTCATCCATCCTGCCCGCACCAAGGAGCTGCCCGACAAGTATGGCAACAGCATCTCCCATTGCAAAAAATACAACGTTAAATATATTAACAATGGTATTACATATATTAAGCCCGGCAACAACGTACATTCCACGGATCGAATAACACTGTACCAGTACCGCCATGCCTGCAGCCCATAAGGTTTCATTTACCAGAAGCGGCATGCCTTTCCTGATTATGTTGACTGTAAGCTCCTTTGGTATGCGCATCGACCTGTACATACCGATAATATAAGAATGCTCATCCTTCTTGTAATGAGTCCAGGCAATAACAACTATAGCTTCAACATAACGTGATATCACCGTTGCAATTGCAGCTCCGGCAACCCCAAGCTCCGGTGCGCCAAATTTACCATAAATAAGCACATAATTAAACCCAAGGTTCACAAATACCGCAGTAATCCCGGCGATCATTGGCACAAATGTCTTACCACATTCACGAAGCGTCCCTGAATATACCTGCGATAACATCATCGGAACCAATCCTATAAGCATGATCAAAAGATACTCCTGTCCATACCTGAGTGCTGCAACGACATCACCGCCATCATCATTTCCCCTGAGATACATTCCAATCAGGTTATTACCTGCGGTAAGCATTATTCCTATTGTAACAGCAACTATTACCGCACATATTATAAGCTTGAATCTAAATGTGTATCTGACACCTTCATTGTCATCCTTTCCAAAATACTGTGCCGTAAATATTCCGGCACCCGATATCGCACCAAACATACACAGATAGCACACAAACAACAGCTGGTTAACAATTGCAACACCTGACATCTGCTCTGTTCCAACACGGCCAACCATGATATTATCAAGCATACTTACAAAGTTGGTAATCGCATTCTGTATCATTATCGGTACTGCAACTGCAAGTACTCTTTTATAAAATTCCCTGTTCCCTATATATCCTGATATAACTCTGTTCATCTGACATCCTGACTCCTTTAAAACCTAAAATTCTTTCGTATACAACCACACATAACCGTATACAGTCTCAAAGAATCAAGTATATAACACAGGTCTGCGCCTGTCAAGTTATAATTCCCCATGCTCTTTCAGATATCTTAAGAATCCATCACAGCCCTCTGATACATCTTCATAGGTTACATCAAAGTTACCTGTATACCACGGATCCGCAATATCCCTGCCGGACCCGGCAAATGTAAGAAACTTATACACCTTGCCATCCGGGTCTCCCTTAAGCATACGGTTAAGATATCTTATGTTAATCTCATCCATGCCTATAATATAATCAAAATCTCCATAATCCGAAAATGATATCTGCTTAGCCCTATGGGGAACTAAAGGAATTCCGACCTCCCTGAGCTTGTTAACAGTACCTCTGTGTGGAGGGTTTCCAATCTCCTCCGTACTTGTCGCAAAACTATCTATCATAAATTGATTACCTAAGCCCAGCTCCTTTACTTTGTAAGTAAATACGCTCTCACTCAGCGTTGACCGGCAGATATTGCCCCAACATACAAATGCTACTCTTATCATTATATCTAAAACCTCTCTATATGCTTAATTTTACTGTATTTTCGGCACTTACAACAATTCTGCAATATTTCCATGACAATGTTTTTGTTCACATTTTCAGTATATTTTGGAATAACTTTGCATAACTTTTCCTTCGTTTGGGCTAAATACTGGGCTATTTTCAAACCTTTTAGCCCACAACCTTTTTCATCTCTTCTTTCACCCTTTTCAGTCTTAGGTGTTAATATCTCATATTCCATATTGCGTGTTCTTTGTAATTGATGGTCAATCTTGATTCTCTGCTTGTCAAATTCAATATCATTTACTGTCAATCCGACAAATTCAGAGACACGCAATCCAGTATTAAATAAGATATAAATTCCATCATAGTATTTACAGAAATGCTTGTCCTCTTTAATAAACCTCAAAAATTCTCTCTGTTGTTTTCTTGTGATAGCTTCTCTCGTCACACTATCATTCACAACTACTGTTGCAAGCTGGAACTCAAACGGATTCTTTCTTATCAAATCATCATCAACTGCCATTTGAAAAGCTGGTCTTACAACACCTCTGATAGAATGAATACTGCTATATCCCCTACCATCATCCTGTAATTTTATCAACCTTGCTTTAGCATCTGACAATTTAATTGTATCAATTCGTTTTGCTCCAAATTCTTCTTTCTTAATCACATTGATAACAAAGTTATAATTCGCCTGTGTATTATGCTTTACACCTCGTTTTTGACTAATATATCTCTGTACCAATTCTAATACCGCCATATCTCCACCATTAGTAGAAACTGCATCACATAATGTTTTCTCAATAACCTTCTCTTTTTCTCTAAGAGAAATATCTTTTCGTTTCCCCTTTGGGTATGGATCAGATTCAGCCAATCTCCAACTATATACCGACTTCCTCTTTCCAAATGAATCATTGTATTTATAACGGTATCTTCCATCTTTATCCTGGTTCTCCCCAGTCGCTAACTTGCGACCTTTGTTGTCTCTTCTAATTTCTGACAATCCGTATCTCTCCTTTCATACAGAAGAGCCTCGGTATGATACTACTTAATATACCATAACCAAGGCTCAAAATCTATTGAAAACCTATATAATCAGCACTAAATAGCTGTCAATTTCTCATTTACAAACTTTTCAAATAACTGTCGTTTTATGCGTGGTCTTGTACCATTCCACAAAATAAAGTTATCGTTTCCGTATTCTTCAACAATCTTTCTAATCTTCTTATCACTAAATCCAAAATATTCTGCTGCTTCTTGAACAGACAATGTGTACTTCTTCCAAATCGGTATTACACAACTTGTTCTTTCTTCTTGCTCTGTCATTTCTATAAAAATCACACTCCTTAATACAAAAGGCAGAAGTTATTACAACCTCTGCCCTAAACACTTTCAGCAACAACCCTTTCAATTACTTGTTCCAATCATACAGTCCTTTCTGTTCGTAAAACACTTGTCACTTTTCGGATATATCTGTAAATAGAATTGACACCTTTATAGACAGTTTCCAGTTTCGCTTGTAGCATTGTTTTTCTTCCTATATAATATATATGGATGGAGTTGATTTACATTTATATGTTGATAAAATTCATAACAAGCAGCAGGATTAAAATAAGCACCTTCAGAAAGATATGCTTCTTTCCGTTGGTGCTTTGTTTATTATTGTAAATCATCCATTGTCATACAAGGAATTTCTTTTTCCTGTCTTAACTGCTTATCATTAGTGAAAAACATATCACATCTGGATGCAATCGCTGATGATATTTGCAATGCGTCCATTGCTTTAAATCCCTTATACTGTCCTCTAAGTTTAGATGCTTGCTCTGCAATATCTGAATTTATATCTATAATTTCAACATTCATATAATCTAAGAATCGTTTGAAATTATCAATAAAATCCATTTGACCACTTGAATACGGATATACAAGATACTCTTCTATTGTTATTGCAGAGGTAACGACCTGTATATTCTTTTCTATACACGTTGTAAAGAATCTCTTTATAACCTCTGAATATAAAGGACTGTTTTCAAGATAGTATATAATAGGTGCTGTATCAACAAACACTCTTTTAAAGTCTGTCATTATCTCTCATCTCCCTTATATATTCATCTGCATTTCTGCCACGCTCTGTTGTAGGCATAACAAACTGATCTAAATCAATTTTCTTTGATCGTCTGTCTGATATACTTATCAAACCATCAATACCACTTAAAATCTGAACAACATAAGTCAGCTTATCTTCTGGTACTCTTTCCAATAATTCAATAGCTTCTCTTCTAGTTGCTGTCATAGGTCATACCTCCTTTAAATTTTCAGATGAAATTGCTTTTCTTTACATGCTATTATTTTGCATTTTTGTAGCGGTTTTCATAAGATAACTCTGGTTTTAAGTCTACTTTCCATTCAATTAAATCTTGTGGCTGACATTGTAAGAGTTGGCATATATCCTCAATGGTTTTTGTTGATACATCACACATAAAATCTTTTCCATTGTGACTGTCTTTATACTCTTGCAATTTCTTTTCTATCTGATTCATTGAATCACCACTACACATTTTTAATTTTGTCAATGTGCTTTGTGGTATCAAACCTTTCTGCCTTATAACATAAGTTGTTATGCCTTTATCATCCAACTTCTTCATCAATTTATTATAATTTATCATTAACATTCTCCGTTCAAATAATATACATTATCTTTCGTGTATATTATAACACTCCTTTCCCTAATTTTCAATCAGCATTAGAAGAAGTTGCCGCGCCTCAACCTATGCCGATTTTCGCTTATATTATCTTATTTAATATTTTATGCACAATCTTCCATAATAACCGCTTGCCTTCTTTCTTATCAATCTGATATAAGAAGATTTCCGTTATTCGATCAATGAAATCATCCGGAAGCACCGAACCTTTGAAAAGATTGCAAGCCTCGCAAGTACATTAAAGGTTGCTTACATCATCAGCACCATTCATAGCAAGCGGTACAATATGATCTAATGTCATTTTGTCGTATGTTATCTTTCTGCCACATAAAACACATTTACCTTGTGCAGTATTATATACCAGCTCTCTTACTTCTTTAGGAAAATTGATTCTTCCCTTACTTCTGCTATATCTGTATTTTGCATTAGTTTCTACATCCTGTATGTAATATCCGTTTGTTTTTCCCGGTGCTTTCAGCAATCTTTCTTTCGCTTTTTCAGTAGTAATATATATTCGTGCCTCGTTTATATCCTTTGTCTTTGCTACTCCACCAGTTTTCGTCATTCTTACATAATAGCTTCCATTAGTAAGTACATATAAAGGCTCTCTGGCGCTCTCTGTGGCTCTCATACAGGCACTTTATGACCATTAGTGGGTAAATTTTGTGTGTCCTTGCATTTTAAGGCACTAAAATAAGCCCACATACTCATAATACATACAAGTATATGGACTTATTTAGATGTCCTAATATTCTATTTTTCATACAAACAAAACCCAATAAAGAAAAACTGCCAGCCCAGGTAATCCGGATCTGGCAGCATATCATATATTATCTTCTGTCTCATGCTTCAGCATAAGTCTTCAATTCATTAGCGATTTCATTTAATTCATCTATTATCCTGCGGACATCGTCCATTGCGGTTACAACATCCTTAGATGTCGTAAGCCCCTCCGTTGAAGATGCTGCTACTTCTTCACTTGTTGCAGACAAATGGGTAATACTGTCAGATATAATAGCTGTATCCTTAAATATCTCTTTCATTACCTGCTCTGTCTTTTTGACTATATCCACAAGCGAGTTCACCTCGGTTGAGATCAGATTAAACTTGTCCTGGCTGCCATCGATCATCTGCACCTGCATCTCTACACTGCTGATAGCATCCCTGACGCTTTTGGTTGTATCTTTTGCATAAGCATTAAGGACTGAAATAATAGCTGTTATCTGGTTAGCAGAATCCTTAGTCTGTTCTGAAAGCTGCCTTATCTCATCAGCAACCACAGCAAATCCTCTTCCTGCCTCCCCGGCCCTTGCAGCTTCAATAGAAGCGTTAAGTGCCAGCAGATTAGTCTGGCTTGAGATACTTAAGATCGCATCCGTCATGTTCTCAACCTCACCAATTGCCCTTACAAGTTCATTAGTGGTATTAACCGTTATATTACTGGCCTCACTTACAATCTCTGACTGACGCTTCATGTTATGTATTAAATGTACACCATCTTTTACGGTAGTTAACGCATTCTGTGCTGCTTCATGCATTTTCTTAATCTCTGTTTCAGCACTCTGTGTGTAATTCGTAATATCCCCACACATCATTGCCTGCTGCTGGATTGACTCTGCCGTACTGTCCGTACTTTCTGCGATATTCTCCATAGAGAAATTATTAGTATTGATGCTCTGATCCACCTTGCAGATACACTCACTCAGCTGGTCAAAATGCTTTATCAGGTTCTCGGCAGCATCAGTCATATTCTTTGCCTGCTCAATCTGTAAACGTGCTTTTTCTTCTATTGCCTCTAAATTAATTCTGTTAAATCTGCTGATAATTGAAACTGCACAGATTGATACAACAATACAAAGAACAGTAACCATTAATTCAACAAATGCAAAATGTACGTCAATTGTACCGACAGTGAACATATGTATAATATGGACAGCGGTACCGGCTACAACAAGAGAATCCCCGATATACATCATCCTGGTATCAAGGTATACTGTTGAAGCAAGCATGATTGGAAAAACATACAGGAACACAGTTGCCGTATTATTGCAGCACATCGCAACAAAATATGCGGCTGTAGGCCCGATAATGACCAAAAAAGCACCCAGTTTATCATTCTTATGTGCAGCGAATCCATAAGTTGCAATGATAATTGCCAATACTACAACGATATTCTCAATCAGAAGCCGGGCACAGACTCCATCATTTACAATAGCCCCGATAAATGTAAAACCCATGTACACCATAATCACCATTACAGTAATATAAGCAAACTTGCTTGCCTTTACATATTGTTCTTCAGTCATGCATATTCCTCCTGTTGTATAAAGTAATCTTCCAGTACTCATAAGACCATATTGATTGTAACACACTTCATAAAAATATTAAAGATATATTTTACTGTCTGTAATACTTAAGGAAATCTTCCATCTTTTCCATTGCATCCCTAAGTATCTCAATCCTTGGAAGATATACAATACGGAAATGGTCAGGCTTACCCCAGTTAAATCCACCACCATGGATTAACAGAATCTTCTTATCCCTCAGCAAATCCAGTGCAAACTGCTCATCATTGGTAATGTTAAACTTCTTGGTATCAATTTTAGGGAATATATAAAATGCAGCCTTTGGCTTCACCGCACTGATACCCGGGATATCGTTCAGTGCCTTATAGATATAATCCCTCTGCTCGTAAATCCTGCCTCCCGGTACAATATACTCCTTAACACTCTGATGTCCCCACAACGCAGTCTGTACAATAGACTGTGCCGGTACATTTGAACATAATCTCATGTTGGATAGCATATTAATTCCTTCTATATAATCTTTTGCAACAGCCTTATTACCGCTTAAGATCATCCAGCCAATCCTGAATCCCGCGATCATATGTGATTTTGACAGTCCACTGAACGTAACACAGAACAGGTCAGGTGCAAGGCTTGCAATTGATACATGCTCTTCATCATCCATGACAAGGCGGTCGTATATCTCATCTGAAAAAATGATAAGCTGGTTCTGTCTTGCAACCTCAGCTATCTCCTCAAGAACTTCCCTTGGATAAAGTGCCCCTGTAGGATTATTAGGATTTATCAATACTATAGCTTTTGTATTCGCATTAACCTTACTCTTAATATCGTTAATATCAGGATACCATTCAGCCTGTTCATCACATATGTAATGAACTGCTTTTCCACCTGCCAGCGTTACACACGCAGTCCATAACGGATAATCCGGAGATGGTACCAGAACCTCGTCACCGTCATCCAAAAGTGCCGACATACTGAGGTTGATCAGCTCACTTACTCCATTTCCCGTATATATATCATCTATTGATACATCAGGGATTCCTTTGATCTGGGAGTACTGCATAATTGCTTTCCTTGCGGAAAAAAGTCCCTTTGACATTGAATATCCTTCACATTCAGTCAGCTGTGATGCCATATCATATATGACTTCATCCGGAGTCCTGAAATCAAACGGAGCCGGGTTACCAATGTTCAGCTTCAAAACACGGGTTCCCCTCTCTTCCATTTTGTTAGCTTCCTCAACAACAGGTCCCCTTACATCATACAGTACATTATCTAACTTACTTGATTTACTGAAAATCCTCATATTATTATCTCCTGACTCCGCTACATTTTTTTCTGTTACTGCCTTTTTATCTGCTGCTATATTTTTCTTATCATCTGTCCCATACAACCAGTCAATGTCGACATCAAGTGCCTTCGCAATAAATTCACCAATATTTCTTCTTGGGACTGCGTCACCACTTACATACTGGCTTACCTGGCTTTTCCCAAGCTTGACACCTTCGATATCCGCCAGCTTAAGAAGGTCAACCTGCTTGTATCCCTTACTCTTCATTGCAGCCTGTAATCTCCCGGAAAATGCCGGATCACTCATAAAATATAACCTCCATTTCTGTCAGCCGGACATTAATGCTCCGCTTTACCAACCCAAAACCATCAAGTTCATTTTCAACATAGCATACTCTGGCTAAAAGTTCAAGTTATTTTTATGATAAACACTGCAAAAATGAACTTTTAATGTTAAAGTTCATTTTTCCATTATTATACACTATTATATTACAATCTTAGTCCATTTGCCCTGCCTGAATCTTATTGACGCAAACAGATATCGCGAAATCTGGTCGCAAAGAACGCCCATCCATATTCCGATGATTCCCCATCCAAGTGTATATCCGCATATGTATGAGCCGATGGTACGGACAAGGGTAACGCTGATAGTTGCGGCAATCGCAGTATATAATGTATCTCCTGCACCACGGAGACATCCCATATATACAACCTGGCTGATCTGGAACATAACTATGAATATAATTACATGCATAATATTAACGCCGCAATTCACAATATATTCCTCTTTGAAAAACAAGCTCATTAACAACTCTGCCCCTGCAAAATATACAACTGCAAGCACTACCGAAATACACATTCCCATAAATTTACATATGCTTCCGTATTCCCTGGCACGTTTTTCATTCCCCTCACCAAGACTTCTGCCGATAAGGGCAACTGCCGCCGCCTGCAGTCCGTCCCCAAACGAAAAAGACAAGCCCATAATGTTCATCCCAACCTGATGTGCCGCCATCTCACCCATTCCCTGGTCAGCTGCCATAACTGCTGTCAGCATGAAGCCAACCCTCATAAGAATCTGCTCAAAGAACACACTGTAGCCTACTCCAATAAGATTCCTGAGGACATCAATACCGGGTCTTATCCTTTCATTGATTATATAAGGAATACTTACAAAATTATCCTTTTTTGTAATAGATACTATACTCATAACACATGCAATAACAGTCCCAAACACGGTCGCTATTGCAGCACCTCTGATTCCAAGCGCAGGAAAACCGCAATTACCACCAATCAACAGGTAATTGGCAATTATATTAATCGTATTGGATGTTACATTTGTACGCATTGTTATTTTGGTATTACCCGCACCCCTCTGTGCCGCATTAATTCCCATCTGTATACAATTAAATATCATACCACCCATAATAATCCTGAAATACTGTACGGCACCATCATGCGTTTCTGCTGTAGAACCGCATAACGAGATAATATAATCCGCTGAACATACCAAAACAATACTAAGCACAATTGCGGCGGCCACAATAAATATAACCGCAGTATATAATATCTTATTAGCCAGATCTCTCCTGTTCTCCCCATATCTTCTTGCTACAAGTGCAGATATTGCCACGTTTACAGCAAAAAACAATGACAGCCCGATAAACTTCGGCTGGGTTGTCAGGCCTACCGAAGCAACTGCATACGAACCTAGCGAGCTCACCATAAATGAGTCTACCAGACCTGCAAATGCAACAAAAAATGATTCAATAATTGAAGGCCATGCCATCGCAACAGCTGTTTTTACGTTATTTTTATTATAACTTAAACCTATTTTCATAATATCACTACTTTCCTGATGATTAAAACTGTAAAAAGAAACCGCACACCATTGTTCCGGCAATACGGTTTCTTACTTATTACCCATTAACAGGTAACGGCCTGTTAACGGATAATGCAAGGTTATATTGTCACTTTATTTTACCTTAACCTTCTTTCCAAGTCCCTTTGCCCTGAAGAACTTAATATAATTCTTCTTCATCTCCTTTGGAACCTTAATTATTACTTTCTTTGATACACCCTTGAATGCACCTGCGGCAATAGACTTTTTAGTAAGCCTGCCTGTCTTAAACTCAATACCCTTAAGCTTAGTACACTTGGTAAATATTGTCTTGCCAAGCTTAGCTATATTACTGCCGACCGTTATATGCTTTATCTTCTTACAGCCCTTAAATGCATTCTTACCAAGTGCCGTAACCGTATATGTTACACCTTCTGATATAACCGTATCAGGTACATTAACCTTGTCTGCTTTTCCTTTATACTGATAATACATTACTTCCGGGTTAGTCTTATCTGACACTGTAACCTTATATACTGCTCCTGTTGAATCCCTGAACTTAGTTCCTGTCTTCTTTGGTGCAGCAGAATTACTGTTATCAGCCGGTACATGTGAATCCTGTGCAGCCGGCGCTGTAGCAGCTTCTGTGCCGGGCTTCGCACCCGGTGTTGCTGACGGTGCGGCGCTTGGCGTTGCTGCCGGTGTCGCACCTGGCGTCGCTGTCGGTGTCGCACCTGGTGTCTCACTTGGTGTCGCACTTGGTGTCGCACTTGACGTCGCTGTCGGTGTCGCACTTGGCGCTTCTGTCGGTGCTGCACTTGGCGTCGCTGTCGGTGTCGCACTTGGTGTCGCTGTCGGTGCTGCACTTGGCGTCGCTGTCGGTGTCGCACTTGGCGTCGCTGTCGGTGTCGCATTTGGCGTTGCTGACGGTGTCACATTTGGCGTTGCTGACGGTGTCACATTTGGCGTTGCTGACGGTGTCACATTTGGCGTTGCTGACGGTGTCACATCCGGCTTCACCGTAATTCCATCAGTACTCAGGTAATATACATATCCATATTCCGTATCAGTTATCTTTACATACACAACATTTTTCTCTGATTCAAGTACAATCTTATCTTCATATACATTCCATACTGTTACTGCATCAAGTTCTTCTTTTGTCATAGCTTCCGTCTTGCCATCAGTCACAACAATGTATTCAATACTGCTTCCGTCAACATTACTTATAACCTCAACAGTTGGTTTTGGAAGCTCGTACTGCCCAAATGTAATTACGTTAAGAAGTCTGTCCCAGAATGTTGCATCATTAAGTACAATCTTACCTGCCCTGCCTTCCGCAAGAGGTGCTCTGGTCGGTTCCGCACTCGGCTTCGTGCCTGGTTCTGTCGTCGGTGCCACACTCGGCTTCACACTTGGTTCTATCGTTGGTGTTGCTGTTGCACTTGGCTTCACACTTGGTTCTGTCGTTGGTGCCGCACTCGGCTTCGTGCCTGGTTCTGTCGTTGGTGCCGCACTTGGCTTCACACTTGGTTCTGTCGTTGGTGCCGCACTTGGTGCCGCACTTGGCGTCTGCGTTGGTGCTGCTATCGGCTCCGGTGTTGGCGTTGCCGTTGCTACCGGTGTCGGCGTAGGAAGTGCAGGGATATCTCTGCCTTCTGCAAGCTTTTCACCACATTCCTTGCAGTATGTATCTCCCGTATAACCACCGGCTCCCGGAGCTGCTTCAACGGCATTCCTTATCTCAGTCTCTTTATGAGGGCACTCTCCCCTTGTAACCGTAATCAGAAAACTTTCGTTCTCATAATTGCCCTTATCCGAACCGTTATATATAGCTGTTACAGTTATTGATTCCCCATACGGA
Organism: uncultured Lachnospiraceae bacterium; assembly: GCA_934437985.1. Taxonomy (GTDB): domain Bacteria; phylum Bacillota; class Clostridia; order Lachnospirales; family Lachnospiraceae; genus V9D3004. Next base: position 91,648 of record CAKSBI010000003.1, read on the forward strand.
ATTGTCTTAAATGTATCTGCGTACAGCCATATCCATCCCTCAGGCAGTATAATGCTTCCTATCGTATCTGTCTTATAATCAACATTATATGCGCTGTCCGGTGCTGTCGGTGTTGTCTTTGCTTTCGCAATCGAATAATTAACACTTACCGTGTACCCATTTTCCGCACTGTCCTTTATGTTGATCGATGCCGTATATGCACCTGCGCTGACAGGCTCTGTTTCGAGCAGGCTTCCTTCTGAATCTGAATACACTATATCAGGCTTATCCACAACTATTGATGAACCTGTTACTACGGCCGGCTTAGGGTTTCCATCATATTCCATATTGCCTTCCGGAGCTTTAAGCTGATATGCACCAAGAACTGAGCCACATATATCACAGCTTATTTTAATCTCATGCGTATCTGCATCCGCTGTTATTGTATGCTTACTGTTCCTGTATGTACTGCCTACCTCTTTACTGTCATTAGATGCAGAAATAACAGCAGTCATGTTCCCTGCATTATACTCACAGCAGCCTGAATACATCAGCCTTCCGTATACCCTCTTACCTGTAAAGCATGGTGCAGGGTCGGTTCCGATTGTCTGACCCCAGTCTGATGCCTCTTTCTTCGTTATGCCATACGTTGATAATATAGCATTTCTGTCGATAGTGTTATCCATATAGTACTGCAAAAGAAATGCACATTTTCCGTCTCCAAATTCTTCTGTGGACATTCCTGTTATGCAGTCAGAAGAAATATCCATGTTGGATACCGCCCGGTTACCATATATGCTGTTATTATAACAGCATCCCTCAATCTGGACATCGCCACAATAACCTGCGAATTCCCCTATCGAAGCTTCGGCATTACTCCAGCCGCTTCCCTGTACATTGCACATGGTGTAACAATTAAATACCGAGGTGCCATCATCAATATATCCACAGAAGCCTCCGGTATAATCATCACCCTTAACAGAGCCGGTGTTATAGCTGAAAGCAATAACCACATCATTTATGTCAAAATCACCATAATCATGACCACAATATCCGCTCACCCCGCCAACATTGTCCCTTCCTGTAATACTTCCGGTATTAACACAATACAATATTCCGCTGAGGTTAACTCCTGCTATTCCTCCACTGTACAGAGAAGTTTTATCACTCGTTATATCTACATGTTCAGCAGATACATTTCCATTATTAGTACTATGTATTATTCTTCCGTTGTTAACCCCACATATTCCTCCTGACACTGCTGTATTACATTTCGACTGTACTCTTCCATTGTTGATACAGTTCTTAACTGAACCTGTATTGACAGCGCATATTCCACCTGATGTTGAATCTGTTATATTATCAGCCTTAATTTTTCCGTAGTTAATGCAATTAGTTACCATACCATGATTATAAGCACAGATTCCTGCATTAAGTAATGCGGTACCGCCTTCATCCGTATCAGACCCTGCGAGAATTTCCCCATCATATGTACATCCTGATATAACTCCATAATTTTCTGCGCATATACCGCCTGCCATGCCGGCTCCTGTACAGTATGCATTCTTAAGATTAACGTCAGTAACAGAGCCTTCCTCTGATATGCTGCTAAATAATGCAAACACATTATATCCTTCCCCGGCACTGCTGCAACTATTATAAAGTCCGCTGATTGAATGGCCCTGTCCATCGAACTGTCCCTGATATCCGTCTGTATCATAACCGACAGGCTTCCAGCCTCTCGCACCCACCGGTTTACTGCTAAGGCTGCCTCTGTTAACTATAATGTCATTAACAAGCACAGCATCAGCCGAGGTATTCTGCACTACATCTTTTCCACACACATCAGCATCACCATTAACAAGTCCTGCAAACCAGTACAGCTCTCCGGCATTAGTAATCTGATATATGCCATCGATCAATTCAGGTGCCTGTTCAATATGTCCGCATCTTATACATAAACCATCTTCATATTCATGCTCTGCTTCGGCATCTGCATTGTTGGAAAATACTCCTGTACATATATTACTCTTATACACCTGTTTATGAGTATTATCCAATACAGGATATGCATCCGTCAGATCACCTTCAAGATTCTGTCTCCATATTACATCTTCTCCGGTATTGCCACAATTAAGGCGATAGCATACCTCACCACTTTCCAGCTGTGCGTCAGTTACATATGTAATACCGTCAATTAATTGTCCATCGGTCATATTGCTGCCCTTAATGCAGAAGCAGTCTGCAAATTCAACAAGGCCAGTCAGACATCCATATATTCCGCCAATATAACCCTTATTACCTGATACATTCTTTACAGTACCTGCATTGTACGAGTTAACAGCATTTACATTTCCCATCATTCCTGCCAGGCCGCCTGCATAACCATCCGCACTTGTTTCCACAACAGTTCCCGTGTTATAACAATTGGCAATATCTGCCCCACTACAATCTGCAGCGATACTTCCTGCTACGGCAGCACCTTCAAAATATGAGTTAATGATTCCAAGATTGCATATTACCGCATTTCCATCATCTGTACCAAATACATGACCAAAGAATCCGGCGTAACTTACATTATTAACATATATTCCGCTTATTGTATGGCCATTTCCGTTAAATGTACCATTATATCCATATGCGCCAATCGGTTCCCACTGTGTCCATTCTTCCTCTTTTTTGCCATTACAGCCTGCAACATCGCCTGTATTAACGACAATATCTGCATCCAACACTGCACATGCGCGTGTGTTACTTTTTGTCTCTCCCGTGCATACCGAAGCATCACCATTAACAAGACCTGCAAACCAGAACAGATCTGTCTTATTCTTAATATGGTAATAACCTGCCTCGTCAAGTTCCGGTATGCTTTCATATTCTCCACATACTTTACAGATGCCATCATCAAACCGGTGTTCGCTCGCCATTCCAGGCTCATTGAAAAATACACCTCTGCATCCTGAGCTTTCATATACCTGGCCATGGCTTTCATCAAGCACCGGCTTATCGTCTTTAGCTTCTCCGGTAAGATTCTGTCTCCACACATTTTCCCCATTACCCTGATTAAGCTCATAGCATACCGCACCTGATGCAAACTGTTCCTTAGTCATGACTTTGCCATCTTCGCTGTTACCTGTTGCTGTAGTACTATACTTCTTCTCAAGGGTTACACATCCTTCAATTTTACCGCCGGACTCTTCACCACATATTCCGCCGGATATTATTTTTGAAGATGCGGCTTTAACGTTGCCGGTATTATAACATCCTTTTATGTTCGTTCTGACAGCAAGTCCACATATTCCGCCAAGAATTTTCTCCTCACTATACCCTGTATTAACTGAAATGCTTCCTTCATTATAGCAGTTAGTTATACTGCCTTTTTCGCATTTTCCGGCAATTGCGCCCACATAGCCTGCAGAGCTGATATAAGAATTAACTATTCCTACCCCTGAAATAACGGCATTTTCTGTATTCCCGAACAGTCCTGCAGAGCTGATACTGCTGCTATTACAGTAAAGTCCGCTTATTGTATGTCCGTTTCCTTCAAAGGTTCCCCGGAATATGCTATAATATGAGCTAGACGAGCCTCCTATCGGTGCCCATTCCTTCCATTCCGGAGCTTTAACTCCCTGGCAGTCTGACACACTTCCCTCATTAATTACTATATCATTCACAAGTACAGCATTTTTAGTATTATACTCAACATATGAATTACCGATTATATCAGTATCATAATTAATATAACCTGCATACCAGAAAAGGTCACCTGCCGTCCTGATCTGATATGCACCATCTATACATTCCGGCTGCTTATATACACCACATACGGAACATATTCCATCCTTATCAAATGAATGCTCCTTTACCATATTTTCCGTATTGGTATATACATTACATGGTGCTGCCATGTATACCTTTTCATGCGACCTGTCAAATACCGGCTGCATATCCCTGTTATCATCTGACAGATTCTGGTACCATATACCTTCTGCTTTGGAATAACTCTCACTGAATGAATTGAACCCATAACACAGTTTTCCCGATTCCAATTCTTTTTCTGTAACCAGTAGTCCGTCATTATCATTGCCACGCCCGAAATATCCGATACCGGCTTCGTATTCAGGCGCTTCAAGCGCATAACATTCTGCCATCCATACCTGACCTGCCCCTCCGCATACTCCTCCGATATATCCCGAGTCGGATGCACCATATACTTTTGCGGTACTAAGGCAGTTGTACATATCACCATAACCAAAGCTTCCGCATATACCACCGGCATATGTAGCAGCCAAGGCTGATGTAGCAGCAATAACCGAATCACTGACATAACAATCATTAATTATTGAAACCGGCTCATTCTGGCTGTCATTTACATGGGCACATATACCACCGGCATACAGCTTTCCGCTGATATACGAATTGATTATTCCTACACCATGTATTGTTCCCGGTGCTGTCATAACCCCTGATAATCCTGCATATGCTGCTTTAGGATTATTAACATACAATCCACTGATAATATGGCCGGCTCCATCTAATTCCCCGGCAAATGCTGATTTTGCATTACCTATCGGAACCCATTCTTTCCAGCCATCAGCCTTAGCTCCACCACATCCTGCTACATTGCCATCATTGATTACTATGTCACATGTCAGGACAGCCTTTGCCGAATTATCCTGTATTATTCTGCCCCTGCATACACTGCTGTCACCATTAACAAGTCCTGCAAACCAGAAAAGGTCATCAGCAGAATCAATCTGGTATATTCCATTGATCACTTCAGGCATATCCTCCGGCAGCAGACACGTTGTACATATACCATCTTCATATATATGTTCCAGCCTCATATTGTCTTCACTGTTAGAATATGTTATACATGGAGAAGTTGCATATACTATGGCATGTGTATTATCCGTTACAGGATATTCATCTCCCGGAAGGTTCTGTCTCCATACAGCTCCGTCACCTGTTCTGCCGGCATTAAGCCCATATGCCGCTTCGCCGGATAAGAAAACATCCTTTAATACCATATGAACATCAACAGGTCCTGACCTGAAACTGCCTACGCCTGATATATTATCAGCTTTAAGGGCATAGCAGTCCTTAATACATCCGTCCCCGAGATATGTATAACGGCCACATATTGCCCCGGCAGACTTATTGGAATCTGTTCCCTTAACTGAACCGGTATAATAACAACTCTTAATTGTTCCGCCATTACTATATCCACATATTCCTCCAATATATGCAACACCGCTATATGGGCTGTATAACACAGCATCCCTGCTATAACAGTCTTCTAATACCGAATTATCTAAGCTTCCACATAAAATACCGGCATAATCATAAGCACAGACATAAGAATTAATTACCCCGACCCTCTTAATCACTGCACCTTTCACATATCCAAAAAGTCCTATATGATTACCGGCACTATTGCTATAGTACAGTCCGCTTACCGTATGTCCGTTACCATCAAATACTCCTTTGTAACTATTGGAATCATTCTGTCCAATAGGCGTCCATTCTGTCCAGCCCTCAGACTTAACCCCATTGCAGCCTGATACATCACCTTCATTAAGGACTATATCATTAACAAGTACTGCATCAGCTGATGTATCCTGGCTTATCTTCCCTTTACATACTGAAGCGTCACCATTGACAAGTCCGGCGAACCAGTAGAGCTGATAGTCATTCTCTATCTGATATACCCCATCAACACATTCAGGTGTCTCATAAGTTCCACATCCGGTACACTTACCGTCAGCACCATATGTATGTTCTACATTCTTATCAGGTTCATTGCTGTATACGATGCTGCATGGCGAAGACAGATATACCCGGGAATGTTCATTATTAAGAACCGGATATACATCAATACTGTCTCCTGTAAGATTCTGTCTCCATGTATCTTCTTTTCCTTCTCCGTTCATAAGATAGCAGACCTTGCCACTGGTAAAATCATCCATTGAAACCATAGTTGACTCTACAGTGCCATGGCCACCTCCTGCTGCAGATGTATATGTATCATTATCAAGGATATAACAGTTCGTAACCTCTCCAATGTTCCATCCCACAATGCCGCCTATCGTATTATAATCTGTTTTGCGGTTTACTTTTCCAGTGTTATAACAATCTGTAACCTTAGAACCTTTATCAACAATATAGCCACATATTCCGCCATAATTCTGTCTATCGTTAGCGGCAGAACTCACCGTGCCTGCATTATAGCAATTACTGATAATACTGCTTCCATCAATGCTTCCTGCTATTCCCCCGACACATTCATAGCCTTCAATATAAGAGTTAATAAGCCCCAGTGACTTAACAGTTCCCCCCATCAGCTTTCCAAATAATCCAATACTAAAAACATATGGTTCTTTAATATACAGACCGCTTATTGTATATCCGTTACCATCGAAGGTTCCTGAGTAACCATCATCAGTATTACCAATCGGGGTCCATTTTCTCCAGCCCTCAGCCTTAACTCCGGCACAACCAGACACATTACCTTCATTAATGACAATATCATTAACAAGTACCGCATCGGCTGATGCATCCTGGCTTATCTCACCATTACATACCGAAGTGTCACCATTAACAAGACCGGCGAACCAGTAAAGCTGGTAGGCATTTCCTATCTGATATACCCCATCAACACATTCAGGAACATCATATATCCCACATCCGGTACATTTACCATCAGCATCATATGTATGTTCTGCACTCTTACCAGCTTCATTACTGTATACACTCTTACATGGAGAAGACACATATACCCTGGAATGTGTATCATCAGGTACAGGATATTCATCAACAGCCCCGGTAACATCATCCGCCGTCAGATTCTGTCTCCATACATTTCCTTTTCCGCCACTGTTCAAAAGATAGCAGACCTTACCACCCGCAAAATCAGCCTGTGAAACAACTGCCGACTGTTCAGCATCAAAGCCATAACCGATTATAGAAGTATATGTATCATTTGAAAGGGCATAACAGTCTGTAACCTTTCCATAATTAATTCCTGCTATTCCACCTGTATACCCATCGCCCTCACAGATAATAATTCCTGTATTATAGCAGCTGATAATTTTATTACTACCAGTATCGGAACCATTTACAAGCCCGCATATACCGCCGATACGTGAACCATCTCCGGTTGCCGATTTAATTGTTCCCATGTTATAACAATTACTGATACTTCCGTCAGTACTGATTCTTCCTGCTATTCCACCTACTTTATAGATGCCTTCAACATAAGAATTAGTAAGCCCCAGTGACTTAACGACAGCTCCACCTGTCAGCGTTCCAAATAAACCAACATTCTCCTCGTTCTTCTTCACATACAATCCCCTTATCGTGTGTCCGCTGCCATCGAATGTTCCTGTGTAACCATCATCAGTATTACCAATCGGGATCCATTCTCTCCAGCCCTCAGCCTTAACTCCATCACAACCAGACACATTACCATCATTAATAACAATATCATTAACAAGCACTGCGTCCGCTGCTGCATTCTGGCTTATACCATCACTGCATATGGAAGAATCACCATTGACAAGTCCTGCAAACCAGTAGAGCTGACCGTCATTCCCTATCTGATATACCCCATCAATACATTCAGGAATGTCATATATCCCACATCTGGTACACTTACCATCCTCACCATATGAATGTCCTACAAACTTGTCCGGTTCATTACTGTATACACTGTTACATGGTGAAGACAGATACACTCCGGAATGTGTATCACTAAGTACAGGATATTCATCAATACTATCACCTGTAAGATTCTGTCTCCATGTATTTATCTTTCCATTATCATTCAAAATGTAGCATATTTTACCAGTTAAAAAATCATCCTGTGACACTACAGCCGACTGTACGGCATCAGTTCCATAACCAGTCATAGCTGTATATGTACCATTAGAAAGAGCATAGCAGTCTGTGATCTCTCCGCCTTCATTCCGTCCTGCAATCCCACCACAGTAAGCCTCATTTTCTTTAAAAATCAGGCTTCCTGTGTTATAGCAGCTGTTAACCCTTACACTTTCAGCAGTAATATGTCCACATATACCCCCGATATATGAACCAGCAACAGATGTCGCTTTAATTGTTCCCATATTATAACAATTGCTTATACTGCTGTCTGCATAAACCTTGCCTGCTATTGCGCCAACTTCGTCTTTCCCTTCAATATAAGAGTTAATAAGCCCAAGCGACTTAACCTTTCCGCGCGTCAGTGCCCTGAACATACCAACTGACACTTCGTCCGCTTTATTAACATACAGACCGCTTATCGTATGGCCGTTACCATCGAACGTTCCGGAGTAACCATCACCAGCCGGAGTCCATTCCATCCAGTCATCAGCCTTTACCCCGGCACAATCTTTAACACTTTTGCCTTCACTGTTGGTACCTTCGTTAACAACAATGTCATTCACCAGTATGGCACATGCCGACTTGTTCTGGACGACACCGCCATCAATTACATTGCCTGTACATATAGTACTGTCACCATTAACAAGACCGGCGAACCAGTACAGATTCCCCCTGTTTTCAATCTGGTATGGGTTATCTTCTGAGCCGTCCCCCTTCTCTGGTCTTACATATACTGAACTACCTGTATCAGATGTGTCATCTGAGCCGGCTGCCCCATATGCTCCAGTTACCCCCTCAGCTGCCTGCGCCCTTTCAGATACCGGTATCATTGCAATAACCATACAGATACTTAAAAGCACAGCAAGACTGCGGCGCCATTTCACAAGATACTTCGTCGCTCTCTCCATTTAATCTTCCTCCTGATTTTTAATTTGTTATTATAGTCCCTTTTATTCACTCTTTTGTGCCGAACGGACTACAGCCCCGGCAAGCGCATCCATGGCTTCTTCATCCCCAGGCTTGTATGTTGACCTGATTGTAACTGTCTCATCAAGAATAGTGATATTCTTCATTGATCCAAGATATGTACGCATGGCCTTTGCCGCCATAGGAGCCCATGTTCCATTCTCAACAAGCCCTACCGTACGGTTCTGG
>CAKSBI010000004.1 GCA_934437985.1 uncultured Lachnospiraceae bacterium
ATTCCTAATTTCATTTTTATCTTTACCTGTCCGAAAACCCTTTATTTATGCGGGTTTTCGCCTTTCTATGTTATTTTACTACACAATTTACTACACAATTTTTAAGGCTTTTTCTATCTTTTCAACTTTCTTTACCTTTTCATCTTCTGTCACATGGACATATAAATTCATGGTAATTCCTACATTAGAATGCCCTAATATTACTTGCAAGGTTTTAGGACGCATATTCGCTTCAATACACCTTGTAGCCATTGTTGTGCCTTAATACGTGCATTGAGAAACGAGGAATACCAGCTTTATCACATAACTTAAATAATGTGGTATCATATGCGGAATTTTTTGTAGGTTCGCCTTTTCGATTCAAAAACACAAACTCTGAAAAATCCATATTGATAACTTTAAGACTTTTCACTTTTTCTTTCTGTGTTTTTAATAATTGAATTGCTTCTTCTGTCAAAGGCACATCTCTATACCCAGACTTGCTTTTTGGCTCACCTATTCTCCATTCACCTACAGGATGCCGATACTCCATTGATCGTTGAATATGTACTACTTTCTTCTCAAAATCAATGTCAGACCATTTAAGACCAATCATTTCTCCTGTTCTTAGTCCAGTCTGTAATACAAATGCAAACTGATTGTAATTGCTGCAGTCTTTCGCTACTTCCAAGAACTTCTTCTGTTCGTCTACTGTCAATGCCCTTACTTTCTTTGGTTCTTTACCAATATTGTACTTGACTGCTTTTGTTACTGGGTTCTTTAGTATAACATCGTTCTCAACTGCATCTGAAAACATACAATACAAAGCAATTCTTGTCTGATAGATTGTTGAAGTCCTATAATTATCCTTCATCTGATTCAGAACATTTTGACAGTGCATCGGCTTTACATCTGATAAAATCATACTTCCTATACAATCTTTAATGTTATGTTCAAACCTTTCTCTGTAATTCCTTATCGTGTTAGGTCTGATACTATCACCTTTTATATTTTCAATACAATACTCAAACCAAGCTGTGACTGTCATATCACCACAAGCATTGATTCCACCATGTTCATCCTTGAACCTAGCGTCTGCATACCAATTACGACATTCTTGTAACTTCGGAAAATATCTCTGAACGGATTTTCCTGTACGCTTGCTGACAAATCTAGTATAACGATTTCTTAATAACCGGACTTTTTACGCTGAATATTTTTGTGAGTGTGCTATTCTAAAAACGCAGGCGTAGCGGGCTACGCTGAGGCTTTTAGGATAGTACAATCGCGAAAATAGACAAGTAATAAAGTCCAGTTAATTAAAAATCGTTATACTAGCTGTGTATAATCCGTCTTTTTGCTGGCATATTCCTACACCAAGCTCTCTTCCTTTTAAATCTTTGCCCGTAAAATCAACCCCTTTCTGCTGTGTAAGCATAAAGAGTTTGATACGGCTTATAATTATATCACAAGTATTGCAATTTTGAAACTATCAAAATTTTTATAATTCAGCATTTTCTCCCGCCTACACGCCTTTATATTTCTGCACCAATAATTTACAATAAAATTCAGATGTTCCAATTCTCTTTATATTAAGAAGAGTCATATTTCAACATATTCCTCTATTATCATTTACAGCAATTTCCATATTCCGGTTGGTTCCCTGATGTCCAATTCTTCGGGTTGGTATCATCCGGTGCAAGTCCTGCGAGAATAGCTTCATATTGTTTCACTTTATCATCCATATATTTTGCAGTAGCCTTTGTCGAATTCTCACTGACATGGTAGGAAGATTGTCCAGATACTGCCGGCTGCTCTCCTTCCTTTATCAGAATGGCCTGTTACTTCCCGGACCACCCTGACCACCGGGACCGCCCCAGCCTCCCGTGGACTGTCCTGTCTGTACACTTACACTTGTAAAGGTAAATGAATCCCCTTTTGTAAGCGAATCCATATTACTTCCGTAATAAATCTCATAGGTCTCCCCATGCTTAAATTGTCCACATGACATAACAACGGACTGGAACTGTTTGGCTGGTCTTGCTTCCATGATAACATTACCTGAAGTATCTTTTACGACAACGTATGTATCAGCTGCCTGTGACTGTGATAATCTGATATTAACCGCAGGCTGTGTGGAGCCATTTGTCGGGGCAACATCCATTCCAACTGCCCCGGCTGCTATAAGTGTACCGCCGGAAATCTCGCATACACAGTCAGAGCTGTCACCATAATCAAGCGCACCATTTCCAGAGTTAACCGGTCCGTTTACCGTAACAGTTCCACCTTTGAAGAAAATATTACCATTAGAATCAATTCCATCTCCCCCGGCATCTACTGTTATTGTTCCGCCATTTATAATAATCTGATACTGGGTATTATTTGCCGATTCGCCCTTGTTGAAGCGGTCACCAAATCCGCCCCAGCCTCCCGGGCCTCCTGATGTTGTTCCATCATTTCCTCCGGCTGCATTAATTCCGTCATCTCTTGAAGTGATATTAATATTACCATTGTTGATAGTAATATCACCACTTTCAAGTCCTTCGTAAGATGCGCTTATATTAATCTCTCCATTGTTAATTACAAGACCTGTATCAGAATGAATTCCATCATCACCTGACGCAAGTTCAAATGTTCCGCCATCGATCATTATATATCCATTACAGTGGATGGTATCATCTGCGTTGGCAGCATTACCGTCCCATACTGAATTATTAGAATTGTATGTTGCAAGTGTATCGACAGCTATGTTACCTGCTGTCTCAGGTACATATATTGTCTTACCCGCCTTAATCCCTTTGTAGCTGGAATCTGAAGTTGATGAAGCCGCATTCTTTGTGACAACATTTATACTTTGGGGATTGAGGTAAAGAGTCCTGTAAGCACTTATGCCATCACCATTTTCAGAAACCACCCGATATGCTCCGCCATCAATATCAATATTTCCCTCATCTGTAAGCGCAGCATCTTCCGTAATATCATTTTCATCCAGGGTAATCTTTAATCCGTCACCATTAGAATGAACCGCTACATTTGCATCCTTAAGTCCAAGATACAGCTTAGAGCTTATTCCATTGTGCCCGGTTGAGCTGTCACCCTCCCCCGATACATTAACTGTAGTTCCAATAATCTTTGTTCCGTTTGTACATTTGATTCCATTTCCATTTTTAGAAATGATGTTTATAGTTCCTTTTCCATTTATTGTAAGAGGAGCCTGTCTGCACACGATTCCGGCTGTATATGTCGTAGACGTGCTGTCATCCTTGTCTATACCGGATGCACCTGTATCTGTAAGCGTATTAACCGTACCATCAGAGGCTGTTATCACTGCCCTTGTAACACTCTTTTTAATAGTAATGATACCCGTGTCTGATGTTGGTGCAGTGTTAACAGATGATGTCATTGCAATACCATCCAGAATAATATGTACTGTGCCTTCAGATGCCGTATCAGCATAATCCGCTTCAATAAGCCCATCAATCTGCGTACCCTGTTCAGAATGTATTACATATGTTCCCGGGGAAGTTATTGTCAGTTTGTTCTTCTTGCTTATCTCATATGTGTCTGTAGTTACCTTAGAGCCTGTTGCAGAAGAAGGCATATTGATCACTGTTGCATTCCCAGAGGTAACCACTGAATCTGTACCATCATACTGAACCCTTGCAGGTTTTATGTAATCTGACAATGAATCATCGCCTGTATACTGACTGTTACCGGGCGTTGCCGCCGGCGGAGTGGCTGTAGCATCCGGGGTCGCCGTGGAACCGGCTGTAGTATCCGGGCCGGCCGTAGAACCGGCTGTACCTGAAAGTGACGGAGTTCCATTTGTGCCATTACCAGTATTGTTATCATCAGTATTATTTATATTATTACTGCCTGTGCCATTATTGACCGTGTTGGCATTACCTGAAGAATCAGAAGCCGTATTCCCCACTATTTTATATGTATACTTCTTCATATAACTGTCTTTTACTGATCTAAGAGATTTTGCAGATACTTTCAAAGAAGCTTTTACTGCGTATACTTTTAAAGTCTTTGTTTTTGTCAATTTAATCTTTTTTGCCTTACCGTTCCTGATGATATTTGAAACAGAAAGCTTTTTTCCTGTTGTGTAATACACTTTATAGCCTTTTTTTGCCTTTAATTTTACATTTACATTGTTACTGTATGTGCCTGATTTTTTAGAAATGTTGTATCCCTTCACTGAATTCTTTGGCAGCGCAAAACCGCTTGCATTCTTACTACCGGTAAACATCATACCTGCCACAAGTGCACTTACAAGACATATACCGGTCACTTTTTTCATTTTTCCCATAAAAAACCTCCTATAATGATGCCATGATATCATTGGAACATTGCAACTATTATAAGAGGCAAATGTGAAAATAATACGAAATGATTGTGAAATTATCCTTTAAAAGTAAACAGCCATAACACTTACAGGCCGGGCACACCAGATATTGTCTCCTCCATCCAATTACCTACAATATTCGCAAGCTTCATTCTCTGTCCGACAAAGCTATGATATGCCGGTTATATGCCACAAATTTATATTTATTCTTAATTTTGTTTTTCCGTCTCCAAGCACCAAAAAAGTACCGCAATCGTTGTGATTACGGTACTTCCTGGTTTTAACGTCTTTTCAATTTGTAAAGTCTACTTAGAACTTACCTTCCTTAGCTGCTTCCTCAATACTAACAGCAACAGCAACAGTCATACCAACCATTGGGTTGTTACCTGCACCGATAAGTCCCATCATCTCAACGTGAGCCGGAACTGATGATGAACCTGCAAACTGTGCATCACTGTGCATACGTCCCATAGTATCTGTCATACCATATGAAGCAGGACCTGCAGCCATGTTATCAGGATGAAGTGTACGTCCTGTACCACCACCTGAAGCAACTGAGAAGTACTTCTTACCTTTCTCAATACATTCCTTCTTGTATGTTCCTGCTACCGGATGCTGGAAACGTGTTGGGTTGGTTGAGTTACCTGTGATCGATACGTCAACTCCCTCTTTCCACATGATGGCAACACCCTCACATACATCGTTAGCGCCATAGCAGTTAACCTTTGCACGCGGGCTCTCAGGATCCTTTGAGTAGCACTTGCGGAATACTTCCTTAACTTCATTCTTATATGGGTCGTACTCTGTCTCTACGAATGTAAATCCGTTAATACGTGAAATAATCTGTGCAGCGTCCTTTCCAAGACCATTAAGGATAACCCTGAGAGGCTTCTTACGTACCTTGTTAGCCTTCTCTGCAATACCGATAGCACCTTCTGCTGCTGCGAATGACTCATGTCCTGCAAGGAATGCAAAACACTCTGTCTCTTCCTCAAGGAGCATCTTACCAAGGTTACCGTGTCCAAGACCTACCTTACGTGTGTCTGCAACTGAACCCGGGATACAGAATGCCTGAAGTCCCTCACCAATTGCTGCAGCTGCATCTGCTGCTCTCTTACAACCCTTTTTAATTGCGATAGCTGCTCCTACTGTGTAAGCCCAGCATGCATTTTCAAAACAAATCGGCTGAATGCCTTTAACCATATCATATACATTAAGTCCGGCGTCCTTAGTGATCTTCTCAGCCTCTTCTATGGAAGAGATACCGTAATCGCCTAATACTTTATTAATCTGGTCAATTCTTCTTTCATATGATTCAAATAAAGCCATTTTTTCTCTCCTCCTTATTATTTAACTTCTTCGTCTGTTCTAGGATCAATGATCTTAACTGCATCAGCAACTCTTCCATACTGTCCACAAGCCTTCTCATAAGCCGTGTTAGGATCGTCACCCTTCTTGATGAAGTCTGTCATCTTGCCAAGACTTACGAACTTATAACCAATAATCTCATTATCCTCGTCAAGTGCGATACCTGTTACATAACCCTCAGCCATCTCAAGGTAACGAGGTCCCTTTGCCTTAGTACCATACATAGTACCAACCTGTGAACGAAGTCCTTTACCGAGATCCTCAAGACCTGCTCCAACCGGAAGTCCTTCCTCTGAAAAAGCCGACTGGCTGCGGCCATATACGATCTGCAGGAATAATTCCCTCATAGCTGTGTTGATAGCATCACATACAAGGTCTGTATTAAGTGCCTCAAGAACTGTTCTGCCGGGAAGGATTTCAGATGCCATAGCTGCTGAATGAGTCATTCCTGAACATCCAATAGTCTCAACGAGAGCCTCCTCAATGATACCGTTTTTTACATTTAATGAAAGCTTACATGCACCCTGCTGTGGAGCACACCATCCAATACCATGTGTAAAACCTGAAATGTCTTTAACATCTTTAGCTTTTACCCACTTTGCTTCTTCCGGAATAGGTGCGCAGCCATGTGATACGCCCTGGGCAACCGGACACATTTCTTCTACTTCTTTTGAATAAATCATGTTGAAACTCCTTTCATCATTATAATTCATATAATATGTTCATTATTAAACCTTATATAGAATACAATATTGTCGACATTTTGTCAATTATGCGGTCTGCTTAAATTAATGCCGATTCCTGTAGAACGACAACATGTAACTACCAGCAGAAATTGTACTGCACATATACAGCAAAACAGCAGAACATACATCATATCTGACATAATAATACCGCTTTCCTCATTATATACATTAAATGCAAGTGCACAATTAGTATCAGCATCACCCACCCTGAGCCCTGTGCCTTTGTACGGATTCATTTCCAGTCCATCCATCATAAGCACTTTAAGGGCTTCCGGGTCACTGCCAGAGCCATCAATTACAAGAGAATAATCTCCGGCACCACCACTGTATCTCATATAATACCAGCCCCTCCCGGACAGACTTTCCTGATCCACAACATCATTCTGAACACAGTTTCCGTCCTTATATAATGACAGCTTATAATTATAATCAGGGTTATATGTATCAGACGGCCTGAACCGGACCTGGATGACATTAAAGGGCTTATCAGCTTTAAATACCTGTTCAACATTTTTTCCCTTATCAAAAACACCATTTATCTCTGCCAGCCTGTTTTCATAGTGATAAAATGAATTATCATGTGTAATATGTGCATTGTCTGTCAGATACGGCTTATCAGTAATAAGGCAGATGTCCGATATAATAAACATTACAGCTGCAAATATAACAAAAGGCCTCACTGCTTTTTCTGATACCCCGGCAGCACCCGGCATTTTTCCGTTTATTATATTTACATATTTTTCCTTACAAATGTTAAAACCACTTTCCATCAGAATTACAAGCACCGGAACAAAACATATATTATGCTTTCTGTTGGTTTCCCACAGCATCAGGAAAACCATTATCCCAAGCATTGTAAGCACAACAGGGTATATATTATCAAGGTCATTTTTTCTTAACAGGCTGACAAGCAGGTATAATGTCATGAACAGGCTGATGACCCTGAATATCTGGCAATACATTATCAGCCAGAAGTTATTCTGCCCATAGATTATCTCAAATGCGCTGCTATATTCTACAGCACTTGAATTAAGGGTATTGTAGCTGTCAGTTCCGACACCCCATATCTCACCCAGCTTATCGGCATACAAAATCACAAGTCCGCCTATACCAAGATCAGATAAACGCCCACCTATCATCTCCACATTTCCACGGACTTTTTCAGACTTCGTGTGGAAGCTTTTTGTGTACTCAATATCATCTCTGTTAACAAATCCCCATCTGCTTTTATTAAGCCCCATCATAACCCAGTGCGTTGCAGGAAAGCCCCCGGCACATTCCCTGTCTTTCAGGTGCTGCTTAACAACAGCATTGCCCCCCATTATACATACAAGCATAACTACGATAACACCTGCCAGCACGATACAGAACCTGAAATCCCTTTTTTTCATCAGTATGTATATAACAGCTGCTATCACCGCAATAACTGTAGTCGGCCTCATCAGTGTGCCAAATGCACCACAGATGACCAGTCCTGCCGCATTAATAAAAAACTGCTTACTGCCTGCATTATATTTTAATATGCGGATTGCAAAATACAATATCCAGATGACAAATGGTGCACTGAATGTGTTAGTATAAGGAAAGCTTACAAATAAATATGTGGTAGGGCAGAGTGACAGGAAATACAGCACTCCAAGCGCACGCTTCCTGCCATACAACAGGTTTACAACACGAAAACACCCAAACACAGCAAGGTCAATACATACAATATTCAAAATTACTGCCGAATACAGATAATCGGCACCGGTAAGCCTTACTATCCTGAAATAATAATACATTAAAACCGTAAAAAAATAATTATTAGTATAACGTTCATAATACTCTGTCGTATTGTCCAGGATTCCATGGTGATTCCGTGTCATTGCTATTGCTTCATCTATTGTCGTAAAACAGTCTGTAATAGGATTAATATGTATTCCCGACAGCAACAACTGAAGTATAACAATAACCCCGAAAATAATTCCTGCTGCAAATAAGCTCCGTGACAGGTCTGTAACTTTTCTATATCCATAATATAGCAGAACCCCTGCCAGAATGCTTCCTGCAATAATATACATGGCATAGCTTACCACAGAACCCGGAAATGGCTTATCACGTTCCAATATCCTTACGGCTGAAAATGACGCTGCCACCAGGACAAGCGCAAAAAGCAGCCCCAGAGAAAACCGGTAAAATCTCCGGCTAATTCTTTCTGACAATTATTCCACCTGCTTTAACAATACTGTGCTCCGGAACATAACCCCTTACACATGATACCGGATATATATTACTGCCTCTGCCGATTACCGTACCCGGGTTAAGTACACTGTTACATCCTACCTCTACACAGTCGCCAAGCATAGCACCCATCTTTTTCAGGCCTGTCTCAATCCTGCCATTGTTAATTATTCCGTCAGTGTCACCCTCATACAGATCAGCTTTTATAGTTACAAGGGTCTTATCTGATTTGACATTAGATGTAATCGAACCTGCACCCATATGTGCCTTATATCCAAGCACCGAATCACCAACATAGTTATAATGCGGTACCTGTACATTGTCAAACAGCAGTGAATTCTTAAGCTCTGTAGAATTACCTACAACCGCATTCTTTCCAACAATTGCCTTACCCCTTATAAATGCACAATGCCTTACCTCGGCACCATCGCATATAATAACAGGTCCCGTTATACTGGCTGTCGGAGCAACCTTTGCTGTCCTTGCAATCCAGATATTTTCGCCCCTTTTTTCATAATCAGCCTCCGGTAAGGTGCTGCCAAGCTTGAGGATATACTCTCCTATCAGCGGAAGCACCTCCCATGGATATGTGACTTTCTCAAATAATGGTGCTGCAATTGTCTTTGTCAGATCATACATTTCCTTTATCTTCATATCAACCTCTCCTATTATTTTTTATGTTACAGGCTATAGTCTCTTTTTAATAATCACTAAAAATAATCTGTAATAAAACCTATCTGTAATACTTTGACAGATTATTCAACTGATTATTGATATATGGAATATACACATTTTTTTTAACAAAATCAACATTACGCCCAATAAAGCCCTTTAGTTTTCCCATGTATTCCTCTTCTGTAATCGTTCCCTCTGCAACCTGTGAAAGTCCAAGCTCCCAGCTTGCAGTCAGCTTCGGGTTGAGCATGCTTTTTATTGAGGCAGTTACTACCTCATACACCGCCTCGCCGATCAGGGTAGGCGTATATATCTGTGTCTTTTTGTTAAGCCTGATATATTCAATGTTTACCAATTTTTTTAATATCTCTGCCCTTGTGGCACTCGTACCGATTCCGCTTCCCTTGATCTGTGCCCTTAGCTCTTCGTCCTCTATAAGCTGTCCCGCATTTTCCATTGCAAGAATCATCTGACCTGAGTTATAACGCTTTGGTGGTGATGTTTCACCTTCTTTTATATTAAGTGCCTTTAAAACGAGTGGTGAGCCTTTCTTGAGCTTTCCAAACAATTCAATCAGCTCTTCATCTGACATTGTCTGCGCTATCTCTTCATCATCACTGTTATCTTCACCATTTTCTTCACTGTCATCTTCCGTTCCCTTACCCTTTTTGTCCTTATCATCCTTCTTTGGCTTCCCTGTCACAAATGAATACTTTGACACAGGTAAAAAACCGGGTTCTACAAGTAATCTGACAGATGTGAAAAAATATTCAGCAGGCTCACCGCTGCATACGGTAAGTGCAGTCCTCTGATAAACTGCCGCCGGATAAAATATAGCTAAGAATCGTCTGACTATTACTTCATATACCTTCTGTCCAAGCTCGGACATTGAAGGCAGTGCGCCAAACCCCTGACCCGTCGGAATGATGGCATAATGGTCTGTAATCTGCTTGTCATTAACGTATTTTGTCTTTTCTATCCCTTTGTAGGACTGTGCTTCAAGTATACCCTTTGCATACACGGACGCAACAGGATAATTCATCAGTCCCCTTATGTTCTTATCAATCTCACCCGCAATTGCTGTTGACAGCACCCTTGCATCGGTTCTTGGATACGTAACAAGCTTCTTCTCATATAACTCCTGCGTTATCTGCAAAGTCTGGTCAGGGCTTATTTTAAATAGTTTAGAACATATGTTCTGTAGCTCTGCAAGATTGAACAGTAACGGTGGATTTTTCTTTTCTTTTTTTCTCTCAACCGAATGTACAACTGCCGGTGCTTCGGGCGAAAGCCTTGCGCACATCTTTTCTGCCTCTTCCCTGTCCTTAAATCCATTTTCCTTATACAAAAATGGCGTCTGGTAATAGGCCGTACCCTCTACAGCTTTCCATTCACCTGCAAATACCGAGTCAGAATCATTTTCCGAGAAGCTTCCAATCACCCTGAAAAACGGGTCCTTTTTAAAGTTTCTTATTGCACGCTCACGCTCTACTATCATTCCAAGCACACATGTCATAACCCTGCCGACGGATATTGCTGTCCATTTCTTACTTTTTATATAATTATTAATTACCTGGCCATAAGTTACTGACAATACCCTTGAAAAATTAATCCCCATAAGGTAATCCTCTTTTGCACGCAGATACGCTGCAGCAGACAGGTTATCATATTCAGAAAGCGGCTTTGCTTCACGTATTCCCCTTTTTATCTCATCCTCGGTCTGCGAATCAATCCATACCCTCCGCTTATCCTTGGTATCCGGTACCTTTGCCATACTGTCAACAAGGCGGTAAATGTATTCCCCCTCACGCCCCGAGTCGGTACACACATATATCGTACTGACATCTTCACGGTTAAGAAGCCCGGAGACTATCTTATACTGCTTTGACACCCCCCCAATTACCTCATACAAAAACTTATCAGGCAGAAATGGAAGTGTTTCTTTTGCCCATCTTTTCAATGCCGGGTCATAGCTTTCAGGATAACTCATTGTAACCAGGTGTCCTACACACCATGTAATAACACTGTCCTCCGACTCAAGATAACCATCAAACTTTCTTGTATTACCACCAATTACCCTGGCAAATTCATTTGCCACACTTGGTTTCTCTGCAATATACAAACTTTTAGACATATATTCTGTCCCTTCAAAACTAATATATTAATTACAACGCTGCCTGTCTCTTATAAAACTCTTTTTTAGCTGACATACTAATCCCTCCCCGATATTCTGTTTCAGTCAAAAAGGTTCATGATGGTACTCATTACAGAATACCAACCATGAACCTGATATGTCAATAAAATTATGCTTTTTTAATCCGGCATCTATGCATACAATGGATACTTCTCCGTAAGTGTCCTGACAAGCTCCATTGCTTTTGCTTTGTTAGCATCCACATCTTCAAGAAGCATTGCAATGGCATCTGCAATAATGTCCATATCTGCTGTATTCATTCCACGGGTTGTAACAGCAGCAGTTCCGAGACGGATACCGCTTGTTATAAATGGAGACTGCGGGTCATTAGGAATCGTATTCTTGTTACATGTGATATTTGCCTCATCAAGAAGATGCTCAGCTTCCTTTCCTGTAATATTCTTATTAACAAGATCTACAAGCATAAGATGATTATCGGTACCTCCGGATACTATATCAATTCCCCTGTTCATAAGTCCGTTAGCAAGAGCCTGCGCATTATCAATTATATTCTTACCATATTCTTTGAATGATGGCTCAAGTGCCTCCTTAAAACATACAGCCTTAGCAGCGATAACATGCATAAGTGGTCCACCCTGGATACCAGGGAATACTGCCTTATTAAGCTTAAGCTCCTTGGCAAATTCCTCTGAAGAAAGGATCATACCACCTCTTGGTCCACGGAGTGTCTTATGGGTTGTTGTAGTTGTTACATGGGCATATGGAATCGGACTCTCATGGTAACCTGCCGCAACAAGTCCCGCAATATGTGCCATATCTACCATAAGGTATGCGCCCACCATATCAGCAATCTCCCTGAACTTCTTGAAATCAATCTTACGTGCATATGCACTTGCACCGGCAACAATAAGCTTAGGCTTACACTCTTTTGCAATCCTCTCTACTTCGTCATAGTCAATATATCCCTCATCATTAACCCCATAAGGAACAATATTAAAATATGCACCTGACATATTAACAGGGCTTCCATGTGTAAGATGTCCGCCATGGGCAAGATTCATTCCCATTACTGTATCACCCGGCTTAACAAGTGCAAAAAATACAGCCATATTAGCCTGTGCACCTGAATGAGGCTGAACGTTAGCATAAGTACAGCCAAATAACTTCTTGGCACGCTCAATTGCAAGTGTTTCAATAACGTCAACATACTCACATCCACCATAATAACGTTTACCAGGATACCCCTCAGCATACTTATTGGTACATGGACTACCCATTGCCGCCATAACTGCCTTACTTACAAAGTTCTCCGAAGCAATCAGCTCAATGTGATCGTTCTGTCTGTCCTTTTCCTGCATTATCGCCTTGGCGATTTCAGGATCAAAGCTGTTAATTTCATCAAATGAATACATGATAAACCTCCTGATTATATATTATATTTTGTATTGTATATTAATTAGCTTCATCAATTGCTTTTCCAATGTCATGCCTCATATACTTATTGGAAAAATCAATCCATTCCGTGGCCTTATAAGCATTAGCCCTTGCTTCCCTGAGGCTGCTTCCCGTAGCAGTTACACCAAGGACTCTTCCGCCATTGGTCACAATTTTATCACCTTCAAAACGTGTTCCTGAATGGTATACGTAATAACCGTCTTTTCCATCAAATGTATCTAAGCCTGTAATAACCTTGCCCTTCTCATAGCTTTCCGGATATCCGTCAGATGCAAGTATTACACATACAGCCGCATTATCCTCAAATTCAAGATCAATATCCTCAAGCTTACCATCAATACACGCTTCCATAACATCAATAATATCAGTCTTCATCCTTGGAAGAACTACCTGTGCCTCCGGATCCCCAAACCGTGCGTTATACTCAAGCACCCTTGGTCCGTCCGGTGTAAGTATCAGACCTACAAACAATATTCCAACGAATGGTCTGCCTTCTGCCTTCATTGCATCGATTGTAGGCTGGAACACCCTGTCCTCACAGAACCTTTTGACATCATCGGTATAAAACGGACTTGGAGAAAATGTTCCCATTCCACCTGTATTAAGGCCTTCATCATTATCCTTTGCACGCTTATGATCCTGTGCACTTGTCATTGGCTTAATTGTCTTTCCGTCACAGTAGCATAAAACTGAAACTTCCCTTCCTGTAAGGAACTCTTCAATAACGATCCTGTCTCCTGCATTACCAAACTGCTTATCCTGCATAAGCGTCTTAACACCATCCACAGCCTCCTCATACGAATTACATATAAGAACGCCCTTACCAAGCGCAAGACCATCTGCCTTAAGTACTATAGGATATCTGCAATCCCTAAGATATTCCTTAGCTGCTTCCGGATCATCAAATGTCTCATATGCCGCTGTCGGAATATTGTACTTTTTCATAAGATCCTTAGAAAATGCTTTTGATCCTTCAATGATTGCTGCATTCTTAGCCGGACCGAATACCCTTAGGCCTTCCGCCTTAAATACATCAACAACACCAGCAACTAGCGGATCATCCATACCGATTATCGTAAGGTCGATTCCTTCTTTTTTAGCAAAATCAGCCAGCTTTTCAAGCTCCATCGCCTTAATATCAACACATTCAGCTATTCCTGCTATTCCGGCATTACCGGGTGCACAATATATCTTATCTACACGCGGACTTTTTGCAACACTCTGTGCTATTGCATGTTCTCTTCCACCACTTCCAACTATAAGTACTTTCATCTGAGCAATCCTCCATACTATGAACAACACACCCTCAAATTACATATTCGGTGTATATATTATAACTACCAGTCTACTTCACACATTTCACAACATTATCAACAATCTTAATCCTGCCGTTGGCGATCATATCAACCGCCTTTGGAAGTATTTTCCATTCAGCCTGTTCCATTACTTTTTTCTGAAGGGTTTCCGGTGTATCATCATCGGATACTTCCACAGCCTTCTGCAATATAATAGGACCGGTATCTGTTCCCTCGTCAACAAAATGAACTGTTGCACCGGTAACCTTATTACCACGTGCCAGCACACTTTCATGCACATGAAGACCATAATAACCCGGTCCACAGTGTGATGGTATAAGTGACGGATGAATATTGATAATTCTTCCGGCATATTTTTCAATCACCTTTTCAGGAACTATCACAAGATAACCTGCAAGCACAACAAGGTCAGCCTTATATGATTCCAACGCCTTTGATAATGCCGCTGCGAACTCATCCCTGCTATCATAATCCTTCGGTGATATACATACTCCAGGAATGTTATGTTCCGCCGCACGCGTCAGCGCATACGCATCCTTTTTATTACTAATTACCGCCGCAATTTCCGCTCCGGTAACTTCGCCGCCCTCAATGCTGTCAATAAGCGCCTGAAGATTAGTTCCACCACCGGATACGAGTACAACAACATTAATCATTGGTAACCTCCCAATTATATGTGATTACATTTAATAACTACATAAGAGTTATTCCCTTGTCTCCATCAGCAATGTCACCTACAATATAAGCTGTCTCACCAGCAGCAGTTATTGCCTTAACTGCCGCATCAGCCTGTGACTCATCAACTGCGATCATCATACCAATACCCATATTGTATGTATTAAACATCATCTGCTTATCAATGCCGCCTTCTGCTGCAAGCATATCAAATATCGGAGGTATTACCCAGCTTCCCTCCTTAATATGTGCATTAGTGCCATCCTTCAGCATACGTGGAATGTTCTCATAGAATCCACCACCTGTAATATGGCTGCACGCCTTTACCTTAACGCCTGCATCCTTAAGCCCTGCAAGCGCCTTAACATATATCTTAGTAGGGGTAAGAAGTGCTTCTCCAAGTGTCATTCCAAGACAGTCATAGCTCTTTGACAATTCTGCCTCTTCTATCTTAAATACCTTTCTTACAAGTGAATATCCGTTACTGTGAATACCGGATGAACCGATTCCAATAAGGATATCCCCGGAAGCAAGTCCGCTTCCTGTAATCATCTCGGCTTTATCAACTATACCTACAGCAAAACCTGCAAGATCATATTCATCTTCCGGATAGAACCCGGGCATCTCAGCTGTCTCTCCACCGATAAGCGCTGCGCCTGCCTGCCTGCAGCCTTCAGCCACTCCGCTTACAATTCCTGCAATCTTCTCAGGAAAATTCTTACCACATGCAATATAATCAAGAAAGAACAATGGTTCTCCACCTGCACATGCAATATCATTAACACACATGGCAACACAGTCAATTCCGATGGTATCATGCTTGTCCATCTCAAATGCAATCTTAAGCTTAGTTCCAACCCCATCAGTTCCTGATACAAGAGCCGGCTCCTTCATTCCCATGAACTTCTGTAATGAAAATGCACCTGAAAAGCCTCCAAGACCTGTAAGTACTTCAGGACGCATTGTTGATTCAACATGCTTTTTCATAAGTTCAACGGCTTTGTAACCGGCCTCAATATCTACACCTGCATTCTTATAATCCATAGTTCTGCCTCCGTAATAATCATAATGGTGTGATTATATCATATTTTTTTTATGTTGTATATATTTCATAACACAAAAAAATGTTTTCGCCCTACAATTTGAACTCTGTTATAAAAAAATAACCCCTGCCAGGTATATTCAGCTGCCCTGGCAGGGGTCTTATTACAATACGTTGTTACATTTTTTTGATGTCATACGCTAAAATCATTATTCTGCGGTATTGTCTTCATTCTTAACTTCTTCATATACAACAAATGTAACCTTCTTAAGTACAAGATTACCGATTGTTGAATTATAGCTTGGGGCCTTGATCATGATAGCATCACATGTTCCTTCACTCTCATAACCATCATTTGCCGGTTTATCAGGACCATCTGCCTTGAATGAACCCTCATACTTGAATGTTCCGTCCTCAGACTTAATCTCACCATAAGTAACAAGTACCTGGTTTGATGTGGTTACAGGGCTGTCACCCTTAAGCTTCTGCTTCTCTGTATCAACAAGCCATGTTCTGAATACTGTATCACCATCAGCAACCTCAACAGGGTCTGCCCCCTCTTCAGCAGCCGGAAGAGTATATGTTCCCTCAATCTTAACAGATGCTTTTTCTCCCTTGAATACTTTAGTTCCACCTGGGAAGTAAATAACTATATTGTTAGCAGTCTCACAGTATACAAGGCCATTCTCAACATCATATCTTGCCTTTGTATTCATAACTCCGTCTTCTGCTATTCTCTTACCAACAGGCTCAGCTATCACCTTGCCATCTTTATCCTGATATGTGATCACTGTATTTCCATCATCATCTGTAGTAACTATCTGCGTTGACAATACAGTTTCTCCGTCCTCATCAAAGTACTGGATGTTACCATTCTCATCTTTCTTAGAGAACTGGTCAGGAAGCTGCATATCTGTACTGTTAGGATTAGAAAAATCAAGCTCTATCTCCCTTGCCTGTCTTCTTATTGCATACTGGCACTCACCAAATACAAGTGTCGACTCACTTGGATACTTATCACCTTTGGCAGGGTTTGCAAACAGATTCCATGTTCCGTTAATTCCATCAGCGGAAGCATCATTTATCTGAATCTCAATACCGATATACTTCTCTTCAACAGGTGCCGCATGAAGTGGAATAGCATACTCTACGATATATCCCTTATCAGTCTTGCATACTGCTGTGGTAATATCTTCACCATCCCACTGGTTCTTACCCTCTACCAATGAGCCTGGGTTCTTAGCTTCCGTATCAATCATTGTGCGGTACTGGAATTCATTTTTCTTCTTCTCAGCTCCCCACTCTTCTTTGTTATTATACTCATCAACAAAAAGGTCTACAGAATCTTTCTTTGCATTAATATCAGAATCCTCAGCTTCTACAAGTACATAAAGTTTCTTTTCTGTCCACATGATCTTTGCAGATGCATTAGAAGTCTTAGCTGTCTTGCCTTCTTCTGCCTTCCAGTTGCTGATCGGAAGACTCATAACGAATCCCCATGCATTGTCAATTGTTCCATCAACCACTATGTCAGTTGTTGTCTTATATATCTGCGCATCAGCAGATGGGGTTGGCTTTGCAGTTGGTTTTGGTGTAGGTGTCGGAGTTGGCTCACCTGTTGGTCCGGGTGTATGCTGTGTCTGTGATGTTGCCGCAGGTGTCGCTGTAGCCTGTAATGCAGGTGTATTAGTAATTACAGGTGTGCCTGTAGCTGCTGTATTAGTAACTGCAGGTGTATTGACAGCACCCTTTTTCTTTACGGTAACTGTACATTTAAGCTTACCCTTTTTCTTTCCTGCCGTGTATGCTGCAGTAATTACAGCCTTACCCTTTTTTACACCTTTTACAGTTGCAGCAGCATTACCTTTAGTTGTCTTTTTTGCAATCTTTGCAACCTTCTTATTAGATGTCTTCCATGTAATCTTTGCATTCTTCTTTGCATTCTTAACCTTGAGCTTCAAAGTACTGCCAACAGTAACCTCTGCTTTCTTTTTGTTAAGTGCTATTTTCTTAGCTGCATCAGCACCATTAGATGGCACCATTGTAATTACCATTGCCGCAGCAAGTGTAACTGCAATTCCTTTTCTCAGTATTTTCATACTATTCTCCTCCCAACATAATAAATATATATACATATTTTTATTGTAAACCTTTTTGTGCATATTATCAATGACATATAGCACTGAAAAATATGATATATAATCATATGTTCTTACTATATCCCCAGCGCATCCTTTGCCAGTGCATCTGCCATATCATTATACTTATCGTTAGAATGTCCCTGAACCTTGACAAACGTTATGTCAATATCCTCCGATATTTTTTCATAAAAATCCCTGTACGCAATTGTTCCGGGCTTGTTAGCCCTCCATTCACCCGTACACCATTTAGCAATTCCTTCATAATCATGGTATATTGCAATGCTTTTTATATTATTATCTGCCGCATACTGCATTGCTGCCCGGGCACCCTCTATCTCTCCCGCAACATTCCTCATAAGTGCCATTTCAGGATCATCCATTTTATGGTTAGACGTATACTCTTTTCCATCCCTTAATATAACCATCCCATATGAATACTCCCCTGTAGCAGCATTATAGCTTCCATCAACATAAGCTGTCAGTTCTGCAGCCACACTGACCCTGCCATCACCTGTGGCAGTCCCATCCGTACCGGAAGAGATACCCATATAAGCCAATGCTTCCTGTTCCGTCTTAAAGCTCTTATAACTTGCACCCGAATAACCATCCACCTGCTTTTTACATTCGTCCCAGCTTCTGTATATTCCGGGCGTAAGTCCTTTTTTGACAGCATAATACTTTGCAGACATAATAACAACACCCCTCAGATCAGATTCTGGACAATATTATATATAATCTGCCATCCAATAACAATACCTGTCCGCACGAAAAAGCATATTATTTTGTCTGATTGTTATTACAACAGGCAGTTATCAGGGTATGCTCCCCGAAATACACAATGCTCCCCACCCAGCCTGCGGATTGGGCCAGATATCAAATCCCGGCAGCTTTCTTGCCCCGGCTATCAGATATGCTTTTAACTTATCAGCATACAGATACGGATCATTTCCATCAATTATTCCCCACTGCATCAGACAGCTTGCGGCCCCGGTAACAAACGGCGTTGCCATTGACGTTCCAGTCTTTGCCGTATATCCTCCCCTTGGAGCCGCTGATATTATATCTACGCCCGGTGCCACTATTTCAGGCTTAACAATACCACTCGTTGTATATCCCCTGCCGGAAAACGGCGCAATTGAATCTGTTGCCGAATCATACGCCCCGACAGACATAACACTGCCTGCCGTGGAAGGAATTGTAAGAGTTGTATCCGCAGCCGGATTAAGAAATAAGGTGTCAGTATATATTGAGCTTCCTGCCGGAAGCCACATATAATACTCACCACTTACGATCTTTTCCGGAATAAGTTCAATAGTCCATATCCCACCATTAAAAAAATCTCCTTCAGGTGACATGTCTATATATATCTCCTGATTAACACTGTATGGTGTCGGTTCCCCATAATACACAAGAATATCTGTATTGTATATTCTGTATTTTGTAACAGGTCCTGCCTGTGTCAATGTTCCGGTTGATGAGCCGTCAGGCGCAGTTATCACAACATTGAACTTATCGTAATAATTCTTCCATATCTGGACACTAAAAGCCGACGTGTATTCATATACGGCAATCTCAACCCTCTCGGTTGTTCTGCCTACCCTGCCTGACGTATGCCGTCCCGATATTCCTTCATTTCCTGTACCGACAACAATAAAGCTTCTGCCAACCGAAGCTGCGTTAGCTATATAATCCTCCAGCAGTGAATTCCCTGCATGCGAACCATAATTATTACCATAACTGATATTTACCGCCACAGGTATCCCCAGCCCATAGGCTTTTCTGACAGAATAATCTATTGCCTGAATCAATTTAGATGTCATCGGAAATGAATTGTTACGTGCCGTTCCAAGCTTCACCGCTATAATATCACATTCCGGGGCACAGCCTGCATATCTGCCACGGCTTGCACGTCCATTGCCTGCCGCAATCCCCAGAACATGTGTTCCGTGTTCACTTCCTGCCATTTCAATATAAGGACCATTTATCAGCTCATTTATTGCTTCACGGCTGTACTGTGTACCTATATTATAGCCTTCCGGCGGCATACCTGAATCATCTGACTGGTCCCACAGGAATAATATGCGTGATGTTCCGTCATTATTGATAAAATCCGGATGGAATATGTCAAATCCACTGTCAATAACAGCAACTATGGTGCCTTTTCCGGTAAGGCCTGAAAAGAATACATTTCCCGGAGCCGTATTTTGAAACAGTCTCCTTTGCACTGAATCAAAACAAGAGTCATGCTTTGCATTATTAACTGCAAAATACAGACTCTTTGGCTTCTCCATATATTCAATTACCGGTAAAGCAGCCACATAATCTATCCTATCCCTTGGAATAACAAGTACAGCATAGCCACCATACAGATATGTAACTGTAATCCCCTCCTGCAACAGCTGATCAAGGCTTGTATTATACTTGACAATTACCTCCCATGTATCGTTCAGGCTGTCATACCCCGTATCCAGATCATATCCTTTTTCAAGCTCACTGTCAGTAACATTAAGTGCCAGATTCAACAGATTATCAATCTTTTCGTCAACCATATATATAATAAACTCCATTAGTATTACAAGGTTATTATATTCGTTCTATATGATAGGTATTCTTACCATTTTCCTTCGCCTTGTACATGGCCTCATCTGCTTTTTCGATCAGCGAAGTACGTTCCCGGCCGCCACACTGTACTATAACAACACCTATACTGCATGTCACAACTGCACGGGTGCCTTTATCCCCCAGACTGATTCCTATCTGCATAATGTCAAGATATTCAGTAAGAACTTCAGTAATGTTATCTATCACAGTCGAATCTGATATATAGAATACAAATTCGTCACCACCTATTCTTCCAACTTCACCATCAATCAGCCTTTCAAGCGTTGAGGCAACAAAACAGAGTACCTGGTCACCAATCCTGTGGCCATACATTGTATTAAAGCTCCTGAAATCATCAATGTCAACAAATCCTATGGCAATTTCTGACTTTTTCTTATTAACATCCACAAGCTCACTGTCAAGAAGATTCTCAAATGCCCTTTTATTATTAATTCCCGTAAGTACGTCCGAATCAGCAAGCTCTTCAAGATTCTGTCTTATCTGTTCCTCTTTTTGGAAGTCCTTTTCAAGAATAGCAAGCAGACCATCAAGCTGATTAGTCACATAACCAAGCTCCGTATTGGCATGATAATTAACCCTTGCTGAATAATCATGCTCCCTCTGGACAATATCAAGTGTATCAACAATCTTATGGACAGGCTTTAACATAAGTCCTGTAATATAGAACTCTATTACTATTACCGCAATTATAATGACAGCCATGACAAATACAACAAGTAACCTGAAATCTGCTGAGGCACTATTATAAAATCCGGCATCCATACACAGTATTACATTCCAGTCTGTATATTCAACCCTGCAATAACTTGCAATATAGTCATCCCCGCCATTTTTATACTCAAACTCACCTGATGGAGAAGCAATTCTGTCTATTGACCTCCATACCTCTTCAATCCCGGACAACAGTGTATCGTCATTATCATCCGACTGTCCAGCTCCTGCAATAGCCCTGCCTGCAGATATAACATCACCATTTCCATCAACTATATTAACAATTCCATGCTCTGCAGCCACTGCATTGGTTCTCATTGTATCAAAATAATCGGCAGCCAGCTCTTCAACAATATATCCGATAAGCTTATCCCCCGAAAACACTCCGATAATTGCCACAACTGCTGACACCTCTTTTCCGTCATCAGTTGTACGTTTGCACATATCCGATATACAGAAATTACCACCACGAAAATCTGCCTTTGTGTTCATTAAAGCACTGTATTCTCCCCTTGATGCCTCAGCTGTTGATGATACCACCTTAAAATTCCTGTCAATAACTGATACACTCACCAGATAATCTTTGGAATCCAGCTGTTCACTAAGCATATTATCAAGATAACGGACATCCATATGTCTCGTACTGAGGCTTGCCCATATAGCCTCCTTAACAATACTGAGCTGCGCCAGCATATCCATATTCTCTTTTCGGCTCTCACAAAAATTATTAACACTCTTAACCTGGTTTTCTGAAAGCATTGTAAGATTGTCATGCATCACCATATCAGTACGTTCCGCATTTTTATGTATCATCCATGTACCAAATACAGCCACAGGAACAACAGATGTTAATAATAACACAACAAATATTATATTACGTAATTTATGTACACCCCTACGCCTCATTACATTCTCCCTTTGTAAATATTATACAAAAAATGTTGCATATATATATTAATACTATCACATTGCACATATTATGTAAAGTATTTACATAAACCCACTATCATTTTGTTATCATTTTACTGATGACCCATTATACGTCCAAACCATCCTGCAACAGAATCATCGATAGAACTGACATAACTATAATAATATTGCTTCTGTTCATCCGGAACATCAAGCTTTTTTACGAGCTTTGCAGCTTCAATCCGTACATTTTTATAATTCTTCTGTTCTTCAATATAATCAATAATTTCCGCAATGCTTATATCACTGCTGTATATCATTTCATACCTTCTATATCTCGCGGTAACTTTATCCGGGATATAATCAATACCATTTGCAAGTGCAAGAACACCATAGTCCTCACATTCCCTGTAACCATTTTTCATAAAGAACTCATTATCAGCATAAACTTCCGTCGCTTTCGCTGTATCGTCATTTCTGATATACAATTCAAGTTGCCGTATTTTTCCAATTCCATATAATGAAACTGACATTACAAAAACAATACATATCCCGGAAATAATCGATATGGGCGGATGTATTTTTTTTGAAATATCCTTCTCATATAACGGCTCATACAACGCTAGAAATATAAGCAGCACGTCAAGTCCCGCAAAATACAGATTATATTCCATAACAGAATGAACCATTATCACTACCGCTGCAAGATTATAAGCATTCCTGCATTTTTTATACTTGTATATAACAAGAACAAGCAGTGCCAGAAGTACTATCATTGACATAAGTCCTGCATCCACCCCTGCCTGAACGTAACTGTTATGGATAACCCCTGCCGGATAATACGCAGTCTGATAAAACGGAAATACATACTGCCAGTTATCAGGTCCAATACCACACACTACATTTGACATAAGAACCCTGATACCATCATATGAATGGATAACCCTTTCAAGAAGCGATTCCATGCCAAGTCTGTATAATACAAATATACCTGCACAGCCTGTAACTACCGCCAGGGCGGCAATAATGAAACGTACATATTTTATATTACTGATTTTTCCTTTAAACCATTCCAAACGCATTCCATGAATTCCCAGCATAACCACCGTTACTATTACTGCACCATAAGATTTTGTACATATTAACGCCGCAAGACACAGAACAGATAAATATTTTACATACTTTTTGTCTGATAA
Organism: uncultured Lachnospiraceae bacterium; assembly: GCA_934437985.1. Taxonomy (GTDB): domain Bacteria; phylum Bacillota; class Clostridia; order Lachnospirales; family Lachnospiraceae; genus V9D3004. The sequence goes on from CAKSBI010000004.1 coordinate 23,562, forward strand.
TAATGCCAGGATAAAGCACACTGCATACCAGCAGCCGGCAGCATTGGCATACTGAAAGGTAAACATAAGACTATTTCCAACAACTAACGTGTCACGATTGTCTATTCCAAAATATACCATCAGCCCGGCAGCACTTGTCATGATACCTGCAGCTGTAATATATCTGAGCAGTTTTTCTCTATGCATTTTATCAACCGTTGCATATAAAGCTGCTAATACAAATAAGGCTAATGGAAGCATAGCCTTACTTATAACGCTGTATGACATTCCATTAACCACTGATGATATAACATATAAAACAGCAAGAAGCAGAAGTGCAGGCTGCCCTGATGTATAAGTAAGCTTTTTGCTTCTTACCATCAGCAGCAATGCACTGCTGATTCCTGCAATAATATATGTCTGAGGATAATATCCTCCCTGTATTAACACCAAAAGCAATAAACACAAGAACAAATATATACTCATATTGAAATTCTGCCGGTTACTTAACCTTAACCTTCTTCACTGCACTCCATTTCTTTGAGAACACCTTTTTCTTACCATTAAGCTTATAAGCTTTAACTCTTACATAATATGTCTTTTTAGACTTAAGCTTCTTTATAACAACCTTTGACTTTGCTTTTGTAAGACTTTCCGGCTTCTTAAAATTCTTCTTAAGTGAATACTCTACCTTGTATCCCTTAACACCATTTTTAAGCTTTGGAAGGGTAACCGTCACCTTCTTCTTACCGGCAGCAACTTTATAAGCCTTAACCTTAGCAGGTGCCTTTACGGAAGCCGGTGTTGTGGCAGCATTATTATTAGCAGCAGGTGCCGGTGTTGCGGTAACAGCAGGAGCCGGTGTTGCAAGTGCCGGGTTAGCAATAAGTCTTACAATACCCCATTTTCCGTCCTGGCTGCGTACAGGCATATAGCCGTCATACTCATATCCATATGTTGTATATTTTGCATAATCATACACGCATATAAGGTTTTTATTCATGTCATATATCTCTTCACTCTGATTCATTCTGTGGACATATATCTTTGAAGGACTCGTGCCTATATATTCACATTCTCCCACATTGAAGAATTCCGTTCCATCCATATTATATATGACACACTTCGAGTAACCCTTTACATTACCTTCTGCATCTTTATTCTCTGAATATACTTTCAGGTACCTGCCGTCTATTTCAACACCATCACACAATCCCTTGAACTTTGATGAATCAAACACAACGTTACCCTTAAGGTCAAGGAGCTTATAACCAGGCTTATCTGAATATGCATAATTTTCTGTATTGACCTTGATACAATAATTCTTATTGATATATCCGCTGCTGATTCCTTTTGATTCACCAATATCAACCATTGAATTATCTTTTCTGCTAATCAGATAATAATGTGAACATTTAATATCATCATTATCATATACATACTTTGAAACCATGAGATATTCATTTGACGCAAAGGCTTCGATATCATCATAATCTGCATATTCACCAAGGATATTTCCTGATGCATCTATCTCTTTCCAGCATTTCTTTGAGTCAAAACGTACAAATACTGTTCCACTGTAATAATTAACCTTAACTCTGTTAAATTCTTCTCCACGTTTAATTATAACTTTTCCATTATATGCAACAAGTTCTTCCTTATATTCATTAATGACATCGTCACCATCATTAATTTCTTCCCTGTAACGTACCCTGATATAACCGCCCAAATCATCGTATGAATCAGCATTCTCTATGGTTGCTGTCTTATTCATACTGCTGTCAAATATCTCATATGTACGGAGATTCTTCGCTGAATCCTCAATCGTAGCCCTATAATAACTCTGTCCATTAAAGTAGGTCTCCGATACATTAGTATATTTTCCAGTCTCTGTCAGCTTTTCAATTACATTAGAAGATCCTGATGAACCCTTAGGCTGCTCCCCCTTTAATGTACCGTCAAACCCAAAGTACTTATAGGAAGTTTCTGTCTCAACTACCACCTGGGCAGCGTACTGGTTAGTAGCATTGTCACGCACTTTCTGTATATATGCATGAGAACATACACCAAGGTCATGCTGTACATGTTCTGCATAATCCATTATGTATGCATGATTACTGTTATCAACTACAACCATGCTCTTTGAAACAGTAGTAATACTGATATTCTTATACTTACCACGCTGAACAATTTCTTTGCCGGTTGTATCAATAAGTGCACACTTTTCATCCTTATCCTTTACGCTGGCAACACCATTAATAAAACCATACACACTCTCATAGACCATTGACGGCTCAAGTATTGTAACAAATACTTTCTGTGCAACCGCCGCTGCTGCCCTCACTCCTTCTGCAGGCATCATTTCTACCATCAGAACTGCTGCAAGCAATAACGCTGTCAGACTGACCAACTTCTTCTTTAACACTTTTATTCACTCTCCTCTATGATAATATATAATATAATAAATAATATCACAAGCCGTAACAAAATGCCACTTTTTTTTGATGCTGCAGGCATAATGACACGGCATTTGATATCATTGTAATTATAATATATAATATTTTCTATTCAATGTTTACAAAACATATAATACTATGCTACGGGGTATCCATATGACTATAACAGCCTTATTATTATCAGATGCCGACATATATAACAGCACTGAGATATTCAGAAAATACAATGAATTAATTCCTTCGTACAGACATGAACGAATTATATCTTCAAAAAATATACATTCCCGCGCCATCACCATATATGCGGGTCTGTTCATGTCATATATGGTTCACTCTGATACCGGAATTGATATTACCGATATAACTATAAATCCTGATACTTTTGGCAAACCACAGCTTAAAAACCTTACAGATTACCATTTTTCAATATCACACAGCCGTAATCTTATTGTATTTACAGGCAGTAAATATCCGGCAGGTATTGACGCAGAGTATATACGCAGTTATAACCGGAAGCTTGCCCTGCGTTTTTTCAGTAATGAAGAATATAATCATATTGAGGCATCAGTACCGCATATGCAGGCTTATGAATTTACCAGATTATGGACAATGAAGGAGGCGTATGTAAAAATGACAGGCATCGGCCTCTCCATGCCTGTTAACTCATTTTGCGTTATAAGCGGCATTAACGGTTGTCACTTTGAAGAGCATCCAATCAACGATTGCATAATAACCACCTGCAGCGCATATGATGAATACCCGGCCGAAGAATCAAAGGTTGTTTACATCAATACAGCTGACATTCTGAGCAATCTATGAATCCTATATAAAAAGAAGATTAAAGCGGAACTGTTTGAGTTATCACTTTAATCTTCTTTAATTATCAGGCATGATTGTCTTTATTTAACTTTTCCCTTTTTTACAACGCTCCACTTCTTTGAAAATACTTTTTTGCTTCCATTAAGCGCATATGACTTAGCTCTTACATAATATGTCTTACCTGACTTAAGCTTCTTAATTACAACGTTATTCTTCTTAACAACTATGCTCTTAGCTCCCTTGAAGTTCTTCTTAAGAGAATACTGGACTCTGTATCCCTTAACAGTACCCTTAACCTTTGGAAGCTTAACTGTAAGCTGCTTCTTACCTGATACAACCTTTGCTATCTTAGCCCTGGCAGGAGCTTTTACCGGAGCAGGTGTAGCAGTTTCCTCTTCTTCATCAGGTTCATTGTCAACATATACGATAAATGTTGGTGATGGAGCCGGTGTATTAGTCGGCTCTGCCGTGCTTGTAGGCACTGCTGTCGGTGTAGGTGTCGGGGTAGGAAGTGCTGAGCGGTCAACAAGCTTCAGAATTCCCCACTTACCCTTAGACTCATACGGAACATATCCGTTAGATACAGTTCCAATGCTGTCATACTTGCTCTTCTCTAATGTATAAAGGAACTTACCATCCATAGTATACTGCTCAACATCACCATTAAGCAGTTCTACATTAATCGAATCACCATTAACTACAGCACTCTTACACGCATCCGTCTCAAATAATACGGTCTTACCATCTTCCTTAAGTATTGCTACAGCTGAATATCCGTTAATCTCATCATACTTATTCTTTCTGTACTTATAGCAGTAATAATATGAACCATCTGTCATTACAACATCATACTGTTCCTTATATCCTGAGGAATCAAATACTACAGTTCCATCGACATCAATATACTTGTATCCAGGCGTATAAGCTATTACCACACCATCCTTCATATCCTTGGCAGGTATATTCGGAATTAACTTAATTACATTCTTACCCTTATAGTTAACTACTGACATATCATTATACTCGCCAATATCAGTTGTCCTGACATCCTTCATATCTACAATGTAAAAATGCTTTACTGCCTCGTCATCCTTATATGAATTATTCTCTGTACGAAGATAGAATCCGCCAAACCCTGAAAGAATGGAAATACTGTCATATGCGCCAACCTTTGTCTTAACTGTTCCATCTGTATTAAGCACAACCCATCCTTCATATTCATCAACATCAGCAAGTATGCAGTCATTCTCTTCTGAATAGATAACACTCTGGAGTCCCTTGTCTGCTCCAACAACCTCATCACCTGCATAAGTAATAAGCTTATATGTATATCTGTACTCAGGTTCCGGCTCTGGAGGCACCTCACCCTCTGCAGGCTCGTTAGTTGGTTCAGGAGTTTCCTTCGGTTCTTCCGGAACGATTTCTTCTTCATATGTAACGAGTAATGTCCCCGGATAGATATTGTCGCACTTGTAAGCCCCATCAACTGTGTATACCTCATTCATTGAAGCATCTACAACATAAAACTTACCCTTCTCATCTTTCTTTGTGCATAAACAATATTCAGCTCCTTTTTCATTGGAAAGAACCCTGACTTTTTCATAATTACCTGCAGCAACAAGCTTCTTACTGAGTTCAGTCTCAGTGACTGCTCCCAGATCACCATTCACTTCTTCAACAAGTGTACCATCAAGCTTATAGAAGCTATAGATGTTATTTTTCTCAATCCTTACCGTTGCAAATACTTCCCCGGTCTTCTCATCTTCATACATATAAACGTTAGTACTGTCGCATTCGCCAAAATCCTTAACAGTCTCTTCCTTGTAATTAACAAGGCGGGCATGGTCATCAGTATCCTGGACCAGCATGATTTCTACGCCTTCTATCAGCTCTATATTCTTATACTTACCGCATGCAGCAACTTCCTTGCCTGTTACATCAATAAGGCCGGTCTTACCATCAGCATCCACTACAGTGGCATAGCCGTTAACAAATCCCTTAACACTGCTATAATCCAATGTAACACCCTCGACAGGGATAAATGCCTGTTCTGACTCTTTTTTTACTACCTGCTGTTCATCAGCACTTACTCCGGCTGCCGGTGCAGCTTCAATAAGCAATGCCAGACTGAGGACAGCTGCCATTACTTTTACACAATTCTTCTTAAGCATAATAATCCTTCACTCTCCTACTTACATATTTGCCATGATTATATCACACATCTGCCGATAAAACCATCAATATTTATTGATATATTATTCCAAACGGCTGTTCATATCTGATATTGAATCCGAAGCAAAAGTCCAACATATTGGACAACTGATCTTGTATCATCTATATGTCAGACAACATGATGACAAAAAATACAACCCGGAGGATAACAATATGTTCAACCGTCTTTTTAACTTTTTCAGATTATGCGATGACAATAATATCAATTACGACACCGATGCATGTAGCAATGACACTGATGACAATTATCCATTCTCTGATGCATTTATTATAATAACATCTTTACTGGCGTGTATATTATCCATCGCATGCACTGTACAGATATTCAGCTGATAATTATCTGCTGATCTTATAAAGCTTTGAAGCATGTGGTGCAATCCTGACCCTGATCGTTCCATTATTATCACCCAATACCTCGGATGTAATATCTTCATCTGACCATAATTCAGTCACTTTATTAATGAATGCCACGTCTTCTTCATCCTGCATAATACTGCGAAGGTCAAGCCCGATAACCATTTCTTCTTCTCCAATATTAAATAAAGCAGCATAGCAGCCCGCTCCGGCACTGTCATAATTATACCATATGGCATGTGATGAATCCCTGCACAGCTGCTTTGCCTGATTATCAAGCCGAAGCATATGAAGAACCTCACTGTTAGTGAGAAGCTTTAATGTCCATTCATCAAGGTCAGGAAGATTAGCCCCAACCATAAGTGGTGATCTGAAAATGCACCATAATGTCATCATTGTTATCTGCTCATCTTTTGTAAAATTAGTATCCCTTACCTGACCAAAGCCTCTGCCAAGCTTACCTACCGGCAGCATGTCACAATCCGGGTATCCACCCATCTTAACATGATCCTGCCACACCTCACACCTGTCAAACATATTCTTAAGCAGATCCCAATTATCCCAGAAATCATCTGTAATACGCCACATATTAGAATATGTATCATATAACCATGCCTCCTCCGGCTTTGCAGGTCCGGGTGAAAGACTAAGAACCATGTCACGTCCACTCTTTTTTATGGCACTGCTGAGCATCTTAATCTCTTCCTTTGATGACGGTGCATCCATACGGCATATATCATCACATTTGATAAAGTCAACGCCCCATCCGGCATAGAGCTCGCATATAGAATCGTAATAAGCCTGCGAGCCGGCCTTGTCAGGACGGACACCATACATATCCGGATTCCAGCAGCATATTGAATATGGGTCTGCAATCTCATCTGCAGTTACATCTGTGCCCTTAAGCTTCATCCTCTTATGGGCTGCTATTCTTGGTATACCCCTCATAATGTGGATTCCGAACTTAAGTCCCAGATTATGGACATAATCTGCCAGCGGCTTAAACCCGGCACCATCCGCTGCCGACGGAAATCTCTGCAGACATGGTAACAGGCGTGAATATTCATCTATCTCCACATCCTCAAATGGAATATACTGGTGTTCTGTCCTTCTTGTTCCTGCATTATATGAATACCATTCAATGTCTACAACAACATATTCCCAGCCGTATTCCTTCATGTTAGCTGCAATATAGTCTGCATTGGCTTTTACATCGTCTTCATCAACTGTTGTATCATAGTAATCATAACTGTTCCAACCCATAGGTGGTGTAAATACGTTATTGTTCATTACCATACCTCAATTCTTTCTCTACTAAAATACCGGTCCAAAACAGAATCCCGGACCGGTATATATCATCACATTTAAATACAAATACTGTAAATTTTTCAATAAAAATACAGATTATTCAGCCATGAAAGCCTTAACCTTAGCGTAGATACTATCTGCGTCAAGACCATACTTCTTAATAAGCTCAACAGCCGGACCAGACTCACCAAATGTATCCATAACACCAATCTTAAGAGTCTTAGTAGGACACTTCTCTGAAAGAACGTCACATACCGCACTTCCAAGTCCGCCAATTACCGAATGCTCTTCAACCGTTACAACCCTGCCTGTCTCTTTTGCCGATGCAATTACAAGCTCCTCATCAAGCGGTTTGATTGTATGGATGTTGATAACTTTGGCATCAATTCCATCCTCAGCGAGCTTCTTAGCTGCCTCAAGAGTCTCAGCAACTTCAAGTCCTGAAGCAATAAGAGTAACATCTTTACCTTCGCGCAGAACGATACCCTTACCGATCTCAAACTTATAATCATCATTATCATTAATTACAGGTACTGCAAGACGTCCAAATCTGAGATAACATGGTCCCTCATAATCAAGAACTGCCTTAACTGCTGCCTTAGCCTCTACATCATCTGATGGAACGATTACTGTCATTCCAGGTATTGTCCTCATAAGGGCAACATCCTCACAGCACTGATGTGATGCACCATCTTCACCTACAGAGATACCTGCATGTGTTGCACCGATCTTAACATTAAGATGCGGATAACCGATTGAATTACGAACCTGCTCAAAAGCACGTCCTGCAGCAAACATAGCGAATGAACTCATAAATGGAATCTTGCCTGTTGTAGCAAGTCCTGCAGCAATGCCAGCCATGTTGCATTCTGCAATACCACAATCAATATGTCTCTCCGGGAAAGCCTTCTTAAATATTCCTGTCTGTGTAGCTCCTGCAAGGTCTGCATCCAGAACTACGAGATCCTTATATTCTGCACCTAACTCTGCAAGTGCATTACCATAACTCTGTCTTGTTGCAATCTTCTTTACTTCTGACACAATGCTTCACCTACCTTCTTCAAATCTTCCATTGCTGTTGCATATTCTTCATCATTAGGGGCCTTACCATGCCATCCGGCCTGATTCTCCATGAATGAAACGCCTTTACCTTTAACTGTCTTAGCTATAATAGCTGTTGGCATCCCCTTAGTCTCTCTTGCTTTTTTGAATGCAGCATCAATCTCATCAAAATTATGACCATCAATATTGATTACATTAAAGTTAAACGCTTCAAACTTCTTATCGATCGGGTAAGGTGAACATACATCATCAATCTTACCATCAATCTGAAGACCATTATTATCAATGATGACAACAAGGTTATCAAGCTTACGGTGTCCTGCAAACATTGCAGCCTCCCATACCTGACCTTCCTGAATCTCACCATCACCAAGAAGGGTATATACCCTGTAGTCATCACCTGAAAGCTTAGCTGAAAGAGCCATACCTACAGCACATGAGATACCCTGTCCAAGAGAACCTGATGACATATCAACACCAGGAACTTCATTCATATTAGGATGTCCCTGGAGATATGAACCTGTATGACGAAGTGTTGTAAGATCCTCAACAGGGAAATAACCTCTGTTAGCAAGTGTTGAATAATAACCCGGAGCTGTATGTCCCTTTGATAATACAAATCTGTCCCTGTCCTTTTTACGAGGCTCCTTCGGATCAATATTCATCTCTTCAAAATACAGATATGTGTAAATATCTGCTGCTGAAAGAGATCCGCCCGGATGACCGGACTTTGCACTGTGAACAGCTGTTACAATGCCTTTACGGACTTCATTTGCCGTCTTCATTAATTCTAACTTATCCATCTTATATCACCTTTCATTAATAATTATATAATAATCCATAACGCCACTAATCCCGGATCAGTGTTCTCCGCCCTGTCCATAGTAAGCGTTAGGACCATGCTTTCTATAATAGTGCTTGTCCATTATATACTGTGGGGCACGTTCTACACCAGGATTAATTCCATATGTAATATATGCCATCTCAGCAACCTTTTCCATAACTACAGAATTATAAACTGCATCTGCCGGATTCTTACCCCATGCAAACGGTCCATGGTTCTTACATACAACACCCGGAACTGCCATAGGGTCCATTCCCTCAAATGTCTCTATAATAACATTACCTGTGTTAACTTCATATGCATCCTTAACTTCTTCAGCAGTAAGGCTTCTTGTACACGGAATATCCCCAAAGAAATAATCGGCGTGCGTTGTTCCCAGTGCAGTAATCGGCTTACCTGCCTGTGCAAATGCAACCGCATGTGTTGAATGAGTATGGACAATACCACCCATCTGCCCATATTCCTTATAAAGAACAATGTGGGTAGGAGTATCAGATGATGGACGCAGCTTTCCCTCAACCACATTACCATTAAGATCGACCACTACCATATCTTCAGGTCTCATGGCATCATAGTCAACGCCGCTTGGCTTAATAACCACAAGCCCCTTATCCCTGTCTATACCACTTACATTACCCCAGGTATAGATAACCATGCCCTTTTTCCAAAGATCCATATTAGCTTCATAGACTTTTTCTTTTAATTCTGATAACATAATAACTTTGTAACATTCCTTTCTGTTAAATATATTGTGAAATACTGTTAACATGATATAACATTATAACAAGTAACCGATTCTTTAACAAGTACTTTTTATCTGAACCAGAAGTTCTTCATGGAATTCTTTACTACTGCACCTGCAGGAAGGGTATACGTTATAAGAACGCTTCCATCTCTCCCATATTCTGCAAACGAATTATTTTTACCCTGGCAGACAACATAATTACCATCTGTATTATACACACTGCCTCCTTTTTCGTTCTGCAGCACCTTCATGTCAGACACCAGACAATACGTCATGTCATCCTGGTTCACCAGATATTTACGCACCGATGTATTGCCGTTATTATTATTCATGGTACCTATATAATATCTGACAGCAGCGTCGGTATTGCCTGTATCATCTGCACCGGCTGCGACCGGTTCATACATAAGTCCTGCATTACCCACCATATCATCAAATGGTTCCACCCCGGCTTCATCCTCAAGAATGTTCTTTCTTTCCGTATCTGCTCCATTAATATTACCGGTGCCATTTGTATTACCTGACACGTCAGTACCGGAGCTGTCAGTATCAGAGCCATCTGACATATCCTCTACTGCCTGCTTTTCCAGCAGCTTATTCTTATAGCCTTTTATGTTCCAGCGGTCCTTACTTCCAATAATGTATCCAACTGTAGGATTGGCACTCATAATATTATCCAGTTTGATAATTGATGATGTGTTTTCCGAATTAATAATAAGGTCATTGTTGTTAATATATTCAATTGATTCTATCTCAACCATGGAATCACCTGTCCTGTCAAACTGCTTATATGCCTTTTTAAGTATCTTCTTCATATCAGCAGCGACCTTAACCGCACCGCTTTCCATATCAATGTTCAGTATAATATCATTAACTGACCTGCGCCGGGTATCAGATGCTATGGCAAGTATCTGCCCCCTGGTATTATATATCATTCTGCTGCCAAGCCTGTAATCCCCAAGCGGATAGGAATCAAGCACCTGCCCTGAACGTGATATTCTTGCGATACCCTCCTCCGAATAGGCAACAAGCATATCTGCATTATTAACACATACAGGTGTTGAATTCTCTCCAAGCAGCGGAATCTCCCCACGGAGATATCCCGAGTTATCGTACAATGCAATACTCTTCTTTCCTGTTCCGTAACAAAAAAACAGCCCATTTGATATTTTATCAACATTTTTACCCATATCCGCATTAATATGCGGAGCGTTGCCATAAGCAGACTCAGGAAGACTGATCCGGTATACCTTCGACTTAAGATGATTTCCTTTTTCCGATATAAGCTCCATATTAATATAATTGACCGTACCCGGTATCAATCCTGTAATAAGATACTCATGATCGCAATACCCGCTGCCATCGGAATCATTCATCGTCCTTACAAAATCCGGTACATTTTCATCTTCAACCGTCACAGTATATCTTAGATAACATGGGTCTTTTGTCTGAAAATAAAAATACAGAGAACATGTATTAGTTCCAAACGGATTATATGCAATAAGCGGTACATCAAAATCATAAGATTTTTTATCCTGCATCCTTGAAAGCTGGCTGCGTACCGCACCCGATACTGACGTATTATATACATTGGCAGGGTCAGCCGTATCAAATAACAATACATTTACATTATCACCTGTAATATTCAGGTCAGTATACTTCGTCTGGGTATTAAATCTTTTAAAATAATGCCCATCCTGAAGTGATACGATTCCAAGCTCTGAATCATCCATCGCCTGCTGTTCCTGTTTTATTACGGTGCCATTCTTACCCATAACTAACAGAAACACACCAAAGGCGGTCAGCATCACAAGGCTGACAATAACCGCGATCATTATATTTTTTTTCAAATAAATCACTCTCCATTAATCAAACGTAGTTAAATCCAAATATATGCCGGTTTCCCTTACCAAGAATATTTCCCGCTGTTTTTATACTTCTTCGGGACTTTATAAAAATGCTGGTAATCTTTCATATTATGCCAGTCACCACCCCAGGAAAAACCGTGGGACTTAAATATCTTATAGACCCTGTCATTTTTATGGATCATAATTTTCTTATAGCTTCCTTTACATAATTTTACATTACGTTCCCTGTAAACCTTTCCATTGGCAGGCAGTATTCCGTGGGCACCTCCTACGCATGGGTTGACCCTGGGATTAATATCAATCGCAAGCCCCAGTGCATGCATTGAAAGATTTGATGAACCTGCAATCTTACGATAATTAAAACATGATGTATTATCTGCCTCCATTGACAGATTATCATCTGCATCATATCCGTCAATAAGCTCCATCCTTCTTATAGGATACCGTATCTCGTACAGCTCATAAAAAACCTCAACAACATCCTGTGCGATAAGCCTGTTAACGATAAGCTCCCCTTCTTTTTCTTTACCTTTGTAATTATAATACTTTACTTTAACATATCTGAGATCATCAAGAGAAATATCACTGTTCTTTTTGTATGACCTGCCATTAATCCTCTTTTTAATCCCGGAGTTAATCTTAGAATAACTGAAGCCATCCTCATATTCAACAGCATTATCCGCAGCTGATACCGTATGCTCCGAGATAAATGCAGCTATGAATATTATAACGATAAATGTATATGTGATACTCTTACATGCAGCTTTTTTATAATTCATCAAACAAATCCGCCTTTCATAGTTAATATGGATATCTATGCTCTTATTATATTAATAATCTTCAAATAATTCCAGCCATAATTGATAAATAAATCAAATTCATGTTATAATCAGGTATGTGTACCGGACAGCTCCGGTGACCAATAACTGTGGGGTGAACTTCATGAGCAGAATAAAAGACACAAAATCCATCCGTATACTTCACTTTCTGGTTGCAGCAGGTCTTATCCTGACTATAGCACTGGCTGTAAAAGGCTACGGATATATCAATAATTCATTCAATACCCGGGCTGATACTTCCGCCAGGGATAACCTTGAAGACTTTTCTACATATATATCGGATACTCTTACACAAAAACTTACCGGTTATTATGATGTTCTTCTTACTATTGCATCAGCTGTTGACAACATTGAATCAGACGATGCCAGGTATGACTATATCAAAGAAGCATCCCTTAAGCTTACTTCAACAAGTTTTGGAATGACTGACTCTGATGGTTATCTTACCATCATGAATTCTGACATATATGAAGATGTAAGTAATTCTGACTTTTATATACAGACAATGAAAGGAATGTCACACATCGGATTACATACATTTACTGTCAATGGAGTCTCTAAAAGATACATCATGTACTGCGTCCCTGTAAGCAGCTACAATGCAGACAGGCCGGACAGTCTTATCTGCCAGCTTGTTGACCCTGAAGACCTGCTTACCGGTATCAATATCAACCCTCACGCTTTCCAGATTATGTTATGTGAGTCAGATAACAGCGTGATAGCTGGCTCTGAATTTGATGAAGATAATAACACAAAACCCCTGTATCAGCTTGTCAATAATGTAATCTCCCAATCAGACTTCACTCCGATTAACAGTATTGGCGACAAAGCTTTTACACAATATAACAACGGAACAGATACACAATATATTATGAAAACAACTGATATATACAGGAACTGGGTCGTATATATCAGCATTAACAGATCCCTTTTTGAAATCAATACCTCACAGTATGTAACAAGTATGCTGATTTTTACTATTCTTATCTTCACCGCCATTGCAATTGAACTGATAGTCTTATTCCAGCCTGCCATCATTAACATAAGCAGGAAAAGGGTCAGGGAAACACAAAATCTGTTCATTGCAAATATGAGCCATGAATTACGTACCCCGCTTAATACAATTATAGGAATCAGTGAGATTCTGTCACGCTCTGAGCTTACCGAGGGACAGGCACGCGAGGTATTCTATATTACAGATGCCGGCAAGAATCTGCTGTCCATGATAAATGATGTCCTTGATTATTCCAAGCTCCGGTCCGAGCGCTTTGAGCTTGTTACCGAAGAGTACAGCCTTGAGTCGCTTATATATGACATTACGACTGTCGCAACCATCAGGCTTGACGAAAAACCTGTAGAGTTCATGATATATATATCATCATATGTACCCGGGTATGTTATCGGTGACATGGCAAGAGTCCGCCAGATAATTAACAACATTATCAGCAATGCGGTAAAATATACACAGACCGGAAGCATAACTCTTATCATTGACTGTGAACGTACCGATACCGGCCATTCCGGCAGCATCAGGCTTATCTTCAAGATAAAAGACACGGGAATAGGCATCAAAAAGGAAAACATTCCTTCAATTTTTGAAAGTTATACACGTTTTGATTCCAAAATCAACAAGAATATTGAAGGTACCGGGCTTGGGCTGGGCATTGCCAGACAATTTGCAATACTGATGGATGGAGATATAACTGTAGAATCCGAATATGGCAAGGGGTCTGAATTTACAATATGTATTACACAGTCAGTTGACAATATATCCAATACTGAGCCACTGCTTCCTGAATACAATAATGAATCAGGGGATGGAATCCTTATTCTTGAAAAGTCCCCACTGATGCAGGCATATTACACCTCCTGCCTTGATGACCTTATGGTCAATTACCGTATTACTGATGATAATTATGAATTCAGCTCATTAATGTCAGAGGGGGCTTTCAATTATATACTTGCAGACAGCAATACAATACAGATGATCCAGGAAGAAATGGATGATACTGACATGAACCTCATCTCACTCATCCACAACAGCGCTGAAACGATCCATGTAAGGGATACCCTGTTAATTCCACTCTTCCCGCTTCAAATACGCTCATACCTGACAGGAAGAAAACAATTCCTTAAGAGGAATAACACATGGAATTCCCTTATTATATACCCTATGCCTGAAAAAAATATACTCATTACGGATGACAACAGTATGAACCTGCAGGTTGCCCTTGGTATCATGGAGCCTTACAAGATGAACATAGATCTTGCCGAATCAGGGGAAAAAGCTATTGAAATGTGCGCATTAAAACAGTATGACCTTATATTTATGGATTACATGATGCCTGAAATTGACGGAGAAACCGCAATGAATGAGATCAGGAGACTGTATCCTTCATACAAGGCAACACCAATAATAGCTCTTACTGCCAATGCAGCTACAGGAGCAAGGCAGATGTTCATTGATATGGGCTTTGACGACTTCATCCCAAAGCCACTTGAAACAGTTCCTCTTCATGAGCTTTTATACAAATGGCTGAAACCCGAAAATACAAGCGAAGCGGTTGAACTGACAAAGGAAACCCCTGTTCTTGATGAAAAATACAATGAATCTACCTGCATTAATTTCAAGGAGGGTCTTGCAAGAATAGGTTCAATGCCAATATACCTGAATACACTAAGGAACTTTTGCGACACTATCCCCAAAAAGACAGAAAGTATCAAAAAATCATTTCCTGATGATATGCAGACCTTCATTATTGAGGTTCACGGCCTGAAAGGTATTGCAGCAATTATATCCGCAAATGAACTTACCAACCAGTCATTTGAGCTCGAAATGATGGGTAAAAGCGAAAATATCGACAGTATACAGTTATTGTTGCCTGATTTTTTCAAATATATGCAGAAAGTGAAACTCTGCGCCGAAAACTTTATTGAAGAACATGCGTAGATTAAATTCCACAAAGAACAATTATATCTGTCCTTCCCGGATATAGTCTTCAGAATTATACTTTTTATTATTCAGGTAATGCCTGCATCTGAACATTCTGTCAAGACAGAATGCCATAAATCCGGCACGCGCAGCCATATACACTATGATTATCCAGTCCGCAAGACCGACAAGTACAATAAAGTACAAAAACGCCTGGCAAAGCGCTGAACCGATCCACCCAAACTTCATCAGTACCGTATCCCTTTCGTTAGGCAGGTCACTTGTAGTTCCCGCAATCGTATATATAAGCGTCCTCTCCATAAATATCTCGGCAATGAGCTGCAGGAATGACAATCCGAGTGCATATACAACAAGCTTATCTGCATCAAAAATCACAGGGCTTATTCTTACAATAACGTACAATGCCGCAGTCAGGAGCAGCGGAATATATACTTTAACAAACTTAATATTATACTTTATCAGAAGCGTTGTCCCAATTGCCATAAGTATATATCCAAGCATATCAGACATTATATCAAGTCTCAATTCCTTTCCCAGCATATTACCTGCAACATATTCCTGTATCACTTCGCCAAGCTGAGGATTATCATGGATAGTAACATACTCCGGATATTGCAAAAGAGTAATTCCCTGTATGTCTACCGCAGTCAGCACAAACCCCAGCATAATAAAAATTAATCCTGTCATATTAATCTATCCCTTTTTTGTTATATTTTTTATCTTATACAGGATGATAACACGAATTTGTGAATGTTTTTTGTCTTAACAGAATATATTATAACCAAATACATAAAAGGTGTAATAATATGGCAATTAAAATATATATTGACCAGGGGCATGGTCCAACAGTCAATACAGGCGCAGAAGGTTTCGGCCTGTATGAACAGGATATTACATACATGATTGGGGCGTATCTTGCGGATATTCTCGACTCTGATTACAGATTTGAAGCGAGAACCTCAAGAAATTCCATAAATGATGACGTCGGGACTAATAACAGCTCCAGTCTCAGAATAAGAGTGGCAGAGGCCAACAGCTGGCCTGCCGATTATTTTATAAGTATCCATTGCAATGCCAATGTTAATCCGCAGATAAACGGAACCGAGTGTTATGTTTACTCTCTTGATTCCGATGCATATTATCTTGGTAATAATATTGTCAATGAAATTGTAAGACGTGTCGGCACAAAAAACAACGGTGTCTTTTCCAATCCTTCACTTTATGTTCTCAGGTTTACACAGATGACATCCGTGCTGGTTGAGCTGGCATACATAAGTAATTTTAACGACTCGGTAAAACTGGTGTACGACCAGTACCAGTTTGCTTATGGCATCTATGTCGGACTGCTTAACTATCTGGGACTGCCACAGCTCTGAAAAGCCGCCTTTATCTGCTTTATACTTTTTTACAAATATATAATGACCGGCATGGGCTTAATATCAGCCATTCAGCCGGTCATTATAATACATTTCATGCCTTATACCATTAATAACCACGGCCGGAGGCCATCCGATATTAACGGTTGGCAAGGAGCATCATTATCTCATTACTTCTTGCAACAAACTCTGTCATCGCTTCTGAGGCAAGAGGCTTATGGATTATCATTGCAAGGTCATAAAGCTGCTTACAGAACATATCTGTATTTTCGCCATCCTTATTATCAAGAATATATTTAACAAGCTCATTATTGGCATTAAGAACGAGTGTCTCCCCACCGCCGAACATATCCATTCCCATTGCCATTCCGCCTGCGGCATACATCTTCATCATATCATTCATTCTTCTTGTCTCTTCAGACAGGGTGACCATTGAGGCAATCTTTTCATTCTTAAGCTTCTTAACCTGGACAGAAAGCTTATCATTGCCAAGTGCCTTTTTAAATATCTCTGTAAGCTCATTAGCTGTCTTCTCCCACTCTTCGCCCTCAGCCTTATCTTCCATAGCCTCAGTTACATCAGCATCAATCCTCTTAAAACTTATGTCATCCTGCTGCTGTTCAAGCTGTTGGATAAATGGCTGGTCAATATTATGTGTAAGAACAAGTGCATCCATATTCTGCTCACGGAACATGTTCACATACTGACTCTGCTGGATAGGATCAGTTACATAATATACATTTTTCTTATCCTTTTCTCCACCTTCCGAATCATCCTTTGTGTCACCATCAACAACATCTGCTTCTACCTTGCTGCCATCCTCATCCACAGCCTCCTGTGCAGACTCTTCTTCACCATACATAGCAGTGATATACTCCGGAAGTGTAAGGAATTTGTCATCAAGATTCTTAAAGATTATATAATCCTTCATCTTCTCCCTGAACTTCTCATCCTTAAGGCATCCATACTTGATAAACGGACTGATATCATCCCAGAACTTCTCATAATTCTCACGGTCTACCTTGTACATTCCTGCAAGCTTGTCAGCAACCTTCTTGGTAATGTAGTCTGATATTTTCTTAACAAACCCATCATTCTGAAGCGCACTTCTTGAAACATTGAGCGGCAGGTCCGGACAATCAATAACACCCTTAAGAAGCATTAAGAACTCAGGAATAACTTCCTTAATGTTATCAGCTATGAATACCTGGTTGTTATACAACTTGATAACTCCCTCAAGATTATCGTATTCTGTGTTAAGCTTAGGGAAGTATAAGATTCCTTTAAGATTAAAAGGATAATCCATGTTAAGATGTATCCAGAACAGCGGTTCCCTGTAATCCCTAAAAACCTTGCGGTAGAATTCCTTATACTCATCATCAGTTACTTCATTAGGATGCTTAGTCCATAACGGATGGATATCGCTGATTGAGACAGGACGCTTATTAATCTTCGCCTTCTCTTTACTTGGTGAAATCTCAACAGTCTCTTTAGTTCCATCTTCCTTCTCACGCTCTTCAGTCTTAGCTTCTTCAGTAAAACGCTCTACAACAACATCATCATCCCTGATATCAGCAGCATCAATAGTCTCATACTGCTGCTCCTCATTCTCCTTGTGGAGGAAAATCTCAACAGGCATAAATGAACAATACTTATCAAGCACTTCACGTACTCTGTATTCATTGGCGAATTCCGTACTATCCTCGTTAAGATGGAGCGTTATCGTTGTACCTGTGCTCTTACGCTCTCCACCCTTCATTGAGAACTCCATTCCGCCATCCGATTCCCAGAATACCGGTTCAGAACCTTCTTTATATGAAAGAGTATCGATCGTAACAGTATCTGCAACCATGAATGCCGAATAAAAGCCAAGTCCGAAATGACCTATGATCTGTTCATCATTTGCCTTGTCCTTGTACTTCTCAATAAAATCAGCTGCACCAGAAAATGCGATCTGGTTAATATATTCCTTAACTTCATCGGCAGTCATACCAATACCATTGTCTTCAAATACAATAGTCTTATTCTCCGGGCTTACAGTGACATTAACAGCCGGCTTGTAATCATCCGGAATATCATACTCACCCATAATATCAAGCTTCTTAATCTTCGTAATAGCATCGCAGCCATTAGATACAAGCTCCCTCACAAATATGTCATGGTCTGAATACAGCCACTTTTTAATTATAGGGAAAATATTTTCTGAATCAATTGATAAATTACCCTGTTCTTCTCTCATAATGTGACATCTCCTTTTGAGTTATTAATTCGATACCTGTAATGATAACTCGCAATAACAGCCATGTCAAGGCTTTTTTGGCACTCATCAGAACCGAGTGCTAATAATCTGATATGTCTGTCTCACGTAACTGCCGAATTATCTATTTTACTTGTTAAACACATGAATAAACTGTATACTAATTGTAAACTGGAATTAAAAATGCTTACAGGAGATTAAGATGAATAACAACAGACTGCTTCAACCGTACCCGCTTGGAATTACAGAATTTGACAACAATATAAAATTCTCATTTGCAGGCGGTAATGCCGGACAATGTACACTTCATATTTTTAAAAAAGGCTCTGAAAACCCATTTATTTCGATAGATATGGATACGCATAATAAGATGGGGGATGTATTTTCATGTCTTGTTGATAAGTCGGTATTTAATAAACGCCCTGACGCATGTTATGAATATATATATGAAATAAATGGCCGGAACTACACAGACCCTTATGCCCCACAGATCTCAGGAAGAAATGTCTTTGGCAGGCTCCCGGGGGCGGTACGCGGCCAGATAAGATTTGACCGGAATACTGTTAATTGTGTCAGCAGACCGGTTTATGATGCACATGAACTTATCATATATCAGATGCATATCCGTGGTTTTACCAGACACCGCAGCTCCAAAGTAAAGCATAAGGGAACATATTCCGGGATAACCGAGAAGGCAGACCACCTTAAGCAGCTTGGTATCAACTGTGTCCTGCTGCTTCCAGCCTATGAATATAACGAAATAATCAGCGAGCCTGCCCCTGTCGGCCTTCCCGATTATATTGAATATGAAGATACACACCGTGTTAATTATTGGGGATATACAACAGATGCATTCTACATGGCACCAAAGGCATCATACTCGTCTTCCCCCGACCACGCTGCAGATGAATTTTCAAATATGGTTGCCACGCTTCATAACAATGGCATTATGGTGCTTATGGATATGCATTTTCCTTCATGGGCACATTCAGGATATGTATGTGACTGTATAAGAAACTGGGTTATCAACTACCAGATTGACGGTTTCAGGGTCAACCAGGATGTAATAGACACAAGCTTATTAACACGTGATCCGGTCCTTTCAGGCATCATTTTGCTTGGTAATTACTGGAATAACCAGTGTGATGTGCTTCCGGCAGGCACGTCAGACCTTATCCCATCTTCCGGCTGCCGGCTTGTACACTGTAATGATGGATTCCTTGTAAAGATCCGCCAGTTCATCAGGGGTGACATTAATAATGTCTGGGAACTCTTTGACAAACTTGTCGAAGGTGATTACCATTACCACGATATTGAATCCGTCAATTATGTTGCTACGGTTAACGGATTCACCCTTAATGATTCCGTGTCATATATTATGAAACACAATGAGGATAATAATGAAAATAACCGTGATGGCACGGATTACAATTATAGTGTCAACTATGGAGTGGAGGGAAAAACAAGGCGCAAAAAGATAAATGAACAGAGAGTCCGCACTATAAGGAATGAGCTTATGCTGCTTATGATATCAAGCGGCATTCCGATGCTGCTCGCCGGTGATGAGATGTATAATTCACAAAATGGCAATAACAATGCATATTGCCAGGACAATGATATCTCATGGCTTAATTGGAGCAAGGCAGCCAAAGATCCATCACTCATCCAATATATCAGAACACTCACCGCATTTCGCAAAGATTATATAATAGGTAATAAACGTGGTTATACAAGACTAACTATTAATAACCATGCCACTATTCCTAATATATCATACCACGGCAGAGAGCCATGGTCGACCGGGCAGTGCTCCGCCAACAGGGCGGGCGGCGTGCTTATATCAGATAAAGGTCTCTATATTGCTGTCAACCTTCAGGATTATGCATATAGCTTTGAACTGCCTGTGCTTGAAGACTCCTGCATATGGAAGGCTTCCTGCTGGTCTTCACCCAATCCGCCAAAAGGCTTTATTGTCGAGCCTGATTCAATTGCTGTATTCACGAGGGAACCCGAACAGTAATTAATAATGCTGCCCTTAAAGCAATATTTTATACATTTATATGCGCTGCCGCAGATTTAATAAAAAATATATTGCATTTTTTCGGAATTCAAGTAAAATGTATTTTGTATATGCATTCATACGAATATATATTTTATGCGGCTATATAATTAAATGATGCCAGGGTCAAAAGGTCTAAACCCACATGAGCTCGCTCATAGGTGGGTGAAAGGCCTTGGGATCCGCCCCGATATGAGCATAAAAGTGGGATGATAATCCCACGATATGCGAATATTGGATAAGTTATATTTAATATTTTAAGGATTATATTTAAGTTTTATGTAAGAAAGGATAGATTTCATGATTCAGGCAAGTAATGTTACTATACGGTTTGGCAAAAAGCCTTTATTTGAAGATGTTAACATTAAGTTTACAGAAGGCAACTGCTATGGACTTATCGGTGCCAACGGTGCCGGAAAGTCTACATTTCTCAAGGTTCTTTCAGGTGAATTAGAGCCAAATAAGGGTGAGATAATCATTACCCCGGGAGAGCGTCTCTCAGTCCTTGAGCAGGATCATTTCAAATATGATGAATATCCTGTGCTCGACACAGTCATTATGGGTAACAGACGCTTATATGATATCATGAAAGAAAAGGAAGCCATCTACGCAAAGGAAGATTTTACTGATGAAGATGGAATACGTGCCAGCGAGCTTGAGGGCGAATTTGCAACAATGAACGGTTGGGAGGCAGAATCAGATGCTGCTACCCTTCTTAACGGTCTCGGCATTGATACAGAATACCATTATAAGCTGATGGGTGAGCTTGAAGGACCTGTCAAGGTAAAGGTACTTCTGGCACAGGCCCTTTTTGGTAATCCTGATATCCTGCTTCTTGATGAGCCTACCAACCACCTTGATCTTGATGCCATCGAATGGCTAGAGGAGTTCCTTATTAACTTTGAAAATACTGTCATTGTTGTATCCCATGACAGATATTTCCTTAACAAAGTATGTACACACACAGCGGATATCGATTATGCCAAGATTGAGCTGTACGCAGGTAACTACGACTTCTGGTATGAGTCCAGCCAGCTTATGATCAAGCAGATGAAAGAGGCTAACAAGAAAAAAGAAGAAAAGATCAAGGAGCTTCAGGAATTCATCCAGAGATTCAGTGCCAATGCTTCCAAGTCAAAGCAGGCTACTTCAAGAAAACGTGCCCTTGAAAAGATTCAGCTTGATGACATCCGTCCTTCGAGCAGAAAGTATCCTTATATTGATTTCAAGCCTAACAGGGAGATCGGTAACGAGGTGCTTACAGTAGAGAATCTTTCAAAGACTATCGATGGTGTAAAAGTACTTGATAATATATCATTTACCGTCGGCCACGATGATAAAATTGCATTTGTCGGCAACCAGACACTTGCCATCACAACATTATATAAGATTCTTTCAGGTGAATTAGAGCCTGATGAGGGAACATACAAATGGGGAGTTACTACTTCACATTCATATTTTCCAAAAGATAATACCGAATACTTCAACCGTGAAGAGACCATTGTTGACTGGCTTATGCCATATTCCCCTGAAAAGGACGCAACATATGTCAGGGGATTTCTTGGACGAATGCTGTTTGCAGGTGATGATGGCATCAAGAAGGTTAATGTACTTTCCGGAGGAGAGCGTGTACGTGTCATGCTTTCCAAGATGATGATGCTGGGTTCTAATATCCTTATTCTTGATGAGCCGACTAACCACCTTGATATGGAAAGTATCACGGCACTGAACAACGGACTTATTAAGTTCCCTGGTGTAATCCTGTTCACATCACAGGATCATCAGTTCATCCAGACCATTGCCAACAGAATAATCGAGATTACACCTAATGGTATCATTGATAAGGTTTCAACATATGATGAATACCTTGACAGTGATGAGATGGCACGCAAGCGTCAGGCACTTTCATAACAGGCAATATACAGCACACTTATTGACCAAGCCTGCATTGTATTTTAACTGCTACTTAACGGTATCGGTTCATATATACTTTATTATATTATTTATTATTTAAGAAAATGGAGTTGATTATACTATGGATCCTAGTGACGTCGCGACTATTATAATTATCGCAGTATTACTTATACTTTCATCATTTTTCTCTTCTGCAGAGACTGCCCTTACTACAGTCAGTAAGATGAAGATCCGCAGTCTTGCCGAAGAGGGTAATAAACGTGCTAAAACAGTAGCAAAACTTATTGAAGACCCCAGCAAAATGTTAAGCTCTGTATTGATATGCAACAATGTCGTTAACCTGTCTGCATCTTCAATATCCACCTCTTTTGCATATCATATATGTACAGATAAGCTTGGTCTTGCCAATAATACAAGTATCGGTGCCGGTATTGCTACCGGAATAATTACGGTTCTTGTCCTTATTTTTGGTGAAATAACCCCAAAATCAATTGCAACAGTATATTCAGAAAAGCTTGCATTAGCTTTTGCAGATATAATATACTTTATCACACAGTTACTTACCCCTGCTATATTTCTTGTAAATATCCTGTCAGGTGCAATTCTTAAGCTGTTCAGAATTGACCTTACCAACCGTCCTTCCCAGATAACCGAAGATGAACTTATGACTATATTTGATGTCAGCCACGAGGAAGGTGTTATTGAGTCCGAAGAACATGAGATGATCACTAACGTTGTTGAATTCGGGGATTCCCAGGTCAAAGACGTTATGATACCGCGTATGGAGGTTGCTGTCCTGTCTGTTGACAGTACATACACAGGACTTCTCGAAGCGTTTGCAGAGCATAAGTTTTCAAGAATGCCTGTTTACAGTGAACGTGTTGACAATATTATCGGTACAATTAATCTGAAGGATGTCTTCTTCTTCCATGGTTCACCTGATACTTTTAATGTACAGGATCTTGTACGGGAACCATACATCACATACGAATATAAGAAAACATCCGAGCTATTCGTCGAAATGCGCCGTGATTATATATCAATGGCTATTGTTCTTGATGAATATGGTGCTTTCTCCGGAATAATAACACTTGAAGATCTTATTGAAGAGATTGTCGGTGAAATCCGCGATGAATATGATGTTGAAGAAGAAGATTCCATTACCAAATTATCTGATACCGAGTATATAGTTGCCGGATACACTAACCTTAATGATATTAATGATGAGCTTGGACTCTCAATCGAATCTGTTGACTATGATTCAATCGGCGGGCATGTAATTAATCTTCTTTCAGATTTTCCTAATGAAGGTGAAACAGCTGAGGATGACCAGGCATATTACACAGTGCTTGAGGTTGATAATAAGTCTATTGACAAAATACACATTCGTTTAAAGCCACGTTCTGATAAAAATCAGGACGATGATGATTAAAATATTTTATATATCGGCTATGCTCATGCAGCGCAGCCGATATTTTTTTTATTTCATTGATAAATTCACGGTTATCAATAGACGGTTCAATATAATTTCTTGCAATAAAGCTTGGAATGCCCCCATCTGATTCTGCCTCCGCTGCTTCCATACAATATGGTACGGCAAATAATCTGTTCTCCGGAATCTGATACTTTTTACGTATCTGTTCAAGCGAAAACACCCTTCCCGGATTATAATTGCCGATTACAAATAGAGCTTTGTCACGCAGCATCGAAAAATTACAAAAGAAATGATCAAGAACATTTTTATTCTGATTAAGATTGACAACTACAATATCTGCACTATCCACTATAGCTTTTGTTGACAGACACCCTGTAGCAAAAGTATCAATGTAGACCGTATCAAAAAACCTCTCAAGCCCTCCAAACAGACCCGGCATATTTCTGCTGAATTCATAATCTAACAGTTCCCTGTTCCTCAGATATCCATGCGGCAGATAATATAGCCTGTCACGTATATACGATACTGCGCACCTGAATATCAGCCGCTCTTCATCCTCCGGTTCAACATCTGTAAACTGCTCCATCAGATTTTCCAGGCTGTATTGATTATAGCCACATGTTTCACAGACGTACTTATCAGACCTCCTTTTATTAAGCGTTGTCTCAATATTCAGCAGATGATCATGATTCTCCATCAATACTACCTTAGCATCATAAAAAAGAGCCTGTGCCACAGCTATACTTGCCATGTGCATTGTTGTCCCACACTGGCCACGCACATGGCTCCAAAATACTATCTTCAAATACACTCCTCCATTTTCACTTTATCCATTTTCACTTTAATTGGTACACTAAAAAAACGCAGAAATACTACGAAATCCTAAAACATAATTGAATTGGGAAATTTTGATTAAACAACTGACTAATCTTAAAACTTTTGATACTACTGAAATTGGTTATTTTATTAGACATAAGCAAATCGAAATACGTCTGCCTATCTGTATTATCATATAATTATATTATACATCATTTAATACTGCATGTAAATATATATATTACATTTTTTATAATTTCTATGTATGATGTCGTGGTTAAAAGCCCCCGACTTTGATGCCTGTCTGTATGACAGACATTAACAGCCTGTCACATCAGATTCCGTACTGTTCATAATACGCATCTATTCTCGCCTTAATCTCATCATCAATAACAACTTTTCCATTATATGGCTTATTGTAAAGATGCTCAACAATCTCTTCCATTGTTACGATTGCTGTTGTCTTAATTCCATACTCTTCACCGATCTCTTCAAGAGCGCCCTTATCCCCGGTTCCTCTTTCCATGCGGTTAACCGATACAACCAGCCCGATAACATCATTCACACCCTGAGCCTTAAGAATAGGCATCGTCTCCCTGATCGACTTTCCTGATGTCGTAACATCCTCAATCATTACAACCCTGCTATCAGCTGAAAGCGGACTTCCAAGAAGAATACCGGTATCTCCATGATCCTTTTCTTCTTTTCTGTTAGAGCAGTACGCTACATTAACATCATATAATTCACTCATTGCGATTGATGCTGCTACACTAAGTGGAATACCCTTATATGCAGGTCCAAACAATACATCAAAGTCTGTTCCGAACCTGTCATGTATTGCCTTTGCATAATAGGTGCCAAGCTTACGGAGCTGCTCCCCTGTTCTGTAAAAACCTGTATTAATGAAAAATGGGGTCTTACGTCCACTCTTAGTTACAAAATCACCAAATCTTAAAACCTGGCTGTCTACCATGAATTCTATAAATTCTTTCTTATAACTCTCCATCTTGTCATTTCCTCCTTATTTTAAGCCATTTCTAGATATTTATTTGATTTATTTTTGTGCTACTGTACCACTACTGTACCAATTTGTATTTACCCTGCCTGTCTTTCCACAAACTGTTCCAATCCTTTAAACAAAGAATCTGTTTTCAACCGACAAATCCGTATAACCTCAATATTTTCTACCTTTGTGCTAATCAGGCATGGTCGATTGACATTACATACATTCCAATGAAGCACGGATTTCTTTATCTGACAGCCATTATCGACTGGTACAGCCGTTGTATCGCCGGATGGGACATTTTTGCGTCATTCTTCACAACCAATTATACCTTATCAAACCAAAACTTAGTTGTCAGTGGATACATTTTTTTATTTTTATTCTTTTTATTTATAAATACAAAAAGGCTCACAAAGCCTTATTTTACTATGGTTTACAGGCATCAATGTATTTCTTCCTGAGCTGCCCACATGCGGCGTCAATATCTGCGCCCATTCCTTTTCTAATTGAAACATTTATATGATTCAACTCTATGTGTCCTATAAATACTAAGATTTTTCAATAAATGCGTCATGTAATGCGTCATTCTGTAAAAGTATTAGAACTTATCATATCAAAACTTATAAATATTTTACGTAACTAATATTATCACAACGCATGGAAAAAGACAAGTCATACATGACTTGCCTTCACCAGGTTTACCTAACTTAAATAATATGCAATATCACCGGCTTCCTCTTCTATGAACCGGGAATCAGACAATTTTCTGGCCATCTCATATACATATAAATACATTCTATGCTCTGGTTACAGCTTGATGTTCCGGATACTGCACCTATATTTACAAGAAATTATCGTATTACATTAACGTTTCGTACCTTTATTTTGTTTTTATTGTCTTTTGAACCCATCCGGAATATCGTTTTACTGTTTTATTATTTATTGTCTGTATCTGATAACAGCGTATACGCACGGTATATTTCTTTTTGTTTTTTAACTTTTTGATTTTTGCAGTCTTCTTTGCTTTCGATACCGCTATGGTTTTCCATTTCATTTTCTTCTTACCTGCAGATGCATATTGTATTTCAATTCCTACGATATCGTTATTCTTTTTCCAGATTACATGAATACTCTTTTTACCGGCCTTAAAACGTATCTTCTGCAGTTTCTTTACCTTTGCAGCTGTCTGTCCGTTTATA
This sequence comes from uncultured Lachnospiraceae bacterium, assembly GCA_934437985.1. GTDB lineage: Bacteria > Bacillota > Clostridia > Lachnospirales > Lachnospiraceae > V9D3004. The sequence continues at coordinate 51,080 of CAKSBI010000004.1, forward strand.
TCTGTCTGTGTTGTCTGTCCCGGTGACAACCGTGTATTGTTATTATCCACCGGTTTAGAATTATCAGCCGGGGCAGATGCCGTTGGAGTAGTGTCAGCCGGGACCGGAGCCGTTGGAGTGGCATCAGCCGGGGTCGGGGCCGTTGGAGTAGTGTCAGCCGGGGTCGGGGCCGTTGGAGTAGTGTCAGCCGGGGCAGATGCTGTCGGAGTGGCATCAGCCGGAGCCGTCGGAGTGGCATCTGCCGGTTGTTGTGTATTTGATGCCGGCTCATCATCTATATGTTCTACAATAGCAAAGTGCACCTGCTTATAACCATCGTAATTACCAATTCCGTGAACATTAACCCTTGCTTCATTACCCGGTTTTGTATTATTCCAATAAGACAATTCATAATCTTTACCCTCTTTTAAGACAGTATTCCCATCCTTAACGATAATATCAGACGGTCTGACTTCAGAACCGGTATACAGATACTTTCCTTTTTGTAATACTGCGGTAATATCATCACTATCCATACTCTTAGCCTCAATCGTGAATGACCAGTATGTGCTTCCTACATAATCTCCCTTTCCATGTATATAAATGCGTGGAGCCTGCCGGGAATAATAGTAACCTACATCCGTATTATTCACATACTCCAGATAATAATCCCGTCCTTCCACCAATTGCTTCTCTCCGTCCATAACGGATTTAAGTTTCGGCCGGATTTCACTTCCGGTATAGGTATATTTTAATTCTCCAGGCCATTCCACACAGGAACCGATATTCACTTTTGTTCCCTTACATACATAATAGGACACGGTATACTCTCCGCAATAATTGCCTGTACCATTAAAATGCACCAGACCATAACCTCCTATGTAATAAGATTCCGCAGGGTAATTTACCACATAATCTACACTCTCTTGTAAAGTAACCTCTTCTCCATCTATTATAGCTGTCAGAACGGTGTTGCCTTCTTCCGGACGTAATTCATCTCCGGTATACTCATATTGCTCCTTAATGTTAGACTTTAACTGCAGATCCCCAAAATTGATACGCTGTTTTGGTGCTGTAATTGTGCCGTTCTCCTGTTTCGTAAAAATACGCTTTGCCGGCTCCAGATCGGTAACATCAGCCACCGCCGAATCCACGCCATAATTTAACAGCCATTTACCGGCTTCACCATCCACATCTGATTGATAGATATACCATTCATTCACATGCTCAGGATTGACCTGATTTGCCGGAAGTGATCCTGACGATGTAACCAATGTATTACCGGATTTTACAGAACGCCCACCTTTGAATACAAATTTATCCCCGACGGTAACCTTTGCTAAATGATCACAGCCGTCAAACATCTTGTACATACTATAATTCCACACACCATCAATCATCTTGACCACGTCCATATCCGTGGTATCAAAGGAAGACAGATCTAATTCGACCAGACTTTCACATCCATAGAACATCTGATAGACAGTCTTGACTTTAGAGGTATCAAAGGAGGACAGATCCAATGCAGTCAGATTTTTACAGCCGTAGAACATCGAATACATATCTTCCACCCCGGAAGTATCTAATCGATCCAGGTTCTCTATGGATGTCAAGGAGCGGCAATTATAGAACACACTGCTTGCTCCATATGAATAATTAACTCTCCCGATATGAAGTCCCTGCTCCGGCATAATTACCCTGGTAAGAGATGTACATGCTGCAAACATCCAACTGATATCCATCACCTTATCACTCCGCCACGATGACATATCAGCTACCCGGAGCTGATAACATTGTTGAAACATCTGTCCCAGATATTGTGCTGATGATATGTCAATCTTATCAAAATCAAAAGATTGCAGGTTATAACATTCATAAAAGAGAGAATTGAAACTTTCCACCTTAGAGGTATCCAAGTTACCTAAAGCAACAGATTCCAATGTATAGCAGGAGGCAAATGTCTGCATCATATCCACCGGCTGTGCCGGAAGCTTCGCATTCATAGACACCTTCTTAAGACTTGCACAATACCCAAACAGGTATACGGTATTCTTTACCTGAGACAAATCTGCGTTTGAGAAATCAATCTCTTTCAAGTGATCCAACCGCATAAACAACTCATGTATATCCTCCGGGAACACAACACCATCCTCAAATTCTATGTATTCAATCTCCTCTGCATAATCTTCCCATGGAGAATAGAATTTGTTATACCTGTTTCCTCCCTTTCCGGCACCAATTGTTAACGTCTTATCTTGTATTGTACATTTACATTCTCCCCAATAGATTCCTTCTGCCCGAAGCCATGTACCCTGCAGGGTAATCTCTCCATTCCATTCTGCTTTACTTAACTGATCATAATCAATCAGTTGATCGGGAGTGCCCTCCTTATACCAGTTTGTGTTTTCCGGAAGCTTGATATATGCATCACTAAATGAGAAATGTTCTCCAAATATAATCTTCTCTAATTCATTATTACACCTGAAAAAATAATCCAGATTATAATTGTTCCTTTCCTGAATACATGCTGTATTAAAGGAAGAAACATCAGCCACCTTTAATGAAGCGCAATTTGAAAAGAAGTTCTCCATATCCTCTACCTGTCTGGTATCAAATTGTTCAAGTCCTTCTATACTCTGTAATTTTTCACAACCCTCAAACATATTTTCCATATATGTTACGGCACTTGTATCCACATCAGTAAAGATAATATTTTCACATTCTGTATAGGCTTTGAACATATCCGAACAATCATTAGGGAAAACAACCTTACCATCAGTGCCAAATATCATCTTTTTAATATTGTCGGAATGTTCAACCCATGGTGTGCCATATCGCCGTTCCTCGCTGTCAACATATGCTACATCTTCTCCGGTTCCGCTGCTTACCGTAAGCACACCATCCTCCGATAGCGCCCAAGTACAGGTTCCCCATGTTCCATTCGCTGATGATGCCTGTACTGTATACATATTACTTCTGTGATTGACATATATCATTGCGCATACAATAAAAAGTACATACACCACCAAAAGACATATACGCCGTTTTTTCTCTTTTTCCATCTTCATTTTCCTATATAACCCTTTCATACCGCTGCCCCTTTCCGGCTAAAATGATATATTTATCATATCGTATATTGTAGATATTATATAGGTTTACATTTGTCTCAACCTTATAAAAACAGCTATATTTTTATAAAAAAGAGTTACATACGGAACTTCTTATTCCTTACTGCTTTCTCCATCTCTTCCATAATAGAATTGTATTAATCCGACACGGGAACGTGTATTAGTCTTTTTGTTTATTGATGTAATATGTCTATACAGTGCTGCCCTTGATATATATAATTGCTCTGCGATATTCTGTACGCTGTCATCTGACTCTAACAATGCCTGCAGCACTTCCTGCTCGCGTGCTGTCAAATGATATTGTGCTGCGAAATCGGCAAATCGCTGTTCTTCTTTCTCTCCCGTTGTTAAAACCGCATTACCGGTTATCTTCTGCATCCATCCCGAATACATATATAATGCGATATGAATGCATACAAACAGAACAACTGCGATCATGCTGATCAGAACAAAATTCCTTTTTTCAAACATGGTAATTGAGACTGAACCAATCAAACCTGCCCCTATATTATTAACTGCCCTGCCGAAACCTGCCCAGAACGCAGGATAACCGGTATATAATGCATATTCCATAAAGCTTGTCGTAAAATAAACAGCAAAAAAACCGGCCGACAGATAGAATACAGGCAACCCTCCAAAATAAAATCTGCCTGATACAATAAGCAATACACAGATCACAGAAAGCAAAGTTACACAATACATAATAAGATTCATATAATGCCGGTTCCTTATATCATATAAAAATCCGGCTATCAATCCGCTAAACGCTAACAATAACCGCGGACACTGTCCGATATCCATACTGCCACCTGCATGATACAGCGTAACAACATTATCTAATGTCGCAAATATAATTGTCATCAGCAACACACAGACTACAAGCATAATTCCTGCACCGGTAATATAAGATTGTTTCTGCAATTTTTCCGTAGACAGATTATCCCCCTGCCGAAATAAAAATACCGTAATGCCAGCCAACAGAATACTGCATATGGATAATAATATGGTTTCAAGACTATTCTTTCCCACCAGATTATTATTCACAAACTGCAGCATGATTCCCGCCATATAAGAGCACCCCACAATCGCTGCCAGATGCGGATCATGCCTCAGTATACGGATCACGCCATAGTGTATAGCACCTCCAAGTACTCCCATACCTATATACAGTAACACCCCTGCAATCAATATTGTCTGATAGGAACTGTGACAGCATATCATATAATAACATATCACACTTACCAAACAGGCAGCTACTAAAAGAAATGCTGCCACATACCGTTTACAGCACCGGTAAAATACCGGAAATATTGCAAATCCGATTACACTTGCCGCTAAGATATAACTTTGTGCGGCTACAACACCAGGCGCATCTGTTACCGATGCCATACGATCATCAAATAAATATTCTGTTCCCAGAAACACAAAAAGGAATAATGCCAGAACCAGTGCGCAATATGTCCTGTTTGTGCGAAAAAATTCCATAACCATTCCCCTTTTCTGTATCTCACCATATATAATAATTGCATTATTTTCCATTTTGACCTTCAAGTATCTTTTTCATTACTTTCACAGGAATAACAGGTACACCACATCAGCGACAGGCATCAATATACTTCTTCCTGAGTTGCCCACATGCGGCGTCAATATCTGCGCCCATTCCTTTTCTAACCGTAACATTTATTCTGTTTTTTTCAAGATATTTTTGAAAATAGAAGATTCCCTCGTCTGTGCTTCTTTTGTGTACCCGCTCAAGAACATCATTAAGCGGTATCAGATTAACGTGGCACAGCAGCCCTTTCAGCAGCCCGGATAATTCATCGGCACATGCCTTTGTATCATTAACTCCCGCTATCATTGAATACTCAAATGTAACTCTTCTGCCTGTCTCTTTAACATAATAATGGCACGCTTTTATAATCTCTTCAATTGAATATCTGTTAGCTACCGGCATTATACTTTTTCTTATCTCATCATCAGGTGCGTGAAGTGATACGGCAAGCGTCACACCCATATGCTCATCAGCAAACCTGTACATCTTATCGACAAGTCCGCAGGTTGACACCGTTATACTCCTCTGGCTGATATTAAGCCCGGACTCATCTGATATCATCCTGAGGAACTTAACTACCTGGTCGTAATTGTCAAACGGTTCCCCAATTCCCATAATTACAATATTGTCAACACGTCTCCCCATATCCTTCTGAATAAGATATATCTGTGCGAGCATCTCTGACGCAGACAGGCTTCTCTCAAGGCCTGCAAGCGTCGAAGCACAGAAGCTGCATCCCATCCTGCATCCTACCTGTGATGATATGCATACACTCATACCATAGCTGTAATTCATTGCAACACTTTCTATAACGCCGCCGTCAGCTGCCGCCATAAGGTATTTGGCTGTTCCGTCAACCTTCGATACAAGCTTTTCAAGTATATGAAGCGGATATATGTCATATTTTTCCGCAAGGGTATTCCTGAGTTCTTTAGAAATATCAGTCATTTCATCCCAGTCACCGGCAAGCTTTTTATGAAGCCACCCATATATCTGCTTTGACCTGAACTTCTTTTGTCCCATATCCTCAAGATATTCCGCTAATTCCTCCTGTGTAAATGACAGCATGTCCCTATATGTATCGTACATATCCATATTTTACCTTTCTTTCTGATAAGCAGCCACGAAGAAACCATCTGACTGCAAAACTCCCGGAATCACCTTTATATACCCCTGCTCTGTAAATGCACACGCAATTCTTTCAAGTACTGCCCCATCAAAGAACTGCTTCATGTCGATGAGCCTGAAATCAGGATTGCATTCCTCAAAATATCCGGCATTTTCTTCGTTTTCATGCTTATTAAGCGTACACGTACTGTATACAAGCAGTCCTCCCGGCGCAACATATGCAGCAGCATTATCAAGCATTTTTCTCTGTATCTGTACCAGTTCATTCATGGAAGCTTCGCTTACATTGTACTTGATGTCAGGCTTTTTTGCCAGCACACCAAGCCCTGAACACGGAAGGTCTGCCACAACTACATCATACCTGCCTTTTTTATTCTCATCAAAGCTTAGTGCATCACTTACAACCCCATTGATATTATTAAGCTTAAGCCTTGCCGCATTGTCTCGGATACGGCTGACTTTATATTCTGATATATCACATGAGTCAACACTTACTTTATCACCCGATGAGCCTGCTATGTGAAGTGTCTTGCCGCCCGGGGCTGCACACATATCAAGCACCCTGGTCTTTGATGTATCTGTGCCGGCCTTACCGTTATTATTGATCCATGCTGCCGCAATATGACCCGGTATCATTGAGCTTTCATCCTGTACAACAAACCTTCCATCCACATATCCCGGCAGCCTGTCAACTCTCCCTGCATTCCCCAGTCTGCAGGCATAATCAAAAATATGTCCATGTTTATATTCTATCCCCATATTATCCAGTTCTGATAAAAATGAAGCATAAGACCCGCCGGTACCGGTATATCTTATTACAATATCCTTTGAATCAATATAATACCCGGCTGTTGATATTGTATCCTCCACAGACATTTCACCGAAAAAATGATCCACAAGCCATTCCGGAACAGAATACTTTGCCGATATATATTCTTCTATATTGCTGTCCGCATCAGGATATCTGATAGTATCCTTCTTTCTTGCAATATTACGGAGAACCCCATTAACAAACCCCCTGAGTCCCCCATATCCTTTTTTCACCGTAAGCTTAACAGCCTCATTAACCGCCGCACTGTCAGGAACCTGGTCCATATACATTATCTGGTATACCGCCATCCGGAGTATGTTACGTATAGCAGGCTTCAATCTGCCTACGGGCTTATCCGAAAACTTCCCGATAATATAATCCATCTCTATACAACGTTCAACAACGCCCTCTGCAAGCGCAGAAAGAAAAGCCCGCTCTTTAATGTCAAGTGCGGGATTCTTATTAAGGCATTCATGGAGTGCTGTGTTACAGAATACTCCATCTTCCATTACAGCAGTTATCACATCCAGGCAAAGTCTTCTTGTATTAACAGACATATATTATTATTCCTTCCTGCAATCAGTCTCTTCTTCTGTTACCAAATAAAAGTATAAGCCTTAACAGCTGTAATATGGCTGCTGCCGCTGCTGCAACATATGTCAGTGCTGCCGCACCAAGCACCTTCTTACCTTTGCCAAGCTCATCATCATACAGTATCCCATTACTTCTCAATGCTGCAAGGGCCCTTGATGAAGCGTTAAATTCCACAGGAAGCGTTACAATCTGGAATAATACAGCCAATGAGAACAGTATGATACCCACATCAACAAGCCAGTAAAAGCTTCCAAAAAACAGACCTGCCAATATAAAAAGCCATGAAGCTGTTGAACCAAAATTAGCAGCCGGGACAAGTGTTGTACGTATCTTTAATGGTGTATAGCCCTTATCATGCTGTATACAGTGTCCTACCTCATGTGCAGCAACAGATATTGCCGCAATTGAAGTACTGTTATATACAGAATCAGATAATGCAAGCGTCTTATTGGATGGATTGTAATGATCTGTCAGATTACCACTTACATGGACAATATTGACATCATATATCCCATTAACCCTCATTAACCTTTCAGCCACCTCTGCGCCTGTCATTCCACACCTTGCACGGTCATTTCTGTATCTTGCAAATGTTGACCTGACCCTTGCGGATGCGATAAGTGATATTACAACACCGATTATTATAAGGATATACGTAGGGTCAAAATACATTCCGTATCCATATCCGCCATATCCCATTCCATAACCACCCATATAGCCATTACTATATGCCATAATCATCTGAATCATAATAGCAGCCTCCTTATCTCATATTATATTTTCTCATTATTTTTTTCTTACAATATATTCCAAACTCAAAATCAGGGATACATTTACTCTGTCATCCCAAGAACCTCACCACAGCCCATTTTACAGCCACGGAGATAATCTGCCACGGCCATTCTTCTCTTACCCTCGGGCTGTATTTCATTAATTTTAAGAAAACCCTCACCCGTCCGTACATAGATTGAATCCTTAGTCAGATTGACGATGGTTCCCGGCCTCATATTATCTTTACTATCAATAATATCACTGCTGTCAAGGGTGTCGAGTGCCTCTGCATTCCATATCTTTAACAGCTTTCCCTTATAATAAGTATACGCACTTGGCCATGGATTAAGTCCTCTTACCAGACATTCTATAACGTTGGAAGATTTTTCAAAATCAATCAGTCCCATTTTTTTATCAAGCTTCCTGGCATATGTGAAATCACCTGACTGCGGAACAGGAGCTGTCTCACCTTTTTCAATAAGCGATATGCATTCAACAACCAGACCTCCACCGATATCACACAGCTTGTCATGGAGGCTGCCGCCTGTCTCATCCTCTGCAATATCAACCGCCTTCTGAAGCAGTATATCACCCGTATCAAGGCCCTCATCCATCTGCATTATCGTAATACCAGACTGCCTGTCACCTTCTATTACGGCACTCTGTATCGGAGCTGCCCCCCTCCACCTTGGAAGCAGTGATGCATGGATATTTATACATCCATATTTTGGAATATTAAGTATATCCGGCGTAAGCAGCTGTCCAAATGCCGCTACAACTATTAGATCCGGCTTATGCGCTGCGATAACCTCCACATTTTCCGGCTCCCTTATCTTAACAGGCTGGAATACTTCTATATTATGCTCAAGTGCTTTTTCTTTAACAGGCGGGAACTGCACCTTTCCGCCTCTTCCCTTAGGCTTGTCCGGCTGGGTAACAACAAGTGCCACCTCATGGCCTGCTTCTATTATTGACTGTAATGCCGGCACTGCAAAATCCGGCGTACCCATATATATTATCTTCATATATTAATCTTCTTCCTCCCGCGCAAATTCACTGGCATCATAAAGTCTTCCCTCAACTTTGTCTACATACAGCTTACCATCAAGATGTTCAATCTCATGGACAAGGGCCCTCGCAAGAAGGTCAGTTCCTTCTATCTCAAACCTCTCCATATTCTCGTCATATGCCTCTGCCTTAACATACTGCGGTCTTGTAACTATACCAACCTTGCCGGGCACCGACAGACAGCCCTCTGAACCGGTCTGTTCCCCGTCTGTCTCAAGTATTGCCGGATTGATCATAATAATAGGTGAATCACCCTCCGGCGATACATCAATTACAACAACTCTCTTAAGGACACCGACCTGGGGCGCAGCAAGTCCTACACCCTCTGCATCATACATAGTCTCTAACATATCATCTATAAGTGTACTTATCTTTTCTGTAACTTCTTTAACTTCCCTTGACTTTTTTGTAAGTGTCTCGTCACCAAGTGTACGAATATTACGTATTGCCATTTTAGCTCCTCCGTATAAACTGTATTTTGAAATAAGGTGTTCCATATTCAGGAATTCTGTATAAACTATATATTATCTAATACTAGACTAATACGTATAAGTTGTCAAACCTCACTGCATATCATATTGCACTGTATATCCATTCTGTCTGCAGGCTTCGCCGATTGCACCATCAATACATCCCCTTATTTTTACAAGTTCACTCAGCTCAGCACCCTTTATATATAATATATACCTGTAGTTATCATTAACCTTCATAACTGTATGCCTTGCTGGTCCTATCATTGTAACATCTGCATTATTTTCCACAATATACCCTTCTGCAGCCTTCGCACCCATATTTATTATATATTCTGCATTTTTATCATCAGGTGCGGCAACAAAGACAGTCATCATGCCGTAACATGGCGGATAATGCATTAATCTCCTGAACATTATCTCCTTCTCATAAAAGCTTCTGTAATCCTGCAGCTTTGCTTCTGTAACAGCATAGTTGTCAGGCTGATAAGTCTGTATCACAACATTGCCGGGCGTATCACCCCTTCCAGCCCTTCCTGCTGCCTGTACAAGCAGGTCAAACGTCTTTTCTGATGCCCTGAAATCATTCATATGAAGTGACATGTCAGCTGCAAGTACCCCCACAAGTGTAACCCCCGGAAAATCATGCCCCTTGACAATCATCTGTGTTCCAACAAGTATGTCAGCCTCATGCCTTGCAAACTTATCAAGGATCCGGCTGTGTCCCTCTTTGCCGGAGGTTGTGTCTGCATCCATCCTGAGTACCCTTGCCCCGGGAAATTCAACAGCTATACGTTCTTCCACCATCTGTGTACCCACTCCAAAGCCTCCGATATACTTTGAACCGCATGACGGACAGACATTCACAGCCTCTGTCTCATACCCGCAGTAATGGCACATCATCTTCCGGCGTCCTGACCCTCCCCCCACATTATGTATCGTGAGTGAAATGTCACAGTGCGGACATTTTATAGCCTCACCACAGCTTCTGCATGAGACAAAGCCCTGATAGCCCCTTCTGTTAAGAAATAATATAACCTGTTCACGCCTGTATATACAATTACTGATTCTGTCATGAAGCTCTCTGCTGAACATGGAATAATTTTTCTGTCTGAATTCCTCTCTCATATCAACTATACTTACCGACGGCATATTCCGGTTCATTGCACGCTTTGTAAGCTCATACCTGTATATTTTGCCCGGGCAGCCATCCGGCAGCTCACTTTTATAATAGCTCTCTATTGATGGTGTCGCAGAGCCCAGCACAAGCATTGCACCCGCTAATCCGGCTCTCTTTTCCGCCACTTCCCTCGCATGATACTTTGGTGGCATCTCACTCTTGTAGCTATCTTCATGCTCTTCATCAATTACTATAAGCCCAAGCTTCCCAAACGGCACAAATAATGCCGACCTTGGACCAATTATTATATCAATGAGCCCATTAGCTGCACGCTCGTACTGGTCATATCTTTCCCCGGCCGACATACGTGAATTAAGCACAGATACCCTGTCACCAAATCTGGCATAAAATCTTGATACAGTCTGATATGTAAGTGCAATCTCAGGGATAAGCATGATAACCTGGCGCCCGGATGCAATAACAGCCTCCATAATACTCATATAGACCTCTGTCTTGCCGCTCCCGGTAACCCCATGTATAAGACAGGTATCAGTATGTCCGTTTTTATATCTGTTAATGATCGAATCCGCAACATGCCTCTGTTCCTCATTAAGCACTGCCGTCTGACTTCTTACGCTGGGTGCACTGCCTGTCCTGCCATCTACCGGATTACGGTATATTCTCTCATTGTCTATCCTGATAACCCCCTGTGACACAAGGCTGTTAACAGTAGACATTGATATATTAAGGGCAGCCCTTACATCTGAATACCCCACAGAGCCTTCCTCTATAACCGCCTTTAGAAGGCGTACCCTGGCCGCTGCATTCTTTTTTCCTTCATATTCTGCAAGAACCGCCCTTGCCTTATCCACATCTGTATTAAGACTGATGATACGTGATTCAGCCTTCTTTACCATCCTTTTAACCGGTAGGACCGTCTTAATTGAATCATTTAATGTTGAGCCATAACGCTCCCTTATCCAGTACGCTAACGAAAGGAGCTGTTCCGGTGCCGTTATCCCATTCTGTTCAATTGATGCTATGCATTTTATCCTGTCCACATCCCACTGCGGTACATGTGAAGTTCCAATTACATATCCCTTAATAAGCCTGTTACCTCTTCCAAAAGGAATCATAACTGGTGTACCGGCAGTAATACGTTCTTCCCAGCCCTCCGGTATACGGTACTGATATGGTTTATCAAGATTCTCAGCCGAGATATCCACAATCACATCTGCATATAACGCTTTCGTACACTTCACTCCTCTCTGCGGCAGTATATCACAAGACATGTTGACTAACATGTCAGTCTGCTTTTTAACGATCAAGCAGCCTCTTTACTATCCCATCAAGCTTCATACCTCTTGACCCCTTAAGCATAACCATATCTCCATCCCTGAGATTATCATTAAGATAAGCTGCCGCCTCATCCCTGTTTCCATATGAAACAACATGCATTCCTGAATCCCCCGGAAGATTATCCCTTACTTCATCTGCAAGCCGGCCCGCCATATCCCCGACTGTTACAAGGCAGTCTGTTATATTGCCATTCTTGTATTCCTCTGCTATATACTGCCCGACTTCCCTGTGAAGCTTCTCTGACATATCCCCAAGCTCAAGTGCATCCGCAAGCACTGCATATCTCCGTCCGTTACATTGCTTTGACCATAATACACCCATGGCACTCCTCATTGAATCCGGACTTGCATTATATGTATCATCTATAATTGTTATTCCGTTATGTACCATAACCTGTCCGCGCATGCTAAGCGGCCTGTATGCCTCAAGCTCTCTGACCGCAGAGTCAGTATCAATGCCATATTGCCCTGCAAGTGCAAGTGCAGCCACCGCATTACCGGCATTGTGTACTCCGTCAGCCCGTAGATTAACACGCCGTCCTTTATATGTAAAACTGATTCCGCCATCTGATGGCATAATATCCTCTGCCCTGTAATCACAGGACTCCCCACTGCCATATGTATATACATCTGATGTCTTAAATACCGCCTCAGCCCCCGGGGTCAGTATATCACACATGCTGTCCGTTTTATTGAACTTGGCAATTTCTGAAAGAAGTTCATCGTCACCGCACACATATAATGTGCCGCTGCCGTCAAAGCCCCTGATTATATCCAGCTTTTCACGCCTGATATTCTCACGCGAACCAAGCATGGCAATGTGTGATACGCCAATGTTAGTAACAACTGCTGTCTCCGGTGCTGCCATATGTGTTAAATGATACATCTCATCCGGCTCACTTATACCCATCTCAATAACCGCAATATCATAATCTGCATTCAGTTCAAACATCATCAGCGCAACACCTAACTGGCTGTTACGGTTCCCTATTGTCTTAAGCACATGCCTTCCGGGGGATAATGCGGCCGCTATCATTTCTTTTGTTGTTGTCTTTCCCACACTTCCGGTTACACCAATGACCGGAATATCATATCTTCTTCTGTACCATGCGGCAAGTCTCTGGACTGCCCTCAATGTATCGTCAACACGGATTATATACACGTCGTCCGGGATATTGTCTGTCTTAACATCCTCTGATGCAATTGCGGCAACAGCACCATTGCCAAATGCCCCATCAACGAACCTGTGCGCATCCACATTTTCTCCAATGATCGGGACAAATAATGCCCCCTGTTCCAGCTCTCTTGAATTCGTGCTTACTGAGTACACCATTACACTGTCTGCCGCATCAGCATTACCATATACAAGCTCTCCCTCTGTATATTTTATTACATCACTTATACTTATAGCCTCCATATATCCTATATCCTCCACTGCAGTATATTCTTAACTATCTCTGAATCATTGGATGGATATCTTACCCCCCTTATCTCCTGATAGTTCTCATGTCCTTTACCGGCAATTACTATCATATCATCTTTACCTGCCTTTGACAAAGCATTCTGTATAGCTTTTTCCCTGTCCTCTTCAACCAGGTAGGTTTCTTTTCTGTATTCATGTGTAAAATCAGTCCGGGAGCCGCCATCCAGAACCCTTAGTATTCCGGTTTCAATATCACTTATTATTTTTTCAGAAGGCTCATATCTTGGATTATCGTCAGTTATTATCGTTACATCCGCAAACCGTGCCGATACCTCACCCATATTATATCTTCTTAGCACAGACCTGCCGCCGCCACACCCGAATATGCATATAAGCAGCCCTTTTACATATGGCCTCAGCGACTGTAAGAGTGACTGGAGTGAAAGCTCATTGTGTGCATAATCAACGATGGCCATATATCCTTTTTCAGACTTAAATACTTCCATTCTTCCTTTTACAGAAAAATCCTCCAGGACACATTTCATAAGCTCATACCTTGTATCCGGTTCATCTCCACCCATTATATGGTTACAGGCTGCAATTGCGGCAAGTGAATTGTATACCGAGTACTCCCCCGGAAGCTTAAGTGCTATCACACGGTCTTCTCCTTCTTCCTCATCGTAAGCACACGACAGCGTATATCTGACTCCCGGCATACCATTCACCTCAGCTGCCAGTATTTTGTCAGCGCACACATCACCACGCCCTTTACCATAATATATGATCTCTCCATCCTTACATTCTGATATCATATCATCAACATGCCCATCATCAATATTTAACACGGCATTCCGGCATTGCGAGAATAACAATGACTTGAAGTGAATATATTCTTTCATATCCCTGTGCTCAGCCTGGCCGATATGGTCCCTTGAAATATTCGTATATACCGCATAATCATACATTATCCCTGCAACACGTTCAAGCTTTAAGGCCTGTGAGGATACCTCCATTATGACCACATTCACTCCATTTTGCTTCATATTGTACATAATCTCATGCAGCCTGTATGATTCGGGAGTAGTATTGTCATTATTATAGGAAATATTTCCATATCTCACTTCTATGCTTCCTATTATTCCTGTACAGAATCCTGCCGCACTTAATATGGCATCTATCATATATGCAGTTGTAGTCTTCCCTTTTGTTCCGGTAATTCCAATCATAAGCATATCGCGCGATGGATGTTCCCAGTAATTAGCAGACATATAGGCCAGTGCTTTTCTCGTTGAGCCTACACGTATCACAGTAATATCCGCAGTCACACTGACATATTCTTCGGCTACTATGGCAACAGCACCTTTATATACGGCTTCCTGTGCCAGTGTATGTGCATCCGTCAGGCTGCCCTTAATACATACGAACACGGACTTCGACCACATATCTCTTGTATCATAACAAAGTGAACTTACATTTACCGTATCACTTCCCTGTACAACTTCATATTGAATGCCTTCAAGCATCTCCTTAAGACTCATATCCTGCTGTCCGGGCATGACCCCACCTCAACTTTCCATCAACCATTCTCCCTGAAATACCTCTACTGCCTCTCCTGTCATGAATATTTCCCCTGACATTTCATCGTATTCTATATCAAGCGTACCTCCACGCATGGCAACCTTTACCCTGCTTTTGCATCTGCCCATAATGTACCCTGTTACAGCCGCCGCACAGGCACCTGTCCCACAGGCAAGTGTCTCTCCGCTTCCACGTTCCCATACCCTCATCATTAAGACATCACTGTTGATAACCTGCACAAACTCAGTATTAACGCCATCAGGAAATGCCCCATGTCCGTCGAGGAATGTCCCTGCCGCACGTATGTCAATGTCATCCGGGTCCGGGACAAATATCACAGCATGCGGATTACCCATATCCACACTTGTTATTATGTACGTTGTTCCGTCAATATTATACTTAAGTTCCTTCTCATTTATTTTTGGTCTTCCCATACCGACCGTAACTGTCTGTACCTTATAATCTCTGCAATGCAGGCTGACATCCTTAATACCCGAATCTGTTTCTACAAGAAACCGGGTTTTGATAGTAAGCATTTTTTCAAAAGCATATTTACTCAGGCAGCGTATTCCATTGCCACACATTTTTCCAACTGAACCATCTGCGTTATACATCTTCATCTTGACGTCAGCGACATCTGAACCCGATATAACGATAAGGCCGTCTGAACCAATTCCCTTTTTTCTGTCACTGACCTGCTTTGCAAGCATTGATATATCACATTCAGGAAGTTCATTTTCTTCAACAAATACATAATCATTACCACATCCGTGCATCTTGGTAAAATGCATCGCAGACCTCCACATATATTCTGACTACTATTTTATGAAAAAATATTTTAAATATTCCCCAAAAGGTATTGACAGGAAAATGAATCTGTATTATTGTGTTATTGTATTAATCAATTAGCACACTAATACAGCAGTACAGTTTGTATCACCAGTTTTGCCCCAGGAGGCATGGTATCCGGCCAGCGTACAGCCACAGGGTTCAGACAGGTCTGTATCCGTCCGTTGCTTTCGCGGGAATGAACTATATGATTTTACATGAGAAGGAGGATTCATATGTCATGGAAACTTAATACAGACAGACCAATCTACTTACAGCTTATGGATAATATTAAGTTCAGGATCATATCCGGTGTATATCCACCGGGTGATAAGCTTCCGTCTGTCAGAGACCTTGCTGCAGAGGCAGCCGTTAATCCTAACACAATGCAGAAGGCACTCTCTGAGCTTGAGGATTCTGAGCTTATATATTCTAACCGCACGAGCGGACGGTTTGTCACGGAGGATACTGACAAGATCATGTCAGCTAAGAAGGCACTTGCCAGGGAATACTGTGATGAATTTCTTGACAAGCTGCGTTATCTCGGATTATCAGATGAAGAGATTAAGACAATTGTTAACGAATTAGTATGATCAATTAAGGAGGAGGATGGTAATTATGACACCATTATTAGAATGCAGGGGGCTTACCAAACGCTATGGAAGCCTTATTGCACTCAACAACGTTACGTTAACCCTGGAACGCGGAAAGATCATAGGCCTTCTTGGACCTAACGCAAGTGGAAAGACAACACTTATAAAGCTGATCAATGGTCTGATAACCCCTACCGCAGGAGAGATTCTTATCAACGGCAAAAAGCCCGGAACAGAAAGCAGGCTTGCCGTTGCATATCTTCCTGATAAGACATTTTTATGTGACTGGATGAAGGTAGAACAGCTTATAGATTATTACAGTGATTTCTATTCCAACTTCAACAAAAACAAGGCATATGACATGCTGAACAGACTTAATATTGATAAGGGCATGAAGCTTAAGCCTATGTCAAAGGGAACTAAGGAAAAAGTACAGCTTATACTTACAATGAGCCGCAAGGCGGACCTTTACTGTCTTGATGAGCCAATCGGAGGTGTTGACCCTGCATCAAGGGATTATATCCTTGATACGATTATCAACAATTATAACCCGGATGGTTCAATACTTATATCAACACATCTCATATCTGATATTGAGAAGGTTCTTGACGAAGTAGTTTTCATCAGACAGGGCAGCTTATTCACACATGATTCCGTAGACAACATCCGTGAAAAGAACGGTATGTCGGTTGATATGTTATTCAGGGAGGTATTCAAATGTTAGGAAAACTTATAAAACACGAATTCAGAACCACATCCCGCTATATTCTTCTGATTATGGCAGCACTCGTGATCATAACACCAATTGCGGCTATATATCTGCGGTACAGCGGAGGCTTCATTAACAGGCTTAATCTTTCTTCTGATATTATCGGAACATTACAAAAGTTCTTCTCAGGAATATGCATACTCGTGTATGTCATTGCTGTTATTGGTGTTGCTTTCACCACATTTATATCACTTTCATACAGATTCTACAAAAGCATGATATCCTCTGAGGGCTACCTGACACATACTCTTCCTGTTAAGACATCTTCAATCCTTTTCAGTAAAGGCTTTGTGGCACTGGTATGGTCCATCGCCAGCTCACTTCTTATAATACTGTCAATAGCAGTATTTACACGAATACTCGGAGCCTGGACAATGAGCGACCTGTCTGATGCAGCCGGGTATATAACTGCTGCTTTTGGTGCTGCTGACATAACCATCGGACATTGTATAGCATTCATCATTGCCCTTATCCTTCAGTTAATCTGCAATATCGCAATGATAGGCGCATGCTTTGCAATAGGCCACAGAATGAGCGGGCATCCGATTTTGGGTACAATTGTATCATATCTTGGAATAACCTTCGTGCTCCAGATACTTACATCCGTAATTATGGCTGTATTCGCTCCTGTTGTTGAGGTTTTTTCCAATAACATGTCCATAAGTACAGGCTTATACTGGATGCTTACAGCTGCTAATGTATATAACATCATATTTGCAGTAGTATTCTCACTGATAACTGTATATATGTTCAAGAATAAGCTTAACATATGATTAACAATTATAAGTGACAATAATAATTAACAAAGTCCCCACCGGCCGATTCCATTGCATCATGCAGTAAAACACCGGTGAGGACTTATTACTTATCTTACCACCAGGTAAGGCTAATACATCCTGTTATATAACATACAATAAATAAACATACAGGCAAAAAAATAATGCAGGAAATGGGACTTGAACCCACACGACATTGCTGCCACAGGCACCTGAAGCCTGCGCGTCTGCCAATTCCGCCATTCCTGCATACTCTGGCGTGATGAGCTCTCGTTCATCACGCCATATTATAATATCATTACATACCTTCGTTGTCAATGAAAACTTTTTAAGTATATATCTTAATATACATCTTATAACTAATTTAAAATCGTTATACTAGCTACGCTGAGGCTTTTAGGATAGTACAATCGCGAAAATAGACAAGTAATAAAGTCCAGTTAATTAAAAATCGTTATACTAGTTCTGAACCCCATGATGTACTTCTGCTGTAGCTGCATTAATAGTTCTGAATTCATAACCATGTGACTTTCCATACCTGATAATGCCCTCAAGTGCTCCGATAGTCTTATTGTTGTTGGCAAAATCATGCATAAGCACGACATTATCACGATTCTTACTAAGACCCCGCGTAACACTCTTATATACCTGGCTGCTGTTCTTAGCACCACCTGCATCATTGGAGCTTACATTCCAGTCAAAATAGGCAAATCCGGCATTATTAACCGTCTTAACAAGTCTTCCCATGATTCCCCTGTTATAGCTACGGCTGACAAGGTTAGAGCTTCCACCCGGAAATCTTGTAATCCATACGTTATACCCGAGAAGCTTCTTCAGCGCTTTCTGCTGCTTCTTAATATTGTTCATGTATGCAGTATCAGATGAGTATATCTCATTATATTCATGTGATGCACCATGTATGGCAATGGAATGTCCTTCCTTTGCCTCACGCTTTATAAGTGCTGCCTTGGTGCTGTCCATTCCAATTGTGAAAAAGGTTGCATGAACCTTATTCTTCCTGAGTATATCAAGTATCTTAGGTGTTGAAGAGAGAGTCGGGCCATCATCAAATGTAAGGTATATAACTCCCTTAGTCTTCTTTGATACAACAACGCTGCATGTATAAGTACGTTCCTTTGTAACCGCCTTTATTACTGCATTGCCGCATTTTACAGCCGATACCCTTCCGTCCGCAACACAGGCCACCTTTTTATTGGAGGTTGTCCATTTTACTTTCTCAGCCCCACCAATATGCAGCCTTAAAAGCCCGCCTTCTTCCATCTCAAATGATGTATAATCTATTCCTGCATCCCTGACTGTTACCCTGCACTTATATGTAACAGAGTTTACCACTGCCTTAACTATAGTCTTTCCGGCAGTTAAGGCTCTTATATGGCCTTTTTTATTAACCGATACAATATCACTGTCACCTGCTGACCATTTCACACTATCCGATGGGGTAATACCTGTAAGCTTAATTGCCACAGTCTCTCCCCTGTACAGCTTCACGGACTTTCTGCTTAACCTGATATCTGCCCTGCAAGGCGGCTTTGATGGTTCTGCAGGCACTGCCGGCATTGATGTAACTGCCGGAACCACAGTAACTGCCGGAACCGGCGTGACTGCAGAAGCCTGTGTTGGTGCCGGCACCACTGTCTCCCCGGGAACAGCAGATGCTGTGGATTCCGGCGTCCCTGTCGGTACAGGTGTCATAGAAGCCTCTTCCACAGCTTCCGATGTTGCTTCCGGCAATACACCATCTGCACTTACATGGCTGCAGACTGAAAACATGGCCGCCATTCCGGCAATTGCAATACACAACGATAAGCCGGTATATTTAAAAAAGGTATTTATTCTTATCTTCACTCTTATCACCCCTTGTTCTGGGCATCGATAAGGTCAGCACTATGGTACTTTTCACGAAGCTTCGGCTTCTCAATCTTACCGGTAGGATTACGCGGTATGTCCGCAAATATAATCTTACGCGGCCTCTTATATCTAGGAAGTTCCTTACAAAATTCGTTAATCTCTTCCTCTGTACATTCTGCACCTTTAACGAGTTCTATAATTGCGGCTGCTATCTCGCCAAGACGCTTATCAGGAAGCCCGATAACGGCTACATCCTTAACGGCCGCATGCTTACGTATAAAGTCCTCTATCTGGACAGGGTACAGATTCTCTCCGCCGCTGATTATAACATCCTTTTTACGGTCAACAAGATAGATAAATCCATCCTCATCCTTTTCTGCCATATCACCCGAATACAGCCATCCGTCCTTAAGCACTTCCGCTGTTGCCTCCGGATTATTATAATAGCATGTCATAACACCCGGTCCCTTGATGATAAGCTCGCCAACTTCACCATCTTTTACGTCAACACCATTCTCGTCAACAATTCTGATCTCCCATCCGTACCCGGCTTTACCGATAGCACCGACCTTATGTATATTCTCAACTCCAAGATGTACACAGCCCGGTCCGATAGACTCAGACAGTCCGTAGTTGGTATCGTAATCATGTCCAGGGAAGTATTCCTTCCACCTCTTAATAAGGCTCTGCGGAACCGGCTGTGCGCCAATATGCATCAGCCTCCACTGGTCAAGGTCATAATCCTCAAGCTTAAGCTCACCAAGGTCAAGAGCCTCAAGAATATCCTGTGCCCAAGGCACAAGAAGCCACACTATCGAACATTTTTCTGTGGAAACAGTCTCAAGTATTGTCTTCGGGCTTACACCCTTTAACAGTACAGCCTTTCCACCGGATATAAGGCTTCCAAACCAATGCATCTTGGCACCTGTATGGTATAACGGAGGAATACAGAGAAATACGTCATCCTTAGTCTGTCCATGATGCTTCTGCTCAACAACGGCAGAATGGCTGAGGCTTCTGTGCTTATGTATAATCGCCTTAGGGAATCCTGTTGTACCTGATGAAAAATATATTGCTGCATTATCATCATCTGTAATAGTGATTCCCGGAGCTATACTTGAACAGTTAGCTGCCAGACGCTCATAATCCTCTGCAAATGTAGGACAGTTATCACCAACATAGAACAACAGTCTGTTCTCAATAAT
The DNA here is from genome assembly GCA_934437985.1 of uncultured Lachnospiraceae bacterium. Classification (GTDB taxonomy): domain Bacteria; phylum Bacillota; class Clostridia; order Lachnospirales; family Lachnospiraceae; genus V9D3004. The sequence continues at coordinate 72,100 of CAKSBI010000004.1, forward strand.
GTCATCGGCAATTGTCTCTATCCTTCCAATAAATTCAGGTCCGAATATAAGTACGTCAGCCTCTGCAAGATCAAGGCAATACTTAATCTCATCTGCATCGTATCTGAAATTAAGCGGTACTGCAAGTGCACCTGTCTTAAGAATACCAAAATATATAGGAAGCCACTCAAGGCAGTTCATAAGCAGAATTGCCACCTTATCATCCTTTTTGATACCACGGTTCATAAGAAGGTTGGCAACACGGTTAGCTTTCTCATTGAATACATGCCATGTGATCTCTCTTCTGTAGTGACACATCGGATTAGGCTCAATAAGCTCATAATCCCTCCATGTTACTCTTCTTCTCTCCTGAATATCCGGGTTAACCTCCACAAGACAGACATCATCCGGGTAAAGCTTCGCATTACGCTCTAACAAATCTGTAATAGGCATATTATCTTCCTTCCCTTAACCCTCAAATCCGGCAATGAATGCCTTCTGGTTAATCTCTATAGTCTTCTGAGGAACAGTGTCCGCAATCACCTTTAACCACTGTTCCTTTGAAAAGTCCATGCTTCTTGCGGCAACGCCAAGAATAATTACGTTAAAGCATCTTGTATTACCAAGCTCTCTCGCCTTTTCCATTGCATCAATATCTATTACATTGTATTTTTCCTTAAGCTTCACAATAATTCCGTCAGGATATACTGCATTACCGGTAACAACAGTCATAGGTGCAATCTCCTGGTCGTTAACAATAAGTACACCGTCTTTTTTAAGGAAATGGGCATATCTCATTGCTTCAAGCTTCTCAAATGCGATAAGGACATCAGCCTGTCCCTCCTCAACAATAGGTTCATTTACCTTATCCCCATAGCGCACATATGTAACAACGCTTCCTCCACGCTGTGCCATTCCATGTACCTCTGAAAGTTTTACATCATATCCGGCTGCTGTTGTGATACCACCCAGCACACGGCTTGTAAGAAGTGTTCCCTGTCCACCAACACCGACTATCATAATATTTTTAGTTTCCATATGATCTACCAATATCCTTCCATATATTCTTATTCTGCTTATTCCGTTATTCTACTTATTATTAGGTGTGAATCCTATAGCATCAAACTTACAGCGCTTCATGCAAAGTCCACATCCATTACATAATGTATCATCAATAGCCACTATTCCATCTTCATTCTTAATGATTGCAGGACATCCCGGTACAAGACACTGTCCACATTTCTTACATTTTTCAGGGATAGCATAACACTGTCCCTTTGGAACGTATGTTTTAAGAAGGGCGCATGGTGACTCAGCTATAATAACTGAAAGCTCATCCCTTGCAGTCTCACGCTTAATTACTTCTTCAAGCTTATCTACATCAAATACATCCACTTCATATACATGCTCAATTCCGATAGCCTTACACAGGTTATACAGATTAATCGCAGGCGTAACCTCTCCCTTAAGGGTAAATCCTGTCGCAGCATGATCCTGATGTCCTGTCATACCTGTAGTGGAATTATCGAGAATCATTACTGTTGCCGTACTCTTATTGTATACCATGTTCATAAGTGAATTAACACCAGTATGCAGGAATGTTGAATCTCCGATAACGGCAACCCAGTTCTTAATATAATCCTTACCCTTGGCTTTCTCCATTCCATGAAGTGTTGATATACTTGCACCCATGCATACAGTTGTATCCACTACATTAAGCGGTGCAACTGCACCAAGCGTATAGCATCCGATATCACCTGCCGCATGTATCTTAAGCTTCTTAAGTACGGAATATGTACTTCTGTGGGGACATCCCGGGCAAAGGATAGGAGGTCTTGCAGGTACATCAGCCGGAGTATCAAGCTCGTTATCCTGACCAAGTATGGCCTTACGGAGAAGATTGGCACTGTATTCACCCTGTACTGTAAGAAGCTCCTTACCCACAGCTTCAATTCCCCATGACTTAACCTGCTCTTCAATAACCGGCTCAAGCTCCTCTACTATATACAGCTTATCAACCTTTGAAGCAAATTCCGTTATAAGCTTCTTAGGAAGCGGATGTACACATCCAAGCTTTAATACACTGGCATCAGGCATTGCTTCCTTAACATACTGGTATGCAATACCGCTTGTAATAACACCGACAGATGTATCATTATATTCTGTACGGTTAATCTCCATTGTATTGGCATCCTCTGCCATATCTTTAAGTCTCTTCTCAACATATAGATGCCTTTCCTTGGCACAACCCGGCATCATAACGTTCTTACGCATGTTACGCTCATAAGGAATGTCAACAGGTGTTACCCTGTCCTCAAGATTAACAACACCCTGTGAATGTGACAGCCTTGTTGTTGTGCGGAGTATTACAGGTGTGTCATACTTCTCACTATAATCAAATGCAAGCTTAGTAAATACCCTTGCTTCCTCACTATCCGAAGGCTCAAGCACAGGAACCATTGCTGCCCTTGCGATCATTCTTGTGTCCTGCTCATTCTGTGAGCTGTAAAGTCCCGGGTCATCCGCAACAACTACCACAAGCCCACCGGTAACTCCTATGTATGAAGCTGTATACAACGGATCTGATGCAACATTGAGTCCGACATGCTTCATAGATGCCATGGACCTGACCCCTGAAAGTGATGCACCTATTGCAACTTCTAGCGCAACCTTCTCATTAGGTGACCATTCAGCATAGACCTCATCATATTTTACAATATTCTCACTTATCTCGGTACTTGGCGTACCAGGATATGCGGCAGACACCTTAACACCTGCCTCGTAAGCCCCTCTCGCAATGGCTTCATTGCCAAGCATAATCTTTGTTTTTTTCATTTCACTATTCTCCTGTAAATTTTAACCATTTTATTAATTTGCTCCAATATTTTTATTATATCATTGGCAGGGTTTTTGTCAATTATATGAACAGAATATGAACAGGAAAAGAGATTCAGACATATAGATTTTATCAGATTCCTTCCAATACTAAAAGCAGGTCCGAGACCTGCTTTCCTTTTACTACACTTTACCACACTACAGATTAGTCCTTACCTGCTTTGGCCTGTAGCCTTCCTTTTCAAGACGCTTAAGTATCTTATCCCTGTGTTCCATGCCGAAACTCTCCAAGGTAATCCTAAGCTCTACTGCCGCATTCCTGTTGATGCTTACAAACTGGTTATGCTCAAGCTTGACAACATTACCCTGCTCCTTTGATATAACCTCAGCTACACGCGCCAGCTGTCCCGGTTTATCAGGCAGAAGAACTGATACGGTAAATATTCTTCCGCGCTGTATCAGACCATGCTGCAGCATTGATGACATGGTAATAATATCCATATTACCACCACTGAGGATAGATACAACCTTTTTATCCCTGAACCTAAGATGCTTAAGTGCTGCAATTGTAAGAAGTCCAGAGTTCTCACATACCATCTTATGATTCTCTACCATATCAAGGTAAGCCTCAATAAGCTCACTGTCCTCAACTGTGATTATCTCATCAACATTCTTACGGACATACTCAAATGTTGTATCCCCCGGTGTCTTAACCGCAGTACCATCTGCAATTGTCTGCGCACTGTCAAGTGTGACAACATGACCGGCTTTGATCGACGCCTGCATACAGTTGGCACCTGCCGGCTCAACACCGATAACACTGATATTAGGATTAAGCAGCTTTGCAAGTGTACTGACACCTGTAGCAAGCCCGCCTCCGCCAATCGGGACAAGAATATAATCTACAGTAGGAAGCTCCTTAATGATCTCCATTGCAATTGTACCCTGTCCGGCTGCAACTACCGGGTCATCAAACGGATGAATAAATGTGTATCCGTTTTCTTCAGCAAGCTTGTAAGCATATGCGCACGCATCATCATACACATCCCCATATAAAACAACCTCTGCCCCATAGCTTTTAGTCCTGTTAACCTTCATAAGCGGAGTGCTTGTAGGCATTACAATGACTGCCTTTGCACCGAACCGCTGTGCCGCATATGCAACACCCTGGGCATGGTTACCGGCAGAAGCTGTAATGAGCCCTTTAGCACGCTCTTCTTCTGACAGGGTACTTATCTTGTAATACGCACCCCTTATCTTATATGCCCCGGTATGCTGTATATTCTCCGGCTTCAGATATACCTTATTACCATACTGTCCGCTGAAAAAATCACTATATACAAGCGGGGTTGGCAATACTACCTCACTGACTTTACTGACAGCGTCTTCAAAAACATCAATTGTTAAATCCATTATAATACCTCCGCTATTACCTCAACCTCGCATAACACATTCTTGGGTAATGTCTTAACTGCAACACAGCTTCTTGCAGGCTTTCCCGTGAAATACCCGGCATATACACTGTTAAATGCCGCAAAATCATTCATATCGGCAAGGAAACAGCTTGTCTTGACAACACTTTCATATGTGCAGCCAGCCGCTTTCAGAAGTTCACCTATATTGGCCATAACCCGCTCAGCCTGTTCCTCTATTGTTGTTCCCTCTATATCACCTGTTGCAGGATTGATAGGAATCTGTCCTGAAGCAAAGAACATATTGCCTGAAATAATTCCCTGTGAATATGGTCCGATTGCTGCCGGTGCATTTTCTGTTGATATAACCTTCATAATAATTCCTCCTGTCAAAGCTTTTTATAATTAATTTTCTATGATAGTATATACACATTTTTACTAATAAGCAAGTAAAATAAAGCAAGGCACACAAAATAGCAGACAAAATACCTTATACTATCCGTCAATCTTCTCAATCTTAACCGTAATTGTGATATCACCCGCAATCTTGGTTACCCTGTAACAATTCACAGGTATTATATCATCATCCTTTGAATCCGAAGAATCCTTAAGATTCTTATATGAAACCTTAGGTGAAACTTTAACATCCGCAACACGGTATCCTTCTTCACATACAACCCTGAAATTAATCTGGCCCGTGCCGTCAACAACAGCTTCCCCGGTTTTGGAATCCCTTGCCACTGCCTCAGTCTGATTGGCAGCCGCCACAGATTCATCATCATAATCCTGTGTCCTGTAAGTTGTTATACTTGCATGCCCACCGCATTCAAAGACAGCCTTATATTCTGTCACCGGTGTATCAGGTATCTCCTTAGTGGTAACAGTTATGGTAATATCACCACTGATCTTAGTAATTCTATATGTATTATCACGTCCTGTATCAGAAGGACCTTTAAGATTCTTGTATGATTCCTTTGGAGCTATAACTATACTGTCAACCATATACCCTTCATCGGTAACTACAGTAAAATTAATCTGTCCTTCACCCGTAGTAACTGCTTCACCTGTAACCGAATCCCTTGCGGCTGCTTCAGACTGATTCTCTGCCTTACCTGCGTCTGCAAGATTCTGTGTCTTGTATGTTGTTATACCGGCATGTGAGTCACATATAAATGTTCCTTTATATTCTGTATCAGCAGGCGGCTCCGTCACGTCAGGGGTCTTTGTTGCCTCCGGTGTCCCTGTTGCATCAGGTATCTTCGTTGCCTCCGGTGTCCCTGTTGCATCAGGTTCTTTCGTTACTTCCGGTGTTCCTGTCGCATCAGGTGCCTTCGTTGCCTCCGGTGTCCCTGTTGCATCAGGCATCTTAGCTGCATCAGGTGACGCCGATGCTGATGGCATAACTGCCGGTGTCTGGCTTGCAGGGGCTGATGGCATAACTGCCGGTGTCTGGCTTGCAGGGGCTGATGTTCCTGCCGTAACTGCAGCCGGTACCGCCTTTTTAACCGTAAGATTACATTTTGCTGTAAGCTTCTTCTTACCGTTCTTAATGGATGCCTTTATTACAGCCTTTCCCTTTTTTATACCTTTAACTGTTACAGCAGCTTTCTTTCCTTTAGCTGTACTCTTAGTAATCTTAGCTACAGACTTCCTGCTGACCGACCATTTAACAGAAGTCTTCTTATCAGCATTCTTAACCTTAACTGTTACCGTCTTACCAACTTCAACAGAGGCCCTTTTTGCAATTGACGGTTTCTTTGCAGCAGATACTGTACCGGGCATAACCGCCAGACTTGTAATACAGAGTGATGCTGCAAGTATCGATGATAACATTCTCATTCTTTTCATCATATATAACCTCCTGATTATAATTGTGGACAAACTTTCTGATATATGATATCAGTGGATTATCATCCTACTTGATTATACTTCTTTTATTACATGTTATCAATAAATATTTTGAATATCCGTATAGCATATGATATAATTTAGAATTATCTGTATCTGTCACATATACCTGTCAGAACCATGAACGTCAACACGCAGTTCGTAATACATTATATTATACCTATATGGAGGGGATTATTACATGAAAATGAAAATTAATACCAGATGCAGGCTTACCTGCTTCACACTCGCTGCTTCACTCGTAACCGGCACCATTACCTCCTGCATTGCGCCATCCGCTGCAGCAGGAAAAGCCAGGCTTACTACCAAAAAACTGATGGTAAATACCGGTTCAAAAGTGAGCATTGTTATCAGAAATAAGAATAAAAAGGCTAAATATACATACTCATCATCAAAGCCCAGGTTTGCGGCAGTATCAAAAAAGGGAATTATAACAGGCCGGCGTGCCGGTTCCTCAAAAGTAACCGTAAAAGAACGGTACAACAGGAAGACAAGAAAGCTTGGGGTTATTATTGTGACCGTAAAAAATAAAAGGAATAATATAAATGTAGCTGCTTCACCGGAGGTAACCACCATAGTATCTACTTTTGCTCCTGCAGCCGCACCGGCAGGCAGCATGGCAACCGTTGCCCCGTCACAGACTCCGGCACCAACAGCCGATGCCGCAACGGCTTCCCCACTACCTACCAGAACACCGCTTGTACTTGATGATACTTCAACACCTTCTGATTTTATGACAAAAAAAGACAGTGTTGATTATGGCAGCAGGGAAGATATCACTTATCATTCAGACATTACCGGCACTGACAGGCACGCAATTGTTATGACACCTCCGGATTACGATACAGACCGGAAGTACCCTGTGCTTTATCTGTGCCATGGCGGTAACGGTGATGAAAATGACTGGCTTGGTGGAAAGCCTGATGTAATCTCCGGAAACCTTCTTGCTGAAAATAAGACCGTTCCAATGATCATTGTGCTTGTAAACTGCCGTGCACGCGCCAATGACGGTGCCAATCCTTCAGATTCGCTGTCTGATGCACATATGAAGGCATGGACTGATTTCTTATACGAATTACAGTCTGACCTTATGCCTTATATGCAGACCAATTATCCGGTGCTTACAGGACGTGAAAACACTGCAATTGCCGGCTTTTCAATGGGTGGCCGTGAATCTCTCTACATTGGTTTCAATATTCCTGATAAGATTAAATATATCGGGGCATTCAGTCCTGCATTCGGAATATTTGAATATACTAACTTTGGTTATCATGAAAATGGCTATTTCACGGAAGACACATTTACACTTCCTGATGAATACAAGAATAATACTACGTGTATGATCATGAATGGTGCCAATGACAGCATGGTACGTGATGAACCGGAAAAATATCACAACGTACTTGTCGACAATGGCGTTGACCACTTTTATTATACAATTCCCGGCGACCACAATATGGATGTATGGAGCAATGGACTGTATAACTTCCTGAAGGTAGTATTCAGATAAGACAGATAAGATATGAGGCCATGCTTTACTGTCTGGCAATAATTAATCATCAGCCTAATGTGCAGGTCATTTCATACCATTCCTCACCGCCCCAGCTTGAGTCGGAAAGCCCGCAGTCTGTAAAACCAAATTTCTTATACATATTTACCTTTGATTTCAGGCAGGTAAGAAAGACCTCCTGCCTGAAGTTCTTTCGTTCCCTGCTAAGATACCGATTAACCAGCTCTCTTCCAAGTCCCTGATTCCTATATTCAGGTAATACATCCAGCCCAAGCAGCATTATATTCTTCCCATGCGGATCATGCAGGCCGGCATCCGTAAAGAATTCATCCCTGAAACGATGTTCATCCGTAGAAATTCCATTCAAAAATCCTGCTATCCTTCCGCTGCCCTTGTCTACTGCCACTAGGAACAGCTCCTGTGCTGCCCTGATTCTTTTTACCATATTTTCCTCAGAGTCTGCTTCATTAGGCGGAAAACATATCTGCTCTATCGCAACAACCTGCCCCACCTCATCCTGCTTAATATTTCTAAATTCAAACATTGATTTCTTATCCAAAGCTATATTTCCTTTCCTGTTTTTAATGCTATTTTTCATTAATTCCGACTTAAATATACCCGGTCAGGTGTAAAACATCATAATCTTAGCATAAATCCCCTCTTATTTCAATCCGGGTCAGGTTACATCAGACCATGGCACTGCCTTGCAAACCTTGACAAACAAATTATTTCATGCTAATATTTCATTTATACTAACTGTACTATCATAACTAGTACACCTATTTCATGTAGTACTAACTGCCGGCATACTCCTATTTCACGCAGCGGCACTGGCCACCGGCATTTATTCCGGCAAAGGCAGCAAGCCGGATGCAGTCCTGACAAATTATATAACGGAGGTGAAGCTTATGTTCAGTGTTGACCCTATGTCAAGAACTCCGGTATATGAACAGATAATTGAGCAGTTTCAGAAGTTCATATTAACCGGGATTATGAAGGCAGGTGATAAGATGCCCTCTGTAAGGAGCCTGTCTGTCACGCTTAAGACGAATCCCAACACGATTCAGAAGGCTTACTCAGAGCTTGACAGACAGGGGCTTACGTATTCAGTTCCCGGACGCGGAGTATTCATTTCAGAAGATGCCCAAGACAATATCAGAGAAAATGAACGTGCGAAGCTTTCGGAGCTTACCAGTCTTGTTACTAACCTCTCCATTGCCGGTATAAGCCGCGGTGAGGTTATTGCATGCATTAATAAAATCTATGATTCAAGAAAGGATGGCAGCAATGATCAGAACAGATAACCTGACAAAAACATTTGATGATTTTACGGCCCTGTCCGGAGTAAACTGTAAGATTCCTGACGGCTGTATATATGGCATGGTTGGCTCAAATGGAGCCGGCAAGTCAACCTTCCTGCGTCTTATAGCCGGAATATACCAGGCAGACGAAGGTGTTGTTACATTTGATGACAATCCTGTATATGAAAACCCCGAAGTTAAACGCCAGATAGCATTCGTGCCTGATGACCTGTATTTTTTACAGGGTTCTAACATGAATAAAATGGCTGATTTCTACGCTTCAATATATGAAACCTTTGACAGGGAACGCTTTATGTCACTGACTGAAGCATTCAGCCTTAATCCCTCAAAAAATATCGGAAGCTTTTCCAAAGGAATGAAAAGGCAGGCGGCAATTATTCTTGCGCTCTCCTGCAGGCCAAAGTACATGTTTTTTGACGAAACATTTGACGGACTTGATCCGGTAATGCGCAACCTGGTCAAGGGACTTATATGCAGGGATGTAATTGATAATAATGCAACAACTATCATAACCTCGCATTCACTCCGCGAGCTTGAAGATATATGTGACCAGCTTTCACTTCTCCACAAAGGCGGACTTATCCTTGAGAGTGACATTGAAGGGCTTAAGACATCGCATTTCAAGGTACAGATAGCATTCAATGAAGAATACACAACAAGCATATTCGAGGGTATCCCATATATGTACATCAGGAAGCAGGGAAGTGTCACCAACATGATCGTTACCGGTGATTACAATAACACGATCAACAGGCTTCGTGAAATGAGACCTGTCCTCATGGATATCCTTCCGCTTACACTTGAGGAGGTATTTACATATGAGATGCAGAAGCTTGGCTATAACTTTGACGACGTTCTTAACTCTTAAAGGAGATTGATATTATGGATAAGAAAAAATATAACCTGTTTAATTATAATATGTATAAAAATGCATTAAAAAGAATGCGGATTACAGGAATATTATTTACCGCACTTACTATATTCATATCAGTAATTATTCCTGTCGGCCGTTTCATTACGATCAGAACCTACGGTTCAGGCTCAGGAACACTGGCTACTACACCTATACTGTCAACATTTGCATTCATGGCACTGTCCTATATATTGTACTCGCCTGTAATAACGCTGTCCTACTTTTCATTCTTAAATAAAAGGAATTCCAGCGACTATTACCATATGTTCCCACAGAAAAGAGGCTGTATATTCAATACTGTCTTTGCTGCTGCCATAACCTGGATTATTGTCATCATTATGTCATGCTTCTTAAGCACAGCAATTGTATATACGATACTCGGCAGATACCTGGCCGTAAGCCTTCCTATGCTGTTTAAGTTCCTTGTATGTATGTTTGCGGCTTCCATGCTCGTGTGCGGAGCCACAGCACTTGCCTGTTCGATCACTGGAACAATATTTACCAACATAATTGTTACAGGAATTATACTGTTCCTGCCAAGGTTCATACTTACAAATGCAATGTATATGATTACTTCAACACATTCCATATTTGTTAATAATGCATTCTTTCCTTTGCTTGATAACAGATATAACCTTGTCGTATCATCATTTACTGACTTTATGATGGGCGGATACAGGGCATTTATTGAGATACCAAATATAATATATACGCTTATACTCGCAATTATATATATAATTGCAGCTTATATGCTTTTTGTACGCAGGAAAAGCGAGACTGCCGGGAATGCCTCTGTTGGCAAAAAAACACAGTGTGTAATCCGTATATGTGTCGGTATGCCTTTGTGTATGATTCCCATATCATATCTGTTCATTTTAATAACCGGCTCACAAACCAGCAGGCCTGAATTCAATGCAGTTATCATCTTCTATGGCCTTATAATATATCTTATTGCCATTGTACTGATGCTGTTGTACGAGCTGTTGTCAACCCGTAAGTTAAGAAATGTTGCAAAAGCTATACCTTCTATAGTAATACTTGGTTTTGCAAATGCCGCACTCTTACTCCTTATGTGTTTCATGTATTACACAGAGCTTTCATATAATCCATCACCTGAAAGGGTTGATTACATTAAAACGGCTGCATATTCCGATACTGCTTCAAATAATTACTTTGAAAATAAACTGGCAGAATGTCCTGTTACAGATTCCGAAGCAATTAAGCTTGTATGCAATGCACTAAACAACACTATCAGGCTTGAAAAAGGCGATCTGACAATTAACGAAGATAACTATGTTAACATAAAGGTGGCATTCAGGAGCGGCATGACAGAAAAGTTCAGAAATATATACATCAGCGAAAAAGATAACCAAAAATTATATGGGCTTATTTCAGATAATGGCCATATTGAAGATATATATACAAAGCTCCCTGAGTATGATTCCAATACAATGTCTGTCTGTTTTTCTAATATAAACAGTGGTAATGATCTGGATGCAGTGGACATCTATAACTCTCTCAGGGAAGAATATGCCGCAGCTGATTACCATGAATTAAAGAAAGCTATTGACAATCAGGATGGAGCAGACATTTTCCAGCTTTACTTTGAAGTAAGCAACATATATGAATCATCATATGGTTATCTCCCAATAACGCCGCTTACCCCTAAGACACTAATCAAGATGATTAACTATTGCAATCAGAGTGTTAATAAAAATGACCTTGATAAGCTTATGGGGATTGTTTCAAACTGCAAGGATGCTGACGAGCTTAAAGCATATCCGGGGCTTCCTGATTATTTTCACCTTGATATTTCAACATATAATGATGACTTAACTGCAATTAATGAAGAGATAGCATCTTATATATATGATTCAGACTGGATTATTAATGAGGATGAATATACAGAGGATGAAAAGTACAGTTTTGAAGTAAAAGGACAGGACGAGGCCCTTAATACCCTGGCTGCCGCAATAGATGAATATGGTGCAAATAATATAAATACACTTGATAATCCCGGAAAAACATTATATAAGATAACATATTCAGGGCTCTACTATGGGGGCAGTAATGATGGTAACGACTATTCCGGAACATACTTTATCTGGAAGTAAGCCATGCACGTATTTGTGTAATATGTATATTGTGGTGCTAGAATATAACCATAGACACGAAATGTTGAACAAGCTATACTTATAGAAAAAGGAGTTCAACACATTGGCTAAAAATCAAAATCATACACCCCAGATTTTAAACAGCAGATTGTTGATCTGCATTGTAAAGCTGGCAAAGGTGTAACTGAACTAAGTAACGAATATGGCATTCCAAAAGGCACAGTCTCTACATGGATCAAAAATCTTGCTCCGGTAATTACTACAGAGGAAGAAACTATTTCATTGAAAGAGTACAAGGCTCTTCAGAAAAAAATGAAAATTCTTAAAATTGAGAATGAAATATTAAAAAAAGCTACTGCCATATTCGCCAAAAATCAATAGCTGAATACGTGTCGTTTATTCAGGCTAACATAGACAAATATACTGTAAAGCAGATGTGCTCAGCACTTAAATTTCCTAGAAGTACTTATTATGCTGCATTGAATCATGTTCCTTCAAAAAGAGAACAGGAATATAAGGAATTCAGCAATGAAGTATTATCAGTATATAATGAATTAAAAAAACGTTACGGAGCAATTAAAATCCATAGAGAACTTAATGATAGAAATATCCCTTGCTCAGTAAAATGTGTTCAACGTCATATGAAAAAGCTTGTAACTGATATCACATATATCCATGTAGTAAATGAAGTATAGACTTATCTTGCATCCGTAATGGACTTATATGATCGCAAAATCATAGGATGGGCATATGGTAAAAATATAACAGCTGAGCTTGCCACACAGGCTGTAAAGAATGCATGCCTTAATATCCCTGATACAATGGGAATAGTGCTTCATAGTGATCTGGGAAGCCGGTATACCAGTGAAGAATTCGAGAAATACTTACAGGATCAGGGAATGTTACATTCATTCAGCAGGAAGGGGAACCCCTATGATAATGCCTGCATCGAATCCTTCCATTCTGTATTAAAAAAGGAAGAAGTATACACAACTACATATTACACATTTAAGGAGGCTAAATCAGCACTCTTTGAATATATAGAGTCATTCTACAACCGAAAAAGGCCGCCATAGTGCTCTTGATTACAAGACTCCACAACAGGTTGAAGATGAGGCTCTGGCAGCCTAAGAAATAATTCTCTCGGCATATGTTATGCTGGGAGAAAAGTTCAACTTTTTGTGTCCAAAGTATTGACATAGATCCAAAGAGTAAGCATCCAAGTCCATATTATCAATTGGTGTTAATCGGTGAAAATGATATTTGTTTTCTGCCATTCTTGTCACATCCTCTCAAGCTTTCAATATTCTTTGCTCAACAAAAAATCCGCCAGATGTACGATCTTAACACCGTTGATGTTGCCTGCGGCCAGTTCGTCCAGCGTCACCACATATTTCGGGTAATGATCTTTGATCTCCAGCAGGTTGGCAACCTCTCGGTCAGATTCCTCCGGCAGATTGCGGCACACCTGCACATAGATCCGCTCGTCACGCCGCACGGCTACAAAGTCGATCTCCTTGGCGGCATTTTTGCCGATATACACATCATAGCCCTTCCGCCGAAGCTCGAAGTACACGATGTTTTCCAGCATAGCGGCAACGGATTTCGGGTTGAAGCCCATCAT
>CAKSBI010000005.1 GCA_934437985.1 uncultured Lachnospiraceae bacterium
CAGGACTTGAACCTGCACGGGATTCCCCACTAGAACCTAAATCTAGCGCGTCTGCCAATTCCGCCATATCCGCAAGCGATTTGTATTATAACAGACTACCCGGGGCAATGTCAAGAGCCGGTAATAGCCGGCTTATGTTCCCTTAATCATGTCCAAATCATTTTCAGGTTCATTTCAAATCATTTTCAAACAGGGTCATCTATGATATAATCAGACACAAGTCAATGCCCCTCATGCAGCCACCAGGTGCGGACAGGCTTACACCCGGTGACTGTATAAGGGAATAAAACCAGCTGTTATGGGAGAATACATATGAACAAAAAAGAAATTGCTGAGATAAAAAAACTTTTTAACAAAAACAAATGTCACGTAACCAGGCTATGCGGCTGCTACGTTGATTCCGAGAAGAACGTAAAGACTACCCTTACCCAGGCTTTTCAGTCCCTTGAGGAAGAGGAGATGTTTAAGTACATCAATATTTTCCGCAAGTGTCTTTCGGGAACCATCGGTAAGAACCTGATCAATCTTGAATTTCCTACGGAACAGGAATATGAGGGTGGAACACAGGAGTTCCTGCTCAGGCTTCGTGACACAAGATTACGCGATGATGAGCTTATAGAGGAGTTCTATAATAAAATAATAGAATACTATAACTATAATGAGAATTATTATATTGTTCTTGCACATGCTGCTTACGACATTCCGGGAATCACCTCTGATGATATGTCCCTGGACGATGCCTCTATATACGTTTATGAACATATTATATGCTGTATCTGTCCTGTTAAGCTTGATAAATCAGGACTGTGCTATAATGCGGAAGCCAACACGATAGAGACCAGGATACGTGACTGGATTGTTGATGTTCCGGCACACGGATTCCTGTTCCCGGCATTTAATGACCGTAATACAGATATTCATGCAATGCTTTATTATACAAAAAAATGTGATGATATATTTCCTGAATTCATGGACAACATGTTTGCCTGTACAAGACCTCTCACAAGCAAAAACCAGAACACGACATTCCAGTCGATAATTGAGCATTCCCTTGGCGATGAATGCAGCTTTGAGGTCGTCAAGACCATCCATGAAAGCATTAATGACATGATAGATGAACAAAAAGAACTGCCTGACCCTGTTGTACTCGATAAAAATGATGTAAAACGTATATTTGAAGGCAGTGGTATAAGCAGCGACAAGCTCGAAACCTTTGACAGGAGCTTTGACCACATTATACATAATGAGTCCGATAATCCGGACAGCAGTGGTGAGGATGTAAAGTTTGTCGCAACTAACATTACCAACCACCGCAATCTTGAGATTAAAACAGCCGACGTAACTGTTAAGGTCAATCCTGAACAGTCACATCTGGTCGAGACAAAGATTATTGACGGCATCCCTTATCTAATGATACGGATAAATGAGCATGTTGAACTTAACGGTGTTCCGGTACGCCCTGATGAGCCAAAGCTTGAGGCCTGAGCAGACCAGTATCCTGTCTGTACCTGACACCAAGATAATATACTGCGAGCTGTGTCCTGTCACGCAGCTCCAGTTTTTCAAGAATTCCGCTAAGGTAATTTCTTACAGTTCCTTCAGACAGATAAAGCTGTTCAGCTATTTCCTTATTGTTATAGCCTTCTGCTACAAGCTCAATTATGGCAATCTCTTTTTCACTGATATTCTTTTCGGATAATTCCCGGTCGATAGCTTTTTTCACATCATCATCCGACGCCGTCATCTCAGCAGACATATTAATCAGTGAAGGAAGCTTTCCAATTACTTCACCGCCAAATACCGTCTGTCCACCGGCAACAGCCATGATTGCAGGCTCTATCCCTTCAAAATCCTGCTTAAGTATATATCCTTTGGCACCCAGCTTCAGCGCCTTTACTATGTACTCGTCATCATTAAATGTTGTAAGCAGCAGTATTTTTGCATCAGCAAATTCATCCAGTACCTCTCCCGCTGCCTCTAGTCCTGTCACATTCTTCATCCTTATATCCATAACAAGTACATCCGGTCTATAAGCCCGATATAATTCAAGTGCCTCGCTGCCGTCCTTTCCTGTTGCTGCAATATCAATATTCCCGGACGCTTCAAGTATAGTTTTAAGCGACAACGCAACCAAATGGTCATCATCAATTACGATAACTTTAATTTTCATACCTTTCCCTACTTTCATTAACATTTCTTAATATATCAGCCTAATGCATTTATCCGTTATATTATTTCATCACTGATATACTTATCCTGAAACCCTTTTCTGTATTGATATTAATGTTGCCGTGCAGGGACTTAACACGCTCCCTTATGCTTGATATTCCCATCCCGCCGGTAAAATTATCAGGGATATCCGTGCCGTTATCCGCAATGATAAGCTGGTAAAATGCCGGATGCTCCGATAGTATAATCTTAACCTTACTGCCATTACTGTGCTTTGCTGTATTATTCAATGCCTCTTTTACTATAGATATAAAGCTATACTTCATCTCACTGCTTACATTAGACTTTACATCATAGTCAAGCTCCACATCAAGCTTAGGGAAGTTACCAATAACCTCTTCTACAGCCCTGCCCATATCTACCGACTCATCATGCAGATCATGTACGCTGTTCCTTATATTATCCATTGCAGTATTAAGTGTGGCACCCAGTCCCTC
This sequence comes from uncultured Lachnospiraceae bacterium, assembly GCA_934437985.1. Taxonomy (GTDB): domain Bacteria; phylum Bacillota; class Clostridia; order Lachnospirales; family Lachnospiraceae; genus V9D3004. The sequence continues at coordinate 2,667 of CAKSBI010000005.1, forward strand.
AAGCTGCCCTTTGACAGCATCATCCTTAACGATAACCTTAAGTGCCCCTGTCTGTAATATTGCCCTTGTAAGCATATGGCCGACGTTATCATGGATCTCCCTGGCAATACGGTTACGTTCCTTTAATGTTGCTACATTTATCTCATAATTCTGACGCTCTATAATCTCTGCATTCTGGTGCTCAAGCAGCATATGGCGTTCTATCCCATCATCCCTTATTCTTCTGACATCATCCTCTGCCTGCTTCCATCGCATTGTCCTGTTACCCAGTACCACAGCAGCAATTGATATTAACAGCACACATATTGCTCCTGTTATAAGGTACCCGCTGCCGGCTTTTACATCACCGGCTGACTTTATATATGTGTATGTATTACATATATAGGCGACTGCGGCAGCCACCGAAGCATACTTCATTTTTTTACAGACAGCATCATACATAAAAAGCGGCACGAATGCCATACACACCGGATATCTTGCAATACACAGCATATTAATAATTATCAGCAGCTCCTCTGTCCTTTCAGGCAGGCGTTCAAGATAACTGCTAAGCACAATTATCACCGCCATAAGACAGACAACTACATAAGCCATCCCACAGCCATATACAAGCATAAGCATCATACACAAAAGCCATATACAGACTTTATCTACTATCTCGCTAATCATGCCGAAAACCTTTCCTTTATATTTTATCATCTTAATTGTACCTGATATGATGCAATTACACAATATTACATTTGTCACATTAAACTACTTACATCCGTCACTACCATTTCATGTATGCCTGTAATATACTAACATCAGAAGATATGGTAAGAACACAGATTAATGAAATAGGGGGTATATATATGTCAACTGTAATTGAAGTTAATAACCTGGTTAAACGTTACCGGGAGCTGGTCGCTCTTGATCATTTCAACCTTACGATAAATGAAGGTGAGATATTCGGTCTGCTTGGCCCGAATGGTTCAGGGAAGACCACCACTATCAACTGCATCCTTTCGCTTTTAAGCTATGACAAAGGAAGCATCAGGGTATTCGGCAGGGATATGAAGCCTAACTCATATGGCATCAAAAAGGATATCGGGGTTGTAATGCAGGATGTTGCAGTATTTAACGAGCTTACAGTCTATGAAAATGTTGATTACTTCTGCGGGCTGTATATAAAGGATTCAGAGACAAGAAAGCAATATGTCAGGGAAGCCATTGACTTTGTAGAGCTTGGTGACTTTGTTAAGTTCAGACCTAAAAAGCTTTCGGGCGGACTGCTCCGGAGACTTAATATTGCATGTGGAATCGCCCATAAGCCAAAGCTTATATTCTTCGATGAACCAACTGTTGCCGTAGATCCACAGAGCCGTAACAAGATTCTTGAAGGTATTGAACAGCTTAACCGTGATGGTGCAACAATCGTGTATACCTCCCATTATATGGAAGAGGTTGAGCAGATATGCTCACATATAGTGATCATGGATAAGGGAAGGAGCCTTGCAAGCGGAACCACAGAGGAACTCAAAAAAATGATTAAATGCACGGAAAGAATCTCTGTAGAAGTATGCGGTCTGAATGAATCGTCACTGCTTGAATTATCAGGGCTTGCCCACGCATATGGAGTAACATATGAAAATTCTGTGCTTAAGTTATCCTTCAGCGGCGGCCGTCATAATCTTGTAAGGGTTCTTGATTACCTTACTGAACATGATCTTTCATTTGGCAGAGTATATTCAGAGCTTCCTACTCTTAATGATGTATTTCTTGAGATTACCGGGACACAGTTACGGGATAACGCCTAAGGAGGGATAACAATGTTTTTTCACTATTTTAAATACAGCATTATAACCATGCTAAGATCCAGGGAAAGCATGTTCTGGTCGTTCCTGTTTCCGATTGCACTTTCAACATTTATGTTTCTGGCATTCGGTAAAATATATGAAACTACAGAACAGCTAAATGCAGTGCCTGTAGCAATCGTTGAGAATAAGGAGAATGATACCTTCAAAACTGTTATCAAAAGTATCTCGAAGGGTGATGACAGGCTTCTTGAGCCGGAGTACATGGACGAAAATGATGCACTGCATGCCCTTAGGGACAAGTCAGTAAATGGTGTAATATACGTTGATGATAATATCCATATGACAGTACGCGGCGAAGGCTTAAATGAATCGGTTTTAAGTTCATTTCTTGACCAGTATATTCAAAAAGAAGCCGCATTTACCAGGTTAGCTGAGGCTGACCCACATGCACTCCTGAAAGCTATGGGTCTGCTTACGTCAGAGGTGCAGGCCTGCAATGAGCTTAGCACAAGCGACGGCAACCAGGATAACATGATTTCATTTTTCTATGCCGTATTCGCCATGAGCTGTTTGTTTGCAGCATTTAACGGATTAGACAGGATATTCATACTACAGGCCAACATAAGCGCACTCGGTGCAAGAAGGGGAGTTGCCCCTACACATAAGTCTGTTGTTATCATTGCTGAATTCATAGCGGGACATCTTCTGCAGTTCTGTATAGAGGTTCTCACTTTCCTGTATATGCAGGAAGTGCTCGGCATTGATTTTGGTGACAGGATTGCCCCGATATTGCTTATACTCTATATTGGGACGGCATGCGGCCTTGCCCTTGGCATGGTAATCGGTGCGCTGCCAAAACCATCATCACAGGGCATAAAGACCAGCATTACCGTAGCATTTACAATGATACTCAGTATCATGGCAGACCTGTGCACGACCGGATTAAAAGATTCCATTGAGCACTCTGCCCCGGTAATTAACCGGCTAAACCCGGCAGCACTTATATCAGATGCATTTTATTCACTTAATGTATATGACACTTACGACCGTTTTCTTAAGAATATTGCATGTCTTGGAATTATAACGGCAGTGCTTTGTACTGTCAGTTTCTTATTGATAAGGAGGAACCGTTATGCAAGTATATAGATTATTCTTCAAAATACTAAGAAGCCAGCTCGGCCAGGTTATAATGTATATATGTATATTTGCCACTATTACTTCAATCATATCCGGGCAAAATGCTGCTGATGACGGCAAGACCTTCAAAATGTCATCATTTGATATTGCGGTTGATGACCATGATAATTCAGAAGCAAGCAGGGCTCTTACTGACTGCCTGTTAAAGGATAATGAAGAGGCTTCAATCCCTGACTTTGACACAGAAACCATACAGGACGAATTATTCAACAGAAACATATCTGCGGCAGTCATAATTCCTGAAGGATATGGGGCAATGATATCGTCCGGTAAGACAAAAAATGTTGTGGATGTCTTCACGCTTAATGGGACTATGGCAGCTGATATTATATACAGCCGGATTAATAATTACATCGGTTATGTGGCAGCATTTGCAGCAGCCGGCTCATCAATTGACGACGCCACAGCGGCAGCGGATGACATTATTAATACACACGCTGACGTTAATGTACTTGATAATTCATCTGATACAAAAGGGCGGCCGTTTTATTTCTTCTCATACCTGGCATATGTATTTATATGTATAGCATTCTCCGGCGCAGCGCCTATACTTATGGTACTGAATCAGGAAAATATACGTACCCGGATTGCCTGCTCATCCTATAAGCTTTCACGCATCAACCGGGAAACAGCACTTGCACTTGCCACCTTCGGAATTGCAATATGCGGTGTAATACTGATTCTCGGCAGTGCAACAGTCGGTGGAGAAATGTTTACGGCAACGGGCATACTATATATTATAAATATGCTTGTGTATATGACAATGTCTATAGGGCTTGTATTTTTTGCCGGACAGCTGATCACCAGTAATAACATGGTATCCATAGCTGCTAATGTTATCGGGCTTGGCTTCAGCTTCCTCGGCGGCGTATTCGTACCACTTGAATACATGAGCGGCAGTATAGTAAAAATTGGGCAGTTTCTTCCTTCATACTGGTACATTACAAGCTGCAATTACATTAACAGCTATACAGGCGGAAACATAACGCCCCTGCTTGGTTACTTAGGCGTTGAGCTTATATTTGCCACAGTATTCTTTGTGGCAGGCTTAGTTTCCATAAAATGCAAACGTGGTTGACATCAATATGAACGGCAATAGGACATACCTCATTGCCAGGCAGCCGGGATATGAAATCATAGTAACCGTGAATAAAAGCACAATTATACACATAGAATATTAGCAAAAAGGTTATAGGATATAATTAAATGTGCGGAATTTCAGGCTTTTACAATCACAATGCTTCATATACTTCTAACAGACCGGAATGGACCTCTGTGCTTAATAATATGGCTGCTGCCATAAAACACAGGGGTCCTGATGATGATGGCATATATCTGTCTGATAAATGTGGCTTTGCCCACACCAGACTGGCAATCATTGATATTGCCGGCGGAAAACAGCCAATGAGTGACACTGCTTCTTATGAAGACAGTAATTTCACTATTGTCTATAACGGAGAGATATACAACACTGCCGGACTTCGTAATTCCCTTATCAGCAGGGGACACACTTTCAGGACCACCTCTGATACCGAGGTCTTATTAAGATCATTTATTGAATACGGACCGGACTTTATTAAGAGGGTCAACGGAATATTTGCTATTGCAATATACGACAGACCACATGACACACTGTACGTTTTCCGCGACCAGATGGGTGTTAAACCCCTGTACTACTCTGTCACGGACAATTCAGTTAACCGTGGTACCTTTGTCTTTGCTTCAGAAATGAAAGCACTGTTTGAGTACCCGGATATCCACCCGGTCATTAACAGGGAGAGCTTTTGTGAAGTCTTTGGAATCGGTCCCGCAAAATCACCCGGTAAAGGCGTATTTGCCGGGATACATGAAGTTCTTCCCGGTGAATATCTGTGTATTAATAAATATGGCATCCACCATGTCACTTACTGGCGGCTTGAATCAAAGCCACATTACGACTCATATGAGGAAACCATCGAAAAGGTTACATGGCTTGTTACTGACGCTGTCACAAGGCAGATGGTTTCAGACGTTCCAATATGCACATTTTTGTCCGGCGGACTTGACTCAAGCCTTGTATCATCAATCTGTGGCAGGGTTCTTGAAAAAAAGGGAATTAAGCTTGACACCTATTCATTTGATTTCACAGATAACAGTAAATTTTTTACTGCCAACTCATTCCAGCCGTCCGAAGACCGTCCTTATGTTGATGAAATGGTGCGCTATATCGGTTCAAACCACCGTTACCTTGAATGCTCCCCGGCAAAGCAGGCAGAGCTGTTACTTGATTCCGTCCTGTCGAGAGATCTTCCAACGATGGCAGATGTCGATTCTTCGTTATTATATTTTTGCCACGAGGTAAGCAAAGAGAATAAGGTTGTGCTGACCGGCGAATGTGCTGACGAGGTATTCGGTGGCTATCCATGGTTTCACAGGGAAGACCTTATGGCAATGGGTGAAGGCAACGATACATTCTGCTGGTCGCCTGACCTTGCCCCAAGAAAAGAACTGCTTAACAAAGATTTTCTGAAATGGCTGGATCTTGATTCATATGTCAAATCAAGATATAACATTTCCACACGGGAAATTAATATTCTGCCGGGCGATAATGAAGTAGAGACGAGCAGACGGCGTATTGCGTATCTTAACCTGCGCTGGTTCATGCAGACACTGCTTGACAGGATGGACCGAACAAGTATGGCGAGCGGTCTTGAAGCTAGAGTTCCATTCTGTGATGTTCCACTCGTCGAATACGTTTTCAACATTCCATGGAGCATGAAAGCAAAGGATGGTGTTGTAAAAAATCTGCTGCGGGAAGCCGCAAAGGGATTTTTACCGGATGCAGTTCTTAACAGGAGAAAAAGTCCGTACCCTAAAACCTATAACCCTGAATACGAACGCCTTCTTGCGAATACACTTACCGGAATTATCGAAGACGCTTCAAGCCCTATACACTACTGCATAGATAAAGATGTAGTTAAAAAATTCATTAATAATACGAAGGACTATGGAAAACCATGGTATGGCCAGCTTATGGCAGGTCCGCAGATGATGGCTTACCTTATCCAGGTCAACCATTGGCTTATAGAGTATCATTAATGTAATATTTTACCATTAATTTTATTATTAAAATGCAATACTATTATATGTAGCACGGGCTTAATGCCCGTGTATCTATATTTACGAAGGGTCGTATACGTAATCTTACGTAAAATTTCCACACAGAATACTTACACAAGCACCGGTTGTATCTGCGTACCTCCAAGTGCTGCAAGTATTGAATCCTGAAGCCTGCCTACATCAGCGATCATTGAGTTAGGCTTCTTAATGCAGTTATCCTGGCCAAAAGGAACAAAATATATATTTTTCATATTCATCAGGCTGCCAATATTCTTAAAATTAATGCCAAGTGCATCGTTAGTCGCAATAGAGATCAACAGCGGCTTGTTATTACGAAGATGAGCTTTGGCGGCCATAAGCACAGGACTGTCTGTAATCCCATTACACAGCTTGGCAAGTGTATTACCGGTACATGGGGCAATAACCATAATATCGAACAGGCTTCCCGGCCCTACCGCCTCTGCCTGGTCAATTGTCTTCATACCGGGTCTTTCAGTTATATTCTCAACCTTTTTGACAAATTCCCTTGCATCCCCAAATCGTGAATTAATCGTCTGACTGTTAAACGAGAAAACAGGAGTGATAATAGCTCCTGTCTCTTGTAATTTCTTCAGTTCTTCGATTATTTTAGCAAATGTACAAAATGAGCCAGTGATACCAAATCCCACTTTACAATCCGCTAATTCCAAGGTTTACCCTCACTTCCTGTCATTATTAAACTTTTCAATTATTCCCGCTACGGCAATACCAAGCACATCACCCGAAGTTTTAGGGGAATACTTACCCGGAAGCCCCAGACAATGAACAGCCTTAATTCCCTGCTCCTTACAGTACACAAAGTCCGTTCCGCCCGGTATCGAAGCAATATCAATTATAACTACTTCCTTATTCAATTTGTCTATTTCCCTCCTGCCAAGAACTCTTGCAGGTACAGTATTAATCACAAAATCATACTCACTGTAATCTTCCCGCTCGAATATACCACACACATCCATCCCGTGAAATGCTACATCCTCACGTTTATTATTATTACGGTCAGCCACAGTCACATACGCCCTAACTGCCCTGAAAAGGGACGCAATCTCACGGCCGCATCTTCCGTATCCAAGCACCAGACACCTTGAACCTGTAATATTAATACTGCCATGCTTTATTGCTTCAGCAAGGGTTCCCTCTGCTGTCGCAACAGCATTTCTTAGTGCGACTTCATCCATATTCCTGAAATCATACACCTGAAAATGCTCAAACGCAGGCGGCACTACCCAGCCAAACACCATAACATCATCTGTAATCAGTTCAGCCACATAGTTCCATTTATCTGTCACAGGTGTCGGTAAAACAACGGCACTGCAGTCCTTAACGGCGTCCTCTATGTTCTCTGCTATAACTATACCGGTATCCTTAACCGGATCATTACAGAACAGACCAAACACACTGACACTATACCCTTTATCAATAAGTGTACGTGCAAGGTAACATTGTCTTAAATCTCCACCAATAACGGCAACCTTCATATACTTCTCCCCCCTTCGTACTTATAATATATGTGTCTGATGACACGCATGTGTATGTACTATTTTGCATAAAACGACATTTTTGTTAAAGCTCTTTATTATCAACTATACGGATGCTGATAAGTATTGATACGCATAAAACCACGCCTGTAATGATAATCCCTGTAAGAACTGCTGCCGTCACATTCATGCCGTTAAAAAATATCTCGATATTGTTCATTACTTTATCAACATCCACCCCTATTGTCCTGCCAATCTTTTCAGCTGCAAATGCTGCTGCCAGAACTGCCGCAACAAGCACAAATATAACCATTTTACCCTTATCAGAGCCGTATTTTAACTGAACAGGAAGCAGTATTGCATTAAGAACCATACATGCCGCAAGTGCCGATATAATATACGCCAGTGACTCTATAATATCAAAGCCCCCCATACCATTAACAATCAGCGTGGCGGCAAGCGATATGGCATATCCGGCCACACCTCCGATAACGGTAAGCACCGCAGCATATATATACTTGCTTATAACATACTCTTTTCTTGTCACAGGCATTGACAAAATAATCTTAAGTCCGCCCCTGTACTCGTCAAGTGTTATCGAGCCTATTACCTGAAAGCCCATCATTACTGCCAGATAAGAGGTCGTGAACCCGCTTAAAAATTCAGCAGAACTATTGCCGCCAAGAAAAAGAGCCATGACAATGATTGCAGCCGTTATCCCATATATCTTTTTATTAAGACCAAGATAACAAAAATCTTTAACTAATAACCCTTTCATACCTTTTCCCCCTTCTCAACTATATTAAGGAAACTTTCAATACATCCTTTTTCTACTACCACATCCGGGTAATTGTCCACATAGAACTGTCTGTTATCTGTCAGGCAGTCATATCCGTTGTCACCTTTTAAAATGTACCTGATATTAATCTTATCAATACCCGCATACTGTTCATTGGTAAGCTTAAGCATTCCATATTCATCAAGAAGTACATCCGTATCATCATGGAATACTATCTCTCCGTCATGTATCATGTATAGATCATCGCATATCCCCTCCAGGTCACCCGAAATGTGTGAGCTTATAAGAACAGAACGGTCATCCTGTACATATTCCCTTATTATGTCCAACAGTTCATTCCTTGCGATAACATCAAGTCCTGACGTCGGCTCATCAAGTATAAGAAGCCTGGCACCATGACTAAGTGCAATAATCATATTCAGCCTCGCCCTCATCCCGGTTGAAAACTCCTTCGTCTTAACATCAAATGGCAGCTCAAATCTCTTACACATATCCTCAAAGTATTTATCATCAAAATTCTTATAGGCTGCCTTCAGTACCTTCATTATTGTCTTAATGTTAAATTCTTCACAAAGTCCTGTGTCCGCCATTACAACGCCCATCTTCTCCTTGTCTTCTGCCGTAATATCCTTAATGTCTTTGCCAAATATACGAATCGTACCGCCATCTGTCTTTATCAGCCCGAGTATTGCCTTAAATGTCGTGCTCTTGCCGGCACCATTGGCTCCTACAAGACCGGTTATATGCCCCGGCTTAACCTCCATAGTACAGTTAAGCGTGAATTTATCATATACCTTGCTTACCTGCTCTAACTTCACCATACCTTTATCCCTCCTGTTATAATTTTCATACACACTGCCTGTATACAGCCACATCTGTCCACGTTCCGTTCGTGTCAGATATTTCAGATGCTGATATAAACAATTCCACATTATCCCTTATCAGCTCGTCAGAATTATCTCAAAGAGCTCCCTGAGCTCTTCATCACTTACTCCACACAGTCTTGCTTCCCTTATAGCTTCCTCGAGCATCGACTCTGCCTTCTTCTTATGCTCCTCCTCCATTAATGACGCATTGGTATCTGCAACGTATGTTCCCTTACCATGAACAGTTATAACATACCCCTCCTGTTCAAGCGCATCATAGGCTTTCTTAACTGTCAGTGCACTTATTCTTAACTCCTTCGCCAGCACCCTCACTGACGGAAGTGCTGCACCACTGATCAGTTCCCCCTGTATGATAAACTGCTTTATCTGTACCACAATCTGCTCATATATCGGTGTCATCGACGAATTGTTAATGATAATCCTCACCAGGTTTCCTCCTTTCCTGTCCATAGCCGGAATAATCCAGACACAGCCCTGACCAATATGCACTCTTCTCAATTAAATACAATAAACAGTATATAACAGCATTTAACTGTTGTCAAGTGTTATATACTGTTTATAAAAAAAGACACTACCCATATTGCGGATAGTGTCCCTGTCTATATTCTTATTATCCAATATAACGGATAATGCTAATCGATTATATTAAAGCATATACTTAATTATCATCCCTTGGAGCTTTTTCTTCTGCCTTATCATAAAGCACTCCAGGGAACAATGGTATGTCCTTGGCTGCAAACAGCTCAACTACAGATACGATCTGGAATCCCTTGTCATGGAAATAATCCACAAGCTCTTCTTCAACTGCATCAGCTGTAAGCTTGTTGGTCTCGTGCATAAGTATGATATCACCATCCTTAGCCGCTTTAACCTTATTAATGATCTCTTCTTTTGTTGTTCCATCTACCCAGTCATTACTGTATATATTACAGTTAATAAGCGGTACATTGCAGTTCTTAAATACAAGCTCATTAGTTCCAAGGTTTGGTGGTCGGAGGGTGAACTTAGTCATTCCCGTAAGCTCCTCTAATGCTGCCCTGCCTTTTTCAATCTCGGCTGCAATAGCATCTCCATCCTTAATATCTGACAATGAACCCCACTGTGCCGTATGGTTAGCTATCTCATGCCCTGCCTCCATAGCCTTAAGGACTTCATTCCTGTTAGTATCATTACTGAACTTACTCGTCACATAATTGAATGTAGCATGATAGCCATACTTGGCAAGTGCCGCCTGTATTCTCATTGAGTTGCTTGAATCCTCTGAACCGACCGGGCCATCATCAAATGTAAATGCAACCATTGGCTTTTCAGGGTCTATCCATGATATATCAAGCTTCTCGTATACAAATGCACCCTCCTGCATATAAGCAGGTGTCTGCGTTGGTCCAGGTGTCTCTGTCGGTGCAGCCGTTGATGTTGCAGCAGGCTGCTCTGTAGCAGGTGCCGTTGTCTGCGCCGCAGTTACGGCAGGCGTCACTGTTGCAGGTACTGTTGAAGGTGCTGTAGTAACTACAGGTGCCTTTGTGTTCTTAACTGCCGAACCTGCCTTAACCGTAACTTTACACTTAAGCTTCCTGGAAGCAGCCTTTGCTGTTATGATTGCTTTTCCCTTTGACTTCGCCATAACTACACCCTTAGCAGATACAGTGGCAACCTTCTTCTTAGATGATGACCACTTAACCTTCCCTTTCTTACCTTTTACTTTAAGGAGCTTCTTATCGCCCACCTTCATTGTAAGCTTCGTCCTGTTAAGCTTTGGAGCAGCTGCACCGGCACGGTCTCCCATACCGGCACATACGCCGGTAATAAGTGCAAGAGATAATACGCATGCAAGAGCACTTCTGATTCCTCTTCTCATAATATCATTATTCCTCCTATGATTTTTCTTATATTTTAACACCCTTTCTGACCTTTTGCCACTTAATTATTAACATTTGCTCCATTATTCTATATTAACCTCTGTACTGTCTTTACCGGTTATAAGCGTATACTTCTCTCCCTTTAGCATCTGCGGGCAGCTTACCACAACAGAATTAAACCCTTTTGCAACATTCCATCTTATAAGCTCATTGCCGGAATCATCCCTAAGGATAATATCTCCGCCATCAGTCTGATCTTCAACATTCACCAGTACACTCTCCTGGGTTGATTCCTCACCAAATGATTCAGCCATACCGCCATCACCGGCAGCAATTACCGTACCCCCGGTTATAACAGCCTCTTTTCCATAATCAAGTGCCCCATTTCCACCTCTTGATGGTCCCGCTATATATACTGTTCCACCATTTACGGTAAGGATTCCGTTAGAATCGATTCCGTCACCCTCTGCGTCAATTACAAGGGTTCCGCCATTAATAACTACAGACACATCCTGAACATCATCTCCACCTCCCGGTCCACCCGGCATCTTTTTTCCATCCAGACTATCACCGGCTTCTGAACTGTCCGTTCCGTTGTTCTTATCAAAGCCTTCACCAGGCTTGAAATCAGGCGGCTCCTGTCTTTCACCATTGCCATCAGGATCAGCTTTTCCTTTGTCACCTGCAGTACTTTTATCAGTAGCATTAACGCCATCGTCAGCAGCCACTATCTGAATATCCCCATCATTTAATATAATATCCTTTGCCTCAAGCCCTTCATGGCTTTCGGTCACATTAATCCTGCCACCATCAATACGGAGCAGTGATGCAGCACTCATTCCATCACCTTCTGCCGCAATTGTAAAATCCCCATCCTTCACATATATGTATCCCTTTGCCTGGTCATCTTTATTTTCAGAATGAAGCCCATCCTTTCCTGTACTCAGGTTAAATGTGCCTCCTGCAACCCTGATACTGTCTTTCCCATCAAATGAATGCGAGACAGCTGTTACATTATATGTACCTGATGTTATAACAACATCATCCTTACCTACCACTCCGTGTCCGGCTGATGCATTTATTGTAAGGCTTCCTTTACCATTAAATGTAATATCGTCCTTTGCAAATATAACTGCGTCAATATTATTTTCATCAATTGCTTCGTAGCTTCCACCATTGGCAAGAGTGTTATCTGTACCCTCTGCAAGTGTAATAAATACCTTCTTTGCATTCCTGACATATACCGGTGCCGAGGTTTTACTCGTTATATCTACTCCATTTAATACCAGCTGTACCTTGTCTGAATCCCCTGCATCAACTATAACCATTCCGTCACTTAATGAACCTGTTATTACATACGTACCCTTACCTGTAATCTTAACTGTGTCACGGTCAATGTCTACCGATTCATCATCTGCATTACTTGAAACATCGGCTAATGTTACGTTAACTGTCTTTTCATCATAATCACCCGAAATATCCCTCTCTGTAAACATATCCTCCGGATTAATTGATACAGCATCCTCTTCATCATTCTCCTGCACAGCTTCTATCTCCGCACCATCTGCGGTCTTATCAGAATCGTTTTCCGTTCGTCCCCCACATCCTGAAGTTATAGTAAAACAAATCGTCATTGCGATTGCCATGATTTTACATGTGCATTTATTCTTCATAAGGTGTGCCTCCTATATATTATTTTCAATTATTTCCGGACAATAAAAGGTGTTATATAAGTACCTGAATACAGATACATTATATAACACCGGTTATGATGATATTTAGTATTATTTGTGAACAATATGTGTTTGGCTCTTATTTCGGGTGATATCAGCCCCGGCATGATACATCTATGCTGCTATTATCTCATCAGCTCTCTCAAGTGCGGCATCAATATGCTCACAGAAGTTTTCACCACCAACCATATCAATAAATCCGGCTTTTTTCATAACAGTCATTGGCTGCTCATTTACATGGGAGAATATAACCTTGATCCTGTTCTTTTTACATTTTTCAAGAATCTCCTCAAGTGCCTGAACCCCTGTTGCATCAATTGCAGGTACACTTCTCATTCTTATAATAAGTACATCCTCTGAGGTATCATCTATAACACCTGTTAACTTATCAGATGCGGCAAAAAACATTGGTCCGTTTATCTCAAATACTCTTACATTAGAAGGTACCTTCTTGTAAAACAGGCTGTCAGTATCGTCCTCTTCATCCACTGCATCGGGATATACCCATGCATTAACTTCTGTTACCTCAGCCATTCTCTTCATGAACAGAAGTGACGCAAGCATAAAACCTATTCCGATAGCAACCACGATATCAAACACAACAGTAAGCACCAATGTTGTTACAAGTACGATAGTGTCACTTTTAGGTGATGTTTTAATCTGATGTATTATATTCCTCCAGCCACTCATGTTATATGCCACCATAAATAATATTGCTGCGATTGCAGGCATCGGAATGAGTGCCGCATATGGCATAAGAAATACTATTATCAGCAATAACACTACCGAATGTACCATAGCTGATACAGGTGTTCTTCCTCCGTTTTTAACGTTCGCCGCTGTTCTCGCAAGAGCTCCTGTTGCAGGTATTCCTCCAAAAAATGCCGAAGCAATATTTCCTGCCCCCTGTGCAATAAGCTCCATATTAGAACGATGCTTCGAACCGATCATGCTGTCTGATACAACACATGACAGCAGCGATTCAATTCCGGCAAGGACTGCAATTGTCACCGCATCCGGGAAAAGATCAATGATCATTTTAAGACTGAATGCAGGCATATGAAATTCCGGTAGCTTGCTTGTTACTGTATATAGATCCCCAATCGTGTTAACCTTAAGCCCCAGGAGAATTACTGCTGCGGAAGAACCGATTACTGCAACAAGTGATGCCGGTACCTTCTGTAACCTTTTAGGCCAGAAAATTATTACAGCAAGTGATGCAATACCCACCAGGAATGCCTGATAATTAAATGTCCCTATACACTTTACCGCCTCAACTGCTTTTTCTACAGTCTCAACAGGTGACTTCGTAAATGTAAGACCCAAAAAGTCTTTTACCTGACCAAGTGCAATTGTAACTGCAATACCAAAGGTAAAACCGGACGTAATTGTTGTCGGTATGTAATGTATCAACGAGCCCATCCGGCAAAAGCCCATTATTATAAGTATAATACCCGCCATGATAGTAGCAATAACCAGCTGTGACATTCCATTTTCCCTCGCAACTATTCCTGCCACTATCGTTGCAAATGCAGCCGTCGGACCTGCTATCTGTACACGGCTTCCGCCTAAAAAACCAACTACAAAGCCCGCAACAATTGCGGTATACAGACCTTCCTGCGGTCCTACACCTGACGCAATCGCAAGTGCGATTGACAATGGCAGTGCGATTATCGCAACTATGATACCTGAAATAATGTCCTTCACTAACTGTTCCGTGCTGTAGCTTTTCATTACTGAAAATAGCTTTGGCTTAATCTTTTCCATTCTCTTTCTCTTCTTTCTCTTTCATCCTTGTTATTTTTTTCACACATTTATTTAATTTATTACAAAGGATGACAGATGTCAAGAACAGGATTGTTGTAAAACAAAGAACCTGACTACTCTGTGCAATGTCGTTTTGTATCAAAACTGACATGCATAATAGTAATCAGGTTCTTTTTATATTATTAATTTACTATGGCAATAGAATTAATAACTTTTAATAATAGCTTGTCTTATTATTCTGCATCTGTGTGCATTATGCTAACTCAGCCTTAAGGGCTGCAGTAAGGGCAGGAACAATCTTATTAAGATCTCCAACAATACCATAATCAGCTACATCAAAGATTGGTGCATCCTCATCCTTGTTGATTGCAATGATGATATCTGACTCTTCCATACCGGCAACGTGCTGGATAGCACCTGAAATACCTACTGCAATGTACAGGTTAGGACGTACTGTCTTACCTGTCTGACCTACCTGGTAATCAACCGGAAGCCAGCCATTCTCAACAACGGCACGTGAGCAGCTAACCATTCCGCCAAGTACTGCAGCAAGATCCTTAAGCATCTGGAAGTTCTCTGCAGAACCAACTCCACGTCCACCTGATACAAGAATCTTAGCATCCATAATGTTCTCTGCTGACTTTGCAGTCTTGATCACATTAAGTATCTCAACATACTTGTTGTTTGGAGTAAATCCAGGATTGTAGTTAATAACCTCAGCCTTAGCTCCCTTAACAGGATCAATCTTCTGCATAACACCAGGACGGACTGTTGCCATCTGTGGGCGGTTATCAGGACATGCGATTGTCGCAATTGTGTTACCACCAAATGCTGGACGTGTCATAAGAAGCTGATTATGCTTCTGTGTTCCATTAGCCGGGGCAACGATTGGGAAATCACCAATCTCAAGTACTGTACAGTCAGCTGTAAGTCCTGTAGCAACTCTTGCTGAAACAGTAGGACCAAGGTCTCTACCGATTGCTGTAGCACCTACAAGCATGATGTCAGGCTTGTACTCATTAATTACTGATGCCAATGCATGTGCATATGGCTCTGTTCTGTATGTCTCAAGCTCAGGATCATCAACTACGATAACCTTATCTGCACCATACTCTGCGAGACTGTCAACAAGTCCGCTTACATTGTGTCCAAGAAGAACTGCTGTTACATCTGTATCAAGATCCTTAGCAAGATCCTTAGCTTTTCCGAGTAATTCGTAAGCAATACTGCTTATCTCATTATCAACCTGCTGAGCGTAGATGTATACGCCTTTATACTGTTCTAAACCCATTTTATTTCACCACTTTCCTTATTCTTAATTAGATAACATGCTTCTCTTTAAGTTTACCCATAATGTAATCAACTGCTTCAGCTGCATCAAGGGCAACCTTCTCACCAGCGCCTTTACGAACCTTATCAGATGCCTTAGCGATCTTTGTAGGTGATCCCTTAAGACCAAGGTTTGAATCCTCAACATCCTTAAGGTCTGCACGACCCCATACAGTGATCTCTTTGTCATATGCGTCAAAGATTCCGCCCGGTGTCATATATCTAGGAACATTAAGCTCTGAAAGTGCTGTTACAAGACAAGGCATCTTAGCCTTAATCTCATGATATCTGTCCTCATACTGTCTCTTAACGATTACTGAATCACCATCAACCCTGATATCTTCAGCATATGAGATTACAGGGACACCAAGATGCTCAGCGATCTGAGGTCCAACCTGGGCTGTATCTCCATCAATAGCCTGACGGCCTGTGATGATAAGATCATAGTCAATATTTCTGAGGGCTCCGGCAATTGTAGTAGATGTAGCCCATGTATCAGCTCCACCAAGAACTCTGTCTGTAACAAGGATTCCCTTATCTGCGCCCATAGCCATAGCCTCACGAAGAACGTCCTCAGCCTTAGGAAGTCCCATTGTTATAACTGTAACTTCAGCACCTGTCTCATCTTTGATTCTAAGTGCTGCCTCTAATCCAGCCTTGTCATCCGGATTCATGATAGTAAGCATAGCGCCTCTATCAAGTGTACCGTCTGGATTAAACTTAACTCCGCCTTTGGTATCTGGTACCTGTTTAATACATACAACGATTTTCACGGTATTTTCACTCCTTATATAATTATTTCAGTAATGCACCAGAGATTACCATTCTCTGAACCTCTGATGTTCCTTCATAGATCTCTGTAATCTTAGCATCACGCATCATACGCTCTACATCATACTCTCTGATATATCCATATCCACCGAAGAGCTGTACTACTTCTGTAGTAACTGCCATAGCGGTCTCTGCTGCAAAAAGCTTAGCCTTAGCAGCTTCTACCGAGTATACCTTCTGGTTAGCCTTAGCCATAGCTGCCTTGTATACGAGAAGCTGTGCAGCCTCTACTCTTGTTGCCATATCGGCAAGTTTGAACTGTGTATTCTGCTGCTGGGCGATTGAACGTCCGAACTGCTTTCTCTCTTTTGTATACTCAATAGCACGCTCAAGGGCACCCTCTGCAAGTCCAAGTGCCTGGGCAGCGATACCAATACGTCCGCCATCAAGGGTATGCATTGCGATTGGGAAACCTTTTCCCTCAACTCCAAGGAGATTCTCCTTAGGAATTCTGCAATCCTCAAATATAAGCTCATATGTTGATGAACCACGGATACCCATCTTCTTCTCTTTTGTTCCGAATGAGAAACCAGGAGTTCCCTTCTCTACGATAAATGTTGAGAAGTTCTTCTTCTTACGTCCACGCTTATCCTCTGTAATACTTGTAATCGCAATAATGATATATACATCAGCAACCTTACCGTTAGTGATGAAGCACTTAGATCCGTTAAGAACCCACTCGTCTCCTTCAAGAACTGCCTTAGTCTGGCATCCCTGTGCATCTGTACCTGCACCCGGCTCAGTAAGACCGAAAGCACCGATCTTCTCACCCTTAGCAAGAGGGGTAACATACTTCTTCTTCTGCTCTTCAGTACCATATGTCATGATAGGGTCAATACAAAGTGATGTATGTGCTGATACGATAACACCTGTAGTACCACATACCTTTGAAAGCTCCTCAACACACATAGCGTATGTTAAAGGATCACAACCCTGTCCACCATACTCCTTTGGTACAGGTATTCCCATGAATCCTGCCTTAGCCATCTTCTCAACTGTTCCCATAGGGAATACTTCTGTCTCATCTACTTCCTGTGCAAGAGGCTTAACTTCTGTCTCAGAGAACTCTTTGAATAAGCTTCTAGCCATTTCATGTTTTTTATCTAACAAAAAATCCATGATAATAATTCCTCCATTTTATTATATTTTTAAGCATCAATTGCTGTCTTAGTGCGGTCAGGATTATATACATAGAATCCCTTACCACTCTTAACACCAAGATTGCCTCCACGAACCATCTTACGGATAAGTGGACATGCACGATACTTGCTGTCACCAGTCTCATTGTAAAGAACATCCATAATAGCAAGGCAGATATCAAGACCAATGAAATCACCTAACTCAAGAGGTCCCATTGGATGGTTAGCACCAAGCTTCATAGCGGCATCAATACCGGCAACATCTGATACACCTTCCATCTTAATGAATGCAGCTTCATTAATCATAGGAATAAGGATACGGTTAACAACAAAGCCTGCAGCCTCATTTACCTGTACAGGTGTCTTACCGATCTCTTCCGAAATCTTCTTGATAGCGTCTACAGTCTCATCAGGTGTGTTAACACCGGCAATAACCTCAACAAGCTTCATACGGTCTGCCGGATTGAAGAAGTGCATACCTATCATTGGACGGTTAAGTCCGTTACCAATCTCTGTAATTGAAAGACTTGATGTATTTGAAGCAAAAATACACTCATGCTTGGCAATCTTGTCAAGCTCTGCAAAAGTTGTCTTCTTAACTTCCATGTTCTCAAATGCAGCCTCTACAATAAGGTCACAGTCAGCACAAAGATTCTCCTTAAGACCCGGAGTGATCTTAGCAAGGATAGCATCTACAGCTTCCTGTGTCATCTTACCTTTCTCCACAAGTCTTGCATAACCTTTAGCAATCTTATCTTTTCCACCATCTGCCCACTCCTGCTTGATATCGCAGAGTGCTACTTCATAACCCTCTGTCTGTGCAAAAGCCTTAGCAATACCCTGGCCCATTGTACCAGCGCCAATAACTCCAACTTTCATTGTGTTACCTCCTTATGTTATTTTTATATAATTAATATATTATTACTTATTCTGGAAAGGTACAACCTTAAGCTTCTTTGACTTATCCTTCTCAAGGAAGTTACCCATTCCTGCCTTCTGGTCTTCTGTCTCGAAGCAGTTACCAAAAAGCTTCTCTTCAATAACGATTGCCTGATCCATATCTGCCTGAAGACCATCGTTAATTGCCTTCTTACAATTACGTACTGCAATCGGAGCCTGCATTGCAATGCCTGACGCCATCTTATTAGCCGCTGCCATAAGCGCATCCTTAGCTGATACAACAACCTCACCTGCTTCATTAAGCTCGGCTGATACAACCTGGTTAACAAGGCCGATCCTGTATGCCTCTGCTGCCTTAATGTTACGTGCTGTATAGATAAGCTGCTTAGCCATTCCCGGTGATACAAGTCTTGCAAGTCTCTGTGTTCCACCAAATCCCGGTGTAATTCCAAGACCAACCTCCGGCTGACCAAATACTGCGTTATCAGAACAGATTCTGATATCACAACTCATTGAAATCTCGCATCCACCGCCAAGTGCAAATCCGTTAACAGCTGCAATAACAGGGATTGGGAATGTCTCAAGCTTTCTGAATACATCATTACCCTTCTTACCAAATGCTTCACCTTCTGCCTTGGTAAGTGTACTCATCTCTCCGATATCGGCACCTGCTACGAATGACTTCTCACCGGCACCTGTTAAGATAAGACATCTTACTGTATCAAGGTCTACATTGTCAAGTGTTGCGTTAAGTTCATCAAGAACCTGTGAGTTAAGAGCATTAAGAGCTTTCTCACGATTGATTGTAATAGTGCCTACAGCGCCATTAACTTCATATAAAATATAATCCATGGTATATCTCCTTTTGATGTTATTATGCACAATACTCAGATTGAGGTATAGTGATTAACCCTCATACTTCTCAACGATAGTAGCACAACCCATTCCACCACCGATACAAAGTGTAGCAAGTCCTTTCTTAGCATTAGGATCTGCTTCCATCTCATGAAGAAGTGTAACTAAGATACGGCATCCTGAAGCTCCAACCGGATGTCCAAGTGCGATAGCACCACCATTAGGATTAAGCTGCTTATCAACATCAATTCCAAGCTCTCTTCCTACAGCGATTGACTGGGCTGCAAATGCTTCATTAGCCTCAATAATATCAAAATCAGAAATCTGGCAGCCTGCCTTGGCCATAACCTTCTTCGTTGCCGGAACAGGACCGATACCCATAACCTCAGGCCTGCATCCTGCCAGTCCTCCTGCTACCCATGTAGCCATTGGCTTAACACCAAGCTCCTTAGCTTTCTCTTCTGTCATAACAACAACGGCTGCAGCACCATCATTGATACCTGATGCATTACCGGCTGTTACAAAGCCGTCTTTGTTGATTGGTCTGAGCTTAGCAAGACCTTCCATTGTAGAACCAGCCCTAGGTCCTTCATCCTTCTTGAATTCTATCTCCTGCTTCTTCATCTTAACAGTTACAGGAACTATCTCCTTATCGAATGCTCCCTTAGCCTGGGCTGCCTCAGCTTTCTGCTGGCTCTTAAGTGCAAACTCATCAAGCTCTTCACGGGTGATTCCCCATTCCCTGCAGATATTATCTGCGGTTGTGATCATGTGATAATCATTAAATGCATCCCACAGAGCATCATTTACCATGCAGTCCTTCATTACTGCATTGTTCATACGATATCCGAAACGTGCCTTGTCAAGTGCATAAGGAGCCATTGACATATTCTCCATACCACCTGCCACAACAACATCAGCTTCACCTGCCAGGATCATCTGTGCAGCCTGGTTAACACAGTTAAGACCTGAGCCGCATACAACATTCATTGTTACAGCCGGAACTTCATTAGGGATTCCTGCATGGATTGAAGCCTGACGTGCAACATTCTGTCCAAGACCAGCCTGGATTACACAGCCCATGTATACCTGGTCTACATCTTCTCCCTTAATACCCGCCCTGTTAAGAGCTTCCTTGATTACGATTGAACCAAGCTTTACTGCAGGAGTAGTACCAAGTGATCCTCCCATTGTTCCGATAGCTGTACGACAAGCACCAGCTATAACTATTTTCTTTGCCATAGTAAAAAATCCTCCTTATAGAAAATTAATTAATATTATATTAATACTGTTAAACATATGCCTTGCGGAATCATTAACAGCAATTAATCCTATACAGTCAGCACATGATGGCCGGTATATACTAAAATCATGAATTCATCTTCTTAATTACTGCTTCCCTGACATTAGGTGGCACAAAGCCTGAAATATCCGAACCATAGCAGGCTACTTCCTTAACTATGGTCGAACTTAAAAATGCGTATTCAAGACTTGTAGTGAAAAACATTGTATCGACGTCAGGTGCAATCCTGTGATTAGTCTGGGCTATCTGCATCTCTATCTCAAAATCAGTTACAGCCCTCAGGCCACGGATAATAATCGATGCGTCATTATTCCTTGCGAAATCAACCGTCAGCCCCGAAAATACCTGAACAGATACATTGGGAATATCAGCAACCGCTTCTTCTATAAGAAGCCTGCGTTCCTCCATCGTAAACATCGGATTCTTCTCACTGTTAACAAGAATTCCTATTATAAGTTCATCAACAGCCCTGGCTGCCCTTGTAATTATATCCAGATGACCATATGTGATCGGGTCAAAACTTCCGGGATATACCGCTTTAACCATCTTCAATACCTCTGATAAATCTGTTACAACCTGTACATCATACAACATTGTCAAAAAATTATCAATCTTTTTTTTAAGAAAAGCCAAAACCACATAACATGGCTTGACCACCGCTACTGCACACTATAATTTGATTATATTACATAACAGGCAAAATAACAATACTTAAATAGTTATTTTGCCTGCTGTATGTATAATTACTTTTCCCTGCCGACATTTTTACTCTTAGACTTTGATGCCTGCTTTTTCAGCTTAGCTGCGTTAGCCTTGCTGCTCTTTGACTTACTATTCTTTGACTTACTATTCTTTGACTTACTGTTCTTTGACTTCTTACCCTTCTTTGTTACTTTATCCTTCTTAAGTGTTTTAACCTTAGTTGCCTTGGTCCATTTTCCATATATAAACTTTCCGCCCGCTTCTGTCTTAACATATGAACGTGCACGGTAACGGATATAATATGTAGTATTCTTCTTAAGATTCTTAATCGCCTTAACATTTGAAAACAGACCGGTCTGCTTTATCTTCGCTTTCGTAAAATTCTTATCAGTACTATACTGTACCGAATACACTTCACCAAAGTCCTTTTTTATCTGTATCTTATTCTTATATGCCTTAAATTCTTTTCTCTTAAGCTTATCAGGGGTATATGGCGGTTTTAATTCAATGTATGTCTCCTTAGTAGCCGTGTCACCATAATTAGCAGCAACTATTACGAGCAGATAATTCCTGCCCTCTGAGTACGCCCTGTCAACTACAATTGAGTTCGTTGTATAATGATACTCCCTGTACAAAATATTAGTACCGCTCATTGCGAGCTTTGGAAATGTCCTGGTTATCGCAACCCTGTAATCCGTACAGCCGTCAATCGCATCCCAGCCAATCACATACTGGTTATCAACAATATCAAGAATCCTGAGATTACCTACATTCTTCGGTATCTTCTTCTCGTAGTCCACATCAAGGTACTGGCTCTTAACATATGCTTTCATACTGTTGTAGAATATCACGGACCACTCACTGTTGCTTTCTGCCTGATACAGATCCACAAGCGCACCCTCATAAAGACATCCAAGGATATTGCCATTAGTAATCTCCGGTGTAGAACGTACATTAAGATACTTTTGCTTATTCGCGGTCAGATTATATACCTTTGCCTTCACCGCACCCTCCGGCACCGGTGTATCCGTCCTGTACACATTAACACTCTTGGAATTAATGTAATAATATCCCTTATTAGCAAGATAATTAGTCGGGGTCTTAACATTAAATGCCACCTTATAATATGTATCACTTGAGCCGGCTGCTGTTGACGGCACAAGGTCTAATGATACGATATCAAGCTCTGTATTAATTCCAACCTTATATACTTCCCCTGACTCACATTTTCCCGGAACCGGGTTGATACCCGTAACCGATGTGGTTGTCTTTCCTTTTGCAACTACATTAGGAACTTCTCCATCAGGGATAACATTATCTCTTCTTCTTGTATCAAGTACAACCTTGTCCCTCTGTATCTTATAAAAGCCTGCCGGATGCGATTCCTGCAAAAGGTACTGCTTACACATAGCCGGACTATCACCGAAGCTCTTATATCCATTGTCCCAGAATGTAACCCACCTGTCATCATAGTCAACAACCTTAAGTCTTGAAGTCTGTCTTTCAAGATATCCGCCATTTATCCATGTAAAATCACGATATCCCACTACTTCAGAATATATCTCCTTAAGATTCTCTATATTACCCTGTGGAATATACGTAGGATCAACCTGCTTACCCTGGATCAGCGTTCCCGGCTCAAGCTCATATATTATTACGGTATTACCCGACTTGGGTTCAAGGCTGCCTCCCATTATATAACCGTCTGCAATAATGCTGATATCCGGACATGCCTGGTTAATATAAACCGTGTGATATCTTGATACGTCCCCTGCTGCCTTTGCTTCCTTTCCGGTTCCCACTCCCTGTATGGCAATAGCAGCCATACAGATTGCAAAAAACAGATAGCGCCACGCCTTTTCTTTATATATTTTTCCTTTCATAAACTGTCCTCCCACTTTATTAATGTTCTTTTTTTTTAATATATAACTATATGATAGATTATGCATAATAATTATATCTCATTTTTCTTTTAAAATAAACTAATTTTTATATTTTCTTAATAGAATAACGTTTCATTTGTTTTAAGCTTGACATAAAAGTCTGGCGTGTTATTATTACATGGTATACATTTTACTATTATAAATAAGAAGAGGTGCAGAAAATGAAAAAGGGATTTGATTCAATTCTGGCAAAGGTTGCTGAGTGTGACCTTAAGAAAGTTTCGGTTGCAGTAGCCCAAGATGCAGAGGTACTTGAGGCAATTATGCTTGCAAAAGAAAAAAATATTGCGGATGCCATTCTTGTCGGTGATGCTGACGAGATAACAAAGATAGCAGCAGAGATTGACATGGACTTAAGTGACTACGAAGTAATTGATGTCAAAGACAAGACAGAAGCTGCTTTAACCGCAGTTAAGCTTGTTCATGACGGCAAGGCTGACATGTACATGAAGGGACTTATTGATACTAAGGGATTCTTAAAGAGTATCCTTAATAAGGAAGTTGGTCTTCGTACAGGAAAGGCACTGTCGCATGTATGTGTATTCGAGATCAAAGGAATTGAACAGCTTTTATTCCTTTCAGACGTTGCATTTATCCCATATCCTACACTTGAAGACAAGGTATCAATCATCAACAACACTGTTGAGGTGTGCCATGCATGTGGTATAGAGATGCCTAAGGTTGCCCCTGTTGCAGCAGTTGAGGTTGTTAACCCTAAGATGCCTGCCACTGTTGATGCTGCCGAGCTCACTAAGATGAATGAGGAAGGTAAGATTACCGGCTGTATCGTTGACGGTCCACTTTCAGGAGACCTAGCAATATTCCCTGAGGCAGCCAGGCATAAGGGAGCTACAGACAGAAAGATCGTCGGTGATGCTGATGTCATTCTCTTCCCTGACATCCACGCAGGTAACCTTGTTTACAAGTTCATCGTACATACAACCGAATTTAAGAATGGTTGTATCCTTACCGGAACTTCAGCCCCTGCCATCTTAACATCACGTTCAGACAGTGCTGACACCAAGGTTAACTCAATCGCACTTGCTGCTGTTGTTGCAGAGGCTATGAAAAAGAATAAGTAGAGAGGAGAAGTATTATTATGGTAAAGAGTCTTATAATTAATCCCGGCTCCACTTCAACAAAGCTTGGGGTATTTGAGGATGAGACACTCGTATTTGAAGAGACACTTCGTCACTCAACAGAAGAGATCGCACAGTATGCATCAATTGTTGACCAGACAGATTTCAGAAAAGATATCATCCTTGGTTTCCTTAAGGAAAAGGGTGTTGATGTAGCAAGCTTTGATGTTATTGTTGGCCGTGGCGGTATGCTTAAACCTATTCCGGGCGGAACATATGCTGTAACTGATGAGCTTCTTAATGACCTTAAGATTGGTAAGAGCGGACAGCATGCTTCTAATCTTGGTGGTATTCTTGCAAGGGATATCGGTGATTCTATCGGAAAGCCTTCATATATCGTTGACCCTGTAGTTGTTGACGAGCTTGAGCCTGTTTCAAGATATTCAGGTGTACCTGAGCTCCCGAGAATTTCAGTATTCCATGCACTTAACCAGAAAGCCGTGGCACGCCGCTACGCTAAGGAAGCCGGTAAGAAGTATGAAGAGCTTAACCTCATCGTTGTCCATATGGGCGGTGGCGTTTCAGTAGGACCACACAGACAGGGTAAGGTTATTGATATCTTCAACGCGCTTGATGGAGATGGTGCATTTTCACCTGAGAGAGCCGGAGCCGTTCCTGTTGGTTCACTTGTTAAAATGTGCTTCTCAGGCAAGTACACAGAAAAAGAAGTATATAAGAAGCTTGTCGGTAACGGGGGCTTCAATGCTTACCTCGGAACTAATGACATGCGTGACGTTGAGAAGATGGTAAATGATGGTGATGCACATGCCGCCGAAGTAAGAGATGCATTTATTATGCAGATGAGTAAAAATATTGGTGCTATGGCAACAGTTCTTAAGGGAAAAGTTGACCAGATCATCGTAACAGGCGGTATTGCGTACGATAAAGCTGTTGTAGCAGGACTTAAGGAGCGTTGCGAGTGGATTGCACCATTCACGGTATATCCCGGCGAGGACGAGCTT
Organism: uncultured Lachnospiraceae bacterium; assembly: GCA_934437985.1. Taxonomy (GTDB): domain Bacteria; phylum Bacillota; class Clostridia; order Lachnospirales; family Lachnospiraceae; genus V9D3004. Next base: position 28,421 of record CAKSBI010000005.1, read on the forward strand.
CTTGCACTTGCACAGGGCGGACTTCGTGTCATTAATGGCGAGGAAGAAGCTAAGCCTTATTGATGTTTTAAGCCACAATGAACAAGTTTTACTGACATCAAATATTCTTTAAAATAATTAAGGCAGACCATGTTTTGCGGCAGCTAACCGCATAACATGGTCTGTCTTTACTATTCACATAATTGTGTAATTATCTTCCCCTGAATTGTTACTGTTCTCCTCATTCAACAGCTTTGCTTTTCTGACTGCCTTTCTTAAAGTACTCATGGCATCATATATTTCATCTTCCGTTGCTGCCTGGGCAATCAGATAATAACATATCTAATTATTATTTGCAATCTTTAGTCATTTTTTGCAATCTCTAATTTTTATTTATTTTTACTTATATTTAATTATATGGTATAATTATGTAAAATTCATTTAAAGATTAGTAGAAATATGGAGATAACTATGATTGATTTTACATTTTTTTCAGATTCATACAACATTAGCAATAATATTAACATTCTGTTAGTACTATACTTACTTGTGATGAACATTACCGGTATTGCAGTAATGGCCATAGACAAATCAAAAGCCAGACACCACGCATGGCGTATCCCCGAAAAGACACTTTTTTTAGTCAGTCTCCTCGGGGGAAGCCTCGGCACATGGGCTGGCATGTATATTTTCAGACATAAGACACGGCATTGGTATTTTGTGGCCGGAATGCCTGCAATATTTTTTATACAAATAGCTGTTTTAGTATATTTTATGTATATCCGGTAATCATCAGGATATACTTATATGACCGGTATTCCATGTCTTATACAATCCTGCTGAAGTACAGCGCATAGCTGCACAGCATGACAATCCCGGCAAATCTGCCAAGCTTATGATTCTTATTCACAGAAAATACCATCAATATCAAAAGTGCCGCTATTGCAACAGCCGTATCAAAGATAAATGGTCTGGCAAATGGTACAGGTATCATCATTGACGACAAGCCTATAACAAAAAGGATATTGAAAATGTTGCTGCCAATGATATTTCCTATTGCAATATCCGCATTCCCTTTTCTTGCGGCGGATAATGAAGTAAATAATTCCGGCAGTGATGTTCCGAGCGCAATTATTGTAAGGCCAATGAATCTGTCACTGACACCAAAATCTTTTGCCAGCTGTACCGCCGCATCGACAGTAATATTGCTCCCGAGTATTACAAAGAATAATCCTGCAAGTGTGGCAATGAGCGCTTTTCCCATCGAAAAATGTCTGACCTCCTGTGCCACGAGTTCTGCCGCTGTCTCATCTGACGCTGCCGGTGAATCCTCACAGGATGCTCCATCCAAAGCCCTGCCGCCTTTTTTTGCACCCCACAGCAGGTATCCGATATATCCGCAGAATACAACAATGAAAATAATGCCATCCGGCAGCCCTATTTCTCCATCAATCCCAAGCAGCAATAACAGAACAGTCACAACAATACAGACCGGCAGGTCAATAAATATTGCCGACTTTGACGCTGCAATAGGCGTTATAACCGATGTAAGACCCAGGATGATAAGAACATTCAGAATATTACTTCCAACAATATTGCCTATGGTTATGTCCGCATTCCCCTTGAATGCCGCCGAAATGCTGACCGCCGCCTCGGGTGCGCTGGTTCCCATCGCAACAACAGTCAGTCCGATAACGAGCTGCGGAATGCCAAATCCGGCAGCAATACTGCTTGAGCCGTCAACAAAATAATCAGCACCCTTTACCAGCATAATAAAGCCGATAACAATTAATAAAGCCTGTACAAAAACATCCATGATAATATCCTCCCTTTCATTGAAAGCGGCATATTTTCATTCATAAATGTTTTACAGCAAACAAAAAAGATGAGACTTATGCCGCACTTAATAATGCAACAAAGTCTCACCAATTATATACACACCGAGTTCATTAATATAAAAATAACAAAATTATAAAATAACAAACTGTACTGACGATATTGTATACACAATACGGATGTATCGTGCCGGTTACTCCCCTTGTATGTGGTCATATTAGCAGATGAAGCTTGTAATGTCAATAGACTTCTGCTTTTCGGTACAATAACGCAATGCTTGTAATACAGTATCCTGGGTATATGGGTATATTTTTCAAAAACAGATAGACAATCCATAAAACATGTGTTATATTCTCCGTGGATGGTATTCGAAAGAAGCTGTACCTTAATGATTATAATACTTTGCCTTCCTTAAACCCGGCAGATTATTTTTATGCAATCTGTCAACTTAATTAATGAAGGGAAGGTGATTGCATGAACAATGATTTCAGGCCGCGGGTTGGATTCATTGGTGCCGGCCGTGTTGGAACTACGCTTGGAAAGTATTTTCACGACCATGGAGCAGATGTTTCGGGCTACTACAGTAAGAGCCACGAATCCGCACAGGCATCAGCCACATTTACTGACACCGCATGCTATAATTCCATAGCTGAATTGACCAGTGATTGCAATATGTTATTCATAACCGTTCCTGACGGACAGATTGGATCAGTCTGGAACGAAGTTTCCAAGTACGATATTAAAGGCAAATGTATATGTCATTGCAGTGGTGCAATGTCTTCTTCCGTTTTCAATGATATAACCGGTCATGGTGCTTCCGGTTATTCAATCCATCCCCTATGTGCAGTCAGTTCAAAAGAAAACAGCTACAGGAACTTTTCAAATGTATTTTTTTCAGTTGAAGGTTCTGATAAGTACCGTGAAAGTATTATCTCGTGGCTCCGTGCCATGGGTAATCCGGTATCACACATTGCATCTGACAGGAAGGTTTTATACCATGCTGCAGCAGTATTTGCAAGCAATCTGGGTACTGCGTTATATAACATGGCTTCAGGAATCCTTGCTGAATGTGGCATTGAGGCTGATATGGCCACCAGGGCACTTTCAGGCCTGTATCTTGGCAACTGCATGAACGTTGTTGATAACGGTCCGGTCATAGCACTTACAGGTCCGGTTGACCGTAACGACATCACTACTGTTAATAAGCACATTGAAGCACTTGCCGGAGACCCTCTTGATATATATAAGAAGCTTTCACTGGAGCTTATCAAAGTTGCCTCCGTAAAAAATCCTGACACTGATTATTCTGCACTTAGACGGATATTAAGCAATGCCACGCATTAGATGTGCCGGATTGAGGCGCACATAACTTTGACGCTTATTACAAAATAATTCTTAATTATCATTATGGACAGGGAATAAGTACCCTGGGGGAATACGAGGAGAAATGACTATGAAAAACACAGTACTTACATTCAAACAGGCAAAGGAAAATGGCGAGAAGCTTACAATGCTCACTGCATATGATTACTCAACAGCCAAGCTGATGGACGAGTCCGGCGTTAACAGTATTCTTGTCGGCGACTCACTCGGCAATGTAATACTTGGTTACGAGGATACCATTTCAGTGACTATGGAGGATATGATTCATCACGGTGCCGCCGTTGCAAGGGGTGCAAAAAATGCACTTGTTGTTATCGACATGCCATTTATGTCATACCAGACTTCGGTATATGACGCTGTTGTCAATGCGGGCAGACTTATGAAGGAAGGTCGCGCGGATGCAGTTAAGCTTGAAGGTGGCGTTGAAGTGTGTGAGCAGATTGCAGCCATTACTAAATGCGGTATTCCGGTTGTTGCACACCTTGGACTTACACCTCAGTCAATCAATGCATTTGGCGGATTCAAGGTTCAGGGCAAATCAGCCGAGGCTGCGAAAAAGCTTATTGAGGATGCAAAGGAGGTCGAGGCTGCAGGCGCATTTGCAGTCGTGCTTGAAGGCATACCTTCTGTAGTCGCATCAAAGATAACCAAAGCTGTAAGTATCCCTACAATTGGAATCGGTGCCGGTGCTGAATGCGACGGCCAGGTTCTTGTATATCAGGACATGCTTGGAATGTTTTCAGATTACGTCCCAAAATTTGTAAAGCAATTTGCGAATGTAGGCGAAGTTATGAAGCAGGCATTTGCCGAATATATTAAGGAAGTTTCAGATGGTTCTTTTCCGGAGCTTAAAAACCAATACAGTATCTCACCGGAAGCGGCAGATGAGCTTGAGAGGCTGTACTAATATCAATAAATGAATATTAAATAAGATTTAATTATAACACCGGAGGTAAATAACTATGGAAATAGTAACAACAGTAGATGAAGTAAGGGCTAAAGTTAATAAATGGCGCAGCGAGGGTCTCAGCGTTGGCCTTGTTCCAACAATGGGCTATCTCCACGAGGGACATCAGAGCCTTATCGCACGCGCAGTTAAAGAAAATGACAGGGTTGTCGTAAGCGTGTTTGTCAATCCTACACAGTTTGGACCTAACGAAGACTTTGAAGCTTATCCAAGAGACCTTGAAAAGGATGCTGCCCTTTGCGAAAGCACAGGCGCTGCCCTTATATTCCACCCTGAACCGGAAGAGATGTATCCTGACGGATTCTGTTCTTATATTAATATGACTGAGCTTACAGGCGCACTTTGTGGAAAAACAAGACCAATCCACTTTAAGGGTGTATGCACCGTAGTCGGCAAATTATTCAATATAGTAATGCCTGACAGGGCTTACTTTGGTGAAAAGGACGCACAGCAGCTCGCAGTAATCCGCCGTATGGTAAAGGATCTTAACTTTGGGCTTAAAGTAGTAGGATGCCCGATAATCCGTGAAGAGGACGGACTTGCAAAGAGTTCACGTAATACTTACCTTAATGCAGATGAAAGAAAAGCTGCCCTTGTATTATCAAAAGCTGTATTTCACGGCCGTGATATGGTTGCAGCCGGTGAAAAGTGTGCTAAAACCATTCTCAAAGAAATGACTGACATAATTAATTCAGAACCGCTTGCAAGAATTGACTATGTTGAGATGGTTAACATGGATACAATGGAAAATATCGATACAGTAAGCGGAACAACTCTCTGCGCAATGGCTGTGTATATTGGCAAAACACGACTTATTGATAACTTTATTGTAGAAGGTTAATCACACTATGATATACTGGTTACGGTATTACAGAAAGGGAGACCCTTATGAATATTACAATGTTAAAAGGTAAAATACACCGTGCAGTTGTAAAACAGGCTGAGCTCAATTATGTCGGCAGTATTACTGTTGACCCTGAGCTTATGGACGCTGCCGGAATTCTTGAATACGAACTTGTTCAGATTGTTGACATTGAAAATGGCAACCGTTTTGAAACATATACTATTGCCGGTGAACCGGGTTCAGGCATGATATGCCTGAACGGAGCTGCCGCAAGACAGGTTCAGGTCGGCGACCACGTTATTATCATGTCATACTGCACCCTGACACCTGAAGAAGCCGGGAACCACAGGCCTTATGTTGTATTTGTAGACGAGGATAATAAGATAAAACGTCTGGCAAGATATGAAAAGCATGGTGAATTATCATAGCATTTCACATCTGTACCCACAGACCAAAACTATATGACCGGAGGTACCAATTCTATGCTTACTAACAAAACTGTTGTTCTTGGGGTCACAGGAAGCATTGCGGCATATAAGATGGCAAATGTTGCCAGCATGCTTGTTAAGCTTCATGCTGATGTGCATGTAATTATGACCCGGAATGCAACGAACTTCATCAATCCGATTACATTTGAGACACTTACAGGCAACAAATGTCTTGTGGACACATTCGACCGCAATTTTGAATTCAGTGTTGAACATGTCTCCCTGGCAAAGAGGGCCGATACATTCTTAGTTGCACCTGCATCTGCCAACATAATCGGAAAGATTGCGAATGGCATAGCTGACGATATGCTCTCAACTACAATTATGGCCGCCAAATGTCCGGTTATCGTTGCTCCGGCAATGAATACCAATATGTTCACTAATCCGATTGTACAGGATAACATTAAGAAGCTTTCTTCTTATGGTATAACAATAATTGAGCCTGCCACAGGGCTGCTTGCATGCCGTGACACAGGAAAAGGCAAGCTTCCTGATGAAGATACCCTCATCGAATATATTCTGAAGGCAATAGCCTTTGAACACGATCTTGAAGGAAAGCATGTGCTTATAACTGCCGGTCCGACAAGAGAGCCAATCGATCCGGTAAGATTCATAACCAATCATTCAACCGGCAAGATGGGCTACAGTATTGCAAGAATTGCAATGCTCCGTGGTGCGGACGTAACACTCGTATCAGGTCCTGTATCCCTTACGCCGCCAATGTTTTGCAATACCGTAAATGTATCATCTGCTGCCGATATGTATGAAGCAGTTATGAAATATGCACCTGACAGCGACATTATCATAAAGTCAGCCGCCGTTGCAGATTACAGGCCTGTTAATGTTGCTGCCGAAAAGATTAAAAAGTCAGATTCTGATACTGATAACTCTATTGCCCTCGAACGGACAACAGATATACTCGCAACACTTGGCAGGAACAAAAAACCAGGGCAGCTTCTGTGTGGCTTTTCAATGGAAACAGAAAATATGCTGGAGAATTCAAGGAAAAAGCTCATTAAGAAAAATGCAGACATTATCGCTGCCAACAGCTTAAGACAGGAAGGTGCCGGATTCGGAACTGACACTAATGTCCTGACACTTATAACAAAGGACTCTGAAGAATCTCTTGATATTATGAGCAAAGAGGCTGCTGCCGGAAAATTGTTAGATAAAATTGCCGCTATGATGCCTTAAAACAGGTGGCAGATGGTTTGTACTGCATATATACAAACCATCTGCCACCTTATTTATCCGCTAATGTGCTGTATCTTTTACGGTAAGGTCAGTCACCCCTGCTACTCTTCCTTAAAAATCGCAGAGATTTCAATGTACATTTTTTCATTTTCAATTCTTTTATTCATGCTTTTTGTATAATAACCGATTTTAACCTTGTCACCTTCTTTAATGTTTCCTTCTGCCAATTTTGTATTTGAACAATTAACAATTATATATTTTACAGCCTGGTTTTCTTTTAAGAGCATCGGTACGGATATGCCCTGGGCATCTGCTGTCAAATATATTGTTGATGTTTCATTGCTTCCCGATTCAATTTTATCTACCTTATAACCGTTATCTAATACTGCTCCACCCGGTTTAGGCAGGTTATTTACTTCTGTATTCGTTGTTACATTTTCTGTTGTACTACCTTCTTCATTGCTGTTTTGTTTTTCATCCTTCGTATTATCATCCTTCGCATTATCATTCTTTGCATTATTATTTCTGACAACGAATTTTATCTTCCGGATATTTTTTTTCGTTTTTATTGTTACAATGCATTTTCCTGCTTTAAAAGCTTTTACCCTGCCTGATTTTTTAACCTTAATTACCTCTGATTTGCATTTAACTATCCTGCTCTTTTTAGCAAGTTTAATCTGGTAGGTTTGCCCTGTTTTAAGAACAATCTTCTCTGTCTTTGATTTGGCAGATGCTGTGTTTCCTGTAATTAATAACATCAGACACAGAACTATTACAGGTATTGTTGCCATTGCTTTTAATGTTGTGTTTTTTTGTATCATACTACTACGCCTCCTTATACGATATAAGTTTTACATTAACTATTATTACATATTACATTATAGTCCATATAATAAGCCCTTTCACTGATTATACTCTCACCCCTTGCTTTATCATGTTTACTCTGCAAGTACCTGATATTGAACAGCTCCCCCAATATATACATGCAATTGTTAATAATATATGTTAAATATTAGCATGCATTGTTACAATTCGTCAACAATTAATATACAAAAAACCACCATCCCCTCAATTACAATCATTCGGGAATGGTGGTTATTTTAATAACAGCCTTATAATCCAATTTTTTGTGTGAAACAGGGAGTTATCAATCTAATACCCAATTACCTTAATCCAAAAATCATTTATTACACTATACTTTTCTCCTTTAAGCCTCCACTTTATATACTTACTCTTAGCTTTTTTAGGGACATATACTTTACAAAATATTGGTTTTACTTCATAACCTGAATGAACCGTACTTTTTTTTACACTTGGAGGCGTCTGATTTTTAAAACATACACTTTTTAATTCTTTTATTGACATCATCCATGCCCCTGACAACTTCTTCAGTGATTTTGGTAGTATAAGCTTTTTAATTGTCTTACCACTTCCCATAACTGATACACTTTCATTAATAACTTTTACTTTTTCCGGGATTACAACTTTACCCTTGTCAACAATTATGCAAGCTAGCACTCCTGTTTTTTTGTTGTATATACCATCATGTTTTTTTGCAAATACCTTATTCTTTTTATTAATATTTACCCTGGCGGCTTTGTTAAGCGAAAGAGAATCGTGGGACATGTTTTTTACTGTTGCAGGTATATTGATTTCATCTGCATATGATGTTACCATAGCTTCATTCCCCAGAGTCTCGACCCCATCAGGTATGTTAACCTTTTTAACTGCAGGCGCTGACAGATATAATTTCTTACCATCCTTACTTAGAAGCACATTATTATTTGCTGCATATTTTGTATTTGCATGAGATACCGTTAATGTTTCCAGACTACTACATTTATAAAACGCTTTTTCATCAATGTCACCTAAATTTTGTGGCAATACCATCCCTTTTATAGATGTACACATGCCAAACGCATAAGCTTCAATGTTTTCAACACTATCAGGAATTGCTACGTTTTCTACCTTATAAAACTCGAAAAGTGCCATACTTCCAATGGATGTTAATGAATCCGGTAATACGATGTTCTTTATATTGCTTCTTACATCCCCTGCCACATCATCGATTTTCTCACCCACATCCAAACTATTTCCTAATATATCAATAAATAAATCATCATCTGCTGTATTGCCTAACAGTTCCTTTGCTCCACCAATCTTTGTTACTTTTGCTCCATTTATTTCATTTGGGAAATTAACTGTCTCTATCGCTCCATCTATTGTTATACGATATATCCAACATTCTTTTGTATCTGCAGAAATGTATGCGTTGTAACTTACATTATTAATTGTGCCTGTTACCTCATTTGTAATGTTCCATTTCTGCAAGGAAGCAGCAGCACCGGTTTCGATGTTTTGTGTCTGATATGCATTTATTTTTTCTGCTCCTGCATCATATACCGGGGTTATGCTAATCATCATTGCTGTTCCAAGACACAGAATTGTTTTTATTTTTTGTTTCATAGAATCACTCCTTGTTAATTTAATGTTGTAATTTTTTCCTTCAAAATGATATTATTGAGTCTGTATTAAATTCTTGGTTGTATTTCTCTCACTGTAGAAAAAAGTTTATCTCTGACCAAGAAATACTTTTTCATTTAATAACTATGCATATCCATAATCGTACGATATGGTTCAAATTTCAAATTTCCCGGACTTATTTCAGAAAAATAACTCAGATTCTTTAATCTAAAACCCTTATAATCTTGTATAAAATTTAAGAAAAACATGCAATCGCTAATAATATATGCTAAATATTAACACGTATTATTACAATTCGTCAACAATTAAGCAACTGTTTAATCCATTTTTATGTATTATATTATAATGAATAAATATTTTATGTGTTTTTTTACATTTTTTTTAATAAACAGCAATAAAAATATCAAAAAATGCTTCTCTGTTTTCCATAATACTAATTTATATTTGCAGGCTATTATTCTACATCATACTTCATACATCTTTAACAAAATAAGAAGGATAAGAAAACTAATTACAAGTATTATATATACAATATGTATCGCAGCACTGATAAATATACAAAAAACCACCATCCCCTCAATTACAATCATTCGGGAATGGTGGTTATTCCAATTAATTACATGTGTCTCCCCTGCACTACAGTATATCCTGCGGTAAGCAGCCTCCCAGCCAGCTTATACTTAGACTTTTTTACTCCATTTTTATATGCCTTCGTATTGCCATCAGAATCCGTATACCTGTATATCAGCTGATCCATCCCGATATACACACGGCATTTCTTAGTCCGGGTTTTCGTTTCAGTCACTATTTTTTTATGTGCATACACATATATCAGTTCCTGCTTTTCATTATAATAATACTCACACGTATACCCATCCGGACACAATATACTGTTATCCCCGGCTTCACCGGAAGCAGGATATTCTATAGTCTTTCTCAGTACTCCGGATGCATCAAAATATGATACATAATTGTCACCCTCGCGCTTCTTATAACCATATTTCTTCTTTTTGATGGACTTGTTAATGTCCTTACGTGTGCTGTCTGAATACTCAGTCACACGTTCAAGCGCAGTACTTTTTCTTGCAGCGGATATCATATTTACCGGACATATGAATTGAATTACTACTGCCATAATGCATAAATGCATTATTAATTTTTTTCTTAAGCTGCCCGTCATCTGTATGTCTTCACGTCCTTTTTACTGTAGTTAGTTATTTTGACCAATTGTTCTATAGATATGATATGGGGGTAAAATGGTCTTTTGTCCTTCATTTGATAGTTTATCGCAACTTATTCTTATAGGCAATAGTTTAATTAAAAAACTTAACAGTGTCTGCTTTGTCAAGTCCATTGATTGTGCATGACAGTATTCCGCTGTTACTCTCAATAATATACAGGTACTCCCCAATAAATATTCCACGCAGACCATACAGGTAACTGCTCTTTATATTCATTTCCTTTGCAAAATCAACAGTACCCTGAAGCTTGAATCTGTTATCATCATATGAATATACAAGATACTTTACTATTTCTCCATCATCCTTATATGCGCGCGCCTCAAAACCGATCAGATTTCTGCTATAATCAAGTAACAGGCTCCTGTGATTCCTGCATGCCTCCGAATCTTCATAATCATCAAGTACAAGTGTCTGTTCTTCTTTCACATTATCCTTGTCAGAGATGTTGAACATGCTTATCTTAAGTGCATCCCTCTGATATGTGTCCTTTGCCTTTTTCGCAACACCATATCCGATCCCGAATAACCTGTCTTCGCCAAAGCCCTGCAGATAATCTGAGAATCCCGGAAGCTCAAGCTCACTTATTATCTCCGGTTTTTCAGGATTACTAAGGTCCACGGTAAATAACGGGTCCATCTCACGGTATGTCACGAAGTAACCATATTCCCCATAAAATCTTGCAGAATATATGCGCTCGTCTTTTGCAATATTATTTATTTTTCCGATTACTTCAAGTTCCCCATTTAATACATATAATGCGTTATGATGCTTTTCTTTTCCTGTCTTAGAATTATACCTGTCAACCGTGGTAACCAGCCTGAGGTTACCATCATATTCATCTGCTGAAAACCGGCTGTCAACATACCCATCTAACTTTGTCTGCGCAATATATTTTATCCTGCCATCAGCATAACTGTATCTGAGTATGTCCGTTACAGTGTTATAGCCTGAAGAGTTATAATCATCCTCACGCTTAAGCAGATATATTGAATCTGTACTTACATACAATTCACTTTCACCGAAAAGAACCGCTTTTTTATCTGTTGTATTACTCTCTGACAGCTTATCTGCATTGCTTATATCAACCGTCATCATAACCATATAACTGCTTGTCTCAATATTCTCAGGAACACATATATCCTGACATTCTATAAGCTTATCCTCCACCTGTGGAATATAAGCCTGATAATCACCAGCCCTGATATCATCCCCGGCATAATACCTTGAAAACATATACAGATATCCACCGCTGCATCTTGAATCGGAATACTCCCCTGACATTGTTATGTTTTTAACAAGCTTTGGGTTTGATGGTTCTGACACATCATATATCATAACGCAGCTCTGCTCATTATCAATTGAGGAGTTATATTCTGTTACAATTACAATCAGTCTGTCATTGTACAGATACATTTCATTTGCATATATGCCTTCAGTGGAATTGCCACACTTACTTTTTTTCAACTCCTTCTTATTGGAATCAGCAAGCTTAATGCAGGCTGTCTTTTCCATATTACCATTATCTGTGTGTATAATATTAACTACATACCCATCCCCATCCTCTATGGGACAACCATCTTCATAATATATTGACCTGCTGAGTACATCTTCATAATATATTGACCTGCTGAGTATATATATATATTCCCCATCTGTCTTTACCATATCTGCCTCGTCAACACCCTCTGCCTGTATGTTGGTATCTGAAAATGCCTGCTTTTTTCCGGCATCTGCCGATTGAACCGCAGATTCGTTAACAATATCTTCCGTTACTTCTTCAATGCCATCCCTTGCCAAATATTCAATGCCATCCCTTGCCATATAAGCAAGCTTTTCTTGCTTTTTTGCCCCTGATACAAGTTCGTATATCTCCTTATATGATGACAGCGCAGGTGTATTATCATCAGGCTCTGATGCTTCTGTGCTGCCCCCATGTTCATTTTGCGTGATATCCCCTTTATCTGATGTGCGGCCTTCATGCCTATTGGAAATGCCCGGCACAGCATCATTTTTAAGCTGCCCTGCGGATAGCATTATACAAAATACAGCAGCTGCGGCAGCCACGATTCCACCTATTGCCCTGTATGCCTTTTTTCGTTTATCTGACCGCTGCTTTTTCCCAATCCCATATTCCGGTACATCAATATCATCATATTCTGCACCTCTGTCACCTGTAACATTAATATTATCAGGTGTAATTCCCCTTGGAATATCTATATCCACATCATTGTAGGAATCCTTAATAAGCTTCTCTATATTCTTATCATTATCTCTGTCCCGGCTCATATACACCCTTCCTTTCAAGCTGATTCTTTAATTTTTGAAGTGCCCTGCTCTTGATTGCCCTTACCGAGCCCGGGCGCTTATGTATTATTTTAGATATCTCATCACTTGAAAAGCCTGCAAATACTGACAATCCTATAACTATCCTTGACTCATAATCAAGATTTTCATATTGCATTCTGACTATCAGTTCATCCTCCATGTTGCTGTCAGCAGGTATATCCATATTATCTATATGCTCATCATAACGCCTTTTACTGTGCATACGCTTGCACTTGTTACTGAGAATAACGAATATCCAGCTGCGAAAAGCGTTCTCATCCTTAAGCTTTTGAATCTGCCTGTATGCAGCAAGTATTGTATCACTGACTGCATCCTCTGCATCAAAGCTGTCTTTCATAACACTCAGCGCATACCGGTAAAGCTCCTTATATATCTGCTCATACAAATGTCTGAAGGCTTCAACATCTCCCTGTTTTGCAAGCTTCACATACTTTATGGTATCATCTGCAGCTGATCCCATCACCTAAGCCCCCCTTCCCATTATTCAGACACGCCCGGTATAGTTACCTTACGTTTTCATATATAAGAGTCTTCTGCCGTGTAAAATGTTGCATATAATTTTAATAATATGTTGCTTTTTTACCGTTTACTTTTATACTTCCTGCGCTTAAGCCTTGAAAGCAGTGCCTCAGCCTGTCTTACGGCATTCCTGTCTATTCTGATACCCCCAAATACTTTTCCCTGGTATGTATCAACTAACTTTTCATAGTTCCCACGCTCATCTCCCAGCCATTCTGACATGATGTCAGCCGATTCATTAAGCGTACAGTTGCCAAGCTCCGTTCTTTTTCCGGCTCTCTTCATATCCTTTATGTACCTGTGCATAATTTCGTCAATAACTTTCCCACACTTACCCGAATTGCCAGAATTGGCATAATACAGATTTTTCATACGTATCCTGATTACTATGCCGGCAATGCATATCAGCATAATTATGCATATGATAAATACGGGCATCTGACGGCTGCCGCCTGTACCTGTTGTTCCGTCATCCGGCAGGTTAGTCCCGGTCTGCTTCGTATCATTACCCGGGGCAGCTGAATTATGATTACCGTTCCTGTTATTATTCTTATCCGAAGATGGCACCGGACTATATAGTGTTCCTTCATCATCTGATGCTTCAGACTTTTCCGGCAGCATATTTTCTCCATTTTCTTCATATATAGTATCTCTGCTGCCACGGCTGCCACTTTGCAGGTTTTCTTTATCCTTTTCATTGAGTCCGTCATCAATGTATGCTTTTTCATAATATGCCGGTGTCGGGTCCAGCCTCATCCAGCCTGATACTCCAACGTACACTTCAGGCCAGGCATGTCCCTCACCACCAACAACGAAATGTTCTACCCACTTACCTGTAGCATCGTTGTATCTCATACAATATCCTGTTGTTATCCTTGAAGGAATCCCTATGCACCGTGCAAGGACGGCAAGTGCTGATGCAAAATGCATGCACGAACCTTCCTTTGTATTAAAAAGGAAATCGTCAACACTGCATTCGTTCTTATTGCCGAATGCAGATGTCCTTGTCACTTTCTTATTATATTTGTAATTGGTATTAAGATATTCTTCGATACGTTTCACTTTTTTATATTTGGTTGGAGCATTAGCCGTAATATCCTTTGCAAGCTTATATACACGCTCCGGGACACATTCAGGTATATTCATGTAATTATCTTTTACATATTCCTTTCTGCCTGCAAGGAGGTCATCTATATCCTGCACCAGTATATTATCTATATTACCGATAAGGTTACAATCTGCATACATGTCCGCATATCTGACAATATCCAATGCCTTGTTATACTGTTCCCACCCATTACTGCCATACACTGCTTCCTTTGCATCCTCCCTCATATTAAAATACCAGATTTTGTATGAATCACCTTCTTTTGCAGAATTAGTGAACTTCAGAACACCATTATCATATTCTGTATCATTGTTCATTTCTTTTCGTACGGTATTATATGGAACAAAAACATTGTCGGTCCTGAGGGATTTGTACTGAATTGTAATCTTACTGATGTTGTTATATATTGTCTTGGGGTTGTCCTCTCCAAAGTTGAGCATATTGTTAAGTGTCTCAAAAAGCATAACCTCATATTCAGGATAACTTTTATCGGAATAGTTACGCTGCCATCCGCTTCCATTATATTCATTGTAATACGAGCCACGCAGGTATATACTCGACGCACACTGTCTTCCGGTAACAGTAAGCTGTGTCCTGTTATTACCAACAATCTCGTCAACTATATCTATATCCTCTGAATCCGAATAGCCTATCCTTCTCACATTGCCATCAAGTCTGTCCAGGCCGGTAGCCTCCATAACATCCATCCATACATCGGATATCGAACGGCCTGCCGTATCTATTACCTTCCATACATTATTCCATGACATCGGCTCTGTTCCTGTCGGAATAATATATAACATGGTACAAAATATCATTATAACCGGTGTCATATACATGTAATGCACATCCCTGCCTGCCTTGCACACAGTTATTATGAATACATACAATGCAAGTATGAACACCTCAAGCTCAACAATAACACCTGATATTCTTGAGCCTATTATGAATATGATCAGAAAGCATGGGGCTATACCGGATATAAAAGGAATTCTGAGTATTATTTCACATAAAAGTGTAATAAATACCGCAGATATTATTGTTACAGACAGTCTGTATGCAAAAGGCAGAACCTGTTCCCCCTCTGCTGCAGAATAACCCGGAAGAACACGGGCGGACAGGCCCTCAGCAAAAAGTCCGGCAACCGTAATACATGCAAGTGCCACACAACCGAGTATCATAATAATAATTGCTTTCCTTCTCATGCCCTGCCCTGCAGATGACAGGTATTCAAGCCCTGTTCCGGTAACCAGTACAGACACAGCAAGTAAACCATACATATATCCTGTCCCTGTATAAGTACCGATAAGCATCTGTATGGTAATACTCATTGCAGCTACATATATTCCATTGTATATATTAAGCATGTGTCTGTGTACACTATTCACTCTGATAGTACCTCACATATGTCATCATTTATATTTACGTTAATTATATTGAATGCACCGCTATGTAAAGACGGTCCATCCCCGCCTGCCGATATGTTGATAAGCGTTACATTACATCCGTTAGCAGTACAATTATTAAGCTCTTCAGACATATCACTGCCTGCATTCCCTGCCACAACGATAATGTTCCTTGAACATCCCCTATTCATTGTGCGTACTTCGGATATAACCTCCGGCAGCTTTTTTAACTCTATAAAGCTTATATTTTCACAGCCCTCATAAAATTCAAGATATGCTGCACTTGAATCTATATCCCGCCTTAAGACTGCGCCTCTATTATTGTAATATATTTCCATCCTCAGATTGTTATATATAAAATTGTTCGCAATGGCAACGACTATATGCAGTATCTTATCAACTGTCATTACTCTGTTAAGGTATCCTGTACCCGACAGTGCCGTATCCATAATAAGTGCTGTACTCTCTTCAAATATTTCCTCGTTCTGTCTTGTCACAAGCTTGTGAAGCCTGGCAGAATTCTTCCAGTGTATTCTCTTAATATTGTCACCGGGAATATAGTTTCTGATGCTGCTGCCGCTAAGCTCCCTGCCAAGTGTATAATGACCATACGGATTACGGTTCACACCTGAGCATATGCAGGATTTCATGGATGCAATGCTGATCTCCTGCGGTCTGACATGAACCTTTATCTGCTTTCTGACCCTGTATTTTACATGAAATATATTAAAGAAATCCGGTATATCTATCCATTCAATTCCAATATTATATGTTCCGGCGTATCTGCAGATAATCTTCCCACTAAAGCTTATCTGCTGCCCCGGCAGAAGGTTAAGCCTGTCCATATCATTTTCAAGAATGATATCCGCAACCTCCTCATGAAATCTCACCCTTAATCCAAGATATGGTATCATGTCATGGTTATCAATAATAAGTGTATAGTCTATAGGATATCCCCTGAGTACGGTCTTCTCACCGGTTATCTGCTTTACAGCAATTCTGATATACACCACACTTATATATGCAATAAGAATTACCGGCATAATAAGCAGTGCATCACGGATAAGCTCCGGTATGTATCCGCCATACGCAGTTGCGAATAATAACGAAGCTATTACAAGAATTATATATGTTATTCTTGGGATCAACATTGCCGCACCATTACTTTCTGCCCCTGATTCCGTCCGGAACAGGTATCTTATCTACAAGTTTTTTTACATATTCATATTCTGAACCGGTGTCTGTCATTAATGCCGGAGAGTATATCATCCTGTGGGTAAGCACATCAGCAGATACATTTCTTACGTCATCAGGCAGAACGTATGTTCTGTTATCAATATACGCCATAGCCTGTGACATTTTAACAAGTGCTATTGCAGCCCTTGGGCTTGCACCAAGGAGTATCTCTTCATCCTCCCTGGTATCCCGCACAATATCGGTTACATAACCCATTATCGGCCTGCTTACCACAACTTTACTTACATCATTTCTCATGTTAATAATATCTGCCTCCGATGCCACCGGTGCAATGTTAAAATCGTCCGTACCTGCATTAATGTTGGCTTCTATCATCCTGATCTCTGTCTCTTTATCAGGATATCCAAGGGACAGCCTTATCATAAATCTGTCAAGCTGTGCCTCCGGCAGCACATAGGTTCCCGCATGCTCAACAGGATTCTGCGTTGCTATTACCATAAAAAGCTCCGGCAGTCTGTACATTTTTCCATCAATCGTAACCTGCTTTTCCTCCATTGCCTCAAGAAGACTTGCCTGCGTCTTCGGGGATGTACGGTTAATCTCATCAGCCATAACTATATTATTCATAATCGCGCCTTTGACAGTCTCAAACCTGCCTGTCCCCATGTTGTATATTGACATTCCGACAACATCACTCGGGAGCGTGTCCGGTGTAAACTGTATTCTTGTGAATCCACAGTCAAGCGACTGTGCTATGCCTTTTGCAAGTGTTGTCTTACCAACACCCGGAACATCTTCAACAAGCAGATGCCCCCCGGCAAGAAGAACTGCAACAACCTTTATTGTTGTTTCCCTCCTGCCGATATATCTGCTTTCTATGCTTTCAATAATCTTATTTAACATGCTCTACTCCCACCCACATATTGTGTTGCCTAATTTTTGCATTATATTATCGTCATAGTAATAGTTATTACCGAACACAATTGTCTTCTCATCTGAACTATTATCCATATTAACCTTAACATGAATCTTCACTTTGTCCTTAAGATAATCTGCCTGCCAGTACTTTTCTTCATATAACATCCTTATTCCGTCGTCATATTTATTATTGTCAAACTGTCCATATTCAACCGGGGCTTTTGTAATATATATTCCATATTCCTGTATCCTGTCAAAGGCTTCAAATGGAATGGTGATACTTTTACCGTAATCAAGATAAACCGCATAATTCACACCGACTGAATCAGGTTTAACCATACTTCCTATGTAATATGCATTCTTCTGGTACTCAGTCTCCTCGCTTTCAGTTGCATTCTGTACCCGGCATAATACTGCACCCTCGACAGTTATTGTGATTGAATTAATATTATCCCCCGCAGATGCATCTTCCGCATAATTCACTTCCAGATCCCTGAGGTTATAATAACACTTTCTGTCATATAATGATATTTGTTTTTCACCAACCAGCCCCTCCTGCATATCTGCTTTAGAAAATGACCTGCTGGCAATCCTATATTCAATCCTGCCATCATCACTCTTAGTTCTCATCGGATGCTTACTTCTGAACAATGTATTATTATATGCGAGAGTGTCATAGTTGTGAGAACAATAATCTTCATTTTCAAAAAATTTCCAATATTTTTTATATTCCCCTACCATATGCTTTTTACTGTTAAATAATCCCATGCTGTCAACTGCACTAAGCTTGTATTGCTTCACAGTTTTAAGTGATGGATTTCCCCATTGTTTGAATACCTCCCTTTCTAATTCGTATAAAGTATGATAATGGTCATATAT
Organism: uncultured Lachnospiraceae bacterium; assembly: GCA_934437985.1. Lineage (GTDB taxonomy): Bacteria > Bacillota > Clostridia > Lachnospirales > Lachnospiraceae > V9D3004. The sequence goes on from CAKSBI010000005.1 coordinate 47,210, forward strand.
ATCCAACTTCTTTTTATAATTATATTTTATGCCTGCCAGGGTATCCCCATCATGCCCGGGCAGGTCAGCAATACTGAGCTTATATGGTATGGTTCCGAACGTGTTATCATCTCTCAGATCAGAGTAATACATATCGAATTCAATATACCCGGCTTCATCTACAAGCATACCGGCTACATCAATTATAGTATATTGCGTGTCTGCACACACAAACCTGTATCCCCATTGCGTATTATCAGCATTCCATATTCCAACATCAGTGTTACCCTTCTTATCAGTTTTCAGGCATCTCTGTGCAAATATTGCAAAGGTATGTCTTTCCGTCTTATCAAATATTCTGTCTGAAATGTTATTCCCTGCAACACAGCCTACGTAGATGAATTCATATTCATCAGTTACATAAATAATCTCCGGTTTAAGATCAGCGTTCCTGATACACTCCGCAAGCCTGACATCCCTTGGCTCGTTTAATGACTCTTCTTTATAATAACATCTGCTTGCACAACTACCTGTTAAACATTTCACAATAATATCTTTGTCAGACATGTTCTTATAATCATTGTCTTTATTACTCTTGTCCGAATTGTCCTTGTTATTGCTGTCACTGTCGTTGTTACTGTCGTTACTGCCATCGCTACTGTTATTATTGCTGTTACTGCCGTTATTATTGATGTTGTCACTATTGCTGTTACTGCTATTATTATTGTTGCTGCTGTTATCGTTACTGCCGTCACTATTGTTGTTATATGCGGACTGTTCACTGCCCCCATCCCGGTTACCGTCCCTGCCTGCCCCCAACTGGTTAACAGCTCCAATACCAAGCTTTCTGACGGCACTGTATGTTCCTCCGAACATAAGTGACATTACCAGTACTGCGAGACTTGCTGCACATATCTTTCTTACCCTGAACATACTCTGCATAACAGTTCTTCTGCCGGTGCTGCCTTCGTAACGGTCATCTATCTCGCTGAATATTATATTCCTTGAATACGCATCAGGGTTAGTCTTATCAAACGCCCTGGTTATCTGCTCCCTGAATTCCTCCCTGTTAGGTTCAGTGTTCATACTTCATACCTCCCTCCTGAAGCCCGCCGGCTTCTTTTTCAAGTTCCTCCTTAAGCCTGCTCCTGGCCCTGGTCAGGCGGCTTCTGACAGTGGACTTTGGCACATGAAGCTCCTTTGCAATCTCGCTGCTGTCATAGCCAAGATAATAATACATATACACGGGTATCTTATATTTGTCAGGAAGCTTCATTATCATCTCAAGCATTGTATCATGTTCATACTCTGCCGAAGGCTGTATATGGTCATAATCCTCTATACTCTCCCTCTTGCGCCACCAGCTTTTTAACTGGTCCTTGCATACATTACCTGCTGTAACAATAAGCCACGCCCTGATCTTCTTTGCACTCACTACCGGGTCTGCATCTGCAAATGCGTCCTTCTTGCTGCCACTATATTTCATATATCTGAGAAATGTCTCCTGCAGCGCATCCTCTGCCTCCGCATTATTCCTCATATAAGCAAGACAAATATGCCACACGGTATTAAATTCCCGCTCATAAATTGCTCTTGTATCCTCCAATACGGCTCTCCCCCTTTATCACTTGTCTATATAATAAACGATACAGGATGGCAATACGACGCATAATAATAGCGCCTTACATAAGGCGCCATCCACTATGATACTTATTCTTGAAGCTGCTGCCGGTGCATTTACCCCATCCAAGCGGAAATCCGTCAACACACAGCAGCGTCCATCCTTTATATACAGCCTCCTTCTCCGTGAGTATAATAGTCTCACCCTTAAGATATCTGCGTACACGTTCATCATCAGCCGGAAGCGATACCGTCTTTTTGAACCTGCCCCGCCCGATTGCCATTGCAAGTGACTGGCTTGGTTCAAACCTGCCCTTAAGGCAGTCACCAAGATACAATCCATTGCGGAGAAACCGCATACCCTTAAGTCCCTGCATACCGTCAGCCATATAAAACAGCCTGTCACCCTGCAGCTCAAGCCTTGTCTCATCTATTTCATAGTCAAGGTCTTTCGCAAACTCAAAAAAATAATCAAGTGAAGCTGCCTGCTTATGTACCTTCCGGGCTTTCGGCTTCGCCTTTGCCCCAACGGCTTCATTACCAGACTTTCTGAACATAGCAAGGAAATGCCCTTCACCGTTCATTCTGTGCGGCCAGATGCGGACACACTTTTTCAGATTCTCATTGCCGGTCGTTCCCCACTCAGGCCTTCCACAGTCAAAGCCCCCGTAACCCTCCATATCAACAAGCTCCATGTCAGGACAATTCCCAAGCAGGAATTCTACCGCCTGCTCATCCTCTTCCGGGGAAAATGTACAGGTCGAATAAAGCATATATCCACCGGGCTTAAGCATCCTGACCGCCGGAATTATAATCTCACGCTGAAGCTTCGCATAAAATTCCACACCATTATGCTCATAAGCCCTCATAACCGCAGGATCTTTTCTGAACATTCCTTCACCCGAACATGGCGCATCCATTAGAATCTTGTCAAAGAATCCTTCAAAATATCCTGACAGCCTGTCCGGGGTTTCACTAACTACAAATGTATTACCAATTCCAAACAGTTCGATATTTTTCAGCAATGCCCTGGCTCTTGATGCACTTACATCATTGGCAACTAAAACACCTTTGCCCTTAAGCCTGGCACCAAGCTCGGTAGCCTTACCGCCAGGTGCTGCACACAGATCAAGCACCGCATCACCAGGTTCTACAGGAAGTCTTGAAGCAGGTGTCATCGCACTGGGCTCCTGCAGATAATACAGACCGGCATGGTAATACGGATGCTTGGCAGGCTGTACCTCATCACCGTTATAATAATATCCATTAGGTATCCACGGAATCTTCTTAATCTCAAACGGACAAATCTTCTCAAACTCCCCACAGGTTATCTTAGAGGTGTTAACCCTCATCCCATACAAACGTGCATCATCATAGCTTGCAAGAAAATCCGCATATTCCTTATCCCCAAGCAGCTCCTTCATCCTGGCCGCAAAATGTGCAGGTATATTCATAAAACCAATTATCCTTTCAGCAAATCAATCAATAAAGCAAATAATAAATAAACTATCAACCGGTAACCCCACGGCTTCTACTTAAGATTCTCCGGGTTCAGGCACTCCAGTTCAGGGATTACGAATAACCCATCCTTTCTGACCAGGACATCATCAAAATAAATCTCGCCTCCGCCATATTCAGGGGTCATGATCAGTACAAGATCCCAGTGAACCGAGGATTCATTTCCATTAGGCGCCTCATCATATGCGTTACCCGGCGTAAAATGAATCGAACCCATTATTTTCTCGTCAAACAATATATCCTTCATCGGACTGGTTACATAAGGATTAACACCTATCGCAAATTCACCAACATATCTTGCCCCGGCATCGGTATCAAGTATCTCATTCAGCTTGTCAGTATGGTTGGCAGCCGCATTTACAATCTTACCATTAACAAATTCAAGACGTACATCCTCAAAGGTTATGCCCTGATATAATGATGGTGTATTGTAACATATAACGCCATTAACCGAATCTCTGACAGGCGCCGTGAATACCTCCCCATCCGGAATATTCATCCTTCCGGCACATGGTATAGCAGGAATATCCTTAATTGAAAATGTAATATCGGTTCCGCTGCCACTCGTCAGCCTTACCTTATCAGTCCTGTCCATAAGCCTGCGAAGCGGTTCCATAGCCTTTTCCATCTTACTGTAATCAAGGTTACATACATTAAAATAAAAGTCTTCAAATGCATCAACACTTGTATCGGACAGCTGTGCCATTGCCGCATTCGGATATCTGAGTACTACCCAGCGTGTCTTCTTTACACGGATATCAGTATGCACAGGCTTTCTGTAGATAAGCTCATACATCTGCATCTTATCAGCCGGGACATCTGACAGCTCAGCAACATTTTCTGTTCCTCGTATTGCAACATAACAGTCCATCCGTTCCATCTCCCGGCAGTCACGCTCTGCCATAAGTTCAAGCTGCTCCTTTGTACACCCAAGAAGCATCTCCCTTAAAACCCTCTGGCTTGTATAATGTGGGAATGCCATTCCACCGGCATTATACACCTCTTTAATAATCTGCCTTGCAAGCGGCTCCGTATCTGCCCCGATATAATCTACATATACTTTGTCACCGGCGCCAACCTCCATAGAATAATTAACAAGATTCTTTGCCAGCTTTACAATTCTCTCATCCATAATAACTCCTCCATACTAACATACTAATTATCATCCATCATGTATTGTTAAAATCTTAACAATACGGCTATACCATCAGTTACCTTGCAACACTTATAAATACATTGCCTGCACTGCCAAACATACTGTCTGCAGCCGTATGAAGCATCGTCTGTGAAGCACCGGTCACAGGATCATATATAGTAACAGAATTAGCTGTATATGCAGTAATAATAACTGCATGGTTATCATCAAGCATGCCTATCACCGGTCTGTCACCGCTTACATAATATAACACCTCGTCAAAGCTGCAGCCTGTCAGATTAACTGCATTATCAGTATATTTTCCAAGAATATCAAGGATAGATTCATCCCTTCCCTTGATATCTTTTATGTCAGCAGAAACATGTACTGCCCCAAGAAGCATATATGCACATGCCTCCATACTATTAATATCAGATGATGCTTTAATATTCTCAATACCTGCAATTATATGCGAATTGTATCTTCCTCCACGCTCCCATATAAGCTGGTTATTATTGTCTATTACGACACCCTGCTCAGCATCGGCATACACGATAGCATCGGCTGGTGATGTATATGCTGCCTTAATGTCACCCTTTGCATATACATAATACCTTATATCAGTTCCTGTATCCTCAAGATATATCGGGTGCTCCTGCGTCACATAATAATTATTGGTAACAGTGTATTCAGGAACGCCAGGCATTTTAAATGATGCCGGAAGGTCAATATACCACTCCGTAAGTGCCTTCCTGGTTACACGCGAAGTAAGCTTGACAGCGCCGGACTGTGCCTGGATCCTGTTAAGGATATTATCCCCCGAAACCTTGCGGTATACTCCATTTTTCTTCTTACATATGTCCATATACACTACATTACCGTCAACCTTTGCATTAACGATATAGCAGCCCTTTTTCTTATAAGACTTAACAACACTGCCATCTGCACCGACTATATTAATATTCCTAAGGGCATATATCTTCTGTCCTTCAGCAGTAGTACCGACATCCTTATCCCTGCCGGTTCCATATACTACATTGGAACCGATAACACCCGTCAGCTGTACATATTCTCCCTCACCCGCATTAATGCTGACCTTGGAACCTGAATCCATATTAAGGATACATATCTCTCTTGCAAGACCATCCTCTGATGGTGTCTCCCACACATAAGAATTAATATCCTTTATAACCATATAATCATCCTCACCAAGCCCATTTACAATACATGTAAGCCTGTCCGCAGTTATACTATAGGAATATATACTGTTGTTAATTGAAAAATAAAATACATTACCCGAATTAATGTAACAATACTTTTCAAATTCCTGTTTTAATATCTGGTATGTCATATTAAACGGAATATACAGAAGCTCCGAAGTAACATTGTCCGACATACTGTATTGGTACAGGACTACGGCAACCTTTCCCTCATATGAACCATGCGCAATATATCCATATACGGCAAAGCACAGATTACCTTCTTCATCTATCGAAAGAATATGGGTATCCTGCTGCCTGTACAGCTTATGTTCATAGTCATCGTCATTAATATACTGGGAGTAAATCTTATTAATCTTATTTTCCATAAGGTCATATGTGTACAGATTGCCTCCCCGGGTAAATGCAGCTCTTGTATTGGCATTATTGGAAACAAGCTCAATATCCTTCGTCTGGCTTATGCCAAGCTTGAGCTGGCTCTTCTTCACACTCGTCAGTGATACGTCATATTCAGCTTCTGTCTCACGCTCAAACCACAAAAGGTACGACCGTCCGGCTGTATATTTTACACGATAATACTCTTTTACGTAAAATGTTTCTATTCCTGTCGGCATCTTAATCCTTGCATAATATGCCAGTGAAACAGCTGCTGTCTCCATATTATATTCCTTCACAACCGGAATGATATCGGTAAGGATTACCGGTTCAAAACTTCCCCAGGTAATGTTCTCGTAGCTGGAGTTAAGATCAACAAACGCAAGTGATGAGTTATCTGCAGCAGGGTCAGGCTCAATATATGATGTCAGCTTTTCATCCTTAGCAATAGTCATATTGTGGATATCGTTAACAAAGTCAAGCTTCTCACTAAAATTGCTGTCCTCAGCATAATACTTAAGTCTCGTATAATATCCAATCTTCTTACTGACATCCGTAACCAGAATCATCTTAAGTGTATATTCAGTACTCGGCTTAAAATTAACATCAAACTTAAGCTTAGCTGACTTGTGCTCATCTTTTCCTATCTCAAACGCACTGACTGCACCCGAATCAATAAGCTCATTAGTCGTTACAAGCCTTACCTCGTAATTCAGCTTATTAACAGGCGTACTAAATTCATCAATATTGACCGTAACAGACTTACTCTCATCTAACGGAGTAATAGACTCCCTTATCGAACTGGCAGCCATATTACCACTGTAACCATACAGCCTGTTGATCCGGTGGCTCTGCGAGTTTATCTCTATAATTGGAAATGACTCACCTGTCTGGGATACAACCTCGTCAGAATCCCCGCCAATCTTAACCTCTTTTATATTATAGCTGAACCCAAGCAGTGCCACGACAAATATTATTATGAGTCCAAGTAACTTGTATATATGTTTAAGCATACAGACCGCTCCTATACTTACTGTATTATTATATCTTTAATTATTGGTATATCTTACTTATTTTATATGCTACTGATAAAAAAAACAAGGTACAACCACGAAATAAATAGTTATTTCTCCCCTTGCTTTTCCCGTATTATACAATTATAATAAAAATGGAATTAACGTTCCATAATATATGCAGGAAGGGAGTTTTACTATGAAAAAGTTTTTAAAGGTTTTGACCGGCGTGGCTGCAGCAGCTGCTGTTATTGGCGGAGGAATATATCTGGCTAAGAAGTACCTTTTTGACGATTACTATGATGATTTTGATGATGATGACGATTTTGATGATTTTGACGACTTCGATGACTTTGATGATGAAGATGATGAGATCCAGGTCGATCTCCAGGCTGTCGAAGATGATGACACAGAATCTGATGCCGAATAAGTCTGATATATTACATTGGCAGTATCTTAATTCTGCCGGTACAAACGTATATTTAAAGGCTGTCTGCCTGTAATGGCAGAACAGCCTTTATCTTTCTTCTTGTAAAGCAATACAACAGGGCTATTGTCTGATCGTATCCATGTATATATTTTCATTATTTTCATCTGTTGTATATACATATACAAATTTTTTATCATTGATATACCTGAAGTCCAACGCCCTTCCCGCCAGGTTGGATAATCCTGTATTCCCTGCATCGCACACTTTTTCAAACTTTTTACCAAGTGACGTGCATTTATATATTCCTGTCCTTGTTGCAACATACACTTTTCCATTATTTACGCACATGCTGTTTTCCTCTTCAAAAAATAAATTCATAGCAGAACCGTAATATTTTGTATAACGTTTTATATAGCTTGAATAATCAATTTTGTTAACCCTTTTTCCTGAATAATCATATACTACTACTGCCCTTTTACGGTTATCAGTAACATCCAGCTTACCCTTAACCTTTTTTTTGCAATCACCCGACTGTTCAACAAAGTATACATAACGTCCGTCAATCTGCGGATTTCTCAACGCAAATCCATTCTCTCCTTTTGAATACTTTTCAAGTATGCTGTTGCTGACTATCTTATTCTTGCCCATGTCATATACCGCACATGAATATGCAAGCTTAATCCATTTAGGGGAATCATCTAAATAAACAGTTGCAACCATAATTATAATGGCCTTGTTCCCAAATCTCCCAACGTTAACCACGGTCCCGGGTCTTATATTATTCTTACGAAATACGGAATTCAGCTTCTTAAGCTTAATTTTGAATACATTTTTACCTCTTGCATCATCATATACGAGATAACCCTTGTCTTTTTCAGTAGATTGTGTTGTGTAAAATACTCCGTCACGCTCTTTATCACTCCATATATATGGCTCATCTATCGAACCGCTACCTGACATACTTGTATATCCCTTTGACGTCTTTTTGTTTTTATCTATATATTTCTTTTTATACCAATTTTTTTCTATGGATTTACTAAATGTATAGTCAAGACTATAGTAAAACAGATCATTATGGCTGTCAGTTTCAATATACTGGCTTGGCAGTTCCCTGTTTTGTTTTGCGGAAACATGCACTCTTCCCATTAAACCTTGTATACTTATTACCGCCGCTATCATTGTCATGCAGACTAATATTAATTTTAAATATTTATTCTTCATTATTGTCCCTCTCTGTATATGTATTTTTCTGTATATGTATTTTATAATAGCAACATACATATATTATGTCAATATCTGTTTGTAGTTGCTAATTGTCGCCAAATTATTCTCTTAAAACATACATTATAAATATTTCAGCTTTTAGTTATTGACATATGTCAGCAATTATTATATACTGTAACCACAATCAAATTACCCCACGGCAGGCCTGCATCATGGCCCGTTGTCTCAGTGGGGCTTAATGTAAAGGAGAATCCACATGGCAAGACCGGTTAAGCGCAGATATGTATGTAACACCCCCGAATACGCATCATTTTCACCTGACAATATCAACCAGGATGATGCTGTTATATTATCAGTCGATGAATATGAAGTGTTCCGGCTGCTTGATTATGAACAGATTACGCAGAGGGAATGTGCATTTCAGATGAAAGTGGCACGGACAACGGTTACAGACATATACAATCAGGCAAGGCAAAAGCTTGCGGACGCACTGGTGAATGGTAAAAGGCTCATTATTGATGGGGGCAGTTATGACCTTTGTGAACGGCGCAATAATTGCGTTGGATTCAGGGAATGTTTTGAAGCCAAGTATCAATATGGAACAGAAGACCGGAAGGAGGACTAGACTATGGTTAATATGCAGAAGGCAGTTATGGTTGGTTGTGGTTTTGTCGGCTCAGCGTCAGTCTTTGGCAGTGCCAATGTTTCCGGTATTCCGCTTAGCAGCTTCTGCGAGCTTCGCGGACACTTTGCACACAGGGAGGCTGAAAACGAGATTGCCGAGAAGGTTAAAAACAGTGCTTATGATATCATACAGAGAAAACGTGCAACCTACTTTGGTGTAGCAATGGCTGTAAAGCGTATATGCGAGGTTATTGTCCGAAATGAAAAGGCCATTCTCCCTGTCTCAACAGCAATGCATGGCGAATATGGAATCAATGATGTAGTTCTTTCCATGCCCTGCATAGTTGGAAGCGGTGGCATCGAAGTCCAGGTGCCTGTCGTACTGAATGATGAAGAAAAAAGCATGCTGCAGGAATCAGCCCGGATTCTTAAGGATACAATAAGTACACTGGATATATAATTTTAACAGCTGCACATAAAGGAGACTTCAATTATGGAAAAACGTGTATCTGATTCAATGGTCGAGATTGCGCACGTAATACGTCCGACAGATCTGAATAACGCAAGGCGGTTATTCGGCGGGACACTTATGGCATGGATTGACGAAGCCGCAGTAATTGTCGCAAAGCGCCATGCCAACATGAACATTACAACCGCTTCTGTCGATAACCTGAGCTTCCTCAGTGCTGCCCATATGCGTGATATCATCGTTATTATCGGTAAGATCACTTACGTCGGCAACACCTCAATGGAAGTAAAGGTCGAATCATACGTAGAACACATTGACGGTTTGCGTGAGCTTGTTAACAGGGCATACCTGACTATGGTCGGACTGGATGATGATGGCAGGCCCGCAAAGCTTCCTGGGCTGATCCTTGAAAGTGAAGATGAGATATCTGAAAATGTGCAGGCCGGAAAAAGACGGGCACTCAGGAGACAGCTTGGGTAGCTGTCAATATATCCTTATATATAAAAATCGCTGCAGACGTTAAGTTTACAGCGATTTTGTCTTGTCATGATTATCTCGACAGCTTATGGATAAGCTTGTCAAAGTTATGGTCAATAGTCTTATTCATTGCAAGAGCTTCCGCAATGGAATAATCTGTAAATTTGCCATTTCTGTAAGCAACAACACGGCTTGTCTGCCCCTGGTCAATAAGGTCAACTGCCCTTGAACCAAGTGCCGATGCATACACACGGTCACGGCATGTAGGGCTTCCACCTCTCTGGATATGTCCGATTACCGTTGCCCTTGTCTCAATTCCTGTCGCTTCCTGAATACGTCTCGCAATCTCAAATGAATCACCAACACCTTCAGCATTAACAATAATATGATGCTTCTTACCGATATTATGCTTAGCCTTGACCTTCTCTATAAGCTTCTCCATCTCTTCCTCACAGTAGGTCTCAGGCAGGAGTACATATTCCGAGCCATTAGCAATTGAACACCATAATGCAATATGTCCTGCAGTTCTTCCCATAACCTCAATGATATTACAGCGTTCATGTGAACCTGAAGTATCACGCAGCTTATCCGCAGCCTCCATTGCAGTATTGACTGCCGTATCAAATCCAATCGTATACTCTGTACATGCAATATCAAGATCGATTGTTCCGGGTACCGCAATTGTCCTGATTCCCTGTTCAGCAAGTGCTTCAGCACCCTTGAAGGAACCATCTCCTCCGATTACAACGACACCGTCAATCCCATGCTTGCGGCAATTCTCCGCTCCCAGCTGCTGACCCTCCAGGGTACGGAACTGTGCACATCTTGATGTATAGAGAATAGTTCCTCCCCTTGAAATAATGTCAGATACACTCATTGCATCCATATCTACAAAATCTTCCTCAAGAAGACCTGTAAAACCTCTCCTGATTCCTTTTACCTTGTGTCCAAGGTCACAGGCTGTTCTGACAACTGCCCTGATAGCAGCGTTCATTCCCGGTGCGTCACCACCACTGGTAAGTACTCCGATCGTCTGTTGCCTTTTACTCATATGCATTACCTCCAGTCAAATTAAGGCTAGCTTTAGCCTATCACCTTTTATTTGGTTTTTCAATTCTTTTTTCTACAACCTTAACATTTTCCTGTCCTATCAGCTGTGAAATTCCGGCAATCAGCTCTCCGTCAGCCCTCACCGTCCTGCTTAACGGCAGATGCTTAACAGCTTTTTCGGCAGCGAGGTAAATACTTATCCTGTCAGTACCATCACTCTGCATGATAAGCCTCTCTACCCGGGGATACAGCTCATTATAGCTGTTCTTATCAGCAAACTGCAGCCAGAGCTGCACCGGCATCTGGTCAAACGGAATAATTGACGTGCACAGCACCTTGCCCGGCTTATCATCATCTGCTTTGGCATGCCCGGTCACAAATACCTTCGCATCAAGGTCTAACATACTTTTGCATCTTGCAAATGTCCTGTCAAATACCGTAACCTCTACCGTTCCATACAGATCCTCAATTGTAAGGAAGGCCATGAGCTGTCCCTTTTTTGTCGTAATAATCTTCTTATCAATAATCATGCCGCCGATCACAACACTCTCATCATCCCTGACTGCAGGATATCCTGTCTCCTCATCAGGTACAAAATCCGCCGCAGTACGTGTCACATTATTCTCCATACGCTCCCTGTATTCATCTAAAGGATGGCCGCTCACATAGATACCAAGAACTTCCTTTTCGTAACCAAGAAGCTCCTCTTTGGAATACTCAGGAATATCCGGGTACACTGTATTAAAGCTTACCTCTTCTTCCGGTGCAACGAATTCAAAAAGGCTCATCTGTCCGGCAACATTTGTCTTACGGTCACTGTTAACATCATCAATAATATCCGCATAGACCATCATTTTCTGCCTTCTGTTACCGCCAAGTGCATCAAGTGCACCTGCCTTGATAAAGCTCTCAACCGTCCTTTTATTAACCTCCCTGCCTGATAATCTTTTAATAAGGTCCGGAAGGTCTGTAAACGGACCATTACTTCTCTCTTTAACTATTGCATCAATAACAGGACGGCCAACACTCTTAATCGCTGACAGACCATAGATTATACCTTCATCTGTTGTAGAAAAATTACCGAATCCATGATTAATATCCGGTGGCATCACAGCTATATTCATCTGTCTGCAATTCATAATATATGAAGCAATCTTATCCGTCCTGTCCATAACTGAAGTCATAAGTGATGCCATGAATTCTATAGGGAAATAATGCTTCAGATATGCCGTCCTGTATGCAACAACAGCATATGCGGCAGCATGTGATTTGTTAAATGCATATCTGGCAAAATCTGTCATTTCGTCAAATATCTTCATCGCAATATCTTCAGATATACCATTCGCAATGCATCCCTTTACTCCCTCTTCCTCATTGCCATAGACAAAGTTCTTCCTCTCCTTTTCCATTACGGAAGCCTTCTTCTTGGACATCGCCCTTCGCACAAGGTCGCTCCGCCCATAGCTGTAGCCCGCAAGGTCGCGGACTATCTGCATTACCTGCTCCTGATACACAATACAGCCATATGTCTGTTCAAGTATCGGCCTTAACTGTCCGCATTCATAAGATATATTGCCCGGGTTGTTCTTGCCTGCAAGATACTTGGGTATAAAATCCATCGGGCCCGGACGGTATAATGATATTCCGGCAATAACATCCTCAAGGCTCTTTGGCTTAAGCTCCTTCATGAAGTTCTTCATTCCCGGGCTTTCAAGCTGGAATATCCCTTCACACCTGCCTGAACCAATAAGCTCATATACTCCTGCATCATCATAATCAATCTTATCAATGGCAAATTCTCCATCCATTGACTTCATAAGTGCCCCAGCACTGCCCTCAGTCAAATGTGTATATCCCTTATTATATCCATAGTTAATAAGATTAACCGCATCCTGTATAACGGTTAATGTCCTGAGCCCAAGGAAATCCATCTTAAGCAGGCCAAGCTCCTCAAGCGTTGTCATTGTATACTGTGTTGTGATCGTATCAGATGACTTCGATAACGGAACATATTCAAGAACCGGAGCATTACTGATAACAACTCCTGCCGCATGCATTGATGTATGTCTTGGAAGACCTTCAAGCCTCACCGACATATCGATCAGATACTTACACTGTCCATCCGTCTCATACATCTGCGCAAGCTCCGGTACAACTTTAAGTGCACTGCCAATAGTCATTCCAAGGTCATTTGGGATCATCTTGGCAATGGTGTCAACATATGCATATGGAAGATCAATCGCACGTCCTACATCCCTTATCGCATTTTTCGCCTTCATCGTTCCGAATGTAACTATCTGTGCAACCCTGTCCACACCGTATTTTCTTATAACATACTCAATTACTTCCTGGCGCCTCTCGTAACAAAAGTCAATATCAATATCAGGCATAGTAAGTCTCTCAGGATTAAGGAACCTCTCAAAGAGCAAATTATACCTGATCGGGTCGATATCGGTTATCTCAAGCGAATATGCAACAATGCTTCCTGCTGCAGAACCTCGTCCCGGACCTACAGGTATGCCATTATCCTTTGCATATCTTATAAAATCTGACACAATAAGGAAATAATCGACAAAACCCATATCCTCGATTGTCTTAAGTTCATATTCAAGTCTCTCCATATGCAGGCGGGCATCATCACCATATCTCTTAACAATCCCCTCATTGCACAGCTTATGCAGGTATTCCTTTGCACCCATCCCATCCGGCACGTCAAATACCGGCAGCTTATAATTACCAAACTCTATCTCAACATTACATCTGTCTGCGATCAATCCGGTATTATCAATTGCTTCACGTGCATACGGAAACAATTCCGCCATCTCTTCCTCTGTCTTAAGATAATACTGTCCACCCTCATATCTCATCCTGTCTTCATCATTAACCTTTTTCTGCGTCTGGATACACAAAAGTATGTCATGCGCCGCCGCATCATCCGCATATATATAATGAATATCGTTAGTTGCAACTAACGGCATTCCCGTCTCATTATGTATCTTCATCAGACCCTGATTGACATTAGCCTGCTCCGGAATTCCATGATCCTGCAGCTCAAGGAAAAAGTTATCCTCACCAAATATCCCCTGCAGCTTCTTCGCTTCCTTCACTGCCTCATCATACAATCCCATTCTAAGATATGAAGGAACAATTCCCGCAAGACACGCACTGAGCGCAATTATCCCCTCATGGTACTCCTGCAGCACTTCATAATCAACACGGGGTTTATAATAGAAGCCCTCGATGAATCCTTTTGACACAATCTTCATAAGATTGCCATACCCGGTATTATTCTCAGCAAGCAAAACAAGGTGATGATATCTCTCATCACCTGTCCCTGTTTCCCTGTCAAATCTTGATCCGGGTGCCACATAAACTTCACAGCCGATTACCGGTTTTATACCAATCTCCTTTGCTGCTTTATAAAAGTCGATCACGCCATACATAACACCATGGTCGGTAATTGCAATGCTGTCCATTCCAAGCTCTTTTGCCCTTGCTGCAAGCTCCTTAATCTTACTTGAACCATCAAGCAGACTGTATTCTGTATGCACATGAAGATGTCTGAATGCCATTATTTTTTATCCCCTGTTTCGTAATTCAAATAATATTTCAGCTTTATTTTATTCAACACCATTTTACTTCCTCATATCGTAAAATGCAAATCATTTTCAATCCTTTTATTCATGCTTGTTGTTATAGCATAAAAAACCACCCCAAAACTCTGATCCGGTATGCTGTTCCTCCTGTCAGGTATATGGGGTGGAATATTACTTATTATCCTTAAAATCTGCCCTATTAATGGGCAATTATTCTTTTATCGTACTTTATTTTGTACATAAGCATCTTTCAATATCCTGTATTGCTTCATTCTCGTCATCGCCATCTGCATAGATCGTGACTTCGCCGCCTTCTACAAGTCCAAGGGACATCATGCCCATAATGCTCTTTGCATTAACTTTCCTGTTGGAATGTTCTACATCAATGTGGCATTCAAACTTACTTGCTGCCTGAACCATTAAAGCAACAGAGCGTGCCCCCTGATTGTTATCAATACTGATATTGATCTTCTTAGTTGTCATTTTTTTCCTCCTTTTGTCTGCGCAAGTCATCTGCAATCTCACTAAGCCGTCTCAGACGGTGATTAACTCCTGACTTACCCAAGGGCGGATGAAGCATCTCACCCAGTTCCTTCAGCGAAGCATCCGGATTCTCTATTCGCAGTAATGCTATCTCCTTAAGCCCATCAGACAGATTACCAAGTCCCATATTATCACGGATATATATGATATCATGACGCTGTCTCATTGCAGTAGAAGCAATCTTACTTATATTAGCCGCCTCGCAATTAACCTGCCTGTTGATAGAATTGCGCATCTCCTTATATATTCTTGCATTTTCCAGCTTCATCATAGCCACATGGGCTTCCATCACTCCCAGTATGTCAGATATCTGCGCACCCTCTTTTACATATACGATAATACTGTTCTTTCGTATTGTATGCTTGGGTTCAATATTAAATGCATGGAATATATCCTCAAGTATGGAAGCTTTATCCTCATTACCTGCAACGATCTCAAAATGATATCCTTTATATGGATCTGTCACCGAGCCTGATGCAATAAATGCACCTCTTAGAAATGCACGCATACAACAGGAATTCTGGATAACCCTTCTTGATATCCTTCCCGATTCGTGAATTATATTTCCCGAATCATCAAGAACCTTTATTGACTTGAGTATGTCCGCAACATTATCATTACCAAGTACTATGACATAGTAGTACATAGTGCCGTGGCTGTTCTTAACCTGTACTTCCGGCCTGATCCTGAACGTTTTCTCTACTAACATAAAGTATTTGTATGCGACTGTCAAGCTTTCGGTCTGCACTTTTATGTAGCTTCCTGTATTACTATAGGAAAATCTGCCACAAAAATAAATTATGGCAGCTACTTCTGCGATCCGGCAATGCCTGGCGGGAGCAAGCTGTTTTGCAAGCTCCTCTTTTACATCCATTGAGTACGACATATTCTTCTCCAATATATTATTTTATACGAATTTTATCATTATTAAAAATATAATTCTTATATTAATTAAATCCAATCATCTAATTAAACCCATTCATCTAATTAAATCCAATCATCTTAACTTCTGTTTCAAGTTCAACGTTATATCTTGATCTGACTTCCTCCTGAACGTGTCTTATAACTGATATAACATCAGCAGCCGTGGCATTACCAACATTAACAACAAATCCGGCATGCTTCTGTGATACCATCGCATCACCTGAGCGGTACCCTTTCAGACCACTTTTCTCAATAAGCTGTCCCGCATAATGTCCCTCCGGCCTCTTAAATGTACTTCCGGCACTTCCATATTCAAGCGGCTGCTTTTCTCTTCTTTTCCCATTAAGCTCCTTCATTGCCGCCTTTATTGCTTCCTTATCACCATGGTTAAGCTTAATATCTGCCGCAAGCACTATATAAGCAGACTTCTGTATTATACTTGTTCTGTATCCAAGCCCTAACTCTTCATTACTTAATGTCTTAACCGTTCCATTCCTGTCACACACAGTTACTGATACAAGTACATCCTTCATTTCACCACCATATGCCCCTGCATTCATTGTAACTGCCCCACCGAGGGTTCCCGGGATACCTGATGCAAACTCAAGCCCTGCAAGACTGTTTTCAGCTGCAAATGATGCAAGCTTTGCAAGTGTAACACCGGCATCAGCATGTATTACCACACCATCCTCTTTCAGTACAAGCCCTGACATTGACTGACCTATACTGATTACCACGCCATGGTAACCTGAATCAGAGAATATCACATTACTTCCATTACCATGAATGTGATATGCAATATTCCCGGATCCGCATATCCTTACAAGCTCCGTTATCTGGTTAATACTTTCAGGCATTACATAATAATCAGCCGGACCTCCTACCCTGAATGTAGTGTGCCGGCTCATTAATTCATCAGTCAGAACATTATCCTCTGTAACAATATCACATAACTGCTTATATATATCCATATTAAACCTCACATATATCACCATCAATGGCCATCTTTACGCATCCGAGAATTCCTGCATCATTCCCAAGGGTCGCAAGACGAATCTCCCTGCCCTTTAATGCCTTCATGGAATACATCTCATAATAATCCTTAACATTATCAATAATTATGTCTCCGGCTGCTGACACCCCGCCCCCGATAAGGAACACCTCCGGATCCACGACTGCGGCTATATTAGACAGTGCCAGTCCAAGGTACTTTGCAAATCTGTCAACAACCTCCAGTGCGTATGCATCATTTTCCTTTGCCGCATCAAATATATCCTTAGCTGTAATCTCTTTTCCGTAAAGTACGGATCCGGTATGGAAATCATACCCCTGCCTTGCAAGCCTTACCACTCCTGTTGCAGATGCATACTGCTCAAGGCAGCCACGGCAGCCACAGCCACATATATCCTGTTCACCGGGTTCTACCGTCATATGGCCTATCTCTGCTGCAGCGCCTTTGCTTCCGACATGGATTCTTCCATCTAATACCAGTCCTCCGCCGACACCGGTTCCAAGCGTTACCATAATGACATCTTTAAAGCCTCTGGCCCCGCCCTTCCACATCTCACCAAGTGCGGCAACATTAGCATCATTTCCCACAACCACATTATCTATACCGGTAAGTTCTGCCATAATATTCCTTATCGGAACAATCCCAAAATTCAGATTGGCACATCCAAGAACCGTCCCATCTTCCGTAACCGGCCCGGGTATTCCAATCCCGATTCCTGATATATCAGCCATCTTAATTCCGTATTCCGCACATTTATCATTAACCGTATCAGCAAGGCTCTTTAATATAACACCAGAACCGTCCTCCCTGTTAGTCGGTATGCTCCATTTTAACTCCAGTGCATCATTTTCACCATCAACACTATACATACAAATCTTTGCGGAGGTTCCACCAATGTCTATTCCGGCATAATACTTCTTCATATTATGCTCACACCTCCTTATGTGCCTGCATCATATTGTTCATTACTCTGTTATACATCTCTTTTGCCGCATCATATCCCATCTTCTTCTGTCTGAAGTTAACTGCTGCAGACTCACAGATAATTGCAACATTACGTCCCGGTCTGATAGGAATTGAGTGGCATACTACCTTGTTACCGAGGAACTCAGTATACTGATCCTCAAGACCAAGCCTGTCATAATTAGACTCCTTATTCCACTCTTCAAGCTTTATTACAAGGTCTATTGCCTGCGTATCCTTAACGCCCTCAACACCAAACAATGCCTTTGCATCTACAATTCCTATACCTCTGAGTTCAATAAAATGTCTTGTGATATCAGGCGCAGTACCGATCAGTGTCTCATCACTTACCTTTATGATCTCAACAACATCATCCGATACAAGCCTGTGCCCCCTGTGGATAAGCTCAAGGGCAACCTCACTTTTACCAATACCGCTCTCACCCATTATCAGGACACCCTCACCATATATGTCAACGAGTACACCATGAATAGATATACGCGGTGCAAGCTCAACCCTTAACCATCTTATGACCTCTGCCATGAATGCTGATGTCGTCTCATTCGTGCTGAGTACCGGTACACCATACTCGTATCCTGCCCTGACGATAGCCTCAGACACTTCTATGCCCCTGCAGTAAACTATACACGGAACACCATGTGCCATAAGCTCCCTGATCTCTTTTTCTCCGTGATTCTCAAGCCTCTGTTCAATAAATGTATGCTCTACATGTCCGATAATCTGCATTCTGTGCATATCAAAATAATCAAAAAAGCCTGATAACTGCAATGCAGGTCTGTTAACATCATATGCCTTAATCTCTATACCGCTTGCATTAATATTAGGTGTTAGATTAACAAGCTTCATTTTTTCTATTAATTTGTCAAGAGTAACCGAGTTCATATATAAAAACCGCCTTTCTGCTTCGCAGCGGGACCGGAATCATTTTCCACATTCTGTCAGATAAGTCTGTCAGCCCGGACAGATAATTTTAAGCCCGCACAAATAGTAACTTTATTTTCAATATACCACACACCTACTGCCTTGACAAACATTTTTAGCAAGAATAGAATGTACTCATTATTATATACGTATCCGGAGGTATTATTATGAGCAATGACTGTTCCCACGATTGTTCTTCCTGCAACTCATCCTGTAATGACAGAACTGCCCCAAACAGCTTTTTGGAGCCTGCCAATCCTGCAAGCAGTGTAGGAAAGGTTATCGGTGTTGTCAGCGGAAAAGGTGGCGTAGGCAAATCACTTGTTACTGAATTACTGGCCGTAGGCATTAACCGTCAGGGCAGAAAGTCTGCAATACTTGACGCAGATATTACCGGGCCTTCCATACCCAAAGCATTCGGAATATCCGGGCGTGCAGAAGGCAGCAGGGAAGGCATTTATCCTGTTGCCAGCAGAACAGGAATAGATATCATGTCGATCAACCTTCTTCTTGATAATGTATCTGACCCTGTCATATGGAGGGGTCCGGTTATAGCCGGAACAGTCAGGCAGTTCTGGAGTGGTGTTATATGGAAGGATGTCGACACCCTTCTTGTAGATATGCCCCCGGGAACAGGTGATGTTCCACTTACTGTATTCCAGTCACTTCCTGTTGACGGAATAATAATCGTTACCTCACCGCAGGAGCTTGTATCTATGATCGTATCAAAAGCTGTTAAAATGGCACAGATGATGAATATTTCAATTATTGGTATTGTTGAAAATATGAGCTATATAACATGTCCTGACTGTGGCAGGCAGATACCTGTATTTGGCGAAAGCCACCTGGATGATATAGCTGCAGAATATAACATGCCGGTGCTTGGGCGGATTCCAATCGACCCCGGGCTTGCAAAGGCTGTTGATAACGGACTGATAGAGGATTACACAGGTGAATACATTAATGACGCCGTTAATGCTGTTATGAATATTGGAGAATAGATATATGGACTGTTCATTATGTTTTTTGTTTGGTGCAGGTGAGTATGACGGTATAATGCCGGTCATGCCTGCATCAGGCGATTATGTAATTGCCGTAGATGGCGGACTGGATTACCTTATGCAGACAGATATACCGCCGAATCTTATTATTGGTGATTTCGACTCTGTAACTTCCGGCAGACCCGGCAAGAATCCCGGCATATGTCCGGCTATGGATTATGAGGTACTTTCATTTCCACCAAAAAAGGACTACACCGACATGCAGCTTGGCGTTAAAGAAGGCATACGCCGTGGCTATAACACTTTTATTATATACGGCGGCCTCGGTGGCCGCATTGACCATTCACTGGCTAACATCCAGATGCTTTCGTGGCTGTCCGGGCAGGGTTTAT
Organism: uncultured Lachnospiraceae bacterium; assembly: GCA_934437985.1. GTDB lineage: Bacteria > Bacillota > Clostridia > Lachnospirales > Lachnospiraceae > V9D3004. The sequence goes on from CAKSBI010000005.1 coordinate 67,717, forward strand.
CAGGCTTCCTTATAGGCGGGAACCAGGTGATTACCACGATAACTGATTCGACATTCAGGGTAAGTGCCAATACAGCATATACACATCGCATTGATCCGCTATTTGCTCCCATACCTGACAGATATATCTCCATATTTTCACACGGTAATGTATCTGAAGGTGTTACTATCAGAGGCCTCAGATACGAAGCAGACAACATTACCCTTACTAACGTATTTGCGCTTGGAACAAGTAATAATTACACCGGTTCAGATTACAGCATAAGTGTAAAAAATGGTACACTGATTATTGTCTCTGAGCTTGCATGATTACTTCATCTATAGAATATTTCTTTATGACCGTATCTGTGGTATTGCGCAGCTGCGGTCTTTTTTTCACAAGCTCAGTAAGAAAGCCTGCATCCTTACTTATGCGTTCATCGTTAAAGCTTATCTGGCGTCTGAGCTTCCGGCGTCTTGTATTAAGACTGTGGCGGACCTCAACCATCTCCCTCTTATCAAGCAGTGCCTCTGCCTGGCATACCCAGATACCTGTATCCCTTAATCCGTATGCCCTCAAAAGCTCTGTCATCAGGCCTGTCTGTTCCTCCAGCTCCTGCCTGTTAACCTCAAGGGCTTCCTCATCTTCTTTTACCTGAATATACTGTCTCCAGACTTTTTCAAATTCTACGGAATTACTGATGTCATATTTACTACACATGTAGTCCAGCAGTGCCGTGTTATTAACATATTTTATCTTCACACTGTTAAGTAGGTTAATACACCGGTTGCACTTTTTATCAAGTAACAGAAGTTTATATCTGGTATTCCGCATTCCGGTAAAGATATACAGCACCAGTAATCCGCCCGCAAATATCAGAATGATAAAAGGCATTGTCATATCTATTCCGGCTGCAAGGCCTATTACCACAAGCAACACCATCAGCGATATAAATAACACGCCCATGCCAATAGATACTGACCGTATCCTTCCTGACCTGTTACGGTATTCTTTCTGCTGACCGTACAGATTCCGCTGTTCTGATTCCAGGCATTTCATATCATGCCTGATATCCGCCTGATACAATTCCTTCTTACGCATAGTTGCAAGCTCATGATTAATCGTTCCTTCATACTGCTGCATTATCTTATAATGATAATCACTTATTCTCCTGTCATGGCCGGAGCGCTTTTTATTCTCCCCCTCTATACGAACAATATTTTCTGCATAAGACAAAAGCCTCTCCCTGTCTTCGCCCTCAATGGAATCTATTATCTGAATATCAGAAAGATAACTTGTAACACTCTCATATTCAATTCTGAAAGCTTCGTTCTGCTCCATCATAAGGGCAATACGCGCACCTGCAGTATCAATATAAGTATTGATATCCTCCTTCGCAGACTTTTCTGCAATACCGGTATCTTCTATTGCAGCTGCTTCTTCATATACCTTTTCTATATTTTCACATACGCTGCTTTCACATACACCATTTTCATATACATTGTTGTTGTTGACATTATTTTCCTCCGCAATAGGATCATTAACATAATCATCCTCATCCTTACGGAAGATTTCCTTTAATAACTTACCAAACAAAACTGTTTTCCTCCCAAATTCAGACCGGCACATGTATAACTTAAACTACACTGCGCCCTCTCTGTATCCCCGCTTCCATTGATTAATTTTATTTTTAGCAAAGTTTTCCATCTCGGGGTCAGTTGTATATTTTCTCATCTTAATAATCTCTTCATATTCCTTCGATGCCCTGGCTCTCGCCCTTGCATTGTTATACAATGTAAGGATTCCGTCAGCAACGCTGCTGTCTATCCCATAATTAATAATCTCGTTCCTGTACTCCTCTTCACGCTTACATAACAGCAATGTATAAAGATACTGCCTGAGTGTGCGGCTGTCATTATTTCTGCTGTAAGCATCCTTAAGGTCAAGAAGGGCATCTGAATACATCCCAAGCATATAGCATGCCATAGCCCTGTCATGCAGTATATCCCCATACTCCTTTGGGGTAAGATTAACAGCGTATCCACCCATTATGATACGGTCGTATTCTCTCTTAGCATACATATACCTGCCATGTCTAAGATACATATCTGCTTTGCGCTTCTGTCTTCCATGATACGGCAGGTCCTCAATCTCTTTCATAACACCGAGAAGTGCCTTTATCTCATCTTCATCATAATAATCACAGCTGCATAATATGCTTATCACGATATCTTTCAGACTGCTTTCATTATCGATCATTGTATCCAGCTTATCAGCAATAACCTTCATCCCAAGCTCATCATTAAGCCACTTCACCATATCCTTATCAAAGCATTCTGTATCAATCTCATATATATTGTGGTAAATATAATAACAAAGCTCCTCTATTGTATATATCCTTGTTCCTGATACATGCATCTCATATGGAAGCTTTGCAATCCCCGAGCTGCATAAAATCAACTTACCCAAAATCGTATCACCTCCCGACCGCTCATGGTACCTACGCTATATCTTTATTATTCTCTCATAAATTCTGTTCGATGACGGACATATCTCCCCAAATCCGTTATCTTTTACAGTTACAATCATATTATGGGTATCCTGCATACGTACCCGGACTCTTATCCTGCTCATCCTGTCCGGCCTTTTAGCCACAATGTCTTTTAATGAGATCAGGTGCTTTGAATTCTCGCGCGTAATAACATTAGTAATATTAAGCGCCATCTCAAATTCCCCATCCGGAATTATGTCAACTGAATTATCTATCTCATACCATGCAGTTCCGGCCTTAGCGATTATTAATTCCTGATTAGCCGCATTAACATATATCCTCGCCGTAATGTGTGACGCTATCATATTCTCATCTATATATACAAATGGTTCTACATTACCTTCGCCCTCAAGATGCCTTGCCGCCTGGCATGCTCCATCTGCATACAGCTTTTCTCCCTTGAAAACCCTCCTGCCGGAGCAGAGCTTCTTCATTATATTATCAGCCCATCCATTTTCAAAGCCCGGACCTATCATATACAGGGTTGACAATATCTGCTTATGAATGGCGCTCTGTGTTATACTATCGAACTCATATTCGAGTCTTTCATTTCCGCCATCTAACATTGACATGTTAATTGTATCTGAGTAATCCTTTTCCCTAACTCCAACTATATATGGCGACTTTCTTCTGTCCATAGTCATCTGGAGATATCTGAATCCATTATATCCAAAATCAAACATTCCTACATCATTGATCCAGAACTCCCTCCCCTGGCTCATTACATAGTGTAAAAAGCTCTGGCGGTAATTCATAAATGCCACTCTGTTACGTTTTATCCCTATGCTTTCAAGTGCAATATATATATAATCTGTCAAATGCCTGTCCGAATAGTATGTTGTTACGACAAGCTTGCGTATTCCTTTATCAGGCTCATATTCATGGAGAAGTGACAGCAGCTTCCGCATGTAAGTAGCAATGTAAAATACCGGTTTTACCTCTTTATCCCCTGCCATTATGGGGCGGTTCCCACATATACAGCTTACACCATCCTCTATCAGTTCACATCTTCCTGCTTTTTGTGCCTCTGCAGCTTCATTGCCAAACAGCCATTCCCCGGTGTCCTTAACTCCAAGAATGGTTGGGATTGCAGAATTATTAACACATATAACCTCGTACTTCTGCTCATCATAATAACAAAGCCTTGATTCCTTATTGCCAAAATCAAGCCCGACGAACAAAGCTTTTTCTCCCATAACTGCCTCCCCAGACATTACTGCCTTAACATTTCATTCTTATCCCGGTAATCTTATAGTACCACAAACAGATCCTTTGATGTCTGTTCATTCTCTATATATGCGCACATCTTGTCAGATAAAGCACTATAGTCCTTATCCTCAAGTGACCTGATCATATCGTTAATCATTCCAAGTCGTCCATCCGTACCATCAGAATTAATATCATGCCGCAGTGCTCCGCTCTCATACGTAATCCTTTTTCCGTTTTTTTCTTCGTAGAATTCATACTTAACGTGTTCCCCATAGAATAACACCAGCTCCGCCGCATATATACCATAATGAACCTCCGGCACTTTCATCACCTGTACTACACCATTATCAAACATACAGCACAGCTTCATTCTGATTCCCGGTCTCGCATTACATTGTACCATTTCCCGGTCTGCAGTTGCAATGCAGGTATGAAGCTTCCGCTCAAGCTCTTTATAAAAGTCCATAATGATTCCGCTCTTATACAGCTTTGACAGATTGACCTCACAAAACATCCTGTCATTCTCACCGATATCCTCCGTCTGTCCAAGATATTTAAGTCTCCCAAGCAGACATGTCCTGTTATACTCGTACATCAGTTTGTTCTTAATGAACGTCCACATATGATCGGTAATATCTGTGACGGTTATTCCCTCATTTCGCAGATACATGTACATTATGTACGATATATATGCCTTCTTATACGTATCATCCCTGCCGGACTCCATGTAAGCCTCTAATACCGGTATGCCCTCTTTTATATTGGCCTCAACCATTAACAGCCTTTCCATAAGCCTCTCATTATACTCCGGCGTATCTATCTGAAGGCCATGGGCCACATTCCATATCTCAAGCATATCGGCGCTCGCCCCATTGTACCGGCTGACCAGATAGCTTACAATATCCCTGCTGTATCCACCACGTGCAAAAAATTCATATGATGCGCTAACGAGCGTTTCCTCAATTGATGATCCACAGTCGGCCAGCTTTTCCGGAGCACACATAACCAGTTCTTCGCACAGCTTGCCAAGCTTTTTTTCATCAACGCCCCCGGAGCCATATCTGTTCAGTGCGGCAAGTGCCTGAATATACTTACCTCTCACTATATACAGCTCGATCCATTTGCTCCGGGTATCTCTGTCACTTTCCTCAAGCTTAATGATATCAAGCATCTCATCAAGACGTTCTCCGTCAGCATGCTCATAATAGTAATAGATCAGTGCGGACATATTGTTCTTTCTGAAATGATTACGCAGCTGAAGCCGCTTATGTGCCATACGCCTGATGGTTATAAGTGCTTCATTGTTGCGGTAGTCCTTCAGGCACCTTGAATACATGTGTAACAGCAGGCCATCATCCTCTATAGAATATTCCGCACATTTGTCTGCATATGAATCCATATGCAGAAGCTTCCTTACTGTATAATCCTCTGTCTGGTAATACCTGTTTCCTTTGCCGTCAACAACATATATATATGCATCCGCAGTATATATGTCAACATAGGCCCTGCCATTCACTATCGGCACGATCTGCTCATTCTCAATCTCCTTATGGACAATGCATACCGACTTCATTGATGGATTGCTGCATATTATCTCTCTTCTGAACATAACTCCCGGCAGTGCTTCTGCAACAACCTCATCAATTGATGTAAGCCTGAGACTGTCTTCATATATCACTGCAAGATTACTGTCAATCCTTCCTGCCAAAAGCTGTGTACGTGCAAAATTCGGTATTGCAATTGAGTATGCCTTATATGCCGCTTCATCTACATTTTTGCCACGTATCACCGCTGCAAACAGCTTTGCCTTTTCCCTGTCAGACAGCCTGTTATCAAGTGCAAAATACATCAGCACCTGGTGCGGAATTATCCTTTCATCACTATCAGGAAGCGCACGCATATAATACTCATACAGCTGTGTGAGCCTTAACTGTGCATTTACACCTTTAGCATACCATTCCAGCGCATCTTCATTTTCCATTCCGCCTTTAATGAGCATACCGCATATTACCTGTAACAGCTCCCTGTTGCCATATTTGTCATACAATATCTTAAGGCTTCTATACGAACTTTTGTTAAAATTCCTCAGACGGCTAAGGTGGTAGGCATATGCAACTGCCATATCCTCCGTTATATATCCTCTCCCAGCCCCCCATGAAAGCGGCAATACCATGCAGTCATCCCATTCATGGATAAGATCTGCATTCTCCTTTAATCTGTCACAGAATTCGCTGTATAAAAGGGGGCTTGTACAACCCTTCTTTATATATTCAACCATCCTGGCAAATGCTTTGTGGCTCCTGCCATATCCCCGGTCAAGCTTCAGTATCAGCACAAAAATAAACCAGTGATCAGCAAATTCACTGTATATATTCTTAATCTTTTCAACAATGCCGGCTGCCTCCTGTGCTTTTCCCTTTACAATGCACTCCATAGCCTGAATGTATAAGTAAATACAATACTGTATTACAATATTGGTATCATCGTCTGCATCAGGAGCCATACGCTGTCTCATGGCAGCAACATACTCATCCATTTCATTTGATGATGTAACAACCGCCACATACGCCTCACACATATCACGGGATTCTTCATTAACATCCCGGTAACAGGTTAATAATTCATCCATGCGCGCACGGAATTCCGGAGCAGACACTTTTCCGTTATGAAATTCTATAAACAGACGCATCAGACCAAGATAATACTTCTTGCGCAGAAAATAAGTATCAGCATTATGCGTATGCTTTTTCGCCGTAATATTAATCTCCAGCGACTGATGTACTGAACTGATATATATCCTGCCTGTATTAATTCCATCACGCATACATGCCGGATCTATCCTGAATTCTAATGAAGCACTGTCACCGGTAAACTGGTCTGTCCACATTCTCTTATGCACCGGTACAATAAAATCCGAATCACTTCTGATGACAAGCTCAACACTTCCCCATGTATTTTTTGTAACCGTCACCTTATCGCTTATCACGGCAAAGCAATTGTCATACGAATAATTATTCTTATCAATACTTATTGCAACACGGTTCTTCTTCCTTTTGGCAACCAGGAATTCTTCCATTGCACATATTGGTTCAGAGCTTTTAAGCAAAGTATTATAAAGTATCTGGTTATCTGTATCCCTGTACAGAAATACTCTCTCAAAATCATGTGACTTAAATATACTTACCGCAGCAGCCGGAAACTCCCTGGCAAGTCCCGCAAACCCGGTCAGATCCTTAATTCTTCCTCCATCATACATAACAGCAGGAATGTCTATTGAAGCAGTCACCGGAATACATGTTTCGCCACAATTAGTAATAACATGAATGTTACAGTTAACTGTCTCCCCGGCCATCAGCCCGGTTGCATCAAATGTATACTCAATGGATAATTCCCTGTCATTAAGATCTTCTCTTGCAAGCGTCAGATATGGACAGTCCGAATAAAGGATGCCCTGCATCAGCACATCCATATCATTGCCAATATAAAAGCTTCCCTTAAATATCTGTCCTTCCTCTACCTGAAACAACAGGCTCGCATCAGACATCTTAAGTCCGGCTTTTGCAGCCTCAAAATTCCCTCTCGAGAACTGTATAACTTTTTCATTCATAGCTAACCATCCATATGTGTATTATTAAAATTATTATAACACTTATTATGGCTATAACACAAGAGGCTGCGACAGATGTCTTCACCATGTATTCCTGTCCCCTAACCATCCGGTACTTAATTGCCACAAAAAACAGCTGCCAATAATCCGGCAGCTGCTTTTCATATATACTATTCTGTGAAACCTGCACCGATATACGAATACCCGGCAGAATTCATGCAAAATATTTACAGTATATTATCTGTATATAATATCCTCACGCTTAGGGCCATTTGATACCATTGAGATTCTTACTCCAAGCTCTTTCTCAATGAACTCGATGTACTTTCTGCATTTCTCCGGAAGCTCTTCGTACTTCTTAATGCCTCTGATATCTGTCTTCCAGCCCGGAAGTACCTCATATACAGGCTTAGCCTTTGCAAGCCTTGTTGTTGTTGGGAAGTCCTTAGTAACCTTGCCGTCTATCTCATATCCCACACATATAGGAAGCTCATCAAGATAACCAAGAACGTCAAGTACAGTAAGGGCTACGTCTGTTGTCCCCTGGATACGGCATCCGTATCTGCTGGCAACTGCATCAAACCATCCCATACGTCTTGGGCGTCCGGTTGTTGCACCAAATTCTCCACCGTCTCCACCACGTCTTCTAAGCTCATCCGCTTCCTCACCGAATATCTCGCTGACAAATTCTCCGGCTCCAACTGCACTTGAATATGCCTTTACGACAGTAACTATCCTGTTAATCTCGTAAGGTGGTATGCCGGCTCCGATAGCACCATAAGCAGCAAGTGTACTTGATGATGTAACCATAGGATATATTCCATGATCAGGATCCTTAAGCGAACCAAGCTGACCCTCAAGTAGAATTCTCTTACCATCCTTCAGCGCGTCATGAAGAAATACCGATACATCACATACATATGGACTGACCATATCACGGTACTCATGGAGTGTATTGAGGATATCCCCTTCATCAAGCAGAGGCTTATGGTAAAGATTCTCAAGCAATACATTCTTTACATCACATACCTGCCTGATCTTCGCCTTAAGTGTCTCATCATCTGCAAAAAGCTCTGATACCTGAAAACCAATCTTAGCGTATTTATCTGAATAAAATGGAGCAATTCCCGACTTGGTAGAGCCATATGACCTTCCGGCAAGCCTCTCTTCCTCATACTGGTCAAAAAGCTTGTGATATGGCATTACAATCTGCGCCCTGTCTGACACAAGGATCTTAGGCATCGGAACACCCCTGTCCACAATTCCTTTGATCTCATTGAACAGATCAGGTATATTGAGGGCAACTCCGTTACCGATAATACTTGTTGTATGACTGTAAAATACACCAGAAGGAAGAATATGCAATGCAAACTTACCATAATCGTTAACAATAGTATGTCCTGCATTACTTCCGCCCTGGAAACGTACTATAATATCAGAATCCTTGCCAAGCATGTCAGTAATCTTACCTTTACCTTCATCACCCCAGTTAGCGCCTACAACTGCTGTTACCATACCAATTCCTCCATCTCTTATCTCAAATTTGTTCTGTGACAACTCACGAGCTAATATTATACTACATGAACAGCCTGCAAAGCAAGTACATTTACATTACTTTGCAGCTGTGATCAGACGTTGATCTCTGCCTGCATGCCAAGCAGGTCTTTATTAGCATCAAGTATCGGTCTGACACAGTCATTGATAAACTCAACCACCTGGTAAGGTGCACGGCCCACATACTTAGATGGTTCCATTGCAGCCTTTAACTCTTCAAGTGTTACAGGGAACTTATCATCTTCGGCAATAAGCTCAAGAAGGTTATTGTCAAGACCCTTCTCCTTAACGTTAATGCCTGCCTGCATCGACAATGTACGGATCTCCTCATGGAGCTCCTGCCTGTCCCCTCCTGCCTTAACGGCATCCATCATAATATTCTCTGTTGCCATAAACGGAAGCTCAGCCATAAGATGTCTGGTAATAACCTTCTCATGTACTACAAGTCCGTCAACAACATTCATACACAGGTCAAGCACACCATCCGTGGCAAGAAATGCCTCTGCAACACTGATTCTCTTATTGGCAGAATCGTCAAGCGTTCTCTCAAACCACTGTGTAGCTGATGTAATAGCAGGATTAAGTGCATCTATCATTACATATCTTGAAAGTGAAGCAATTCTTTCACTTCTCATAGGATTACGCTTATAAGCCATCGCTGAGGAACCAATCTGGTTCTTCTCAAATGGTTCCTCAACCTCCTTAAGGTGCTGGAGAAGTCTGATATCATTAGACATCTTATGCGCACTTGCAGCGATTCCTGCAAGGACATTGCATACCCTTGTATCAACCTTTCTTGAATATGTCTGGCCTGATACAGGATAGCATCCGTCAAATCCCATCTTCTGTGCGATAAGCTTATCAAGCTCCTTAACCTTATCCTGGTCACCGCCGAAGAGCTCCATAAAGCTTGCCTGTGTTCCCGTAGTTCCTTTTGAACCAAGAAGCTTAAGTGAATCTGCTACATAATCAAGATCCTCTATATCCATAAGGAACTCCTGCATCCAGAGCGTTACCCTCTTACCCACTGTTGTCGGCTGTGCCGGCTGAAAATGTGTAAATGCAAGTGTAGGAAGCTCCCTGTATTCCATTGCGAAAGCAGAAAGCTTGTCTATAACATTAACAAGCTTACGCTTAATAATATCAAGTGCCTTTTTCATAACAATTATATCTGTATTGTCACCTACATAACATGATGTAGCCCCAAGATGAATAATTCCCTTTGCATTAGGGCACTGAAGCCCATATGCATATACATGTGACATAACGTCATGCCTTACAAGCTTCTCTCTTGCTTTTGCATCTTCATAATTAATATCTTCAGCATGAGCCTTAAGCTCTTCAATCTGCTCAGTCTTAACCGCAAGTGTTCCATCCTCGCCAAGAAGACCAAGCTCATTTTCTGCCTCAGCAAGCGCAATCCACAGCTTTCTCCATGTCCTGAACTTAGTATCAGGTGAGAATACCGACTGCATCTCCTTGCTGGCATATCTTTCTGAAAGCGGGCTTGTATAGAATTCTGTTCCCATTATAATCCTCCGTATATCTGTGTATATTCGCAACAGCTGTGGCCAACAGCCTTAATTAATCAAATAAGCCAATTCTCTTAGATACTTCTTTATAAGCATCTTCAACGCCACCCATATCACGGCGGAAACGGTCCTTATCAAGCTTTTCTCTTGTGTTGATGTCCCAGAAACGGCATGTATCAGGTGAAATCTCATCTGCAAGGATTATCTGTCCCTTATATCTTCCGAATTCTACCTTGAAATCAATAAGTTCAATTCCACACTCCTTGAAGAATTCACGCATGAAATCATTGATCTTGAATACATACTCAGTAATCTTATCAATCTCTTCACGGGTTGCAACCCCAAGCGCAATTGCAAAATAATCGTTAATAAGCGGATCTCCCAGCGCATCATCCTTATAGCTGAATTCAAGTGTCGGAGCCTTGAGCGGGGTTCCCTCTTCAATTCCAAGTCTCTTTGAAAAGCTTCCTGCAGCAACATTTCTTACAATTACCTCAAGGGCAACTATCTCAACCCTCTTAACAGCTGTCTCCCTGTCACTAAGCTCCTCAATGTAATGTGTAGGAATGCCTGCCTCCTCCAGCTTCTTGAACATATAGTTAGTCATACGGTTATTAATAACGCCCTTACCAACAATAGTGCCCTTCTTCTCGCCGTTAAATGCTGTTGCATCATCCTTGTAATCAACGATAAGCACATCCCGATCCTCTGTCTCCCATACCTTTTTTGCTTTTCCTTCATAAAGAAGCTTAGTTTTTTCCATGATAATATTATCCTTTCTTCTTTGTAATATATTTAATATGTTTAACTTACCTGATACCTCAACTTTAATCATAACAATGAATAGTGAGTTGTCAAGTATTTTTAAAAAAATGGCCTTATATTAAAAATTTTTTTATTATGCTGTAACTATGACATGCTGCACCTCATATGATGATTGTGTAAAGACATTATTCCAGGAGGAATTATAAATGAGTGATTTAGCAGCAACAAACTGTGGTGGTGGATGTTCATGTGGAGACAGCAATAACAGTTGTATCTGGATTATACTTCTGCTCCTCTGCTGTGGCGGATGCGGTGGTAATGGATTCTGTTTTAATGATGGCGGATGCGGTGGTAATTCAGGATGCAGCAATATTATCTGGATCATTATCCTTCTCTCATGCTGCTGCGGCTGTAACTTCTAATCAGCTCCACCCACAGGTGCGCCATACATATGTGCAGTATGTATGGCTATGCAAAACCGGAGTCAGGTGTTTCCACCTGCTCCGGTTTTTTCAGCAGTCCATCATGTCCGCATGAACTGATATTTTAATCATCTCAGTTGTCCTTCTTATGAAGACATTCGTAACAGTCCATGTCTATCTCATATATAGTGCTTTCATCAATTACAACTTTACTTCTGCCATTATTTCCATTTATACCATTATTTCCATAATTTATGCTTTTGTTTTCTTTTTGTGAATATCTGTAATGTCTGTCAACCTCACCCTGTCTGTTATATCCACGGTAATTCCTCATAATACCAACCCCTCCCGGCAGGTAATTAAGACTTACTATAATATATGTACAACCAGGACAGTTTGTCACAGCCAAATATTCCACACCCGGGGTATCGAACCCGCATACAGCTGCCGGGTACAGGCAGGTCTGCATTTTTACTGTCCTCTGCCTTCATGGGGAACAAAAGCGGCAGATTATCTTCGATAATACCTCTTAACGCCATCCATTGCAGCCGACATTCCTTTAAGAAGCATGTCCGCAATTGTTACTGAAGCCATTGCCTCAACTACAACTACTGCCCTCGGAACAATTACAGGGTCATGGCGTCCCTTAATCTCTATATCAATATTATCACCTGATCTGTTAACAGTACGCTGGGTGCATGCAATTGAAGGGGTAGGCTTAAATGCAGCCCTGAACACCAGTTCGCTGCCATCACTTATTCCCCCAAGCACTCCGCCCGAATGATTAGTAAGCTTATGTATTCTTCCATCCTTATATTCAAATCCGTCATTATCAGTCGAACCCGAAAGCATCGCAGCTGCAAATCCGTCACCTATCTCAACACCTTTAACTGCGCCAATCGACATAACAGCCTTGGCAATATTGGCATCAAGCTTATCGAATACGGGATCTCCAATTCCTGCCGGAAGCCCACGGACTATACATTCTACAACACCGCCGGCAGAATCCTTTTTTTTCATCTGTTCCTCAAGATATGCCGCTGCCTCTCCGGATGCCGTCATATCCGGCATATACACCGGGCTCGTAAGGATATCAGCCTCGTTGCTGCGGCTGTAATCAATCTCAACCGGCCCGATACTTTTTGTATAAGCAGTTACGGTTATCCCAAGCTCACGGAGCATAAGCCTTGCTATAGAGCCTGCTGCAACACGGCCAAGCGTCTCACGTCCGGATGAACGTCCTCCACCCCTGTAATCCCTGAAACCATATTTTGCATCAAATGTATAGTCAGCATGCCCCGGTCTGTAATAGGATGCTATCTCAGAATAATCCCCCGACCTCTGATTCTCATTATACACAACCATTGATATCGGTGTTCCTGTTGTCCTGCCCTCAAATACTCCCGATAAGATATGAACCTTATCTGCTTCTTTTCTCGGTGTAGAGAACCTGATCCCTCCCGGTCTTCTCCTGTCCATGTATTCCTGTATGCTGTCTTCATCAACTGCAATCCCTGCCGGACAGCCGTCAACAACAACACCAAGACCGGTTCCATGCGATTCTCCCCAGGTTGTTATCCTGAATATCTCTCCATATGTAGATCCTGCCATAAGGCACCTCCAAAGAATTAATGATTATTTTCTGAACACACTTTTTCAATAATAGAAACTATCTGCTCTGCCTCGAATGGTTTCTGGATAAAATCAACTGCCCCAAGCTTAATTGCATCAAACATCTTATATATCAGTCACGTCAGCAATACATTCACCATCTGAAACACCCTCAGGAGGAAGCATGTCCACATTAATACCATCCCCACTGAGTTTTGTCGCATATAATCCAAAGGTATCCCCCAAAAAATTGATTAAACATCCGGTATCTCCCTACACGTCTTCATCTTAGAGCTTCTATCTTGTTATCTCTGTAAATCCAACCTTCTTCTTAACCTTCCTCAAGGTCTTCTGCGAAGTATAAAAGGCTTTCTCATCATTTGCCTTAATTACACGGTCAAGATACTCCTTATCCTTCTTAAGCTCAGCAAATCTATCCTGAAGAGGTGTGAGCAGGTCGGCAACCGAATCACCGACTGCGCCCTTAAAGTCACCGTATCCCACACCTGCAAATTCCTTTTCAACATCTGCAACACTCTTACCTGTCGTTGCACAATATATATCGATAAGATTAGAGATTCCGGGCTTGTTCCCTACATCATACCGAACCTCTGCATCAGAATCAGTCACAGCGCGCTTAAACTTCTTACGGATAACATTACCGTCATCCATAAGATATATGCTTGCATTAGGATTCTCATCCGACTTTGACATCTTCTTAGAAGGGTCCTGAAGACTCATAACCCTTGCCCCAATCTTACCGGTATATGCTTCAGGAATTGTGAATACATCACCGTATATTGAATTAAATCTCTGCGCTATGTCACGCGTTATCTCAAGATGCTGAAGCTGATCCCTGCCAACCGGTACTACATCTGCCTGATACAAAAGAATATCTGCAGCCATAAGCACAGGATAAGTATACAGACCTGCATTGATATTATCTGCATGTCTTGCCGCTTTGTCCTTAAACTGTGTCATTCTGTTAAGCTCACCCATATATGTGAAGCAGTTAAGTATCCAGCTCAGCTCCGCATGTGATGATACATGAGACTGGAAATATATGCAGTTCTTTTCAGGGTCAAGTCCTGCCGCAACGTACAGTGCGAACAGATCCCTGGCTCTCTGTCTGAACTCTGCCGGCTCCTGCCTTACTGTAATTGAATGAAGATCCATAACCCCGAAAAAGCACTCATATTCTTCATTGAGTGTAATCCAGTTACGCAGTGCCCCCAGATAATTACCAAGTGTAAGCTTACCTGTTGCCTGCATTCCGCTGTACAATGTCTTTTTTTCTTCTGCCATTTTATTGTCTCCTCTTGTATTACTTTAATTATATTATCCATAATAAATACTATATTATCTATTATTAATCATATTCTTAACAAGTTCAAGCCTTGCCCTTTCAGCAGAGGACATTCCTTTCATCAGCTCTTCAGTAAGAATCTCTGTCTCTTCCTTTGTGAATGTCTCTCCCGCCTGGTTCAGTCTGTTCATTGCGGCCATTATAATTCCTGCGGAATCAGACAGCTTCCTTCCTTTTCCCTGTACTATGACATCCTCCATTACCTGACGCTTAACAGAACTCATATTACGCCATACAGGATGATTCCTTACTGATTCCATACCCATTATATCACCCCCTGATCCACGTTCATAACCGCTGACATCTGGTCAAAGGTCTTACGCTGCTCAGGAGTAAGCTGTGAGGCCAGAAACTCCATCATTCCACTGCTACTGCTGCTCTTATACCTTCTGTACATCTGATACATCCGCTGAACCCTGATAAAATTGAGAATCAGGTCTACCGTCTCACGTTCAGCCGCATTACAATGCTCCCTGATGCTCTCCATCATTCCCTCAACATCTCCGACACTGTCCATATCGCAGGCCTGCAGATCAGCCTCGCTTTCATTGTCATTAATATATGCTGCCAGCTCCTCTGCCTGTATCACTATCTGCATTGGCTTACGAAGCCTTGGCTCCGTATATGGAATTGCTGCCCTTAGTATTTCAATCTGTCGACCCTGCATAATAGCCTCTTCTTTTATTATATCATTTCAGTTCATTTTATGCCAGCCATAACAATGTTATTCCTGTCAGGGTTCCGTGTTTTCCTATACATGCAGCAAAATCAGCCGGAAGCTACTTACCCTGCGCACACTTCCCCTTCAGGATATGGTTGCATGCCATGCCAAGTCCAAGCAGTATCCAGAATACCGGTGCTACACACACTGTAGAATCATTGGCAACGCCGCATACCATATAACCAAAGCTTCCCACAAGTATTGCCAATGACAAAATATACGCAGTGCCAATGTCCTTTTTTCCGTATAACAGTCTTACACTCTGCACAAAATATGCACCATATAAGACCAGTATTGCAATAAGGGACAACACTCCCGTCTGGACACCCGTCTGCAGATACATGTTGTGCGGCCTTGTTACAACCTGTGTACTGTATGTATTGTTATGCATTGCAACATAATCATTATTAGGATATTCATACACAAAATTATCCGGTCCGCATCCATATATTATATTTTTGAACAAAAGAGGTATTGACCTTGACCATATAAAACCTCTGTTTGATGCAAATGATTCATGCCCCTTAAATCCTATGCTTTTTGAATTCACAATGTCCTTTGTCTTCTTGCCATAGACATTGTAATAATAATAACTGCCGTCATCATCCTTAACAAATGTATATGTACCTCCACATATCACATTAAAACCAATACTTCCATCACTTATCCTGGCACCGCTAAAGTATATATCCTTATAAAATTCGTCTCCTGATACTATCGTATCTGATGCCTGGTCGTATGCAAATGTAAGCTTATTATGATCTGCATCGCTTACATCAAGTAACATCTGCCCCCCATCCGAAACATTGCAGCTGACATATATTGTTGTATCTTTATACCCAAGCTCTACACCATCATCATGAACCTGCATTGAAGTAAGGATTCTTGTATCCTCCGTCAGACGGTATTTGTCAAGCGCCTCATTAATCTTATCATGGTTAACCGACACCACGGCCACCATGCATACAACAGCAGCTCCCAGCATTATTCCTATATACTTTCCGAACCTTTTCATAAGCGGAATGCATAATGCACATGTAAGTATAAAACAAACTGCAACTGCTGTCATACCGGTAGTTGATGCAGAACCGATAAGGCACACAATAAGCATCACCGCGTTGATACCCATAACTGCCTTCTGCCACATATGATCCATTACATATATCCCCGCAATCATAACAGGAAGCACAAGCGCCACATATGACCCAACATAATTAGGATTATACAATGTCATATATACCCTGCCCGGATCAAATGAAAGTGAAATACTCTCTGCGCTTATATCGCTAAACATTGTTATAAGTGATTTTCCTGCGTATGTAGTGAAAAAATCACATGCCAGAAACTGGAGTACACCCAGAAACGATATAACCGCAACTCCCCACATGAACAGCTTAAGGATGCTTATAACCGCATCATCGCTTGTTATAAATATGTACACAAATATTAGGAAGACCATATATCCCGCGAGAACCGGAAATGGTTCATGCTGTGCATACATGCCGGCAAATGCCCCATGTACGTCATCGGCAAGGACTGATGACAGAAAAGCTGCCGCAATATAAACAGCCGCACATATGCATATTAACCTGTTATCTTTAAAATATGGCATATATATACTGCTTTTTGAATAAAGCCTTGTAGCAATTATCACAAGCATGGCACATGCAATAACTATTATTCCGATCATTTTACATTTTAGGAAAAAATCATATTCCATGTCCTTCGATGAGAACCAGTCATACGCAGCAAGTCCGCTTGATGATGCAATAAGCTGTACAAGCAGCGGAATCAGGCCTGCTGCCGCAAATATAAGCCAG